>CAYQAG010000007.1:0-73307 GCA_964415425.1 uncultured Rhodospirillaceae bacterium | reverse complement strand
CGCTGGTGATCTTCATCAACCAGATCCGCATGAAGATCGGCGTCATGTTCGGCAATCCGGAAACGACGACGGGCGGCAACGCCCTGAAATTCTACGCCTCGGTTCGGCTCGACATCCGCCGCATCGGCTCGATCAAGGATAAGGAAACCGTCACCGGCAATCAGACGCGGGTGAAGGTGGTGAAGAACAAGCTCGCGCCGCCCTTCCGCGTCGTCGAATTCGACATCATGTATGGCGAAGGCATCTCCAAGACCGGCGAACTCGTCGATCTCGGCCAATCGGCGGGAATGATCGAAAAATCCGGCGCCTGGTTCTCCTATAACGGCCAGCGCATCGGTCAAGGACGCGAGAACGCCAAGCAATTCATGCGCGAGAATAAGGCCATCGCCGCCGAACTCGAACAGAAGATTCGCGAGAATGCCGCGCGTCTCTCCGGCGCGCTCATGGATAAGTCGGGCGACAAGGCCGGCGGCGAAGCGGCCGAAGGCTAAGCCGGCGCCGAACGTATCCGCGCGCCGCGCAATCGCCCGCTTCTCTCCGATCGATTGGGGAGGAGCGGGGTCTCCGATTTCTCTCCCTCCCGTCAACGCCGCCCGACCGAAATCGGGCGGCGCTTTCGGTTCTTCTGGTGCCGCGCATGGTTCTGACCTTTCCTTGAGCAGATTGGAAATCGTCTGCCCGGCTCTTGAGCAGAAGGCGCGTGTTGTCAGGCGCTGCGCGATCGATCGATCATCCATCGCTGCTTCCGCAATGCGGGATTCCGAGCGCCTTCGGCCGCCATCGTTTTTGGCACGAAGTTTGCATATATCCGTCCTGAAACATCGGCCGTCCGCGGATCCCCCGCCTATCGGTCGGGTTCGTAATTCGCGCGGATGAGGGAGATGCGGCATGGATGCGACAAGACGGGAATCGATCGGAAACCGGGTCTTCGCGGCGCTCCGCCGCTTCTCTCGGGTTCCGGCCCGAAGCGGCCTCGGTCTCGGCCTTATCCTTCTGACTCGACAATCGGCTTTCGCTCAGGATGGGCTCGACAAGGCCGATACCGCTTGGATGATGAGCGCGACGCTGCTCGTTCTGATGATGACCGTGCCGGGTCTGGCGCTCTTTTACGGCGGCATGGTGCGCAAGACCAATACCCTTAGCATCATCATGCAAAGTTTCGCGGTCGCTTGCCTCGTCACCTTGCTCTGGGTCCTGGCCGGCTATTCCCTGGCCTTCAGCGAGGGCGGGAGTTTTGTCGGCGATTTCGCGAAAAGCCTGTTCCTTTCCAATTTGTCGGCGACGGCGATGGCCGGCACGATCCCCGAATCCGTCTTTCTCTTCTTTCAGATGACCTTCGCCATCATCACGCCGGCCTTGGTGACCGGCGCCTTCGCCGACCGGATGCGCTTCGGTCCGATGCTGGTCCTGCTCGGTCTCTGGTCGCTTCTCGTCTATGCGCCCCTCGCGCATATGGTTTGGGCGCCGCAGGGTTGGATGTTCAATTGGGGCGTTCTCGATTTTGCCGGCGGGACCGTCGTCCATATCGCAAGCGGCGTCACCGGATTGGTCTTCGTTCTGCTTTTGGGGCCTCGGCGCGGCTTCGGGCGGGTCGCCTTCATGCCGCATAATCTCGTTTATTCGGTGACGGGGGCGGGGCTGCTTTGGGTCGGCTGGTTCGGCTTCAATGCGGGTTCCGCGCTGACCGCCGGCACGGGCGCCGCCATGGCCATGCTGGTGACCCAAATCGCGGCGGCGGCGGGGGCCATGGCTTGGCTTGCCGTCGAATGGGCGCTTCGCCGCCATGCCTCGGTCCTCGGCATCATTTCCGGCGCGATCGCCGGCCTCGTCGCCATCACGCCGGCGGCCGGCTTCGTCGATGCCCGCGCCGCCTTGATCATCGGTCTTCTCGCCGGCGCGGCCTGTTTCTTCGCCAGCAGCACGCTCAAGAACCGCCTTGGCTATGACGACGCGCTCGACGCCTTCGGCATTCACGGCATTGGCGGCATTCTGGGTGCGCTGTTGACGGGGGTCTTCGCGACCCAAGCGGTCAAGGGCGGCGATGCGCCGGTCGGATTGATCGACGGTCGGGCCGAGCAGGTTTGGATCCAGCTCGTCGGCATCGGCGCAACCATCGCTTATGTCGGTCTTGCCAGCGCAATTCTGTTTCTGATCGTCAATCGTATCCTGAAGCTGCGCGTAGCCCCCGAAGTCGAGCGCGACGGCCTCGACCTCGCGCTCCATGGCGAGGCGGTACAGTGATCAGAAGTCAGATGACAGATGACAGATGACAGATGACAGATACTTCGCCTCTCCCTCTGGGAGAGGCCGGCGCGCAAGCGCCGGGTGAGGGCGGAATCGGAAGGCGAATAAACAAGCGATCCTCTATCTCGCCTGCCATTCCCAAACTCGTCATGCCGGCGAAGGCCGGCATCCACGAGTTTCCATCCCTAAGCACCGCTTTGCCGAGCTTTCGCTCGGCTGGGGTCGTGGATGGCACGGGCCCGAGCCGTGCCATGACGGAGATAATATCGGATTCTGCCATCCGTCCTCCGACTTCTGTCCTCTCATTTCTGACTTCTGACATCTGCCCTCTGCCCTCTGACTTCCGATTTTTGCATAGCGCTATCGCGTGGGATGCGCTTTCGTCGGATCGGGAAAGCGCTTAAGAACGGCAAGCCCGGCCGGTCGGGCGCGAATCGGGGAAGACGCGGTCATGAAGCCGCAGCATATCCTTCTGCTGGTCGCCTCGCAGATGTTCTGGGGCGCCAATTTTGCGGTCATCAAGCTCGGGCTTGGAAGCTGGCCGCCTTTGTTCTTCATCGCCCTCCGCTTATTGGCCGTATCGCTGCTGCTCATCCCCTTCGTCGGCTGGCCGAAGGGGCGCGAATGGGCGGCGCTCATTCCCGCGAGCGTTGTTCTCGGTCTCTTTCACTTCGCCACGCTCTTCATCGGCCTTACCCTCGCCGATGCGGCGACGACGGCCCTGCTCATTCAGATTCAAGTCCCGCTTTCCTTGCTGCTTGGCCTCTTTCTGGGCGAACTTAAATTCGTCTTCCGGCATTGGCTGGGCGTCGCGCTCGCTTTTCTCGGCATAATCTTCCTGGTCGGTCGCCCGCAATTCGCGGGCGGCGCAATCGCCGCTTTGCTCATTCTCGGCGCCGCCTGTTCCTGGACGCTCGTCAATCGCCTGATCAAACGATTGGCCGAAACGCATGGCGCGCGCATGAACGGCTGGCGGCTGAATGCCTGGATCGCGCTTCTCGCGGGGCCGATCCTGCTCGGCCTTTCCTTCCTTCTGGAAGAGGGGCAGATGACCGCTCTCGCCGAGGCCAGTCTCGGCGGCTGGATCAGTCTCTTCTATCAGGTCTTGATCGTGACGGCGCTTTGTTACGGTATCTGGTATGCGATGCTGCATAATTATCCGGTCAATCGCGTCATGCCGTTCACTCTACTGGAACCCGTTTTCGGCGCGCTGGCGGCGGTTCTGCTGCTGGGCGAAGCCTGGGATTTCCGGCTTTTCCTCGGCGCCGGTATCGTGCTCGGCGGTCTTGCCTTGCTGATTTTCGAGCGGCGGCGCCATGCGACGGAACCTCTGGCCGCGGCACTCGCGACCGAAACGCCGGGGCGGGGCGGATCGTGAAACCCTGGCATCTTAGCCTCATGATCGCCAGCCAGTTGATCTGGGGCGTCAATTTCGTGGTCGTGAAGATGGGGCTCGATCATCTCTCGCCGCTGTTCTTCGTCGCCTTGCGCTTTTCCTTGGTCGCCGTTCTGCTGCTGCCCTTCGTCGGCTTGCCTAAGCGACGGCATCTGCGCCGTCTTTTGCCGCTTTCCTTCACCATGGGCGTCATGCATTTCACGCTAATCTTCGCCGGCATGCGCTATCTCGACGCCTCGGTCGCGTCGATCGCGGTGCAATTGCAAGTGCCCTTCGCCGCCATCCTCGCCGCCTTCGTCTTCGGGGAAAAACTCGGCTGGCGCCGTCTGCTCGGCATGGCCGTCGCCTTCGCCGGCATTCTGCTGATCGCGGGCGAGCCGCGCTTTTCCGGGCAATATCTGCCGCTGCTCGCCGTGATCGGCGCCGCGCTTGCTTGGGCCGTCGCCAATATCCAGGTCAAGGCGCTAAGCGCCGCGCCGGAGGGCGAAATCCACGCCGTCACCCTCAATGGCTGGATCGCCATTCTGGCGGCGCCGCAATTGATCCTGATTTCCTATCTGGTCGAGGGCAATCGCTGGCCGGAATTGCTCTCGCTCGGCGGCGAAGGCTGGTTCGCCCTTTTTTATCAATCGATCGTCGTCGCCATTCTGACCTATTGGGTTTGGTACGACATGATGCGCCGCTATCCCGTCAATCAGGTCATGCCCTTCACGCTGCTTTTGCCGGTGATCGGCGTCGCCGCCGGGCATTTCCTGCGGGCCGAGACGGTGACGCCCCTGATCCTGGCGGGCGCGGCGCTCACCATCGGCGGGGTTGGCGTTCTCATCCTGCGCCGTCCGGCCCTGGCGGCGCCGGCAACCAAGGCCGGCATCTGAAAGCCATGACGATCCGGCATCGTCCCTCGCCGAATTTCGACGATCGCGGCGGCGCGCCGATCGACATTCTGCTGCTGCATTATACCGGCATGGTCTCGGCGGCGGCGGCCGAAGATCGCCTGACCGATGGCGAAGCCAAGGTCAGCGCGCATTATTTGATCGACGAGGCGGGCGACGTCGTCGCGCTCGTTGCCGAGGCGGATCGCGCCTGGCATGCGGGCCGCGCCTTCTGGGCAAGCGAGCGCGACATCAATGCGCGATCGATCGGCATCGAACTCGCCAATCCGGGACACGAATTCGGCTATCGCGCCTTTCCGAGGGCGCAGATGCTGGCCTTGCGCGATCTCGCGCGGGATATCCTCGCGCGCCATCCCATCCCGCCTTGGCGCGTTCTCGGCCATAGCGATGTCGCGCCGATGCGCAAGCAGGATCCCGGCGAATTATTCGATTGGCGCTGGCTGGCGGGGGAGGGGATCGGTCTTTGGCCGGAACCGATCGCGGGTGCCGATTGGGACGAGGCGCGCGGTCGAGAGGCGCTCGCCCGCTTCGGTTACGATGCGGCGGCGCCGCTCGATGCGATCCTCATGGCTTTCTGTCGGCATTTCCGGCCCTGGCGGTTGAGCGCCGCCGGCGATGGCGATATCGCCGCGCGATTGCGCGGCTTGACCGCGCTTCTCCCCTGACCTATGTCGATCCGGCCAGACGGTCGGATGACCGCGCTCCCTTCGGGGCGGCGAGGAAAGTCCGGGCTCCACGGAAGAACGGCGCCGGGTAACGCCCGGCGGGCGCAAGCCTAGGGACAGTGCCACAGAGACCGAACCGCCTTTCCGGCGAGCGATCGCCCGAAAGGTAAGGGTGAAAAGGTGCGGTAAGAGCGCACCGCCGCCGCGGCAACGCGACGGGCAGGGCAAACCCCGCCGGGAGCAAGACCGTATAGGAGAGCAGGCGCCGCCTTCGGGTTGGCGCCGGCGGCTTCCGCGCCGGCTCTCGGGTAGGTCGCGCGAGGCGCGCAGCGATGCGCGTCCCAGAGGAATGGTCATCCCGCGAGGGATTAGGGCCTGGGAAAGATGAGCTTGCTCGGATCGCCCATGTCCCCCTGCGGACAGAACCCGGCTTATAGACCGTCTGGCGCTTTTCCCATCCGCGATCCATTGAATCATGAATATATTAAGAACAAAAAATGAATATAAAAAGAATATGCCGCAATCGCTTCGTCCCGCGCGATGAGTTTTCGCCCGAACTTCCTTGCTTAAGCCCTTGGTGCGATTGCCGCTCGTCTAGCGCGCCAAACCCGCCATGCCGAAAATACCGAAATTTTCCATAGATTTAGGCCGTAATCCCATTGACTCCCATATTATCCCATGATATCCCATTGACGCTGGAAGATTTAGGGGCGGGGCAGATTGGGTTCGCTGCCCGCGATCCTCGTCGGGAGAAGCCGCGTGGCGTTGTTCATCGACACCTTCGTCAACCGGATCGATAAGAAAGGCCGCGTTTCGGTCCCGGCTCCTTTCCGCGCGACCTTGGGGCGTCAGGCTTTTCACGGCATCGTCGCCTTGCCGGCCTTCAAATACGCGGCCCTCCAATGCGCCGGCATCGACTGGCTGCAATCCTTGTCCGATCAAATGGGCCGCATCGATCTTTTCTCAGATGCGCATGACGATCTTTCGGCGACGCTCTTCGCCGATGCCAAGCAATTAAGCTTCGACGGCGAGGGGCGCGTCATGCTGCCCGAGGAATTGATCCGCCATGCCGCGCTCGACGGCGAAGCGGCCTTCGTCGGTCGCGGCGAGGTCTTCGAAATTTGGGCGCCGCGAAATTTCGCGGCCTATCGCGCGGAAGCGCGCCGTCGCGCTCTGGCCGAACGGCGCATCCTCAAAGCCGGCAGCGAAAGCGGCGGCGATCCTGCGCGGAGCCGCTGATGTCGGCCGCGCTCGATAACCCGCAGCACCGCCCGGTTCTCCTCGGCGAAGTGCTGAACGCCCTCGCGCCGCGCGACGGCGCCGTCTATGTCGACGGCACGTTCGGCGCCGGCGGCTATACCTTGGCCTTGCTCGCCGCCGCGGCTTGCCGCGTCTGGGCGATCGATCGCGATCCCGAGGCGATCGCCGCCGGGCGAAGCTGGCTCGACCGTTTCGCCGGACGCCTCGCCCTCATCGAAGGTCGCTTCGGCGACATGGCCGATCTTCTGGCGGCGCGGGGCGTCGCCGCGATCGACGGCATCGTGCTCGATCTCGGCGTTTCGTCGATGCAATTGGATCGCGCCGAGCGCGGCTTCTCTTTCCGCAACCCCGGTCCGCTCGATATGCGTATGGAGCGGCAGGGGACGAGCGCCGCCGATCTCGTCAACCGGCTGCCCGAGGCGGAGCTTGCCGATCTCCTCCTGACTTACGGCGAGGAAAAGCGCGCGCGCCGCATCGCCAAGGCGATTATCGCCGCGCGGACCGAGGCGCCGATCGAAACCACGCAGCGCTTGGCCGATATCGTGCGTCGGGCCTTGGGCGGTAAGGCGGCGGCGCAGCGCATCGACCCCGCGACCCGCACGTTTCAGGCGCTGCGCATTGCGGTCAACGACGAATTGGGCGAAATCGATCGCGGCCTTTGCGCGGCAGAAAAAATCTTAGCGCCGGGCGGGCGTCTTGTCGCCGTCGCCTTCCATTCGCTCGAAGACGGCCGCGTCAAGCGCTTCCTCAAAACCCGTTGCGGTCGCTTGCCGCGCGGCTCCAGGCATTTGCCGCCCTCGCCCGCCGAGGCGGCGATGCCGGCGCCGAGTTTCCGTCTGATCGCCGGCGACGCTATTGCCCCCGGCGCCGCCGAAATCGCCGCCAATCCCCGCGCGCGTTCGGCGCGGCTGCGCGCCGCCGAACGGACGGCCGCGCCCGCCTGGGAGATGGCCGCATGATCCGCATCAGCGTCATCGTCTGGCTGGTCGTGATCGCTTTGCTCGGCATCGGTCTTTTCCAGATCAAATACGCCGTCCGCGATCGCGAGGCGGAGCTTAAATCCCTCACGCGCCAAATCGCCGCCAATCGCGATGCGATCCGCGTGCTGCGCGCCGATTGGAGTTATCTCAACGATCCCTTGCGTCTTGCCGATCTCGCGCGCCGCCATCTCGACCTCGCGCCGGCCATGGCCGGGCAGATTACGAGCTTCGATCGACTGCCGCCGCGCCTGAGCGCGCCCAATCTGGCGGAACCCGGACTCGATCGACCCGAATTGAGCGGTCCCTTGGCCGACGCCGCGCCGAACGCATCCGGCGATATCGGCGCCGCCTTGGCCGCCGAGGGCGATGCGACGATCGATGCCATTCTCGCCGACATGCAGAAAAGCCAATCGGCCGATCCGGCGGTGACGCCATGATCCGCCGCCATCGCCGCCAAGGCGCGGGTCAGCGCCTCGACTTCAAGGCGCAGCGGCCCCAACCCGTCATCAATCCCCTGGCCTTCGCGCCCGAACCCGTCGGCCAGATGCAGCGCGTTCTCGATATCAGCCATGTCCGCTTGCTGCTCGGTCTCGGTCTCTTCGCCGTGATCTTTCTCGTCATCGCCGCGCGTCTCGCGATCGTGACTTTGCTGCCGGGCGATGCCGAGGCCGCCGGCCCGCGCATCGCCGCCGCCGGCAGCGTCGAGCGCGCCGATATCGTCGATCGCAACGGCGTCGTGCTGGCGACCTCGCTCACCATGGCCTCGCTCTTCGCCAATCCGCAGCAGATCCACGACCCCGCCAGCGTCGCCGCCGCCGTCAATGCCGTCTTGCCCGATCTTTCGACGGCGGCGCTCACGGCCAAGCTCGGCATCGATAAGAGTTTCGTCTGGCTGAAGCGCAATCTGACGCCCCGCCAGCAGCGCGAGATCAACAATCTCGGCATTCCCGGGCTTTATTTCCAATACGAAACCAAACGCGTCTATCCGCAAGGCAATCTGACCGCCCATGTCGTCGGCTTCGCCGATGTCGATGCGCGCGGCTTGGCCGGGGTCGAGCGTTCGTTCGATGACGTATTGCTCGGCAGCGATCGGCCGCTCGCTTTGTCGATCGACATCCGCATCCAGCACATCGTGCATGAGGAATTGTCGCGCGCGATCGCCGATTTCACCGGCATCGGCGGCGCCGGCATGGTGCTCGACGTCAATACCGGCGAGGTCCTGGCCATGGTCTCGCTGCCCGATTTCGATCCCGCTCAGCCCGGCACGGCCATCGCCGATGCCAGGTTCAATCGCGCGACGCTCGGCGTTTTCGAGATGGGCTCGACCTTCAAAATCTTCAACACGGCGATCGGCCTCGATACCGGCACCGTCACGCTGGGCAGCGGCTACGACGCGACCAACCCGATCAAGATCGGCCGTTTCTCGATCGACGATTTCAAGGGCAAGCATCGCTTCCTGTCGGTGCCGGAAATCTTTACCTATTCCTCGAATATCGGTTCGGCCAAGATGGCCGACGATTTCGGCGCCGAAATCCAGCAAGCCTATCTCGCGCGCTTCGGCTTGCTCGACAAATCGCCGCTGGAATTGCCGGAAATCGGCGCGCCGCATTATCCCAATCAAAAATCCTGGAAACGCATCAACACCATGACCATCGCCTATGGTCACGGCATTTCGGTCTCGCCGATCCAGTTGGTGAGCGCCGTCGCCTGCGTCGTCAATGGCGGCTCCCTGCGCGCGGCGACCCTGTTGAAACGCGCGCCGAGCGAAGTGCCCGAAGGCCAACCCGCGATCAGCGCGCAGACCTCGGCGCAGATGCGTCAGTTGATGCGTCTCGTCGTTCAGGTCGGCACCGGCAAGAACGCCAATGCGCCCGGCTATCTGGTCGGCGGCAAGACCGGCACCGCCGACAAGCAGCAGGGTGGGCGCTATCGCGAGAATGCGCGCCTCGCTTCCTTCATCGCCGCCTTCCCGATGAACCAGCCGCGTTATGTCGTCCTCATCATGGTCGACGAGCCTAAGCCCAATGCGCATAGCCATGGCTATGCGACGGGCGGTTGGGTGGCGGCGCCCGCCGTCGGCGCCATCGTCAAGCGCATGGCGCCCTTGATGGGGATGATGCCGATTCCCGACGAAGCGCCCGAGGCGCAGAATCCCTTGGTCGCGATGGTCGCCGATTACGATTCCGGCGCCTCCAAAAAGCCGAAATCGCCGCTCATTCCCGCCAATCTCGGCGCGCAACCTGCGCCGGCCGACGCGCCCGCGCCGGCTCTGGATTTGAACGAGGCCGCCCTTGCGGTTGAATGATCTCATCGGTGCCGCCGCATCGCCCGTCGGCGATCCCGCGCGGATGGGCGACATCGAAATCCTCGATGTCACGGCCGATTCGCGCGCGGTGAAGCCGGGCAGTCTCTTCGTCGCCATTCCCGGCGGCAAGCGCGATGGCCACGATTTCGTCGGTGCGGCGATTGCGGCGGGCGCTGCCGCCATTCTCGTTCGGCGCGATTATCGGCTCATGGTATCCGTGCCTTCGGATCGCGCCATGATCGCCGCCGAAAATCCGCGCCGCGCCTTGGCCGAAATCGCGGCGCGTTTCTGGCCGCATCAACCCAAGATCATCGCCGCCGTGACGGGCACCAGCGGCAAGACCTCGACCGCGGTCTTCACGCGTCAAATCTGGGCGGCGCTCGGCCATCGCGCGGCCTCGCTGGGCACGATCGGTCTGATCGGCCCCGATTTCGCCGAGCCGGATTCCCTGACGACGCCCGATCCCGTGGAATTGCATCGGGCTTTAAGCGAATTGGCGGCGCGCGATATCGACCATCTGGCGATCGAAGCTTCGAGCCACGGCCTCGATCAGCATCGCCTCGACGGCGTCGCTCTGGCGGCGGCGGCCTTCACCAATCTCTCGCGCGATCATCTCGATTACCATTCTTCGATGGAAGCCTATTTCGCGGCGAAAATGCGCCTCTTCGCCGAATTGCTGCCGGCGGGCGGCACGGCCGTCATCAATGCCGATAGCGAAATGGCCGAGCGCGCGATCGCCATCGCCCGCGCGCGTCGCCAACGGATCCTTCTTTTCGGCCGCGAGGCGAAAGCCGATATTCGCCTCCGCCGACAGAATCCCAGCGGCAGCGGCCAAAGCCTCGACATCGATATTCTGGGCCGCGCCTATACGGCGAGCTTCGCCGTGGCAGGGCTTTTCCAAGCGGAAAATCTGTTGGCGGCCCTCGGTCTTGTCATTGGCAGCGGCGAAGACCCGGCGAAGGCGGCAGCCAGCATCGAACGCCTCGCGGGCGTGCGCGGTCGCATCGAATGCGTGGCGACGACGCCGAACGGCGCCGGCATTTATGTCGATTACGCGCATAAGCCGGCGGGGCTTGCCGCCATTTTGACGGCGCTCCGCCCGCATGCGCGGGGTCGCTTGGTCGTCCTTTTCGGCTGCGGCGGCGATCGCGATCGCGGCAAGCGGCCGGAAATGGGCGAAATCGCCACGCGTCTTGCCGATCGCGTCATCGTCACCGACGATAATCCGCGCAGCGAAGATCCGGCGACGATCCGCGCCGCCATTCTCGCCGCCGCGCCGGGGGCCGAGGAAATCGGCGATCGCGCGACCGCCATTCGCCAGACGATCGCGGAATTGGCGCCGGGCGATCTCCTCGTCATCGCCGGCAAGGGGCACGAAACCTATCAAATTATCGGCGAGCGCAAATATCCCTTCGACGATGCCGAAATCGCGCGGGAAGCGGTCGCCGCCTTGCGTCCGCAGCGCCGCGCGGGAGGTGCCCGATGAGCGAAATTCTTTGGTCGGCCTCGGAAATCGCCGCAGCGACCGGCGGGCGCGCCTTCGGCGATTTCGCGGCGCAGGATATCGCGATCGATAGCCGCCGCGTGAAACCCGGCGATCTTTTCGTGGCCCTGAAGGGGCCGAATTTCGACGGCCACGATTTCGTGCGGCAAGCCTTGGCGGCGGGTGCGGTCGGCGCGCTCGTCCATCGCCGGCCGCTCGGTCTCGACGAGGCGGCGCCGCTCGTCATGGCGACCGATACTTTGCAGGCGCTGGGCGATCTCGCGCGGCGCGCGCGGTCGCGCTCGGCCGCGAAATTCATCGCCGTCACGGGCAGCGTCGGCAAGACCGGCACCAAGGAAGCCTTGCGCAACGTTTTCGGCAGGATCGCGCCGACTTTCGCCAGCGAGGGCAATCTCAACAATCATTGGGGCGCGCCGCTTTCCTTGGCCCGACTTTCGCCGGCGGCAAGTTTCGGCATTTTCGAGCTCGGCATGAATCATGCCGGCGAGATCGCGCCGCTCTCGCGCCTCGTGCGACCGCATCTCGCCATCGTGACTTGGGTCGCGGCGGTGCATATCGAATTCTTCCCCTCGGTCGCGGCGATCGCCGATGCCAAGGCGGAAATCTTCCTCGGTCTCGAACCCGGCGGTATCGCCGTGCTGCCGCGCGACAACGAACATTTCGTGCGCCTTGCGGCGGCGGCCGAACGCTGCGGCGCCGGGCGTCTTATTACCTTCGGCGAACATGCCGAAAGCCAAGCCCGCCTGATCGATTGCGAGATCGGCGAAGCGGGTAATGTCGTCACGGCCGATATTCTCGGTCGTTCCCTCGCATTCGCCATGCCGGTGCCGGGGCGGCATCTGGCGCGGAATGCCATGGCGGTCTTGGCGGCGGCCTCCGCCTTGGGTCTCGATCTCGATCGTGCGGCTTCGGCTTTGGCTACGCTTCCCGCTCTCGCGGGGCGCGGTCGGCGCGAATCGGTGCGCCTGCCCGATGGCGGAACCCTGACGATGATCGACGAAGCCTATAATGCGAGCCCCGCTTCGATGCGCGCGGCCTTGGCCGTTCTCGGCGCCTTGAAGCCCATGGGACAGGGCCGCCGAATCGCCGTGCTCGGCGATATGCGCGAGCTCGGCGAAAGGGGTCCCGACCTCCATCGCGAATTGGCGCCCGATCTCATCGCCGCCGGAATCGATCGCGCTTATCTGGTCGGGCCGTTGATGCGCGGACTTTACGATTCCTTGCCGGCGGTCCTGCGCGGGCATCACAGCGCCGATTCCCAGGGAATGGTCGAACCGCTCGCCAAGGATTTGCGCGCCGGCGATCTCGTTCTCGTCAAGGGATCGTTGGGAACGCGGATGGCGGTTCTGGTCGAAAGCCTGCGCCATCTCGCCGCCGATGCGGCGCCGGTGCGGCGCGCCAACGGTCATTGAGGGGAGCAAGAACGAGCGATGACGATCATCTGGCGCTATCGGCGGGAATAGCAGGGGGAGCGGGGGAGAATGCTTTACAATCTGCTGTCGCCGCTGGCCGAGGCTTTCCAGCCCTTCAATCTCTTCCGGTATCTGACGTTCCGGACGGGCAGCGCGATCCTCTTCGCCTTTATCCTGACGCTCTGGCTCGGCCCCGGCATGATCCGCTGGCTGAAGCGATTGCAGAAGGACGGCCAGCCCATTCGCGACGACGGCCCGCAATCGCATCTGATTTCCAAGAAGGGCACGCCGACCATGGGCGGGCTCATCTTCCTGCTTTCGGCTTGCATCACCACGCTGCTGCTCGCCGATCTATCCAACATGCATGTCTGGATCGTGCTGTTCGTCACGATCGGCTACGGCCTGATCGGCTTTGCCGACGATTTCCTGAAACTCACCAAGCGCAATGCCAAGGGTTTGCCGGGCAAGGCGAAGCTCGCCGGTCAGGCGGCGATCGGCCTCGTTGCCGCGTTCCTCGTCCTGCAGGCGCTGCCCGCGACCATCGCCACCAATCTCGCCATCCCCTTCGTCAAGGATTACATGCTGCCGCTCGGCCTCGGCTTCGTGCCCTTCGCCGCTTTGGTGATGATGGGCGCCTCCAATGCGGTCAATCTGACCGACGGTCTCGACGGTCTTGCCATCGTGCCGGTGATGATTGCCGCCGGCTGTTTCGCGCTCATCGCCTATCTCGTCGGCAATGCCATCTTCGCCGATTATCTGCAATTGCATCTCGTGCCCGGCGCCGGCGAGTTGGCGGTGATCTGCGGCGCGCTTTGCGGCGCGGGGCTCGGCTTCCTCTGGTTCAACGCGCCGCCGGCCATGGTCTTCATGGGCGATACCGGATCGCTCGCCATGGGCGGTGCCTTGGGCGCCATTGCCGTCATCGTCAAGCACGAATTGGTACTCGGCATCATCGGCGGGCTTTTCGTCCTCGAAACCGCCTCGGTCATCGTTCAGGTGGCGAGCTACAAAATGACGGGAAAGCGGGTCTTCCGCATGGCGCCGCTGCATCATCATTTCGAGAAAAAGGGCTGGGCGGAACCGACCATCGTCATCCGCTTTTGGATCATCGCCGCCGTTCTCGCCCTGATCGGCTTGGCGACGTTGAAGCTCCGCTAGGGATCGCCATGGCCCATCCGCATCACGCCATTCCCGATCTCGCCGGCCGCAAGGTTTTCATCCTCGGCCTCGGCCGTTCGGGGCGCGCGACCTTCGCGGCTTTGGCGGCGGCGGGAGCGGAGATTCTCGCCTGGGACGATCAACCGGCGGCGCGCGCCGATTTGCCGCCGATTGCGATCGCCGATCCGGCCAAGATCGACTGGCGCGGCATGGCCGCCCTCGTCATCAGCCCCGGCATTCCGCATACCTTCCCCGCGCCGCATCCCTTGGCGGCCGCGGCCAAGGCGCAAAACGTGCCGCTCATCAGCGATGTCGAATTGCTGATCCGCGCCAATCCCAAGGCGCGCGTCATCGCCATCACCGGCACCAACGGCAAATCGACGACCACGGCCTTGATCGGCCATATCCTGCATCGATCCCAGCGGCAGGCGGAAATCGGCGGCAATCTCGGAACAGCGGCGCTGTCGCTGGCGCCGCTCGGGGCCGAAGGGTTCTATGTCCTCGAACTTTCTTCCTATCAATTGGAGATCACGCCGTCGCCGGTTGCCGATATTGCCGTCCTTCTCAACATTTCGCCCGATCATCTCGACCGGCATGGCGGCATGGCGGGCTATATCGCGGCCAAGGCCAGCATCCTGCGGCCGAAGGGCAAGGCGAGCATCGCCGTCATCGGCTGCGACGACGAAGCGAGCGCCGATCTCTATCGCGCGACGCAAAAAGCCGGATTGCGGCGCGCGTTTCCCATTTCGGCCAAGCGCGTTTTGCCGGGCGGCTTCTATGTCGAGCAAGGGCGCCTGATCGACGATAGCGCGGGTCGCGCTGAGATGATCGCCGATCTCAACCCGATCGCCAGCCTGCCCGGTCGGCATAATTGGCAAAATGCCGCCGCCGCCGCCGCCGCTCTCCGTGCCGCCGGCCTTACGATCGACGAGATCGCTTCGGGCTTGCGCAGCTATCCGGGCCTCGCCCATCGTCAGGAAATCGTGGCGCGGATCGCGGGCGTGACTTTCGTCAACGACAGCAAGGCGACCAATGCCGATGCGACGGCGAAGGCGCTCGCCTGTTACGACGATATCTATTGGATCCTAGGCGGTCGCGCCAAAGCGGGCGGCATCGCCGGCCTCGAATCCTTCTATCCGCGCATTCGCCGCGCTTATCTGATCGGCGAAGCGGCGGGGGATTTCGCCCGCCATCTCGGTCGCAGCTTGCCTTGGCAGGAATGCGGCACGCTGGATCGCGCTCTAGCGGCGGCCTATGGCGACGCGCGCCGCGCGGCGCAGACCGGCTCGCGCCGCGCGACGATCCTGCTATCGCCTGCTTGCGCCTCTTGGGATCAATATCCCAATTTCGAAGCGCGCGGCGAGCATTTCCGGCAGCTGGCGAACGAAATCGCGCGCGGCGCGGCGACCGATCGGGGGGCGGCATGATCGGCTTCTCGCGCATCGATCGCTCGCTCGTCGGGCAATGGTGGTGGACCGTCGATCGCTGGTCGCTGGCCGCGATCTCGGCGCTGATTTTCATCGGCGCCATTCTGGTTCTCGCCGCCTCGCCGGCGGTTGCGACCCGCATCGGCCTCGATGCCTTTTATCTCGTCCGGCATCATTACATCATGCTGCCGCCGGCGATCGCCGTCATGATCGGCGTCTCGCTCCTATCGGTGCGCCAAATTCGCCGTCTCGGCGTGGGCCTCTTCGTTATTTTCCTGCTGCTGACGGCGCTGACGCTGGTGCATGGCATCGAAATCAAGGGCGCCGCGCGCTGGATTTCGATCGGCATCACCACGCTGCAGCCTTCGGAATTTCTGAAACCCGGCTTCGCCATCTTCGCCGCCTGGATGTTCGCGCTCGCCAAGACCCAGGATCGCGTGCCCGGCAATCTCATCGCCATCGCCAGCTATCTGGCGGTCGTTGCCATCCTGCTGAAGCAGCCCGATCTCGGCATGACTGCCGTCGTCACCGCCACTTGGGCGGCGCAATTCTTCATCGCCGGTTTGCCGATCTTCTGGGTTCTGCTGCTGGTCGGCTGCGGCGTTGCCGGCTTGGTCGGCGCTTACTTTGTTTTCGATCATGTGCGCCAGCGCGTCGATCAATTCCTCGATCCCAGCACCGGCGACACCTATCAGATCGATCGCGCGCTCGACGCCTTCCAATCGGGCGGCCTTTACGGGCGCGGCCCGGGCGAGGGCGTCGTCAAGCTGGTCCTGCCCGATGCGCATTCCGATTTCGTCTTCGCCGTCGCCGCCGAGGAATTCGGCCTTATCTGCGGCCTCATCATCGTCGCGCTCTTCGCCTTCATCGTCATCCGCGCCATGGCGCGCATGCTTTCGGAGCGCAATTTCTTCGTCCTTCTCGCCGTGACCGGATTGGTGACGAGTTTCGGCCTGCAAGCCATCGTCAACATGGCGTCGTCGCTGCATCTGATGCCGACCAAGGGCATGACGCTGCCGCTCATTTCCTATGGCGGGTCCTCGACGCTGGCGATCGCGCTCGGCGTCGGCATGTTGCTGGGCCTGACGCGCAAGCGCTTCCCGGGAGCCGCCGAATGATCGCCGATCCCCGCATGAAGCCGCGTATCCTGCTCGCCGCCGGCGGCACGGGCGGGCATATGTTCCCGGCCGAATCCTTGGCCGGCATTCTGCTCGCGCGCGGCTTCGCCGTCGATCTCGTCACCGACGAACGCGGATCGGGCTTCGCCGAACGCCTGCCCGAGGTCGGCCTCCACCGCCTGCCTGCGGGCGGGCTTGCCGGCAAATCCGTCGCGGCGCGCCTTGGCAATCTCTGGCGCCTCGCGCGCGGCTTCTGCATGGCGCGGCGCCTTGTCAAGACATTGCGGCCGCGCGTCGCCATCGGCTTCGGCGGCTATGCCTCGGTGCCGGCTTTGCTGGCCGCGCAAGGACGCCGCGTCAAAACCGTGATTCACGAGCAGAACGCCGTCGCCGGTCGCGCCAATCGCCTGCTGGCGCGTCGGGCCGATCGCATCGCGATCAGCTTCGCCAGCGTTCGGCATTTCGAATCCCTGCCGGCGGCGCGCCGCATTCTGACCGGCAATCCCGTGCGCCGCGAGATCGCCGCCTTGGCCGATCGTCCCTATGACGCGCCCGAAGCGGGGGCGCCCTTCCATCTGCTGGTCTTCGGCGGCAGTCAGGGCGCGCGTTTCTTTTCCGCGATCCTTCCCGCAGCCATCGCCATGCTGGCGCCGGAACGACGGGCGCGGCTGCGCCTCGTTCAGCAATGCCGGGCGGAAGATATCGATACGGCACGCGCCGCCTTCGCCAAGCTCGATCTCGCGGCGGAATTGGCGCCTTTCTTCGCCGACATGGCGCGCCGCTTGGCGGAAGCGCATCTCGTCATCGCCCGGGCCGGCGCTTCGACGATCGCCGAACTCGCCATGGCCGGGCGGCCCGCGATCCTGGTGCCCTTGCCCCATGCCATCGACGATCATCAACGCGCCAATGCCGAGGCGCTCGCCGCGAGCGGTGGCGCCTGGGTTATGGCGGAGGCCGAATTGACGCCGACCGCTTTGGCCCGAGAACTCGATCGGTTGATGGAAGCGCGCGAAATGCTAGCGCGCGCCGCTATCGCCGCCGCCCGTTTCGCCAAGCCCGATGCCGCCCGGAATCTTGCCGACATCGTCGCGAGCCTTGCCGAGGGAGCCTATTGATGCGCGCCTTGCCGCTCGATATCGGAACCATCCATTTCGTCGGCATCGGCGGAATCGGCATGAGCGGCATTGCCGAGATTCTCCACAATCTCGGCTATCGCGTGCGCGGTTCCGATCTCGCCGAGAGCTACAATACGAAGCGCCTCAAGGAAAAGGGCATCACCGTCGCCATCGGCCATCGCGCCGAGAATCTGGGCGATGCGGCGATCATCGTCGTTTCTTCGGCGGTCAAGCCCGACAATCCGGAAGTTGTCGCCGCGCGCGCGCGTTTCCTGCCCGTCGTGCGCCGCGCCGAAATGCTGGGCGAGCTCATGCGCCTCAAATGGTCGATCGCCATCGGCGGCACGCATGGCAAGACGACCACCACCTCGCTGGTCGCCGCCTTGCTGGAAGCGGCCGAGCTCGATCCCACGGTCATCAATGGCGGCATCATCAACAATTACGGCACCAATGCCCGGCTCGGCGCCGGCGATTGGATGGTGGTCGAGGCCGACGAGAGCGACGGATCGTTCCTCAAGCTGCCTTCGGTCATCGCCATCGTCACCAATATGGACCCCGAGCATCTCGACCATTACGGCTCGGTCGCGGCGATGAATCACGCTTATGCCGAATTCGTCCGCAACATCCCGTTCTACGGTTTCGCCGTTCTTTGCATCGATCATCCGGTGGTGCAGGCGATGATCCCCGAACTCGCCGATCGGCGCATCGTCACTTACGGTTTCTCGCCGCAGGCGGAAGTGCGCGCTTTCGATCTGCGCCTCGATGGATCGGGTTCGACTTATAGCGTCGCCATCGCCGATCGCTATGGCGGGACGGCCGCGACTTTGACCGATCTCCACCTTCCCATGCTGGGTCAGCACAATGTGCAGAACAGCCTGGCGGCGATCGCCGTCGCGCACGAAATGGGCATCGACGAAGCGACGATCCGCAAGGGCTTGGCCGGTTTCGGCGGCGTCAAGCGCCGCTTCACGCGGACGGGCGAGGCGAATGGCGTCACCGTCATCGACGATTACGGCCATCACCCGGTCGAAATCGCCGCCGTCTTGAAGGCGGCGCGCATGGCGAGCCGCGGCCAGGTCGTCGCCGTCGTTCAGCCGCATCGCTATTCGCGCTTGCAGAATCTCTTCGCCGAATTCTGCACCTGCTTCAACGACGCCGATCACGTCTTCGTCGCCGAAGTCTATGCCGCCGGCGAAGCGCCCATCGCCGGCATCGACGGCGCCGCCTTGGCCGAAGGGATGCGCGCGCGCGGCCATCGCCATGTCACGTTCCTCGAAGATCCCAAGGCGCTGGCGCGTCTCGTCGCGCCGCTGGTGAAAGCGGGCGATCTCGTCGTCTGCCTCGGCGCGGGGTCGATCACGCAATGGGCCCATGCCTTGCCCGCCGAATTGGCGCAGCAATTCGGCACCCGCAAAGAGGTGCGCTCGTGACCCCGGCGGCGAATTTCACGCAACGCGATCTCGCTCGGCGCTTGCCGCCGGTGCGCGGTCGCTTGACCTTGCGGGCCAATCTTGCCGATATCACCTGGTTCCGCGTCGGCGGCCCGGCGGAGATTCTCTTCAAGCCGGCCGATCTTGCCGATCTGCAGCACTTCCTCGCGCATCTCGCCGCCGATATCCCGGTCACGGTTCTCGGCGTCGGGTCCAATCTTCTGGTGCGCGATGGCGGCGTCCCGGGCGTTGTCTTGCGTCTCGGGCGCGCCTTCGCCGATATCCGCGCCGAGGGCGAGATCGTCCATGCCGGGGTGGGAGCGCTCGATCTCAATGTCGCGCTGACGGCGCGCGATGCCAGCATCGGCGGGTTGGAATTCCTCTCCGGCATTCCGGGCACGATCGGCGGCGCGCTCCGCATGAATGCCGGCGCCTATGGGAAGGAAATGGCGGATGTCTTCCGCGTCGCGCTGGCGCTCGATCGGCAGGGCGGATTGCATCGTTTGTCGCCGGCGGAAATGGGTTTCGCCTATCGCCGATCGGGCGTGCCGGCGGATTGGATTTTCGTCGGCGCGGAATTGGCGGGCGCGAAGGCGCCGACGGCGGAAATTCAAGCGCGGCTCGGCGAAATTCAAGCGGCGCGGGAAGCGAGCCAACCCATTCGCGCGCGCACCGGCGGCAGCACCTTCACCAATCCGCCGGGCGCCAAGGCCTGGGAATTGATCGCGGCTTCGGGCGGGCGGGGCTTGCGCCTCGGCGGCGCCATGGTTTCGGAAAAGCATTGCAATTTCCTGATCAATACCGGCGGTGCTACGGCCGGCGAGATCGAAGCCTTGGGCGAAGAATTGCGCCGCCGCGTCAAGGCGCAATCCGGCATCGATCTCCATTGGGAAATCAAACGCATCGGTCTTGCCGCCGATCATCCCGAAGCGATCCGGCGCGAGGAACAGCCATGAAACGGGTTCTCGTCTTGATGGGCGGCATTTCGGCGGAGCGCGAGGTTTCTCTGGTTTCCGGCGCCAATTGCCTCGATGCGCTGCGCGAGGCCGGCTACGATGCCAGCGCCTACGATGTCGGCGCCGATCCCGTCGCGCTTATCGCCGCCTTGCGCGCGGCGAAACCCGATGCGGTCTTCAATGCCCTGCATGGTCGCTATGGCGAGGACGGGCATATCCAGGCCATCCTCAACCTGCTCGGCATTCCCTATACCCATTCCGGGCTGATGGCCTCCGCCATCGCCATGGATAAGCCCATGGCCAAAAGATTGTTCCGCGATGGCGGCCTCAACTGCCCCGAGGGTCGCCTCGTCGGCCAAGCCGAACTCGCCGCTGGCGATCCCTTGCCGCGCCCCTATGTGATCAAGCCGATCAACGAGGGATCGAGCGTCGGCGTCGAAATCGTCCGCGCCGGCGACAATGCGCGCCCTCGCGCCCTCGCGCACTGGACCTTCGGCGCCGAGGCGCTGGTCGAACCCTTCATCCCCGGTCGCGAATTGACGGTCGGCGTGATGGGCGATCGCGCCATGGCCGTCACCGAATTGCGGCCGCGCTCCGGCTTCTACGATTACGCCAATAAATACACGGATGGCCGCACCGAACATCTGGTGCCGGCGCCGCTGCCGCCCGTTATTTACGAAAAGGCGCTGGCGATGGCGCTCGCCGCGCATCGCGCGCTTGGTTGTCGCGGCGTCACGCGCAGCGATCTGCGCTACGACGATACCGAAGGCCATTCGCCCGATCGCCTCTATCTGCTCGAAATCAATACCCAGCCCGGCATGACGGCGTTGAGTTTGGTGCCGGAACAGGCGCGCCATCTCGGCCTCACTTATCCGCAATTGGTCTCTTGGATGGTGGAGAACGCCCGATGCGACGCGTGACGCAAACCGCTCGCGCCAAGCCGCAGCGCCGCCGCGCGCCCTCGCTCTGGCTGCGCCGCGCGCGGGTGGCTGGGTTCGCGCTGGGCAGTATCGGCCTCGTCGGCGGCGCGGCCTATTGGTTATGGAGCAGCGGCTTCGCGGCGGCGACTCTCGCTCAGGCATCGGATCGGTTGCTGGCTTTTTCGGCGCAATCGGGGTTGGCCGTGACCGCCATCGAGATCGAAGGGCGCAGCGAAACCGAACCCGCCGATATTTTGGCCGCGATCGGAATCGCCAAGGATGCGCCGATCCTGACGGTCGATCTCGAAGCGGCGCGCCAGCGCCTGATCGATCTTCCTTGGGTGACGAGCGCCATCGTCGAGCGCCGCCTGCCAGACCGTCTCGTCGTGCATCTTACGGAAGCGCAGCCCTTGGCGCTTTGGCAGCGCGAGGGTCGCTATCATCTGATCGGTCGCGACGGCGAAGTCATCGGCATCGACGACGTCGCGCCCTTCCGCAATCTCTTGCTGTTGGTCGGCGCCGAGGCGCCCCAATCGGCGGCCGGTCTTCTCGCTTTGCTGGAAACGGCTCCCGAATTGAAGGCGCGCGTGAAGGCGGCGGTTCTGGTCAATGGCCGGCGCTGGTCGCTGCGCATGGATAACGGGATCGAAATCAAACTGCCCGAAACCGATGCGACGGCCGCTTGGCTGCGCTTCGCCGATCTCGAACGCCAGCACGGTTTGCTCGGCAAGGATATCAGCATCATCGACTTGCGCCAGCCGGACAAACTGACCGTCCGCTTGGCGCATCCCGCTTCCGGCGGCGGCGGCGACGAATCGGCCGCGCCGGGAACTGCCAAGCCGAAGCCGACCGGCCAAAACGAAACCTGACGCGCGGAGCCCGATCGCCATGAAGAAAACCCGCATCGCCCCGAAGAACGGAATCATCGCCGCCATCGATGTCGGCAGCAGCAAGATCTGCTGCTTCATCGCCAAGCTGGCCGAGGACGGCAGGCCGCGCGCAATCGGCATCGGCCATCAGCTCGCGCGCGGCGTCCGCGCCGGCGCCATCATCGATATGGAGCAGGCGGAAACCGCGATCCTGACGACGGTCCATGCCGCCGAGCAGATGGCCGGCGAGACCATCGAACAGGTAATCGTCAATCTTTCGGGCGGCTATCCCGCCTCGCAGACGATCGGCGTCGAGGTGCCGATCTCGGGCCGCGAGATCGGCGATCTCGATTTGCAGCGCGTGCTGCTGCATGGCAGCCAGGTCAACGGCCATGCCGAGCGCCGCCTTATCCATTCGATCCCGGTCGGCTATTCGATCGACGGATCGAAGGGCATCCGCGATCCGCGCGGCATGTTCGGCGAAAAACTCGGCGTCGATATGCATGTGGTGACGGCAGCGACGGGCGCCGTGCGCAACCTCACCACCTGCGTTTCGCGCTGCCATCTCGACATCAAGGCGCTGGTGGTTTCGCCCTTCGCCTCGGGCCTCGCGACCTTGGTCGAGGACGAGATGGATCTCGGCGTCACCGTCATCGACATGGGCGCCGGCACGACCTCGCTCGCGGTCTTCTTCGACGGCCATGTCGTCTATACGGATTCCGTGCCGATCGGCGGCGGCCATGTCACCAGCGACATCGCGCGCGGTCTTTCGACGCCGCTCGTCCATGCCGAACGCATGAAGACGCTCTACGGCAATTGCCTGGCGACGCCCGCCGACGAGCGCGAAATCATTCACGTGCCGCAGGTCGGCGAGGAGGAGGCGGGGCTCGCCAATCCGATCCCGCGCTCGATCCTGATCGGCATCATCCAGCCGCGCCTCGAAGAGACCTTCGAATTGGTGCGGTCGCGGCTCGAAGCCTCGGGCTTCGACAAGGTCGCCGGACGGCGCGCTGTGTTAACCGGCGGCGCCAGTCAGCTTTCGGGCGTGCGCGAACTCGCCGCCCTCGTTCTCGACAAGCAGGTTCGCATGGGACGGCCGATGCGCGTTCACGGTCTGGCCGATGCCACCAACGGTCCCGCCTTCGCCACGGCGGCGGGATTGCTGGCCTATGCCCTGCAAGGCGAAACCGACGCACGGCTCGCGCCGCGCGGCGGCGACGCGAAGCCGGCCGGCATCTTCGGCCGGTTCGGTTCGTGGCTGAAAGAAAATTTGTAAAACCAACAAACGATCGCTAACCAGGAGGCACCTATGACACTCAATCTGTCGCTCCCCCAAGACCCGCTCGACATCCGGCCGAAGATTTCGGTGATCGGCGTCGGCGGCGCCGGCGGCAATGCCGTCAGCAACATGATCCGCGCGAAGTTGGAAGGCGTCGATTTCATCGTCGCCAATACCGACGCTCAGGCGTTGCAGCAATCCTTGTGCGAACGGCGCATCCAATTGGGCGCGACCGTGACCAAGGGACTGGGCGCGGGCGCGCGTCCCGATATCGGCCGCGCCGCGGCCGAGGAAGCGATTCAATCGCTGGTCGAGCAATTGAGCGGTTCCAACATGGCCTTCATCACCGCCGGCATGGGCGGCGGCACCGGCACCGGGGCTGCGCCGATCGTGGCGCAGATCGCCCGCGAACAGGGCATTCTGACCGTCGGCGTCGTCACCAAGCCCTTCCATTTCGAGGGCGCGCATCGCATGCGCTTGGCCGAAGCGGGGATCCAGGAATTGCAGCAATACGTCGATACGCTGATCATCATCCCCAATCAGAATCTGTTCCGCGTCGCCAACGAAAAGACGACCTTCGCCGATGCCTTCCGCATGGCCGACGACGTGCTTTATAGCGGCGTGCGCGGCGTCACCGATCTGATGGTGATGCCGGGTCTCATCAATCTCGACTTCGCCGATATCCGCGCCGTGATGGGCGAAATGGGCAAGGCGATGATGGGCACCGGCGAGGCGACCGGCGAAAACCGCGCCATCGCCGCCGCCGAGGCCGCGATCTCCAATCCGCTGCTCGACGAAATCAGCATGAAGGGCGCCAAGGGCATCCTCATCAACATCACCGGCGGCTTGGACATGACCCTGTTCGAAGTCGACGAGGCGGCCAATCGCATCCGCGACGAGGTCGATCCCGATGCCAATATCATCTTCGGCTCGACCTTCGATCAATCGCTGGAAGGGCGGATGCGCATTTCCGTCGTCGCCACCGGCATCGAGGTCATGGCCGATCGTCAAGGCCGACCCATGGCCAGCCTCTCGATCGTCGCGCGCAATGCCAATCCGCAGCCGAGTTTCGGCAACGGATCGGCGCCGCAGATCGGTCTTGCGGCGGGCATGGCGGCAAAACCCGCCTTCCAGGCGCAAGCGGCCAGTCTGACCATGCCGGTCATGGGAGCGAATGCGCTGCAGGCGCAGATGCAACCCCAGGCCCAGGCCATGACGCAGGTGCAAGCGCAGGTGCAAGCGCAGGTGCAAGCCCAGCCTCAGCCGCAGATGCAGCCGGCCAAGCCCGTCTATAAGGACGATCTTGCGGCGCTCGATCGCTTCGCGGCGAAACCCGTGCCGGCCGCGGCCGAGCCGCAGGCGATGCCGCAGCCGCGGCGCGAGCGGGAGGATCGGCCCTTCATCGCGCCTCCGGCTCACGAACCGGCGCGTATGACGGCAGCGACGATGCCCGTCGCCGATTCGCGCGTCATGGAGACGAGCCCGGCGCCCGATATGGTGCCGACGCCGATTGCCGAGGCTGCACCGACGCCGACGCCGGCACCGGTCGCGGCCCCGATGGTCGCGGCGGCGAAGCCCGAACCGGCGCCAGCACTTGCGCCCGAGCGCCGTCGCGGGCCCAGCCTCTTCGAGAAGATGACGAGTCGCTTCACCGGTCACGCCGCCCGCGCGGCGCAGCCCGAGCGCCCGGCCGAGCCGCAAGTTCAGGTTCAAGCGCCGCGCGTCGAAGCGAAGCCTGCGCGAATCGAACCCAGCCTCGCGCAACCCTCGCTCAATCTCGATCCCGCCGATCGTCTGGCGCCGATGCGGGCCGAGGAGGAAATGCTGGATATTCCGGCCTTCCTGCGGCGTCAGGCGAATTGATCGCCGTGCGATAGTTTTTAGGTGCCATCCGCGACTGGCCCGAGGCGGTTTCAGCCCGCCTCGGGCTTTTTTTTGCCTGTCGCCCGGGCTTGAGACGAGGGCGTCTTATGCCTATAGTCCCGGGCTGGATCACCGATCAGGGACAAGCATCATGGCGGTTCGCCGTTTCTTTGCGCCGGGCGCGATTTTCGCCGCCGGTCTTGCGCTTATCGCCTGTTCCAGCCCGGAGCCGGAGATTCCCGAGACGCCGGTCGAAATTCTCTACAACAATGCGCGCTACGAGCTCGAACTCGGCAATGAGCGCAAGGCGGCAACCCTCTTCGACGAGGTCGAGCGCCAGCATCCTTATTCCAAATGGGCGACCCAGGCGCAGCTCATGTCGGCCTATGCCTATTATCTGGTCGATGCCTATGACGACGCCATTCCGGCGCTGGAGCGGTTCATCGAACTCCATCCCGGCAATCGCAGCGCACCCTATGCCTATTATCTGCGTGCGCTCTGCTATTACGAACAGATCGAGGATGTGACCCGCGATCAGGGCAATACCGAATTCGCGCGCCGCGCCTTGTCCGACGTCCTCGCGCGCTTTCCCAACACGCCCTATGCGCGCGATGCGGGGTTGAAACTCGATCTCGTTTTCGATCATCTCGCCGGCAAGGAGATGGAAGTCGGCCGCTATTACCTGCAGCGCAGCCAATATCTGGCGGCGATCAACCGCTTCAAGACGGTGATCGACAAATATCAAACGACGAGCTTGGTGCCCGAAGCCCTCGAACGCCTGACCGAGGCTTATGTCGCGCTCGGCGTCTTCGAGGAAGCGCAGCGCACCGCCGCCGTCCTCGGCTATAATTATTCCGGCACCGAATGGTATCTCGACGCCTATAACCTGCTGGTCAGCAACGGCATCACGCTGGAGGGCGAGGACGTGCCGGCCCCCCTGCAATCGGTGGGGGCGCCGCCCAAGCCCAAGCCGCCGCAGGCGACGCCCGAAACGCCGCCGAGTTCCGACCTGCCGCCGGTCGATTCCGCGCCGGCGCCCGATGTCTTCGGCGCGCCGCTGCCGCTGCCGCAATAGGTCGGCTGCCCGCGGGCCATGCTGACCGGCCTCGTCATCCAGGATGTCGTTCTCATCGACCGATTGGAACTTGCCTTCGCGCCGGGCCTCACCGTTCTGACCGGCGAGACGGGGGCGGGAAAATCGATTCTGCTGGATGCCCTTGGCCTCGCGCTGGGGGCGCGCGCCGAAAGCGGCCTCATTCGCCAGGGCGCCGAGCGCGCGACGGTCAGCGCCGAATTCGCCTTATCCGCCGATCATCCGGCGCGGCGTCTGCTCGAAGCGCAGGGAATCGCCGATGGCGATTCCTTGATTCTGCGTCGGCAGATCGGCCAGGACGGGCGCAGCCGCGCTTTCGTCAACGATCAGCCGGTCGGTCTTGCCGTCTTGCGCGAGATCGCCGCCGCGCTCATCGAGATCGAGGGTCAGTTCGAGGCGCATCGCCTCGCCGACCCCGCGACCCATGGCGACCATCTCGACGATTTCGGCGATCTCGGCCGCGAGCGCGAGACTCTGCGTCGGGCGCATGCCGATTGGCGAGAAGCGGAAACGGCGGCGGAAGCGGCGACGGCAGCGGCGGAAGCCGCGCGACGCGATGCCGATTATCTGCGCCATGTTACCGCCGAACTGGCCTTGGTCGCGCCCGCAATCGGCGAGGAAGAAAAACTGCTCGGCGAACGGCAGAGCTTGGCCCATCGCACGCAAGCGATGGAAGGGCTGGGCGGCGCCGAGGCCGAACTTTTCGGCGATCGCGGCGCGGCGCGGCAGATCGCGGCGGCGGAGCGGCGCCTGGAGCGGCTCGGCGACAAGGCCGGGCCCGAAGCGGCGGCGATTCTGGCGGCGCTCGATCGCGCGCGGTTGGAGATGGAGGAGGCGCAGCGTCTGCTGGAAGCGAGTCTGGAAAAGCTCGATGCCGATCCCGATCGGCTGGAGCGGATCGAGGAACGCCTGCATGCCTTGCGCGATCTGGCGCGCAAGCATCGCTGCGCGATCGACGATCTCCCTGCGCTGGCCGAGGATTTCGATCGGCGTCTGGCGGCGATCGACGATCGCGACGGCGCGCTTGCCGCCTTGCGGGCCAAGGCCGCCGCGGGGCGCGATGCCTATATCGCGGCGGCGACGAAATTGAGCGCTTCGCGCGCCAAGGCCGCCGCCGCTCTCGATCGGGCGATCGCGCGGGAATTGCCGGCCTTGAAGCTCGGCGAGGCGCGCTTCACGACGCATATCGAACAGCGGGCCGAATCCCAATGGAGTGCGACCGGCATGGAAAGCGTCGCTTTCCGGGTCGCCACCCATCGCGATGCGGTTCCGGGACCGCTTGAGCGCATCGCTTCGGGCGGCGAATTGGCGCGCTTGCTGCTCGCCCTGAAAGTCGCGCTTGCCGGGCGGCAATCGGTGCCGGTTCTCGTCTTCGACGAGGTCGATTCCGGCATCGGCGGCGCCACGGCGGCGGCCGTCGGCGAAAGATTGAAGCGCCTCGCGCGCAATCTGCAAGTGCTGGTCGTCACCCATTCGCCGCAAGTCGCCGCCATGGCCGATCGGCATTGGCGGGTCGAGAAGATTCAGGAAAAGACGAAGCTCCGCATCCGCGCGATCGCGCTCGACGAGATGGCGCGGCGGGAGGAAATCGCGCGCATGCTGTCGGGCAGCGAAGTCACGGAAGAAGCGCGCGCCGCCGCCGGTCAATTGCTGAAGGGCGCGGCATGAAAAAGGCGCCGCCCCGCAAGACCGCGCCGGAAATCGCGGCACTCGATCGCGCCGGGGCGAAACGCGAATTGGCGCGCCTTGCCGCCGAGATCGCGCATCACAACGAACTCTATCACGGGCAGGATGCGCCGGAGATCGCGGATGCGGAATTCGACGCGCTGGTGCGCCGCAATGCCGAGATCGAGGCGCGCTTTCCCGATCTCGCCCGCGCCGATTCGCCAAGCCGCCAAGTCGGCGCCGCCCCGGCCCAGGGTTTCGTCAAGAGCGCGCATTTGGAGCCCATGCTTTCGCTCGACAATGCCTTTTCGCCCGAGGACATGGCGGATTTCGTCGATCGCATCCGACGCTTTCTCGGCCTCGGCGAGGATATCGCCATCGATCTTGCCGCCGAGCCGAAGATCGACGGCCTCTCCGCCAATCTGCTTTACGAAGAGGGGCGCTTCGTTTCGGGTGCGACGCGCGGCGATGGAACGGTGGGCGAGGATATCACCGCCAATCTCAAGACCATCGCCGACATTCCGGCGCGGCTTGAGGGGCGATCCTGGCCGGCGCGGATCGAAATTCGCGGCGAAGTCTATATGTCCCGCGCCGGCTTTGCCGAACTCAACCGGCAGCGCGCCGAAGCAAGCGAGGCGCTCTTCGCCAATCCGCGCAATGCCGCCGCCGGTTCGGTGCGTCAGCTCGATCCCGCGATTTCCGCTGCGCGGCCCTTGCGGTTTTTCGCCTATGCCATGGGTGCCAGCGCCGATTGGAAACGGGCGCCCGCCACGCATGGCGAATTTCTGGACCGCCTGACGGAATGGGGTCTGCCGGTCAATCCCAAACGCCATTTGGCGCGCGATCTCGCGGCGGCGCAGGACTTCTACGACGATCTCGCGGCAGCGCGGGCCGATCTCGATTACGATATCGACGGCATCGTCTATAAGGTCGATCGCTTCGATTGGCAGAAGCGTCTGGGTTTTGTCGGCCGCGCGCCGCGCTGGGCGATCGCCTATAAATTCCCCGCCGAACGCGCGATGACGATTCTCAAGGCCATCGCGATTCAGGTCGGTCGCACCGGCGCGCTAACCCCGGTCGCCGAATTGGCGCCGATCAATGTCGGCGGCGTGATCGTTTCGCGCGCGACGCTCCATAACGAGGACGAGATCGCGCGCAAGGATATCCGCATCGGCGATCGCGTGATCCTGCAGCGCGCCGGCGACGTCATTCCGCAAATCGTCGCCGTCGATCTCGCCGCGCGGCCGAAAGACGCCAAGCCCTTCCAATTTCCCGATCATTGTCCCGTCTGCAATAGCCAGGCGCCGCGCGTGCCGGGGCTTGCCGTCCGGCGCTGCACCGGCGGGCTCGTCTGCTCGGCCCAGGCGGTCGAGCGGCTGCGTCATTTCGTTTCGCGCCAAGCCTTCGATATCGAGGGTTTAGGTTACAAGCATATCGAAAGCTTCTTCGCCGAGCGTTTGATCGCCACGCCCGCCGATATCTTCCGCCTCGCCGAAAAACGCGCATCCCTGATCGAACGCGAAGGTTGGGGCGAAACTTCGGTCGATAATCTCATCGCCGCCATCGCGGCGCGGCGGCAGATCGCGCTGGAGCGGTTCATCTACGCGCTCGGCATTCCCCAAGTGGGCGAGGCGACCGCCAAATTGCTGGCGCGGCATTATCGTTCGCTCGCCGATTGGCAGGCAGCGATGATCGCCGCCGGCGATCCGACCGGCGCCGCCTATCGCGATCTTGTCGCCATCGATCAGATCGGCCCGGCAGTGGCCGGCGATATCGTCGCCTTTTTCGCCGAAGACCATAATCGCGAGGCGCTCGCCGATCTCGCCCGATTCGTTAAGGTCGCGGATTACGCGGCACCGACGCGCGGCGCGACGCCCTTCGCCGGCAAGACCGTGGTCTTCACCGGCACGCTTGAAGGTATCACGCGCGCCGAGGCGAAGGCGATGGCGGAAGCCTTGGGCGCGAAGGTCGCAGGCTCGGTCTCGGCGAAAACGGATTATCTGATCGCGGGCGCCGATGCCGGCAGCAAGGCGAAGAAAGCGGCCGAGCTTGGCGTCAAGATTCTCAGCGAAAGCGAATGGCTCGCCATGAGCCGCGACGCGTAACCGAAGGAGGGCAAGATCATGGATATTCTCAGTTGGATCATCCTCGGCCTCATCGCCGGGGCTATCGCCAAGCTCGTCATGCCGGGCAAGGATGGCGGCGGGTTGATCGCGACCTGCATTCTGGGCCTGATCGGCGCTTTCGTCGGCGGGTTTCTCGCGCGCTATTTCGGCTATGGCGATGTCGGTCACGCCTTGACCCTGCGCAACATTCTCGGCGCGACCTTGGGCGCCATCGTCGTGCTTTTCCTCTATCGCCTGCTGAAATCGCGCGGATAGCAAAAGGCCGCCCCGAAAGGGGCGGCCTTGCTTTCGTTTTCCGCTCGGGCGGGAGGTTAGGCTTTCGCCGCCTCCGCCGTGGCGAGTTCGGCTTCCGCCAGCAGCTTGTCGATATCGGGCGCGGCTTCCGCTTCGCCCTTGACGATAGCGGCGCCTTGCTTCGCCTGCATCGCCGCCTCGTCTTCCGATTTCGCGACATTGGCGGTCACGACGACGATAACTTCGGGATGCAAAGCGACGCGGACCTTATGCAGGCCGAGCGCCTTGATCGGCTTATCGAGGATGATCTGGCGCCGATCGACGGCGATGCCGGCCTTGACGATGCCCTCGGCGATATCGCGCGCGGCGACCGAACCGAACAGGATGCCGGTTTCGGAAGCCTGGCGGATGACGACGATGGTAAGGCCGTCGACCTTGCCGCGGATCGCCTCGGCGTCCTGGCGGCGCTTCAGATTGTTGGCCTCGATCTCATGGCGCGCATCCTCGAACCGCTTGCGGTTCTCAGGGGTTGCGCGCAGGGCCTTTTTCGTGGGCAGCAGGAAGTTGCGGGCGAAACCCGGCTTCACCTTCACGATGTCGCCGATCTGGCCCAGTTTCTCGATGCGTTCGAGCAGGATGAGTTCCATCTTCCGCGCTCCTTATTTCAAGGCATAGGGCAGGAGGCCAAGGAAGCGCGCGCGCTTGATCGCCTCGGCGAGCAGGCGCTGCTTCTTGGCGCTGACGGCGGAAATGCGGCTCGGCACGATCTTGCCGCGCTCGGAAACGAAACGCTGCAGGAGGCGCACATCCTTGTAATCGATCTTCGGCGCATGCGGCCCGGAGAAGGGGCAGGATTTGCGGCGCCGGAAGAACGGACGGCGACCGCCGCCCATGCCGCCTTCGCCGCCGCCGCGCGGGGCTTTCTCGGTTTCCATGCTCATGCTTGGCCTCCCTCGACGGCGGTTTCGACATCGCGCGAACGCGTCGGGCGCAAGCGATCGTCCCTCGGGCGATCATCCCTTGGGCGATCGTCGCGATCGCGGCGCGGGCCGTCGCGTTCGAAGCGGCCGCCCTCGCGGCCCTCGCGCTCGCGGCGCATCATCGCGCTCGGCCCTTCTTCCAGGGCTTCGACGCGGATGGTCAGATGGCGCAGCACGTCCTCATGGATGCGCATGTTGCGTTCCATCTCCTGAACCGCCGCGGCCGGCGCGTCGATATTCAGCAGCATGTAATGGCCCTTGCGATTCTTCTTGATGCGGAAGGCGAGGTTCTTGAGACCCCAATATTCCTTCTTGGTCACGGCACCGCCCTGGGCGGAGAGGATGCCGGTGAAATGCTCGGCCAGACTTTCCACCTGCGCGGCGGTCACGTCCTGGCGAGCGATAAAGACGTTCTCGTAGAACGGCATGATCGGTCTTTCTCCCTTTGGCTCTCGCGGATTCGGGGCCTGACGCCGACCATCGGCGTCATGACGATTATCCGAACCGGATTTGCCGACCTCCTCGCGCCTTGGATGGGCGGTTCCGAGATTTCGGAACGGAAGATCGGCAGGGCGGCCGCGATGGGATCGCCATCGCAGCCGGCGCCGGGGTTATACACAGGCCCCACGCGAAAGCAACCGGAATCTGCCGGAAAGATGGCCTTGCCGCTAGGCTTGACAGATCGCCCCGGACAGGCTCTAAGCGCCTGGAATAAGGGGAGATTTCGGGGGATCGGGCGATGCGCGCCTTCGTTTTTCCGGGCCAGGGATCGCAGGCCATCGGCATGGGTCAGGCCCTGGCCGAGGCCTTTTCTTCGGCGCGATTGGTCTTCGAGGAGGTCGATGACGCCCTCGGTCAGAAACTTTCGCACTTGATCTTCCAAGGACCAGAGGCCGACCTCACTTTGACCGAAAATGCGCAGCCGGCCTTGATGGCGGTCAGTCTCGCCGTTGCCCGGACTCTGGAGAAGGAAGGCGGCTGGCGCCTCGCCGATAAGGCGATTTGCGTCGCCGGCCATTCGCTCGGCGAATATTCCGCGTTGGCCGCGGCCGGTTCGCTCGATCTTGCCGATGCCGCGCGTCTTTTGCGCCAGCGCGGCCAGGCGATGCAGAAAGCCGTCCCGGTCGGCGAGGGCGCCATGGCGGCGCTTCTGGGCCTCGATCTCGATCCCGCCGCCGCCATCGCCGCCGCCGCCGCCGCCGAAACCGGCAAAATCTGCGCCGCCGCCAACGACAATGCGCCCGGCCAAGTCGTCGTTTCCGGCCATCGCGAAGCCGTCGAAGCGGCGATCCGCCTCGCCGCCGAAAGAGGCGCGAAGCGATCCGTTCTGCTGCCAGTCTCCGCGCCCTTCCATTGCCCCTTGATGCGCCCCGCCGCCGAGATCATGGCGGCAGCCTTGGCCGCGATCCGCTTGCGGCAGCCGACCCCCGATCTCATCGCCAATGTGACGGCCGCACCCGTCGCCGATCCCGATACGATCCGAAAGCTGTTGGTCGATCAGGTGACGGGGACGGTGCGTTGGCGCGAATCGGTGTTGGCGATGAAGGCGAAGGGGGTCGCGACCCTCTTCGAACTTGGCGCCGGCAAGGTTCTCTCCGGCCTCGCCAAGAGAATCGACCGCGATCTCGCGGCGATTTCCGTCGGATTGCCGGCCGATATCGAAGCCGCGCTGAAGGCGATCGGCTAAGGACTAGAAAGCGGGGATGCGATGTTCGATCTCACCGGCCTGACGGCTCTCGTAACCGGCGCTTCGGGCGGCATCGGGAGCGCGATCGCGCGCTCGCTGCACGCAGCCGGCGCCGAAATCGCCCTTTCGGGGACGCGGCTTGCCGTCCTCGAAGGCTTGGCCGGCGAATTGGGCGCGCGCGCCGCGCCCTTCGTCTGCGATCTTGGCGATCCCCAGCAAAGCGAGGCTTTGGTCGGCGCCGTCGAGGCGAAATTCGGCAAGCTCGACATTCTCGTCAACAATGCCGGGTTGACGCGCGACGGCCTCGCCTTGCGCATGAAGGACGAGGATTGGCAGAAGGTGATCGACGTCAATCTGACGGCCGGCTTCCGTCTCGCGCGCTCGGCCCTGCGCGGCATGATGAAACGCCGTTTCGGCCGCATCATCGGCATCACTTCGATCGTCGGCGTCACCGGCAATCCGGGTCAGGCCAATTACGCCGCCGCCAAGGCCGGCATGATCGGGATGAGCAAGGCGCTCGCCCAGGAAGTCGCGACGCGCGGAATTACGGTCAATTGCATCGCTCCCGGTTTCATCGCGACGCCGATGACCGATGTCCTGAACGAGGAGCAGAAGAACCGTCTTCTTCCCGCCATCCCCATGGGCAGGCTGGGCGAAGGCGCCGATATCGCGGCGGCGGCGCTTTATCTCGCCAGCCGCGAGGCCGGCTACGTGACCGGCCAGACGCTGCACGTGAATGGCGGCATGGCCATGATCTAAAACGATTTTTCTGGGGCGGCGGGCTTCTCTGGTCAAGGCGGGGAAGTTGTGTTAAGCAGCCCGGGAAACCAGGGGGAACGCTCAGGATCGGGGCGAACCCGATTCTCGGAGCTTAGGAAAGAGGGAACCATCATGAGCGATATTGCCGAGCGCGTGAAGAAGATCGTCATCGAGCATCTGGGCGTCGAGGAAGCCAAGGTGACGGAAGGCGCGAATTTCATCGACGACCTCAATGCCGATTCCCTGGATACGGTCGAGCTTGTGATGGCTTTCGAAGAGGAATTCGGCTGCGAAATTCCCGACGACGCCGCCGAGAAGATCGTGACCGTCAAGGACGCGATCGATTTCATCAAGAGCAAGGGCGGCCAGAGCAAGGGCGCGGCTTGATCGCGAGCCCGGCGGCCGGGTTTCCCGTTCCGCGGAAGCGGCCGATCTCCTTCGATCTTCGTATCGGACGGCGGGTCGCCGGCATTTTCGATATGCGCAAAACGAGGTGAGGCAGGGTCATGCGTCGCGTGGTCGTCACCGGAATGGGAATCGTCTCGCCGCTCGGCACCGGCGCCGAGCATGTTTGGAAGCGATTGCTGGCCGGGGAATCCGGCATCACCTCGGTTCAGGGTTTCGACGTCGCCGATCTTCCCGCGCGAATCGCGGGTCAGGTCCCGCGCGGCGATACGGCTTCGGGTCATTTCAATCCCGACGATCATGTCCCGACCAAGGACCAGCGCAAGATGGAGACCTTCATCGTCATGGCGGTCGCCGCCGCCGATCAGGCGGTCGCCGATTCCGGCTGGCGTCCGGGCGAGGAAGAAGCGCAAAACCGCACCGGCGTCATGATCGGTTCGGGGATCGGCGGGCTTAACGGCATTTACGACACCGCGATCGTCCTCAAGGAAAAAGGGCCGCGTCGGGTCAGTCCGTTCTTCGTTCCCTCCTGTCTCATCAATCTCGCTTCCGGCCATGTCTCGATCAAATACGGATTTCGCGGCCCCAATCATTCCGTCGTCACGGCCTGCGCCACGGGCAGCCATGCCATCGGCGATGCGGCGCGCCTGATCGCCTTCGACGATGCCGATGTCATGCTGGCGGGCGGCGCGGAATCGACCATCAGCCGCATCGGCATCGCCGGTTTCGCGGCGGCGCGCGCGCTCTCGACCGGGTTCAACGATCGGCCGAGCGAAGCTTCGCGCCCCTGGGATCGGGATCGCGACGGTTTCGTCATGGGCGAGGGGGCGGGTGTCGTCGTCCTTGAGGAATTCGAGCATGCGAAAAAGCGCGGCGCCAAGATTTATGCCGAGCTCGTCGGTTACGGCCTTTCGGGCGATGCCTATCACATCACCGCGCCCTCGGAAGACGGCAATGGCGGCTATCGCGCCATGCAGGCGGCCTTGAAGCGCGCGCGCATGAATGTCGAGGATATCGACTACATCAACGCGCATGGGACATCGACGCCGCTCGGCGACGAGATCGAGCTTGGCGCCGTCAAGCGCCTGTTCGGCCAGGCGGCCTATAAACTCACCATGAGTTCCACGAAATCGGCGATCGGCCATTTGCTGGGCGCGGCGGGCGCGGTCGAGGCGATCTTCTCGATCCTCGCCTTGCGCGATCAGGTGGCGCCGCCGACGCTCAATCTCCATAACCCCTCGCCGGGTTGCGATATCGATCTTGCGCCTTTGCGCGCCAAGCCGCGGCCGATCCGCACGGCGCTTTCCAATTCCTTCGGTTTCGGCGGCACCAATGCCAGCCTGATCTTCATTAAGCCGGAATGAGGCGGCGCGGGCCGCGCCTCGTCGATCTCATGGCCAGCTTCTTCCGTGGATTGGGTTATGCGCTGGCGGCGGGCCTCATTCTCCTGCTGGCGGGGGGGCTTTGGTTCTGGCACGAATTCAACGCCATCGGCCCCTTGGATTCGCGGCGCGACATCGTCATCGCCAAGGGCGCCGGCCTGGTCGAAATCGCCTGGCAATTGGAGAGCGAAGGCATCGTCCAATCGAAATGGGTCTTCGCTCTCGGCGCTTATGTCTTCGCCGAGGGAGAGCCGCTGAAGGCCGGCGAATTGCGCTTTCCCGCCGCCGTTTCGCCGCGCGGCGCGCTTCGCGTATTGATCGAAGGCAAGCAGGTTCTGCATCGCCTGACCGTTCCGGAAGGGCTGACCGTCGCGGAAATCTTCGCGCTACTCGAAGGCAATGGCCATCTCGAAGGCGCCTTGCCGGCCCCGCCGCCCGAAGGCTCGCTGTTGCCGGAAACCTATTTCTTCGTGCGTGGCGACGAGCGCGCCAATCTCGTCCAGCGCATGCAAGAGAAAATGACGGCGCTGCTCGAGGAATCCTGGGCGAAACGCGATCCCGATCTTCCGCTCGCCGATCCTAGGGAAGCGGTGATTCTCGCTTCCATCGTCGAAAAGGAAACGGGCCTGCGCGACGAGCGCGCCCATATCGCCGGCGTCTTCTACAATCGCTTGCGCCAAGGCATCAAATTGCAGGCCGATCCGACGGTGATCTATGCGGTGAGCGGCGGCAAAGGGCCGCTGGGTCGCCCGCTTTCCGGCACCGATCTCAAGATCGACAGCCCCTATAATACCTACCGGGTCGAGGGTCTGCCGCCGGGGCCGATCGCCAATCCGGGGCGTGCCGCCTTGCTGGCGGTGCTGCATCCGCGCAAGACTAAGGATATCTTCTTCGTCGCCGACGGCAAGGGCGGTCATGCCTTCGCCGAGACCTTGGCGACGCATAACGAAAACGTCGCCAAATGGCGCGCCTTCCTCGATTCGCAGGCAAGCGCGCCCGGCGATGCGGCGAAAACTCCGGAGAACGAAGGAAATTGAAAATGACCGAAACCGATTTGCCGAAACCGGGTCGCATCGGCCGCCATTGCGCGATCTGCTTGACCGCGATCGCGATCATGGCCGGCGCCGCGGCGCTCTTGGCGCCATCGCATCGAGCCCCGGCGCAAGACGAAGCCGCCGGCGAGATGGTCGAGGCCCCTCTGACCGGCGCTTTCGTCATGGTGCCGAAACTGGGAGCGGATCAGGGCGCGCCCGCAGATCGCATCCTCATGTATGTAGAGGGGCAGGCGGCGGAAACCATGTGGAACACCATGACTGCGCCGGTGATGGAGGATCAATGTATCGGCCGTCAGGCGAAGAGCGTCGGCGCGCTCACTTGTTACGGCCCCAATCTCGACAATTCGCCGGCCGATCCCGCCTATGAATGCCATATCGGCATCGATCTCAATACGGCGACGATCGAATTGACCGAGGATTGCTGAGGAGCATCCTCGGCTAGGGCGTTTCGAGTTTTTCCTGCGCTTTCAGCCAGGCCGCTTCCGCCGCGGCGAGGCGGCGCTTGACCTCGGCATGTTTCGCCTGCCAATGGCCGAGCGCCTCGGCGCCTGCGGGCGCATAGAGTTCGGGCCGCGCCAATTCCGCCTCGACGAGGCCCAATGCCTCCGCCAGTTTCTGGACCGCCTGCTCCGCCTGTTCGGCGGCGCGTTGGCGGGCGGTCCCCTCCGCGATAACGGGTTCCGCGCGCCGACGCGGCGGCGCTGCCTTGCGCGAATTGGGAATGCCGCTTCCCGCCAGCACCTGTCGGCGATAGGAATCGAGATCTTCGGTAAAGGGCGCGATGCCGCCCTCCGCGACGAGCCAGAGCCGATCGGCGCAAAGCTCGATCAAATGCGGATCGTGGCTGATGAGGATCGCGGCGCCGGAAAATTCGTTGAGCGCTTCGATCAGGGATTGGCGCGAATCGATATCGAGATGATTGCTGGGTTCGTCGAGCAGCAGGATATGCGGCGCATCCCAGGTTATGAGCGCGAAGGCGAGGCGCGATTTTTCGCCCCCCGAAAGATCGGCGATGCGGGTTCCGACCGTATGCTGCCCCAAGCCGAAACGGGCGAGATGCGCGCGCGCCTTTTCCGACGTGAGATCGCGCGCGATCCGGCCGAGGGCTTGCAGCGGCGTCGCCGCGATATCCAATTCCTCCATCTGATCCTGCGCGAAATAGCCGATGCGCAATTTGCCCGATCGGCGCATCTCGCCGGCCATCGGGAGAAGGCGCCCGGCCAAGAGCTTGATGAAGGTCGATTTGCCGTTGCCGTTGACGCCGAGGAGGGCGATGCGATCCTCGGGATCGATGCGAAGATCGAGCCCGGAAAGAACGGGCCGCCCGGGCTGGTAGCCGACGGCGACGCGATCCAGCGTTATCAGCGGCGGTGCCAGCGGTTTCGGCTCGGGAAAGGAAAGGGAAAGCGCCAGGGTTTCGTCCGCGCTCTCGGCGACGATGGGTTTCAGCCGCGCGATCGCCTTCAATCGCGATTGCGCTTGGCGCGCCTTGCTCGCCTTGTAGCGGAAGCGATCGACGAAGGCCATCATATGCCGGCGCTGCGCCTCTTGCTTGGCGGCGGTGGCGGCATCGAGCGCCAGCTTCTGCCGGCGCGCTTCGGCGAAATCGTCGTAGCCGCCGCTATAGAGCGTGCATTGGCCGCCGGCGAGATGCAGGATACGCGTGACCGCGCGGTTGAGAAGATCGCGATCGTGGCTGACGAGCAGCACCGTCTTCGGATAGGTGCCGAGGAAATTTTCGAGCCATAAAGCCGCTTCGAGATCGAGATGGTTGGTGGGTTCGTCGAGGAGCAGCAGATCGGGTGCCGCGAAAAGCTGTGCCGCCAGCGCGACGCGCATCCGCCAGCCGCCGGAAAATTCGCCAAGCGCGCGTTGCTGCGCCCTCTCGTTGAAGCCGAGCCCGGCGAGAATGGCGGCGGCGCGCGCCTCGGCCGAATGGGCGGCGATATCGGCAAGCCGCGCATGGATGGCGGCAATGCGGTCGGGGTCTTCCGCGCGCTCCGCTTCGGCGAGCAGCGCCGCGCGTTCGCTATCGGCGGCGAGGACATAGCCAAGCGGGGTCCGGGTATCGCCCGGCGCATCCTGGGCGAGGCGGCCGATGCGCCAGGATTTCGGCGTTTCGATTTTCCCGGAATCGGGCGCGATCTCGCCGGCGATCAGGCGCAGCAAGGTCGATTTGCCGCTGCCGTTGCGGCCGATGAGCCCGGCATGGTGACCGGCGGGAAGAGCGAAGCCCGCTTCGCGCAAAATCTCGCGCCCGGCAATGCGATAGGTGAGGTTGGCGATCGTCAGCATGAGCGGGGCCTGAAGCGGAAAAGGCGTCGCCGAATCGGCCGCAGGCGATCCGGGTTGCCTCGATCGAGGGAAAACTATATAAGCCGGGCGGTTTTACGCTAGCAAGACGAGGATACCATGGCCCAAGAACGCACGCTTTCGATCATCAAGCCCGACGCGACGCGCCGGAACCTGACGGGCGCCATCAACGCCAAGCTCGAAGCGGCGGGTCTCAAGATCGTCGCGCAGAAGCGGCTGCGCCTGACGCGCGCCATGGCCGAAGCCTTTTATGCGGTTCATGCGGCGCGGCCTTTCTATAAGGATCTCTGCGATTTCATGATTTCGGGCCCGGTCGTCGTCCAGGTGCTCGAAGGCGAAAACGCCGTCACGCGCAATCGCGATGTCATGGGCGCCACCAATCCCGCCAATGCCGCGCCCGGCACGATCCGCAAGGAATTCGCCGAATCGATCGAGGCGAATTCCGTTCACGGCTCGGATTCGCTGGAAAACGCCAAGCGCGAGATCGCGTTCTTCTTCGCCGAGATCGAAATCGCCGGCTGAGCGGGATCGCTCAGCGGCGCAGGATCGAGAGGATCGCGACGAGCGCGATCTGCAGGAAGACCGAAAGGCCGAAGAGGCCCCAGGACGGACCGTTGATCGCATGCAAGACGGTGATCAGCGTCAGGAGCAGCGATTCCGCCGTTCCCCAGAACAGCAATTTGCCGACCCCGTCCCAGGTCTTGCGGCGGCTGGCGAGGATTTGATCTTGCGATGACATGGCGTTTTTCCCCTCAAGGCTTTCCGGCTTTTTCTTTTTCTAGCGCAGCCGCGCCCGCCGGGCAATAACCCCGGAAAGGGGTGCGGCCGCTTAACCTTTCCCCCGTCACGCCCGCAGGGGATTGAAGAGGATGCCGTCGCCGAAGGCGGCGTCGCGGATGCGCGCAAGGTCGCCCTCGATTTCGACCCGGCCCTCGGCGATCAGGCGCAAGGTCGCCGGATAAAGCCGATGCTCGGCGCCAAGAACGCGGGCGGCGAGGCTTTCGGCATCGTCCTCGGCTCGGATGGGGAGGACGGCTTGGGCGAGGATCGGCCCGTCATCGAGCGCTTCCCGCACGATATGCGTCGTGCAGCCGTGAAAGCGCAAGCCCAGCGCCAAGGCGCGGCGATGGGTATCGAGGCCGGGCAAAGCGGGGAGGAGGGAAGGATGAATGTTGACGACCCGGTCGCGCCATCGGGTGAGGAAATCCGGCCCCAGAATGCGCAGGAACCCCGCCAGCGCCACGAAATCCGCCTTGGCGTCGCGCAAGGCGCGATCGAGCGCCGCCTCGAAATCCGCGCGCGTTGCGAAGTCGCGATAGGGCAGGAGGGCGGCGGGAAGCCCGGCGGCGCGCGCATGATCGAGGCCCGGAGCCGGCCGGTCGGCGAGGACGAGGACGATCTCGATCGGCGAAGACCCGCGTTGCGGGCCGAATTCCTCGATAATCGCTCGAAGATTGCTGCCGCGCCCGGAAATGAGAATAGCGAGCCGCAAGGGCCGCCCGCCGATCCCCTTCGTCATCGCCAGGATCCCGTGCCGGAAAGGCGGCAGCCTTCCGCCCCGGCGGCGCGAGCCTCGATGCGGCCGATCGTAAAGACCCTTTCCCCGGTCGCGCGCAAGGCGGCGGCAATGCCATCCGCCTTTTCCGGCGCGACGATCGCCGCCATGCCGATGCCGCAATTGAAGACGCGGGCAAGTTCGTGGGCATCGATCTCGGCGGTTTTCGCCAGCCAGGCGAAGACGGGGGGAAGGGGCCAAGCGGCGGCATCGATCGCGCAGGTCAGTCCTTTCGGCAAAACGCGGGGGATATTTTCCAGCAAACCGCCCCCGGTGATATGGGCGAGGCCCTTGATCCCGCTTTCCTTCACTCCCCCTTGGGCGAGGATGCCGAGCAGGCTCTTCACATAGATCCGCGTCGGAATGAGCAAGGCTTCGCCGAGATCGATCCCCGGCGCGAAAGGCGCGGGATCGCCATAGCCGAGGCGCGCGCGTGCCGCCGCCTTGCGGATCAGGGAATAACCGTTGGAATGCGGTCCCGAGGCGGCGAGGCCGAGAACGATATCGCCCGCGACGATGCCGGCGCCGGTAATCGCTTCGCCGCGTTCGACCGCGCCGACGGCAAAGCCCGCCAGATCGAAATCGCCGTCGCGATAGAGCCCCGGCATTTCCGCCGTTTCGCCGCCGATCAAGGCGCATCCCGCCTCGCGGCAGCCGGCGGCGATGCCGGCGACGATATCGCGTCCCTGCGCGACGTCGAGATGGCCGGTCGCGAAATAATCGAGGAAGAAAAGCGGCCGCGCGCCCTGCACGATCAGATCGTTCACGCACATGGCGACGAGATCGATGCCGATCGTATCGAAGCGGCCGCTCTCGATGGCGATTTTGAGCTTGGTGCCGACGCCATCCGTGGTCGCGACCAGGACGGGATCGCGAAAACCCGCCTGGCGCGGGTCGAAAAAGGCGCCGAAGCCGCCCAGGCTCGCATCGCAGCCGGGAATGGCGGTCGCCTTGGCCAGCGGCTTGATCGCCTCGACCAAGGCATTGCCGGCATCGATATCGACCCCCGAAGCGGCATAGGTGAGCGGGGTTTTCTCCCGATCCTGGCTTATGGCTTCCTCCCGGCCCGTTCTGCTATAACTTCGATCGGTCGGGGATCGGGTCGATCCCATCGGCCGGGCGAGGCGAACTCGCTCGCGGACATTACGCATTTCGAGAGGCTTTGCAATGGCCGAACGCGGCCTTCCGGGTTTTCCGATCCGCGCCGGTTTTCTGGCGCTGATCTTGCTCCTTTCCGCCTTCGGCTCGTTTCCGGCGGCGGCGCAGGACGTCTATACCGCGACCGGAATCGCCGTCGATCTCGAAGGCGATATCGCGGGCTTGCGCGATCGCGCCATCGCTCAGGCGAGCCGCGCGGCTTTCCGCAAGGTTCTGGAACAGATCGCCGATCCCGGCGATCTCGCCGGCCTCGCCTTGCCAAGCGATAGCGAGATCGGCGCCTGGGTCGAGGATTTCGAGATCGAGGACGAAAAGATCGCCGCCAATCGCTATATCGGACGTTTCACCTTTCGCTTTCAGGCATTGCCCGTGCAAGATTTTCTGACGGAAAACGGCATCGCCTTCGTCGAGGCCGTGGCGCGGCCGGTTCTCGTCCTGCCGATCTATCGTGATCCCGCGGGGACACGCCATTTCTGGGATGCCGGCAATGCTTGGCTCGCGGCATGGCGCGCGCGCCCGGCCGATAATTCTCTGGTGCCGATCGTGCTTCCCAATGGCGATGCCTCGGATCAGCGCATGGTTTCGCTCGATCAGGCGCTTGCCGGCGATCTCGCCGCGCTTTCGGCGCTCTCGGCGCGTTACGGCACGGGCGCCGTCCTCATCGCCGAGGCGGAAGAATCGCCCCTCATGGCGAGCGGCCGCATCGATATGGCTCTGCGTCTCCGCAGTCCCGGCGCCATCGCCGATCCCGCGGCGGCGCCCGATGTCGCGCTCTCGAACGATCGCGCCGATCGTGCCGCCTTGCTCGGCGAAGCCGTCGCCGAAATCCGCGCGCGCATCGAGCGGGATTGGAAAACCGGCAATCTCGTCGATCCCAATCAGCGCAATGCGCTCAGCGTCTCCGTGCCGCTGACGGGCCTCGATCAATGGGTGGCGATCAAGCGCCGCCTCGGTCAGGTAGCGCTTCTGAAAAGCGTCAACCTCACCCAATTGACGATCGACAATGCGGCCCTCGATCTCTCTTATATCGGCGGGCTCACCGAATTCACGCAAGCCTTGGCGCAAGCGGGGCTCGGCCTCGAAGACGTGGGGGAGGGCGCGGCGATCCTTTCCTTGCAGCCCAATGTCGTCATCACCCAGCCCTGAATCCGGCGAGGCGACGCGAATGACCGCTCCGCTTCCCGTTTCGCGACGCTCCTGGCCGATCTGGCTTGCCGGCGGCCTCGTCTTCTTGGCGCTCGTCTATCTGCTGCGTTCCGTCCTCTTGCCCTTCGTCGCCGGCATGGCCGTCGCCTATTTCCTCGATCCCGTCTGCGATCGCCTGGAACGGGCCGGCTGTTCGCGCAATCTGGCGACGGCGCTCGTCACCAGTCTTTTCGCCTTGCTGGTCGTCGTCGCCTTGCTGGTGATCGTGCCGCTGCTGGTTCAGGAAATCGGCGCCTTCATCTTGAGCCTGCCCGATTTCGTCGCGCGCGCCCAGGCGCGGCTGCTGCCCTTTTATCAGCATTTGCAGGAACAATTCGGCTTGCCGGCGATCGATCAACTCGTCGTCATGCTGCGCGCGCGCCTCGACGGCGCGCTCGGTATCGTCGGCGAAGGCTTGCAGCGACTGGCCTCGGGCGGCGCGGCGCTCGCCAATCTTCTCTCGCTCGTCTTCATCACTCCGGTCGTGACTTTTTATCTCTTGCGCGATTGGGATCGCCTCGTCGCGCGTATCGACGCCTTGCTGCCGCGCGATCATGCCGCCGATATCCGCGAACAGGCGCGGCTGATCGACCTGACGCTTGCCGGTTTCGCGCGGGGGCAAGCGCTCGTCTGCCTCGCGCTTGGCCTCTATTATGCGATCGCTCTCGTTTCGATCGGCTTGCCGTTCGGAATCGTCGTCGGCCTCGGCGCGGGATTGCTGACCTTCATTCCCTATGTCGGCGCGCTTTCCGGCTTCGTCGTCGCGCTCGCGATCGCGCTCGCGAGTTTCGCCGGTTGGGATTCCGTTCTGCTCGTTCTCGGCATTTTCGGGCTTGGGCAAATTCTCGAAGGCAATGTGCTGACGCCGAAACTCGTCGGCGAGCGCGTCGGTCTGCATCCGGTCTGGATCATCTTCGCGCTGCTGGCCGGGGGCGCGCTATTCGGTTTCCTGGGCTTGCTGCTGGCCGTCCCCGTGGCGGCGGCGATCGGCGTGCTGGTGCGCTTTTCCGTCCTCCGCTATCGCGCCAGCCGGCTTTATCTCGGCCATGGCGAGCTTGTCGCTCCGCCGCCGGCGGAAAAGGCGGATAAGGACGCTTCATGACTTGGCGGCAAATGCCGCTCGATTGGCCGGCCGCGGCGGCGATGACGGCGGAAAACTTCGTCCTCTCCGACAGCAATCGCGCGGCGCGGCTGTTTCTCGACCGCTGGCCGGATTGGCCGGAACGCGCGCTGGCGATTTACGGCCCCGAAGGCTGCGGCAAGACGCATCTCGGCGCCATCTGGCAGGCGCGTTCGGGCGCCGTCTTCGCCGATGCCGATCTCGATCTCGCGACGCTCGGCCCCGCGCCGCGTCTCATTTTCGACGAGATCGTGCCGCCGGAAGAAACCTTCTTCCATCTTCTCAATCGTCTGCGCGCGAGCGATTCGGGCTTCCTGCTCATTCTTTCGCGCCAGGCGCCGGCGCGCTGGCCGATCCTTCTCCCCGATCTCGCCTCGCGGCTTGCGGCCATTCCCTCGGTCGCGGTCGCGGCTCCCGACGATGCGTTGCTGGCGGCCTTGCTTGCCAAGCATTTCGCCGACCGTCAGATCGCGGTCGAGGCGGACGTGATCGCCTATCTGCTGCGGCAGATGGAACGGTCCTTCGCCGCAGCGGCGGCGATCGCCGAGCGGCTCGACCGCGCTTCGCTCGCCGCCGGAAGGCCGATCACGATTCCCCTCGCGCGCCGCCTCCTGGCCGAGCGCGATCCGGGAGAGGCGTAAAACGATTTCGCCCCGCCGCTTTGGGCGGCGAGGCGAAACGGCCGTTAAATCGAATCGAGGCCGATATCGCGCCGCAGATGGGCGCTCAACCTGTCGATATCCCCGAAAGGCGGGGCCGCGCCGGCGAGATAATCGCGCCGGCGTCCGCTATGCCGATCGGCGATGCGTTTCGCGGCGGTCGTCACGCCGGAAGCGATCCCCCGATTGCGGAAGCGCGGAAACAGTAAGGACAGGATTTGCAAGGTGATGGACATGATCGTCTCCTATGGGGTTTGGCGATGATGGTTGCCGTCGATATCCAAAGCCGATGCCAAGCCCAAGGCGCGGGGAGGCGCACCAGCGCGCCGCGCCTTAGGCGCTGCGATCGATGAAAAGCGGTTGAACCCGGCAGGAATCGGCAGAAAGCCGCAGGGATGGCGCATGAATGCGCCATCGCGAAGGATGCAGACCCAAGCCTGAAAAGCTCAGGCGCGGGGCTTACGATCGATCAATGGGCGATTTGCCGATAGGCCGACGCGAGATGCGCCGCCGACATCGAATCTCAGGCGGAAACCTGGCAAGGAGTGGCAAGATGGATCATTCGACGTCCCTCCCTTTCCTAAAAAGAGGTGCGCGCAAATTATGAATCGGGCGCTTCGGCGTCAATGATTTTCGAAAGCTACGTCGCAAAAAGCGCGATTCTGTGTCTCTGTCGCCACAGGCGCGGCTTATCGTTTCTTGCGGAAGGCGTCGAGCGTAACCACGCTGGCCCCGGTTTCGCCGCGCGCTTCGCTCGTCTCCGCTGTCGGAATCGGCGCCGGTGCGGCCTCGCTCGGCGCGAGCGCGCCGGCGGGCGCGGCCGGCGGATCGAATTGCAGCACGAATTTGGCGAAGGGGTCGGCGAATCGCGTCATCGCCGAAAAGGGAATGACGAGACGCTCCGGCTTGCCGCCGAAACTCAAGGTGACGCGCATCGATTCGGAATCGGTTCCGAGATCCCAGAATTGATGCTGGAGGACGATGGTCATTTCCTCGGGATATTGCGCCCGCAGGAAGGGCGGCAGGCCGATGCCCGGCGCGTCGGTGCGGAAGGCGATATAGAAATGATGCTCGTCCGGCAGGCCATGGGCGATGACGGAATCGAGCGCCTGACGCACGACCTGGCGCAGGGCTCTATCGATCAGGCGATTATAATCGAGCTCGCCCTCTTTCATGACTTTTCCCGGGTTTCCCCGAGCCTCCCCTCGATCTTGGTCGCCGCGCTGCCGAATCTGCCGACGGCTTGACGCGAAGGTGGGGGGCTTTCTGTTGCCCGGCGCCCCCCGGACCGCGCTTACCTAGGTCTTAGGCAGCGAGAGCCATACGGTTGTTGTCGTTGGCACTTCTTGATTGGCCCGCTAACGGTGGAACCATGCCGAGCAAAAACGCTGCCTTTATTTCGCGCGTCGATCCTATTTCGCCCCCTCGGTTCGCTTTTGTCTAACACATTGACAAATTAGCGAAATTTGGTGGAGGCGCCGGGTACCGCCCCCGGGTCCGCAACGACTATTTCACAGCGCGTTTATCGCCATAGCCGGTTGCCCGGCCCCCCTAATATAGGCGCTTCCGGCGGTGGACGGAAGAGCGGGCGAATTCGAGCCTCTTTCCCCTGTTTCCCCGCCGCGAATCGCGCCATAACTCGCTTTGCGTTTTCGCCTTCGGGAGCCCCATCGGCCATGACCCTCAATCCCGATCAATCCGCCGAGATCGAGACCCAGCGCCGGCAGAGCCAGGCGACGCGACGCGCCGTCGTGCCCGGGCTCGAAGCCATTCTCTATCAGGCCTTGCCCGTGCTCGATCACGGCTTCGTCCGCGTCGTCGATTACATGGGCGACGATGCGGCGGTGGTGCAGGCGGCGCGGGTTTCCTATGGGCGCGGCACCAAGCAGGTGAGCGAGGATCGCGGCCTCATCCATTATCTGATGCGCCATCGCCATTCGACGCCCTTCGAAATGTGCGAGATCAAATTCCATATCAAGCTGCCGATCTTCGTCGCGCGCCAATGGATCCGCCATCGCACCGCCAACGTAAACGAATATTCGGCGCGCTATTCGATTCTCGATCGCGAATTCTATATCCCCGCGCCCGAACATCTCGCCGCGCAATCGGCCAGCAACCGTCAGGGGCGCGGCGAGGTCTTGACGGGCGGCGAGGCGGCGCGGGTTCTCGACATTCTGAAACGCGATGCCGATAGCGCCTACGATCATTACGTCGAGATGCTGAACGAAACGGAAAGCGGCGAAACGATCGATCCCGGCCGGCGCGGTTTGGCGCGGGAATTGGCGCGCATGAATCTCGGTCTCAATTTCTATACTCAATGGTATTGGAAGATCGATCTCCACAATTTCATGAATTTCCTATCGCTGCGCGCCGATCCGCATGCGCAATTCGAAATTCGTGCTTATGCCGAACGCCTACTGGAAGTCCTGGCGCTGTGGACGCCGTTGACCGATTCCGCTTTCCGTCAGCATCGCCTTTTCGCCGCGACCTTTTCCGCCGCCGCCTTGGCCGTCATCCGTCGCTTGCTGAAGGGCGAAAAGGTGACGCCGACCGATAGCGGGCTCGGCAAGCGGGAATGGAACGAGGTCATGGCGGCGCTGGAGATCGAGACCGTCCGCTAATCGCGGGGCGCCGCCGCGCGCCGCAAGCGATCGTTGATGGCAAGCCCCAGCCCCGTTTCGGGGATTGGCATGACGGCGATGCCGGCAATGTTGGGCTGGTCGAGTTCGTGCAGCATGGCGAACAGATTGGCGGCCGCCGTCACGAGATCGCCAATCGGGCTGAGATTGCGCACGCGCTCGCCTTCGGGCGCCGGGCCGAAAGCGAGCAAAGCTTCGCCCGGCCCTGCGGCTTGCGCATCGAGACGGAGTTTCGCGCGCGGCGCGTAATGGCTGGCGAGCTGGCCGGGAGAAAGCGGGCTCTCCCCGGCGGCGAGTTGCGGCGCGAGGGCGATTTCCTGCCCCAGGCATTCGGTCAGCATCGCGGGTGTGATCGCGCCCGGACGCAGGAGCAGCGGGGGATCGGCGATTAGACTGACGACGCTCGATTCGAGGCCGATGCGGCAAGGCCCGCCATCGATAATCGCCGCGATCCGGTCGCCGAGATCGGCCGCGACATGAGCGGCGAGCGTCGGACTCAGCCTTCCCGAGCGATTGGCCGAAGGCGCGGCGATCGGCCTTTGGCCGATGACGAGCAGCGCGCGGGCGACGGGATGATCGGGAACCCGCAGGGCAAGGCTATCCATCCCCGCGCTCGCCAAGCGCGAGATCGCGCAATCCGGCCGGCGTTTCAGAACGAGGGTCAAAGGCCCCGGCCAGAAACGCCGGGCGAGCGCCACCGCCGCCGGCGGCAATTCGGCATGAAGCGCCGCCTGGGAGAGAGTGGCGACATGGACGATGAGCGGGTTGAAACTCGGTCTTTCCTTGGCGGCGAAGATGGCGGCGATGGCGCGATCGTTGCCGGCATCGCCGCCGAGGCCATAGACGGTCTCGGTCGGAAAGGCGACGAGTTCGCCCTCTTGGATGAGCTTCGCGGCTTTCGTCAATCCGCCGAGATGGGGTGGGAGGATCGCGGCTTGCGGCATCTTATTCAGCGCCGGCCCCGCGCGATGAAGGGCGGATTGCGATACCCGTCGGCCGATTTGCCGTAACGCAATTCCGCCCCCGTCAAGGTCGTCACCGATCCGCCGGCCGCCGCCAGAACGGCATGACCGGCGGCGATATCCCATTCCATAGTCGGTCCGAAGCGGGGATAAAGATCGGCCTTGCCTTCGGCGAGGCGGCAGAATTTCAGCGACGATCCCGCGACCGAACGCGCGGCGATGGGTTCTGGAAAGACGTGGCCCTCGACGAGGCCGCGCTTTTCATGGCTGCGGCTGATCATCATGACGGCGCCTTCAGGCGGGAGCGCGCGCGCGGCGATCTTGGTCACGCCGCCTGCACGATCGCGGCGAAAGGCGCCGCCCGATCCCGCGAAGAAGGTTTCGCCCAAGACCGGCAGATGCACGATGCCGAGGCAAGGCACGCCCCTTTCGATCAAGGCGATATTGACGGTGAATTCGCCGTTGCGGGCAATGAATTCCTTGGTGCCGTCCAAGGGATCGACGAGGAAGAATCGCGTCGGCGCCGCCCCTTCGGGCAGACCCTGGGCCGCACTCGCTTCCTCGGCGATTACGGGAATCCCGGGCGCGAGGCGATGCAAGGCCGTGAGCAGGATCGCCTCGGCGGCGAGATCGGCGGCGGTGACGGGCGATCGGTCGGGTTTCTCTTCGCGCGCGAAATCGCCGGCATAGATGTCGAGGATGGCGCGGCCCGCTTCCTCGCTCGCGGCAACGAGGCCGGCGGTCAAGGAATCCTCGGCGGATAACGCGCTGACGATGGCCATCGTCAGCGGCCGATGAAGCGCGGCTTGCGCTTGGCGCGGAAGGCGGCGAGACCTTCCTGGAAATCCTCGCTATCGGCGGCTTCGCCTTGCCATTCGGCTTCGCAAGCGAGTTGCGCGGGAAGCGAATGATGGCCGCTTTCGTCGAGGGCCTGTTTGATGAGGCCGAGGCTGCGCGTCGGCATCGCCGCCAATTTTTCGGCGAGCGCCGCCGTTTCGCGCGGGAAATCCGCATCCGGAACGGCGCGCCAGATGAGACCCCAATCGGCGGCTTCTTTTGCCGATAGGCCTTCGCCGAGGAGGAGGATGGCCGCGGCGCGCGCGCGGCCGATCAGGCGCGGCAAAAGGTAAGTGCAGCCCGCGCCCGGCACGAGGCCGATCCGCGCAAAGCCGAAATCGAATCGCGCCTCGGCGGCGGCGATGACGATATCGCAAGCGAGCGCGAGGGAGGCGCCGGCGCCCGAGGCGATGCCGTTGACGGCGGCGATCACGGGCAGAGGCAAATCGCGAATCTGCCTGATGATGGGGTTATAGAATCGCTCCAGCGTCTCGCGCGCGGCCGCGCCGTCTGCGATCGCCGAAGACTCGCCAAGGTCTTGTCCGGAAGAAAACGCGCGCCCGGCGCCACTCAAGACGACGAGGCGCAGATCGTCCGCGTTCGCGACATCGCTCAAGGCTTCGGAAAGTTCGCCGAGCAAGGCGCGATCGAGCGCGTTCAGGCGTTCCGGCCGGTTGAGGGTCAAGAAGAGGATGGCGCCGTCCTGGCGGCGAAGAAGAGAGGAGGTTGGCATGGCTCGCATTATTTTCCGCAATCGGGTTTCCAAATTCCTTCGCGATCATGCCATATTGGCAAGCGAATGACGACGGCGCTTTATACCCATCCCGATTGCCTGACGCATCTGACCGGCTCCGGCCATCCCGAACGGCCGGAGCGGCTGGCGGCGATCCTGCGCGCCTTGGAGGGGGCAGATTTCGCGCGCCTGGAGCGTCGCGCGGCACCGGAAATCGCGATTGCCGCTCTCGCCGAAATCCATGCGCCGGATTATGTCGGCGCGGTTTTCGACGCCATCCCGGAAAGCGGGCTGGCGGCGCTCGACGGCGATACGATCGTGAGTTCGGGTTCGGGCATGGCCGCGCGCCGTGCGGCGGGCGCCGCCATGGCTGCGGTGGATGCGGTCATGCGCGGCGAGATCGACAACGCTTTTTGCGCCATCCGTCCGCCCGGGCATCATGCCGAATACGATCGGGCTATGGGATTCTGCCTTTTCAACAATGCGGTGATCGCCGCCCATCATGCGCGAAGCCGTCACGGGCTGGCGCGCATCGCCATCGTCGATTTCGACGTCCATCACGGCAACGGCTCGCAGCATATGATCGAGCGCGATCCCGCTTTCTTCTATGCCTCGACGCATCAAATGCCGCTTTATCCCGGAACCGGCGCGGCTGGCGAGCAAGGTTGCGGCAATGTCTGCAACGCGCCCTTGCCGCCGGGCGCGGGCAGTGCGGAATTCCGCGTCGCCATGAGCCGGATCGTGCTTCCGGCGCTCGCCGCCTTCCGACCGCAATTCGTCGTCGTTTCGGCGGGATTCGACGCGCATCGCGCCGATCCGCTGGCCTTCTTGCGACTCGAAGCCATGGATTTCGCCTGGGCGACAGAGGCTTTGCTCGATCTCGCCGCGAAAACGGCGGAAAATCGGCTGATCTCTCTGCTCGAAGGCGGCTACGATCTTGCGGCGCTTGCCGAATCCGCCGCGGCTCACGTCAAGGCGCTGATGGGCGCGGGTCGTTAAGCCGGCAGGCCGGTCTTTTCCTCGCGACGTTGCGCCAGGCGTTCTGCGCGCAATCGGCGATAGGCCTCGATCAAACGCAGACTCCAACGATAGCCGAGCCAGCCGGCGAGAATCGCCCAGGGGAAAAAACCGACCCACAGAGCCAAGCCCCAATCGAGGAACAGGATATCGAAGAATTGGCGGAGCCGTTCGGCGAGGGTCAGATCGCCGGCGAAAAGATCGGCAACGATCGCCGCAAAACTGCTGAAACCGCTGAGATCGTGCCAGCGGCCGAGCAGAATCTGACCGGTGACGTAGAAGCCGTAAAAAATCGCCGGCGACGTGATGGGATTGCTGATCCAAGTCCAGATCGCGGCGATCACGACGCTGAATTGCCATCGGAAGAGGCGAGCCGCGATCAGCCAAATGAGAAGCACCACGCTGGTCTGCCCGATGATCGGCATCAACCCGCAGAAAATGCCGACCATCGTTCCGCGCGCCATATCCGTGGCGGGGTATCGGCCGCGCAGCATGGGCAGGACCAAGCGATAGCGGATCAACCGGGACATCCGCGTCAAGATTCCCGGTTGGCGTGGCTTGGATTGGGCGAGCATCATGCGAGAGAGATCTCCGATCGGGCGTCGCCGGCAGTATATAAGCAGGGCCGCGCGATTGGACAGGGCCAATGACGCGCATTGCCCATATCCGGCCGTTTCGCGCCCCAGCGCGCTATTGGCAGGGGCGATGGCCGCGATTATGATGCCTCTCCGAATAAGCCAAGGAAATCGAGGATCGCATGGCCGAGCCTAATAAGAGCGGCAAATCGGTTGGTGCCGGCAATGCGCTTGCCGGAATGAGCTTCGAGGAAGCGCTCGCGGAATTGCAGGAATTGGTGAAGCGTCTGGAGCGGGGCGACAACAAGCTCGAAGACGCCGTCCGCGATTACGAGCGCGGCGCGGCGCTGAAGCGCCATTGCGAAGCGAAGCTCAAGGAAGCCCAGCTCAAGGTCGAGGCCATCGTCATGAATGCCGATGGCGCCGTCGAAACCAAGCCGGCCGATCTCGATTGATCCCATGATTCCGATCGATCGCGCCCTTGCCGAGGCGGCCGCCGCCGTCAACGCCGCCCTCGACCGCTTGATCCCGGCCGTTACCGGTCCCGAGGCGCCGGTCGTGGAGGCCATGCGCTATGCGACCATGGGCGGAGGAAAGCGCATTCGGCCCTATCTCGTCCTGCAAAGCGCCGCTCTGTTCGACGTTCCTGCGGCCTATGCCGAGCGCGTCGCGGCGGCGATCGAGATGTTGCATTGCTATAGCCTCGTCCATGACGATTTGCCGGCCATGGACGATAGCGATCTTCGTCGCGGCCGGCCGAGCGTGCATAAAAAATTCGACGAGGCGACGGCGATCCTCGCCGGCGACGGCTTATTGACGGCGGCTTTCGAGGTGCTGAGCGATCCCGCAACCCATCCCAATGCGGAAATCCGCGCGGCGCTTTGCCTGGCGCTCGCCAAGGCGGCGGGCGCCGCCGGCATGGTCGGCGGGCAGATGATCGATCTGCTGGCGGAAAATGCGGCGCTCGATATCGGCGCGATCACGCGGCTGCAGCGCCTGAAGACGGGCGAGATCATCGCCTTTTCCTGCCTCGCCGGCGCCATTCTCGGCCATGCGAGTTCCGCCGAGCGTCACGCGCTCGTGTCCTATGCGCACGATCTCGGCCTCGCTTTTCAGATCGTCGACGATCTCCTCGATGCCGAAGGCGATGCCGCGACCACGGGCAAGCCTGTCGGCGCCGACGCCAAGGCCGGCAAGGCGACCTTCGTCTCGATCCTCGGTCTCGACCGCGCGCGCATGCAAGCGCGGCTGCTGGGCGAACAGGCCAATCGCCATCTCGATTCTTTCGGGGCCAAGGCGGCGCCGCTCCGCGCTATGACGGATTTCGTCATCGCGCGCAAAAGCTGATCCGGCGAGACCCGATCATGAATGCGGCAAGCGCCGGATGGCGCGGCGAAATTCTGGCCAGTCTCAAATTGGCCTTGCCGATCGGCATCGGCTTCATGGCCGAAATGGCGATGGGCATCGCCGATACGATCATGGCGGGGCGGCTGGGTGCGCCGGCCCTAGCGGCAGCCGGGCTCGGCGCGCAATTGATGTTCGTGCCTAATCTGTTGGCGATGGGCGCTCTGGCCAGCATTTCCGCCGTAGGCGCCCAGGCGCATGGTGCCCAGAATCCCGAGACCGTTTCGCGCGTTGCGCGCCAGGGTCTGCGCTTGGCGCTTTTGCTTTCCATCCCCGTCATCGCCATCATGTTGACGACGCCCTATGCGCTTGGCCTTTATCGGGGAATTGCGCCGCATTTCGACGCCGATATCGACGCCATTCGGGCGCTGCTTTTATGGGCGGCGCCGTCGGTGCCGGCTTTCCTCTGCTTTACTGCGCTGCGCAACACCATCACCCTGCTCGGTCGGCCGACAATCGTCACCATCATCACGATTCTTGCGGTACCGGTTCTGATCGCGAGCAATTGGCTGTTCATGTACGGCAATCTCGGTTTTCCGCGCCTCGGCGTCGCCGCGATCGGCCTCGGCACCAGCATCGTCTCGGTGTTACGCTTAATCGCGATCGTCATTTATATCGAGCGGCAAAAATTCCTGCGCGGCTATCGCTTTTTTGCCGAACTGGCTCGCCACGATACGCGCATTTTCCGCGATCTGCTGCGGATCGGCGGGCCGATAGCGGCGGCTTATCTCTTCGAATCCGGCATGTTCATCGCGAGTTCCGTTCTGATCGCCGGCTTCGGCAATGCCGCTTTGGCGGCCAGTAACATGCTGATCAATGTCAGCTCGGCAACCTTCATGATCCCTTATGCCATCGGTCAGGCGGGCACGGTCAGGGTCGGCTACGAAATCGGCGCGGGTCGGCCTTTCGCGGCGCGTCGGGCGGGTTGGGTCGCGCCGCTTCTTGCCATGATCTGGATGTTGGGCGCCGCCATCGTCATGTTAACCATGCCGCAGACATTGATCGGTATCTTTCTCGATCTTGCCGATCCCGCCAATGCGGCGGCCATTGCCATCTGCCTCGGCCTTTTTCCGATCGCCGCCGCGTTTCAGATTTTCGACGGCACGCAAGTGACCATGGTGGGCGTGCTGCGCGGGTATAAGGATACGAAGATACCGATGCTGATTACCTTTATCGGCTATTGGCCGATCGGTATCGGCGGCGGTTGGCTGCTCGCCTATCATTTGAACCTGGGCCCGGCCGGCCTCTGGTGGGGTCTCGCCCTCGGGCTGGCCGCCGCCGCCGCCATGCTGACTTTGCGCTTCCTCGGAGTTTCCGCTCGTCATGCCGCCGGCCAAGGAACGTCTTGACCAAATCCTGGTCGCGCGCGGCCTTGCCGAAAGCCGCGCTCAAGCCCAGGCCCTGATCCTCGCGGGCCGCGTCTATAGCGGGGATCGCCCGCTGACCAAGGCCGGTGAGAAAATCGCGGCGAGCGCGGAGATCGCCGTTAAGGGCAAGCTGCATCCTTGGGTCTCGCGCGGCGGCCTCAAGCTCGATCACGCCTTGGCGCTGTTCGGCCTCGACGTCGCGGGCCTTATCGCCCTCGATATCGGCGCTTCGACCGGCGGATTCAGCGATGTCCTGCTCGCGCGCGGAATCGCCAGAATCCATGCCGTCGATGTCGGTCATGGGCAATTGGCCTGGAAGCTGCGCCAGGATCCGCGCCTCGTTCTGCATGAACGGACGAATGCGCGCCATCTCGATCGTGCGCGGATTCCTGACCCCATCGATCTCGTCGTCTGCGATGCGAGTTTCATCGGCTTGCAAACGATCCTGCCGGCGCCGCTCGCTTTGACGCGACCGGGAGCCAGATTGATCGCTCTCGTCAAGCCGCAATTCGAGGTGGGGCGCGGCGGCCTCGGCAAGAAAGGCGTCGTCGCCGATCCCGAACGCCATGCCGAAATCTGCGCCGCGATCGCCGCCTGGATCGCAACCCTGCCGGATTGGTATTTGCGCGGCCTCGCCGCCAGCCCGATCCTGGGTCCCGAGGGCAATCGCGAATTCCTGCTCTTCGCCGAAAGGTCGGCCTCGTGAAACGCTCTCGGCGACCTTCTTCTCAGGCTTCGCTTCTGCCCGAAGGCGGCGAAATCCGTCTTGCCATCGCGCGGCTGGGCGGGCAGGGGGACGGCATCGGGGATTATCGCGGCAAGCCGGTCTATGTCGCGCGCGCCTTGCCGGGCGAGATTTGGCATATCCGCAATCTCGTTCCGCGCCAGGGCGGGTTTGCAGGTTATGGCGAGCGCGATGCGGCCAGCGCATCGCCGCTCCGCGTCCCGCCGCTTTGTCGGCATTTCGCCGAATGCGGCGGCTGCGCGATGCAGCATATGGCGCCGGCCGCTTACCGGGAATGGAAAACCGATCTTGCCCTCGCGCCTCTGCGGCAACAGGGAATCCCGATTCCCACTGCCCTCGCTTTTGCCGAGACGCCGCGCGCGGCGCGCCGTCGCGCGACCTTCGCTGCAACCCGGCGCCAGGGAAAATTCCGCTTCGGCTTTCATCGCGCCGCCAGCCACGACATCGTCGATCTCGCCGAATGCCCGGTGCTGGCTCCCGAATTGCAGGATCGTTTGCCCGATCTTCGGCGTCTGGCCGAAAATTTACTGGCAGATTCCGGCACGGCGAGTTTGCACGCGACGCTCGGCGAAACCGGTCTCGATCTCCTCTGGACGACGGCCGGCCGACCGCAGGCCAAGGCGGCGACGTTTGTAGCCGGGTTCGCCGATGCGCTGGGTCTCGCGCGGCTCCATTGGCAGGATGGCGAGACGCCGCCCGATCTTCTCTTCCAGCGCGCCTCGCCGCAAATCGCCTTCGGCGGGATTCGCGTCGATCTGCCGCCGGGCGCCTTCCTGCAGCCGAGCGCGGCGGGGGAGGCCGTTCTCGCCGATTTCTTGAAGCGCACTTCTGCCGACGGGAAAATCCGCCGCGCGCTCGATCTTTTCTGCGGTTGCGGAACCTTCGCGCTGCGTCTCGCCGATTTCGGCTGCCGTCGGGTTCTCGCGATCGATAGCGATGCGGCAGCACTTGTCGCCTTGCGCAAAGCGGCGGATCGCGCCGGGTTCGGCAATCGGATCGAAATTCTGCGGCGCGATCTTCTGCGCTCGCCCTTGCCGGGGGCCGATCTCGCAGGATTCGATTTCGCGCTTTTCGATCCGCCGCGCAGCGGTGCCCGCGATCAGGCGGCGATCTTGGCCAGGAGCGCCATTCCGCGCATCCTCGGCATTTCCTGCGATCCCGGGAGTTTCGCGCGCGACGCGCGGCATCTCGTCGATGGCGGCTATCGCTTGACCGAGCTTCTGATCCTCGACCAATTCGTCTGGTCCGCCCATGTCGAATTGGCCGGGCTTTTCCTACGCTGAGACGATCGGCGGGTTACGCCGCCGCGCCATAGCGATAAAGTCGAGTGCCGTTCTCGGCGAGCCAGGTCTTCGCCATTTCCATCTGCGGCGCGAGTTCGGCGCAGAGCGCCCAAAAGCGGGGGCCGTGATTCATCTCGCGCAGATGAGAGACTTCATGCGCGATGACGTAATCGAAGATTGCCTCGGGCGCGAAGATCACGCGCCAGGAAAAAGCGAGATCGCCGACGCTGGTGCAGGATCCCCAGCGGCTCTTGGTGTCGCGGATGGCGATGCGGCGCGGCCGCGCGCCGATTTTCGCCGCCATGGCGCGGGCGCGGGCTTCGATCCGCGTCTTGGCTTCGCGCCTGAACCAATCGAGCAGACGGCGCGCTAGATGCGCTTCGGCGCCGGCGACATGGATTTCGTCGCTCTCGCGCCAGACTGTGCCGCGTCGGTCAGGGCGATGGCGGATGCGGTGCGTCTCGCCCAAAAAGGGGATATCGGCGCCGTCGCGAAAGGGAATGGCGACATGGAAGTCGCCGACGCGGCTTTCCAGCCAATCGCGATTATCGAGCGCGAAGCGATGTCCGGTTGCGGTCGAAACGCGGCGCGGCAGGACGACGACGATCTCCGCCCGTCGGTAATCGAGGCGCAGCACGATACGCCGCGCCCGGGGATTGGTCTTGAAGACCAGGGGAACGCGCCGTTCGGCAAGGGCGATCTCGCGGCGAAGGCGCTCGCCGGAAGCGATCGGGACACGCGACATAGGCGGTAGTTTATAGCCTCTCCCCGAGTCGCGACCAATCGGCGTTAGGGCTTTCCGGCCGCCCCTTCGGTCTCGGCCGCGAGCAGCGCCTTTTTCCGTTTCAGCCCCCAGGCATAACCGCCGAGACTGCCGTCGTTGCGCAAGGCGCGATGGCAGGGGATGAGGATCGCCACGGGATTGCTGGCGCAGGCATGGCCGACGGCGCGCGCGCCCCGAGGATTGCCGATAGCGGCGGCGATCCCGCCATAAGAGCGCGTCTCGCCGGCCGGGATCGCCAGCAATTCCCGCCAGACGCGTTGCTGAAAGGCGGTCATGCGGATATCGAGGGGAAGATCGCGCGCGGGCGCCTCGCCCTCGATCCGGCGGAGGATTTCGCCGATCGCGCGCTTTAGCGCGTTATCGTCGCGGCGGATCGTTTTCGCCTGCGGAAATTCCTTGGCGAGATCGGCGATCAAAGCGCGCTCCTCGGCGCCGAAGGCGATGCGGCAAATGCCTTTCGCCGTCGCCGCGATCAGAACGAGACCGAGGCGGCTCCCGGCGCAGGCGAAGGCGATCTCGGCGCCGGCGCCGCCCTTGGCATAGCTCGCCGGGGTCATGCCGAGCGCGGCGGCGGCCCGCTCATAAACCCGGCTGGAGGATCCGAAGCCCGCCTCGAACGTGGCGGCGGCAACGCCCTCGCCGGTCTTCAGGCCGGATTTGAGGCGCTTCAGCCGCAAAGCCTCGTCGTAATGGCGGGGGCTGACGCCCATGACGCGCTTGAATTGGCGCTGCAAATGCCAGGGCGAAAGCCCGCAATGGCGCGCAAGTTCTTCGAGGGTCACGGGACCGTCGGCTTCGGCTGCGGCGCGCGCTTCCATATAGCGGGCAGCGCGTCTTGCCGCCGCGAGCGCGCCGGCGCCGGAATCTTGCGCAACGAGGGTCATGGGTTTGGCCTTTCTCGGTTTCGTCATGTTCCGAAAATGACTCTCCCGCCGGCCGCATTCTATCCGATGCTTGCGCTCATTAGCGCCTATTGTAATCTGAAAGGCGTTTCCCGCGCCAGGAGCCTTCCGTTATGCCGATGCCGCCTTTCCATCTTGCCTTTCCGGTCAGCGATCTCGCGGCGACGGAAGCCTTTTATGCGGGGTTGCTGGGTTGCCCCATCGGTCGGCGCGATCCGAAATGGATCGATTTCGATTTTTTCGGCCATCAGATCACGGCCCATCTCGACCCCGCAGGGTCGGGGTCGGTCGCGCGCAACGACGTCGATGGCGATGCCGTGCCGGTCCGGCATTTCGGCGCCGTTCTAGCTTGGGCGGATTGGCAGGCCCTTGCCGAGGAATTGCGCCGAGCGGGGATTCCGTTCCTGATCGAACCCCATATTCGCTTCAAGGGTGAAATCGGCGAACAGGCGACCCTTTTCATTCGCGATCCCAGCGGCAATGCGCTGGAATTCAAATCCTTCCAGGATATGAGCCGTCTCTTCGCGCCCGAATCGAAGCCTTGCTGATCGAGCGGGATTTTTAAGGGCGGCGATTGACGAAGGCGACGCTCCACTCGGCGCCCTCGCTGGCGCCTTCGATGCGGTCGATCCGCGTCACCGACAAGGTATCGACGGCAAAACCCAAGGCGCGTTCGGGATCGATGCCGAGCGCTGCCGCCAGAGCGGCGCGGATCGAACCGCCATGGATGATTGCGACGAAATCCGCCCCGGTATGATCGCGGCTTAGCCGGTCGAGAACGCCGGCGACGCGGGCCACGACATCGGCGAAGCTTTCGCCATTGGGCGGCCTTTCGCTGGCCGGGGCATGCCAGAAGCGGTGATAGGCGCCATCGCGCCGCGCCGCGAGCTCGTCATAGGTCAAACCCTGCCAATCGCCGAAATGCTGTTCGATCAGGTCGCGCTCGACGACGGCCAGGATTCCCGGCTGCGGCCGTGCGCGATCGATCGCCGAAAGCGTCTGATGCGTGCGCTGGAGCGGCGAGACGAGCCATAAAGCGAGATGGGGCAGGAAACGGGCGAGATTGGCGAAGGCCGTATCGTCGCCGCAATCGGCGGGAAGATCGTCCTGCCCGTAGATGCGGCCCTCGGCGCCGATCACCGGCGCATGCCGCACAAGCCAGAAGCGCGTGATTTTGTGAGTCATCGGGGAAACATCAAACGAAGGCGCAAAGGACGACGAGAATGGCGATCTCGGCCATCTGTTCGGCGGCGCCGAGAACATCGCCGGTATGCCCGCCGAGATGCCGCCTGGCGAGCGCGCCGACCAGAAAAGCCGCCGCCAATGCGGCGGCTATTGCCGCCAAAGCCGGGATCGGCGTGACGGCTAGGATGGCGATCGCAAAACCGAGACCGAGCGACCAGGAAACGTCCGCGCGTTCGGGGCGGCCCGCGCCATGGCCGAGGCCATCGCTGCGCGCGGGCGCCAAGCGATAAAGGATCATCGGCAAGACGGCGCGGGCGAGGGCGTGAGCGGCGATCAAGGCGCCGGCGGCAAAGCCGGGCCGGGCGAGTTCGCTAAGGGCGGCGATCTTGATCAGGCTGGCGAAGATAAGGCCGAGCGTGCCGAAACTGCCGATCCGACTATCGCGCAGGATGGCAAGCTTGCTATCCCGATTGCCGCGTGCGCCTAGCGCATCGCAACAATCGGCAAGCCCGTCTTCGTGCAAGGCGCCGGTCAGAAGGGCGCTTGCGGCCAAGACGAGCGCGGCCGCCAGAAGCGCGTTGAAGCCCAGGAGAATGGCGATGTGATAAAGCCCGGCCAGGATCAGGCCGAGAATCGCGCCGGCGATCGGAAAGGCGCGCGCGGCTGCCGCCAAGGACGGAGCGGGAAAAGCCGAATCGGCGACCGGCAGGCGCGTGAAGAAACCGAGCGCCATTCGAATATCCCGTAGCCATTCCCGCCAGGAAAGGCGCAACGGCGCGGTCGAATCGTCCGAAGGCGGCGGATCGACGGTCATGAGGGGGATCGGCTCCGGCGAAGGTCGTTGTTAGGGAAACGCGGCCGGGTTATAGGACAGGTATCGTTTCTTGCAAAGGCATCCGATACCGATCATGAAGGCCGAGATTCCCATCGCCGATCTTGAAGACATCCGCCGCGTCGTCGGCAATTTTCCGGGGCCGGAGCGCGAAGCCGCCGCCGCCGCGCGCGAACGCGAGGGGCAATTGACCAAACCGCCCGGCGCGCTCGCTCGGCTGGAGGAAATCGCCGAATGGCTGGCGACTTGGCAGGGGCGCCATCCCGGTCGAATCGCGCATCCGCGCATCGCCGTTTTCGCCGGCAATCATGGCGTTGCCGATCTAGGCGTTTCCGCTTTCCCGGCCGCCGTGACGGCGCAGATGGTCAAGAATTTCACGGCAGGCGGCGCCGCCATCAATCAGCTTTGCCGCAATGCCGATGCCGATCTCCGCGTTTACGAGATGAGCCTCGAACGCCCGACGGCCGATTTCACGCAAGCCCCGGCCTTGAGCGAGGCGGAGACCGCCCGCGCCATGGCCTATGGCATGACCTGCGTCGAGCCGGGAATCGACCTTCTCGGCTTGGGCGAAATGGGCATCGCCAATACGACATCGGCGTCGGCTCTGGCAGCGGCTCTCTTCGGCGGAACGGGGAAGGATTGGGCGGGGCCGGGAACGGGCGTCGCCGGCGCGCAATTGCAGCGCAAGGCGGAAGTGATCGATCTCGGCCTAGCACGGCATCGCGCGCGTTTCGCCGATCCGCTCGCTATCCTGCAATGCCTGGGCGGTCACGAATTGGCGGCGATCGCGGGGGCGGTGATGGCGGCGCGCATGGCGCGAGTCCCCGTTTTGCTCGACGGTTTCGCGACCACGGCGGCGGCGGCGATCCTTTATAAGATCGATCCCGGCGCGCTCGATCATTGCCTTGTCGCGCATTGCTCGGCCGAGCCCGGCCATCGCCGATTGCTCGAAAGCCTGGGCAAGAAGCCGCTTCTCGATCTCGGCCTGCGGCTCGGCGAGGCGTCCGGGGCCGCGCTCGCCATTCCCATTCTGCGCGCGGCGGCGCTCTGCCATTCCGGCATGGCGACTTTCGCCGAGGCGGGCGTCAGCGGCAAGGTCTAGAGCGCAAGGATGGCGATGGATGCGCAAACCGCGCGCGCCTTTCTGCTCGATCGCCTGGGCTTGAGCGGGCCTTATTGGCCGGCGGCGGAATCGGCGAGGAAGGCGCTCGATCTCGGCATGATCCAGATCGATTCCATCCGCATCACGGGTTTGCGCAATCACGAGCTTGCTTGGGCGGCGCGAAGCGCCGCGCCGCCGGAGGCGTTTTACGATCTCTGCTATCGTGAGCGCGCGTTTTTGGAAACGCATTATCCGCTTTTCGCCACGCGGCGCGATTGGGTTCCCTATTTCCTGAAGGACTTTACGAAAGCGATTGGCGATCCCGCTCGCTTCAAGGCTCTGCGGCCGCTGATGCGTCAAGTCAAGAAGCGGATCGCCGAAGAAGGGCCGATCTCGCCCGCCGATCTCGATTCCGAGCGTGTCATCGGCGGCTTCAATACGATCAAGGCGACGACCAAGGCACTCGAATATCTCTTCATCGCCGGCGAAGTGCAGATCGCCGGGCGCACGGCGCATTTCCATCGCCTGTTCGATTTGACCGAGCGCGTCGCGCCCGAATTGCGGGAACCGATCCCCGATTGGCGGAGGGGTCATAAGGATTTCTTCGTCCGCAGTGCGCTCGACGTTCTCAAACTGGCGACGCCGCAGCAATTGGCCGAACGCACTTCGCATCATCTGGCGCGCTGGCGCGGCGGCGGCCTCCCCATCGCGCGGCGTCTCGTCGCCGAAGCGCGCGAGCGCTTGCCGATCGCGAGCTTCGCGGTGACGATCGACGGCGAGCGGCAGGAATATCTCGCTTGGCAAAGCGATCTCGATGCCTTCGCCGCCGGCCCGCGCGGATCGGCTAAGGCGCGGGATGCGGACGAAATCGCTCGCATTGTTCCGCCGCTCGACAATCTGCTTTTCAATCGCCGCCGCTTTACCGATCTTTTCGGCCATGTCTATAAATTCGAGGCCTATACCCCGAAACGCGCGCGGCGTTTCTATTTCGCCATGCCGATCCTCTATCGCGACCATCTCGCCGGATTGATCGACGCCAAAAAGGAGGGGACGGATTGGCAAATTCGGCATCTCGACATTCTGCGACCGATTGCCGGGCCGCATCTGCGCCAAGCCATCCACCGCTTGGCGGCGATCGCGGGAGCGGAACGCGTGACCCTGCATCGCCGCTTGGCTGGCGAATGGCGCCGTGCGATCGACGGTCCGATTGCGGCGGAGGATCGCGCGCCATGAGCGAAGCTGCGGATTTTCTGACGCTCGTTGCCGCCGGCCATGTCTTGCGGACGCGCGATCGTCGGCCGGTCGCGGATTTGCGCATCATTGGCGATCGCATTCTGGGCCGCGTGCCGATGCTGGGCGAAATCGCGTGGCGCAAGGATGGCCGTTATGCCGAGGCGCCGGGCGGCGCCGCGGGTCCGCTCGATCTCGTCTTGCCCCAGGCGCCCGCGACGGCGCCGCGCGAAGCGTCGCTTCGGGAAGCTCTCGCCGAGGCTGATCCCGCTACGAAGGCGGCTTGCTGTGACTGATGGCGATTCCGTCCGGCGCGCGGAGTCCGAGGCATGACGGCCAGTCGCCTCAAACGCGGCCATGCGCGGCTGCGTTTGAAGACGCTGCTGCTCATTCGTTGGGTCGCGGCCTTCGGCCAAGCCACGACTCTCGCCATCGTCTATTTCGGCTTCGGTTATCCGTTTTCGATCCTCGCGGCCAGCGCGGCGGTCGCGGCCTTGATTGCCGTCACGGCTTTCATGCAGGTAACGAAGAAGCCGGCATCGCGACTCTCCGATCGTCAGGCCGCGCTCAATCTGGGTTTCGATCTCGTGCAGCTTTCGGCGCTGCTGTTCTTGACGGGCGGATTGCAGAATCCCTTTGCGCTTCTGATCCTCGCCCCCGTCACGGTTTCGGCGGCGGTTCTTAGCTATCGCAGCACGCTCGGCCTTGCCGGCCTTGCCTTGGCGGCGATCGCATTGCTCGCCGTTTTCCATTGGCCGCTGCCTTGGGAGGGATCGGCTTTCGTCTTGCCGGCGGTTTTCGTCCTGGCGCTCGCCATCGCGCTCGTCCTGGCGACGATCTTCATCACCTCCTATGTCTTTCGCGTCGCCGAGGAAGCGCGCCGCAACGCCAATGCCCTGATGGCGGCGGAAGCTTCGCTGGAGCGCGAGCAACGGCTGTCCTCGGTCGGCGCTCTGGCGGCGGCGGCGGCGCACGAATTGGGTTCGCCCTTGGGCACGATCGCGCTCGTCGCCAAGGAATTGCTGCGCGATCTTCCGGCCGATTCGCCGCATCGCGCCGATATCGAATTGCTGGTCGGCGAAAGCCAACGCTGCCGCGCGATCCTGGCCGAAATCTCGCGCCGACCGGCGGCCGCCTCGGCCGATCATTTCCATGTCGTGCCGGCGCCGCTCTTGATCGAACTCGCGGCCGAGCCTTTCTTGCGACCCCATATCGCGCTCCGCATCGAGACCGAGGCGAAATCGGGCGAAGCGGCGCCGCCGCTTTTGCCGCGCCGGCCGGAATTGTTGCGCGGCCTCGGCAATCTCCTGCAAAATGCCATCGAATTCGCGCAGGAAGAAGTGCTGGTCAGAATCGCGTGGAGCGTCGAGGAATTGACCATCGCCATCGAGGATGACGGGCCGGGTTTTCCTCCCGACCTGCTCGGCCGATTGGGCGATCCCTATGTCGCCGGTCATGCGGCGACGGCCAAGGACGAGGCGCGCGGGGGCGATCATATGGGGCTCGGCATTTTCATCGCGCAGAATTTGATCGAGCGGACCGGCGGCGCGATCGCATTCCGCAACGGCGCGCTGGGCGGGGCGGAGATCGTCATCCACTGGCCGCGCGCCGCTTTCGCCGCAACCTGAAGAGAGGGCGGTTGGGGAAGAGAAGGGGGAAAAGATCATGGGCGAAATCTTCGAACGCCTTTATCGGCGCTCGCTTGCGGAGCGCGAAGCCTTCTGGGCCGAAGCGGCCGCGGCTATCGATTGGTTGAAACCTTGGGATCGCGTGCTCGACCGATCGCGCCCGCCCTTTTATCGCTGGTTCCCCGGCGCCGAACTCAACACCGCCGCCAATTGCCTCGATCGCCATGTCGCGGCGGGGCGCGGGAATCAAGCGGCGCTCATCTACGATAGTCCCGTCGCCGGGCGCCGCGAGATTTTCACCTATGCCGATCTCACCGAACGCGTCGCGCGTTTTGCCGGCGTTCTCGCCGATCTCGGAATCGCCAAGGGCGATCGCGTCATCGTCTATATGCCGATGGTGCCCGAAGCGGTGATCGCCATGCTGGCCTGCGCCAGGCTCGGCGCCATCCATTCCGTCGTCTTCGGCGGGTTCGCCGCGCGCGAATTGGCGACGCGGATCAACGATGCCAAGCCCAAGATCGTCGTTAGCGCCAGTTGCGGTCTCGAAGCGCAAAAGATCATTCCCTATAAACCGCTGCTCGATGCCGCCATCGACATGGCGGAGGCAAAGCCGGAACGCTGCGTCATTCTGCAAAGGCCGATGGTCAAGGCCGAATTGCGCCCGGGGCGGGATGTCGATTGGGAAAGCGCCATGGCGCGCGCCGCGCCGCATCCGCCGGTTCCCGTCCGCGCTACCGACCCGCTTTATATCCTCTATACCTCCGGCACGACCGGGCAGCCCAAGGGCGTGGTACGCGATCATGGCGGCCATGCCGTGGCGCTCGCTTGGAGCATGAAGCATATCTACGACATGCGCCCGGGCGAGGTCTATTGGGCGGCCTCCGATGTCGGCTGGGTGGTCGGCCATTCCTATATCGTCTATGCGCCGCTGCTCTACGGCTGCACCACGATCCTTTACGAGGGGAAACCAATCGGTACGCCCGATGCCGGCGCTTTCTGGCGCGTCATCGCCGAATACCGCGTCGCCACGCTATTCACGGCGCCGACCGCCTTTCGCGCCATCAAGCGCGAGGATCCCGACGGCGCGCTCATCCGCCGCTACGATCTTTCCAGCCTGCGCGCGCTTTTCCTCGCCGGGGAGAGATCGGACCCGCCGACCTTGGCCTGGGCGGAAGCCAATCTGAAAATCCCCGTCATCGATCACTGGTGGCAGACCGAAACCGGTTGGGCGATCGCCGCCAATTGCCTCGGCATCGAAAAGCTGCCGGTCAAGCACGGTTCGCCGAGCCGCGCCGTGCCGGGTTGGGAGATCGAGGTCAAGGGCGATGACGGCCATCCCGTCAAGCCGGGCGAGATCGGCAATATCCTCTGCCGCCTGCCCTTGCCGCCGGGCACTTTGCCGACCTTATGGAATGCCGAGGCGCGCTTTGCCGCGAGCTATCTCGAAAATTTCCCCGGCTATTATCAGACCGCCGATGCGGGCTATCTCGACGAGGACGGCTATGTCTTCGTCATGTCGCGCACGGACGACATCATCAACGTCGCTGGCCATCGTCTATCGACCGGCGGCATGGAGGAAGTCTTGGCCGCCCATCCCGACGTCGCCGAATGCGCGGTGATCGGCATCGCCGATGCGCTGAAAGGGCAAGTGCCGCTCGGCTTCCTCGTTCTCAAGGCGGGGGTGAAGCGCGATCCTAAAACGATCGCCGCCGAGGCCATCGCCCTCGTTCGCGAACGCATCGGCCCGGTCGCCGCCTTCAAGGCGGCGCTCGTCGTCGCCAGATTGCCGAAGACGCGATCGGGCAAGATTCTGCGCGGCACGATGCAGAAAATCGCCGATGCCAAACCCTATGCGCAGCCAGCGACGATCGACGATCCCGCCGCGCTCGAGGAAATCGCGGCGGCGCTGGCGCGTTGGCGGTCTATTCCGGCTTGACGCGGAAGAGGGTGCGCGACCATTTGAAGACGGTCTTGAATTCCTCGTAGCCGATTTCGTATTGGCCGCCCTCGTCGAGTAGGCGACCGCCCGCTTCGAGATAGGGATTGGCCGCTTCGTCGTAGAGAACGGGATCGTTCACGATCACGGAAAGATCGCCGGCGCCGCCCGTCGTGCCGACGATCAGCACGACATGGGGCGTGGCGCTCTCAGCGCCGGGCTGAACGGGCGCGATTTCGGCAACGACGCCGCGCAGGAAATCGATCTCGTGGATAAGCTTATCGGGCGGCAGGATCTTGGTTTCCTCCCAGCGCATTTCGCGCCAGGACTGGCCGTATCGCTCGCCCGAATATTTCCAATAGCCGCCGAGGATTTGTTTGACCGCTTGGAATTGCGAATCGATGGCGGGTTCGCGGCAATCCTCGGCGCCTGAAACGAAATTGGCGATGCTGCAGGCGAGCGTACCGTCCTGGGCCGTCGCGGGGACGTCGAAATATTCCATCAGCATCGTGCCGACGACCAACCAGGAAAGGCCGGGTCGCTTTTCGTGATAGGCATAGATATCGAGCGGCCCGCCGGCCGAGGCCGGCCCCGCCAGCAGAACGGAGATCAAGGCGAAAGCGGCAGGCAAGCGAAGACGAAAGGCATGCATGATCGGCTCCATAAGACGTCGGCGAAACGGCCTTAAGACGAGGCCATCCTCCCTTCTTAGATAGTCGCGCGGCGGCCTGTTGACAAGCGCCGGGGGGAGGCGCAGGAAGGCGCGATCGTCAATTCTGGGAAGCCTGTCATGAAACTCGTGGCAATCCTGAAGACCCTCGGCCTTAATAAACTCGATGCGAAGCGCGGCGATCTCGAAATCCGCTCGCCCATCGACGGCGCGGTCATCGCGCGCCTAAAGAGCGATGGAGCGGAAGAAGCCGCCGCCAAGATCGCTCGGGCGAGCGAGGCGGCGCGGCAATGGCGCGCCGTTCCGGCGCCGCGTCGCGGCGAATTGATCCGCCTGTTCGGCGAGGAATTGCGCCGCCATAAGGCGGCATTGGGCGCGCTGGTCTCGATCGAGGCCGGCAAGATCGAGCAGGAAGGCCTGGGCGAAGTCCAGGAAATGATCGATATCTGCGATTTCGCGCTCGGCCTGTCGCGTCAGCTTTACGGTCTTAGCATCGCTTCCGAACGGCCCGGCCATCGCATGGCCGAAACCTGGCATCCCTTGGGTGTCGTCGGCGTGATCTCGGCCTTCAATTTTCCGGTCGCGGTCTGGTCATGGAATGCGGCGCTCGCTTTCGTTTGCGGCAATAGCGTGGTCTGGAAACCGTCGGAAAAGACGCCGGTCACGGCGCTCGCTTGCGCGGCGCTCTTCGCCAAGGCGATCGCGCGTTTCGGCGAGGCGCCGACGGGCTTGCTGGAAGTCCTGATCGGCGACCGCGCAATCGGCGAAATTCTGGTCGACGATCCGCGTGTCGCGCTCGTTTCGGCGACGGGATCGACGCGCATGGGCCGCGAGGTCGCGCCGCGCGTCGCCCGCCGTTTCGGCCGCTCGTTGCTGGAACTCGGCGGCAATAACGCGATGATCGTGGCGCCCTCGGCCGATCTCGCCTTGGCCGAGCGCGCGATTCTGTTCAGCGCCGTCGGCACGGCCGGGCAACGTTGCACCAGCTTGCGCCGCTTGATCGTGCATCGCTCGATCCATGCGAAATTGCTGGCGCGGCTGAAGAAACTCTACGGCCAGGTGAAGATCGGCCATCCCTTGAAATCCGGCACGTTGATCGGACCTTTGATCGATGCCGCCGCCTTCAACGCCATGCAGGAAGCCTTGCGCGCCGCCAAGCGCGAGGGCGGGAAAATTTTCGGCGGCGAGCGCGTGACGGTGCCGGGCTGCGCCGGCGGCTATTATGTGCGCCCGGCCATCGTCGAAATGCCGCGCCAAAGCGAAATCGTGCGCCACGAGACCTTCGCGCCGATTCTCTACGTTCTGGCCTATGATGACGATTTCGCGGAAGCGATCGCGCTCCATAACGGCGTGCCGCAGGGGCTTTCTTCCTGCATCTTCACGCAGGATGTGCGCGAGGCGGAATTCTTCACCTCGGCCCTGGGGTCGGATTGCGGCATCGCCAATGTCAATATCGGGCCTTCGGGCGCCGAGATCGGCGGCGCTTTCGGCGGCGAGAAGGAAACCGGCGGCGGGCGCGAATCGGGTTCGGATTCCTGGAAGGCCTATATGCGCCGGGCGACCAACACCATCAATTATTCGGACCGCCTGCCTTTGGCTCAGGGCATCAAATTCGATATCGGCTGAGGTTCCGCCGTTTCTTCCTTCGCCAAGAGCGCGGCGGCAAAAGCGGCCAAGCCGGCGCCCAGGGCGATGAAGAGGAACAGTCCTTGCGGGCCGAGCCGATCCATGGCGGAGCCTGCGGCGAGCGGGCCGATCGCCGCGCCGAGGCCATTGCCGAAGAGCAGGGCGCCGATCGGGCTCGGATCGCCGCGCCGTCCGGCGGCATCGTTGGCGATGGCGGCGCCCAAGGCATAAGCGGGGGCGGCCGCGGCGCTCACGGCCGCGATCGCGACGGCAAGAACGGGGAAGCCCGATAAGGCCGGCGGCAGCAGTGCCACTCCCAAGGCGAAGAGCGCGGCAAGGCCGAAACAGGCGCCGACCAGAATCCCGCGCCGCCGCACGCGATCGGAAAGATGTCCGATCGGCCATTGCGCGGCGAGACCGGCGAGCACGACGCCGGCGAGCAGGAGGGAAAGCTGGCTTTCCGCAAAGCCCAGATCGAAGACATAACTCGGCAGCAAGCCGTGCAAGGCGCCGTTTTCCATGCCCGATACGAAAGCGACGATCAGCGCCAGGGGCGAAATCGCCGGCAGCGCGAAGCCTAATCCGGTCGCGTTTTTCCGGAGCGCCGCGCTCGGCAAGGCGGGGAGTTTGCGACCGCGATAAAGCGGCAGAAGGCCGGCGCAGAGAATCGCAGCGGCGAAGAGGAACAGGGCCTGACCGCCGGGCCGGTCGAAGATCAAGGTAAAGGGCGCGATGGCGCCGGCGCTCCAGGAGATCGTCAGATAGGCGCCGTAGAGGCGGCCGCGAATGCCGTTTTCGGCAAGCGCGTTGAGCAGCGCCTCGATCGTGAAATAAAGCCCGGCCATGAGGGCGCCGCAAAGCAGCGAGAGGAAAAACCAGGCGGCGAGACCTGCGAAGACGACATGCGCGGCGATGGCGGCGGCGCCCGCAAGGCAGAAGCCGCCCAGTGCGCGCGCGAGCCCATAACGGCCGAGCAGCGGTCGGCAGATTTGCGTGCCGCCGAGATAGCCGAGCGAATAGGCGGCGGCGATGAGGCCGATCGTCGTCGCGTCGGTGCCGCGTTCCTCGAGGCGCAGCGAGATGACCGGCGCGACGATGGCGAAAGCGGCTTCGAAGCAAGCGAGCACCAGTAGAGCCGGTGCGAAGGCAAGAAGATGGCGGCGCATGAAGATCACCCGAAATCGCCGATGAGGGCGCGCCTCTCGGCTCGTTTAAGATCGCGAAAAAGGAGTTCTAGCGGCCGAGGCGGCCGCTTTCGGCGAGAGGCTCAGGCGCTCGCCGGGAGCGAACTAACGTTCGGGAAAGTCGAGACGAGGCGCCGGGCCGCCGATATGGATCGGCGCCGGTCGAAGATTCGCCCAGAAGGCTTCGGCGATCATCATCTTTTCCCTCGCTCTTGACGAAGGAACGCTAACCCAGATTCGCGCATAAGTCAATGAAATACTTTGCTAAATCGGCATTTTTGCCGATAAAATTCAGCAAAATCCGCAGCTTATTTGCCAAGGCGGAGCCACGGTATAGGATGGCCGAAATTGGGGGTTTAGGAATGGGATTCGATTTTTCGCCGACCGAGGAACAGAACCTACTTGTCGCGACCCTGCGCGCCTTCATCGAAAAAGAACTTTATCCCCATGAGCGGGAGATCGATCGCCTGGGCGCGGTGCCGCCCGAACTCGGCCGGGAATTGAAGACGAAGGCCAAGGCGCTCGGGCTTTATGCCGCCAATATGCCGGAATCGGTCGGCGGCGGCGGCCTCGATGTCATGTCGCAGATGCTGATGGAACGCGAACTCGGCAAGGTCAATTGGGCCTTGCAGAAATTCGTCGGCCGACCCTCGGCGATCCTGATGGCTTGCCGAGGCGAGCAGATCGAGAAATACCTGTTGCCCACCGTGCGCGGCGAAAAGATGGAAGTCTTCGCGCTGACCGAACCCGGCGCGGGATCGGACGCGCTTGGCATTTCGACCCGAGCGGAAAAGGATGGCGCGGATTACGTCCTGACCGGGCAAAAGCATTTCATCACGGGTGTCGGCCTTCCCGATTTCGCCATCGTCTTTGCCGTCACCGGAATCGATGAGGGGAAACGCGGGCCCCGCAAGCGCATCACCGCTTTCCTCGTCGATCGCGATACGCCCGGCTTCACCATCCGCCGCGGTCCGCGTTGCGTTTCCTATCGCGCTTACGACAATTACGAACTCTTTTTCGATGGCGTGCGCCTGCCGCGGAGCCAGATTCTGGGCGAGGAAGGCAAGGGTTTCGCCGTCGCCAGCGAATGGCTGCTGGGCGGTCGCGTCTTCATCGCCGCGAATTGCTGCGGCAAGGCGGAACGCGCGCTCGATCTCGCTCTCGATTGGGCGGCGACGCGGCGGCAATTCGGTCAGACGATCGGCAAATTCCAAGGCGTTTCCTTCAAACTCGCCGATATGCGTACGGAATTGGCGGCCGCCGACGCGCTGACGGCGCAGGTTTGCTGGAAATTGCAGATGGGCAGGATGACCGATGGCGATGCCGCCATGGCCAAGCTCTTCGCCAGCGAGATGCTGGGGCGCGTGACCGATCAGGCGATCCAGATTTTCGGCGGCATGGGGCTGATGGAGGAATTGCCGCTTGCCATGATGTGGCGCGATGCCCGGGTCGAGCGCATCTGGGAAGGCACCAGCGAAATTCAGCGCCATATTATCTCGCGCGAAATGCTGCGCCCGCGCGAATCCTAACCTGCGGCCGATTGCGATGTTCCTGCCCGATCTCCTTAAAAACCAGCGCATCCTGATCACGGGCGGCGGCACCGGGCTTGGCCGCGCCATGGCGAAACGCTTTCTGGAACTCGGCGCCGAGATCGTCATTTGCGGTCGGCGCGGCACGGTTCTCGAAGCGACCGCCGCCGAATTGGCGGCGGCAACCGGCGGCAAGATCGAAGGCCATGTCTGCGATATCCGCGATGCGGCCTCGGTCGAAGCCTTGATCGGCCGTCTCTTCGCCGAGCGACCGCTCGATGCGCTCGTCAACAATGCGGCCGGCAATTTCATCGCGCGGTCCGAGGAATTATCGCCGCGCGCGATCGATGCCATTCTCGGCATCGTCCTCCAGGGCAGCGCTTATGCGACCTTCGCTTGCGGCAAACGCTGGCTCGCCTCGGAGCATCCGGCGAAGGTGCTCTCCATCGTCACGACCTATGCCTCGACAGGTTCGGCCTATGTCGTGCCCTCGGCCATGGCGAAGGCGGGCGTCGTCGCGATGACGCGCTCGCTCGCCGTCGAATGGGGCGGGCGCGGCATTCGCTTGAACGCCATCGCACCGGGGCCTTTTCCGACGCCGGGCGCTTGGGAACGCTTGGTCCCGCGCCCCGATCTCGCGCGGGTTTTCGAAACGCGCAACCCTCTCGGCCGGCCCGGCCGGCATGAGGAATTAGCCAACCTCGCCGCTTTTTTGCTCTCCGATTTTGCCGCCTTCATCAACGGCGAAATCGTGACCATCGATGGCGGCGAATGGCTGAAAGGCGCCGGTCAATTCAATTTCCTCGGCGCGCTCGAGGACGCCGATTGGCAGGCGCTGAAGCCGAAAAAGGGTTGAGCGGCAACGACGAAATGGCGCGATCGCTCAGCCGATGCTGACCGCGATATCGGTATCGACGGCGATCCGAGCGAAGCCGCTGACATAAAGCGCATAGCCGGCAAGGCTCTGCCCCGCCCAAACCTGCCAACCATCGGCGGCATCGAGATTGAGCGTGTCGCCGAAATCTCCGTCGATGGCGAGCACATTGTCGAGCGCCGCCTTGCCGCCGAGATCGCGCACGCGCAGATCGAGCGCCAGCACATCGGCCGCCTTCAAATTCATCGAATTGGCAAGGCCGTTTGCCATATCGAAACGCTCGATATCGATGATTCTCTCGGGATCGATCGCGATCGCGCCTTCGTAATCGAAGACCAGACGATCGGAACCGCCGCCGCCATCGATACGGCCGAAGCTCCCATCGCCAATGCGGATCGTATCGTTGCCGGCGCCGGTGCGGATGAAATCGACGCCACCCTTGCCGATCACGAGATCGTCGCCCAATCCGGCGACGACGATATCGGCGCCGGCCTTGCCGACCAGCAGATCGTTGCCGACGCCGCCCGCCAAAGTCACCGAATGCGTGAAATCTCCGCCATAGATCACATAACTTTCGCCGGCGGGGACCCGCGTGGAGTTATGAAAAATATCGAAACGCATAATTTTGCCGGATAATTCATGAGGCGGTCCATAAGAATCCGCGCCTGGCGCCCCAACGACAAGATCGTCATAGCCGTCGCCGTTGATGTCGCCAGCCGAAGAAACCGAATAACCAAAGCGAGCGTTTTGCTCATCGCCGACAAGCTTGAAGCCTTCATTGGCGCTTAAATGATCAAGATTAATTTCCTTTATACCCTCGCCATTGCGGCCATAAATGACATAGACAATGCCGGCAGCGGCCTTACCCTCCGCGCTTGCCTTATCGGCGGCAAGAATCAGATCATCGACACCATCGCCATTCATATCGCCGACATTCCGAGTTGCCCAGGATAAGGATTTGGCGATTTCCCCAGTAACGGAGAAACTGGGCTGCAAATCTGGTTGCAGATAAGGTTCAAGATGCTGTTCTGGCTTTATCTTACTCAGATTAATATCGGCGCGTGCGCCGGGCTTACCATAAATAGTGTATGTATGTGCATATGTTTGGGGAATTGCAGGATTCGCGGATGAATGAGATGCGTCAAATATAAAGCCAGGACCCGAATTTATGGTGACCGCAAAATCTCCGATACCGTCGTGATTAATATCTCCGGCAGAACTGACTTTATTAAATTCAGCACCGAGTAGATCGTAAAATCCATATGGCCAGCCCCAATTATCAGATTTAGGCCACAAATCGCCCATGGCAATAGCGAAGCCCTGACTTGGCTTCAGATTGTCGAGATCGAAACTGGCAATCCCGTCGCGCGAGCCATAAAGTACATAAGCTGTGACAGCGTATAAGGGCGGTAATTCCACACAGGGTAGAGCAATTAGTCCTTCTGGCATTATCCTAATTTTCTCGGCTACAGCCACGACGGCAAAATCGTCGTATCCATCGCCATTGATATCGCCAAGATTGCTGACATGGCTGCCAAGCCCACCCGCCCGCATTTCGCTGGAAATCGTCGCATCGGTATTGCGAGTTATCGGAAACCGATCGACCGGCGGTCGCTCGACCAGATCGATTTCGATCGGCGGTACAACGATCGGCGGCGGCATCGGGATCGGTTTCTCGATACCGCCGGTGCCGGGAGCGTTCGTCTTTCCCGGCAACGCCCCAGCCAAGTCGGGGTTTTCATCGGCCGGCAGAGGACTGCCCAGCAAGTTCTCGATCGCCTGGCGATAGCTGCCGTTCAGCAGCGAATCCGCCGAGAGGAGATCGAGCGGCGATTTCTTGCCGGCCGATAAGGCGGGATCGTTATTTCCGGAAAGATGGGAATCGCGGTTGCTGGCCATAATCGGCACCCTCGTTTAGCAACTGTCCCCGGCCCTGAGACTAATCGCGCGTAAATTGCCCGGCAAGAGAAAAATCGTCGGAAACTGTGACAGCCATCACAATCGAGCCGTTTCTTTCCTGACCGGCGCGATCGCTCAACCGATGCTGACCGCGATATCGGTATCGACGGCGATCCGAGCGAAGCCGCTGACAT
>CAYQAG010000006.1:63062-73928 GCA_964415425.1 uncultured Rhodospirillaceae bacterium | reverse complement strand
TAGGCGCCGCTTGCCGTGGCGACGATTTGCCAATTGGGGTCGGCGGCCTTGGCATCGCGGGCGAAAGTGAAAAGGTCGATGATGGTCGCGACCGCCTGAGGATCGCCATCGACGATGCGGCCCTGACTATCCTCGGTCACGCCGATCTGCTGGGTGGTGAATTTGACGGCGATTCGCGCTTGGGAACCCTCCAGCCGCGCTTCGACCAAGGCGGCATCGAGAATGCCGACGAGCGTCGTTTTCAAGCGTTCCCCGCGCTTCTGCCGTTCGGCGATGGCGGCGGCGAAGGTGCGATGGATGTCGGGAGCGAGCAATCGCGCCAGAGCCTCGGCATTGCCGGCGGCGAAATCGGTAAGGATCATTTCGAAGGCGCGCTTCGCTCCGGTCAGAAAACGCGCCAAGTCGAAAGCGGGATCGGCGGCGGCGATCGCCGCCAAACCGTCGCGCAGATTTTGCGGCGCGGCGGCGAGATCGGCCTCGATCCGCCGGCGATCGCGCGAGGCGATCGGTTCGGGCAGGGCGACAGGTTTCGCTTTTTCGCTCGGCTGGCGATCGTCGTTGGCGATCTGGCGAAGGCGCGATCGCTCCGCATCGCCGTCCTGGCGCCGGCCGAGCGCGGCATAGAGCTTCCAGCCCAGAAAAACCGCCAAGGCGGCGAAAAAGACGATTTCGATCTGCTGCACGTTTGCCTATCCTCGCTGGCCATCGGCGACAAGCGGACCTCCCTATACATGGGCGATCTTGAGCGAAGTCGCAAGGCGTCGCAGAATCGAGCCTTTCGATCGCGAAAATCGAGGCGCTGGCCGCATGATCCTCATCCGCCACGGGCAATCCGAATTCAATGCCGCTCACGATCGTTTAGGGATCGATCCCGGCATCGCCGATCCCCGCCTCACCCCGCTCGGCCGGCGTCAGGCGCAAGAGGCGGCGAAAACCCTCGCGCGGCAATCGCCGGAAATCCGTCTCATTCTCGCCAGCCCCTATACCCGCGCCCTGGAAACGGCGGCGATCCTCGCCGAAACCCTTGCCGTTCCCATCGAGATCGAGCCTTTGATCCGCGAACGCGCCGCCTATAGCTGCGATATCGGCTCGCCGAAAAGCCGCCTCGTCGAGGCTTGGCCGGCTCTGAATTTCGATCTCTTGCCGGAAATCTGGTGGCCGGAGGACGAGGAAACCCATGCCGGGGTCGGCGAGCGCTGCCGCGCCTTTCGCCGCAAGGCCGTCGACTTGCCCATAGGACGGATCGTCCTCGTCAGCCATTGGGGATTCATCCATCATTTGACGGGCCGCTCGATCGGCAATGGCGAGATTCTGCCCTTCGATCCCGGCGCCGCTTCGCGCTAGCCCCGGTTGCCAAGACCCCGGCAAAGATGCTAGCGGGGCGCAAGATTTTTCCCGTTTCTTAGGAGCCGATCATGGCCGACGACCCGAAAACCGATGCCAAAGCCAATCCTTCCGCCCAGAACGGCGCCGCCCCGGCCAAAGCCGATGTCGGCGAAAACGCCCCCGTCACGGCGCCCTTGGGCGTCATTCATCAATATCTGAAGGATTTTTCCTTCGAGAACCCGATCGGCGCCGAATACCTCGCTCTCATGAAGGAAGCGCCGACGGGCACCGTCCGCGTCGATGTGCGGGTGAAGCCCATGACGCCGCCCGATATCGAGGTTTCGGTTTTCCTCGGCGTCGATGCCAAGGCCGGCGAGCGCACGGTCTATAAGGCCGAATGCGATTACGCGGGCGTGTTCCGCATCGGCAAGATGCCGCCCGAGCATGTGCTTCCCGTCATCATGATCGAGGCACCGCGATTGCTCTTCCCCTTTGCCCGTCAAGTCATCGCCCAGGCGGTGGGGGCGGGCGGATTCCCGCCGCTGCTCATCCATCCCGTCGATTTCGTCGCCCTCTTCCGCGAGAAACGCGCCGAATTGATGGAAAGCATGCAGCGCCAGCAGCAGGAAGGCGCCGCCGCCAAGGCGTAACCCGCTTTTCGGCCATGGCGAAAAGCCGGCTTCCCGCCGCCGATATCGAGCTTTGGCGCTTGGTCGCAAGATCGGTGACGCCGCTGAAGCGCGAAGGCAAGGCGCGGCCGGCCAAGGCCGCCGCGACCCCGCCCCGCGCGGCGCCGGAAAAGCCCGCGGAAGCTTCCGCGAGCGCACCGATCCCGCCGCCCCCCAAGCCCGCCCCGACGCCGCCTCGCCCGCCGCGCGATCTCAAGCCCGGCCAAGCGATCGATATGGATCGCCGCCAGGCGCAGCGCTTCCAGCGCGGGCAAATGACGATCGAGGCCAAGATCGACCTTCATGGCCTGACGCAGCGAGAGGCGCATGACGCGCTCGGGGCTTTTCTCGGCGCCGCGCGGCGCCAGGATCGGCGCTGTCTTCTGGTCGTGACGGGCAAGGGCTCGACGACCTCGCGCGCCGGCATCTTAAAGGCCATGGTGCCGCGCTGGCTGAACGAGCCCGAACTCCGCCGCATGGTCCTGGCGATCGCCCCGGCCGCGCCCCGGCATGGCGGCGAGGGCGCGCTTTACGTCCTGCTGCGGCGCCAGCGCGAGGCTGAAAAACCGGAGCGAAGGGCGAAGGCCGAATCATGACCCCCTTCGGGCAAAAATTGCGGACGCTTCGCGAACGCCGCGGCTTGCGGCTCGGCGATATGGCGCGCGCGCTGAGACTTTCGCCGGCCTATCTCTCGGCCCTCGAACACGGGCGGCGCGGAACGCCCAAGGCGGGCTTCGTGCAGCAGGTCGCCGCCTATTTCAATCTCGCCTGGGAGGATGTGGACGAACTCGTCCTGCTCGCCGGCCTATCCGACCCCAAGGTGCGGGTGACGACGGCGGGATTGTCGCCGCTCGCGACCGAAATCGCCAATCGCCTCGCCCGGCGTATCGGCGAACTCGACGAAACCCGTCTCGCCGCGATCAAGGCGCAATTGGTCGATTGAACCCGGGTGCAATGGATTTTGGGAAAGCGATTGCCAGAATCCACGCCTTCGGTCAGCGTTATCGGGAATGAGCGACTCGGAAATATCGGGGGAGAATTATGGCCACGATCGAACGCCTGAGCTGGTCGGAATCCTTCAAGCTTTATCTGCGCCGCAGCCAGATGCCCATTCTGATAACGGGGATCGCCAGCGGCTTGCCGCTGTTGCTGACGCTTTCGACCTTGAGCTATTGGCTGTCCAAGGTCGGCATCGACAAGACGACGATCGGCCTCTTCGCCCTCGTCGGGATTCCTTATACCTTCAAATTCGCCTGGTCGCCGATCATCGATCGTTTGCCTTTGCCCTTCTTGTCGCGCGAATTGGGCCGGCGGCGATCCTGGCTGTTTCTGACGCAGATCGCCCTCGCGATCGCCATTTTCGCCATGGGCCAGACCGATCCCGCCGCCAATCCCTGGAATACGGTGCTGGCGGCCTTGATCGTCGCCTTCCTTTCGGCGAGCCAGGATATCGCCATTGATGCCTATCGCATCGAATTGCTGTCGAGCGTCGAACAGGGCGCCGGCGCGGGCACGACCCAGATCGGCTATCGCATCGGCATGTTGCTGGCGGGAGCCGGCGCCTTGGCGCTTTCCGATTACGTGTCCTGGGATATTGTTTTCGCCGCCTTGGCCGCTTTCATGCTGGTGCTTGCCGCCGGCACTTTGTTCATTCCCGAACCGGCGGCGCAGACTCTCTCCGCGCCGCCGAGCCGATATCGCGATACGATCAAGCTCGCCGTCGTCGATCCCTTCCGGGATTTCATCGGTCGGCGTGGCTGGGTGGTCATTTTGGCCTTCGTCATGTTCTACAAATTCGGCGACGCATTCTCGGGCACCATGGCTTATCCTTTCTATAATGAGATGGGATTTTCCGGCACGGAAATCGCCGCCATCACCAAAGTCTACGGCCTGATCGCGACCTTGTTGGGCGGATTGATCGGCGGGGCCTGCGTCGCGCATTGGGGTCTCTTCAAGACTTTGCTAATCGGCGGAATCCTCCAGGCCTTGACCAATCTGCTCTTCAGCCTGCTGGCGATGCGCGGCCACGATATTTATTGGTTGGGGATCGCCATCACCGCCGACAATCTGGCGGGCGGCGTGGCGGCCGCCGCTCTCGTCGCCTACCTCTCGGGCCTTTGCAATATCGCCTTCACGGCCACGCAATATGCGCTGCTCACTTCGTTCATGGCGCAGGGACGAACCTTGTTATCGACGGGAAGCGGTTGGGTGGCCGATCATATGGCCTGGGAAGTCTTCTGGGCGACCTCCGTCCTCATGGCCATTCCCGGCCTCATCCTTCTCTTCTGGCTGTTCCGGCTTTATCCGCAAGGATTGATCGCCGAGCGGCAGGCCGCAACTCCCGCCCGCGCCTGAAGGCGGGGCTTTTTTGCCGCGCCATCTTGCGGGGCGCGTAAAGCGGCCTATATAACCCCGCGACTGGCAGGGTTTAGGCCTTTGCGAGGGGCTCCGAAAGGGGCCTAAGGACAAGGCCCGAAATCCCGCACCGAACCACCCCTTATGGGATGCCGCCAGCGATAGTCCGGAAGCCTGTCGATTCTTTCAGGGTCCGGCCCCATTGCCCGGTATTGCCGCAAAGAAAGGAATTATGACCCATGGCTAAAGTGATCGGCATCGATCTCGGCACGACCAATTCCTGCGTCGCCGTTCTCGAGGGCAAGGATGCCCGCGTCATCGAAAATTCGGAAGGCACGCGCACCACGCCCTCGATCGTCGCCTTCGCCGATTCGGGCGAGCGTCTGGTCGGCCAGGCCGCGAAGCGCCAAGCCGTGACCAATCCCGAGAATACCCTTTTCGCCATCAAGCGCCTGATCGGTCGGCGCTTCGACGATCCCTTGACGAAAAAGGATATGGGCCTCGTCCCCTATCGCATCGTCGGCGGCGATAACGGCGATGCCTGGGTTTCCTGCCACGGCAAGACCTACAGCCCGTCGCAGATTTCCGCCTTCATCCTGCAGAAGATGAAGGAAACGGCGGAAAATTATCTGGGCGAAAGCGTGACGCAAGCCGTCATCACCGTTCCCGCTTATTTCAACGACAGCCAGCGCCAGGCGACCAAGGACGCCGGCAAGATCGCCGGGCTCGAAGTCCTGCGCATCATCAACGAGCCGACGGCGGCCGCGCTCGCTTACGGCATGGATAAGAAACAGGCCGGCACGATCGCCGTTTACGATCTCGGCGGCGGCACGTTCGACATCTCCGTCCTCGAAATCGGCGATGGCGTGTTCGAGGTGAAATCGACCAATGGCGATACCTTCCTCGGCGGCGAGGATTTCGACGCCCGCATCATCGATTATCTCGCCGAGGAATTCAAAAAAGAGAACGGTATCGATCTCAAGAAGGATCGCCTCTCGCTGCAACGCCTGAAGGAAGCGGCGGAAAAGGCGAAGATCGAGCTTTCCTCCTCGATGCAGACCGAGGTCAATCTCCCCTTCATCACCGCCGATCAGACGGGACCCAAGCATCTCTTGATCAAGCTGACGCGCGCCAAGCTCGAAGCCTTGGTCGAGGATCTGGTCGAGCGCACGATGGAACCCTGCCGCAAGGCGCTCAAGGATGCCGGGCTGAAGCCCAGCGATATCGGCGAGGTCATTCTCGTCGGCGGCATGACGCGCATGCCCCGCATCATCGAGAAGGTCAAGGAATTCTTCGGCCGCGAGCCCAATCGTTCGGTCAACCCGGATGAAGTCGTCGCCATCGGCGCGGCGATCCAGGGCGCCGTCCTCAAGGGCGAGGTCAAGGACGTCCTCCTGCTCGACGTGACGCCGCTTTCGCTCGGTATCGAAACCCTGGGCGGCGTCTTCACGAGGCTGATCGATCGCAACACGACGATCCCGACCAAGAAGAGCCAGGTCTTCTCGACCGCCGAGGACGGCCAGACCGCCGTCACCATCCGCGTCTTCCAGGGCGAGCGCGAGATGGCGGCCGACAACAAGATTCTCGGCCAATTCGATCTCGTCGGCATTCCGGCCGCGCCGCGCGGCATGCCGCAGATCGAAGTCACTTTCGATATCGACGCCAACGGCATCGTCAATGTCCAGGCGAAGGATAAGGCAACCGGCAAGGAGCAGCAGATCCGCATCCAAGCCTCGGGCGGTTTATCCGATTCCGATATCGACCGCATGGTGAAGGATGCCGAAGCGCATAAGGCCGAGGATGCCAAGAAGCGCCAGTTGATCGAGGCGCGCAATCAGGCCGACGCGCTGATCCACAACGCCGAGAAGCAGGTCAAGGAAAACGAGGCCAAGATCGCCGCCGCCGACAAACAGGCGATCGAGACCGCGATCGCCGATTTGAAGGCGGTGAAGGATGGCGAGGATACCAATGCGATCGAAATGAAGACGCAAGGTCTGACCGAAGCCCTGATGAAAATCGGCGAGGCGCTCTACCGCGCGAGCCAGGAAGCTGCCGCTTCCGGCGGCGATGCGGCCCCGGGCGCGCAGGCCAACGGCCATGATCGCAGCGCCGAGGACGGTAAAGTCGTCGATGCCGATTTCGAGGAGGTCGACGAGCGCAAGGGCAAGAAGGCCTGATATCGGCGCCGCCGGGTCCTTGATCGCGCGCTCGCTCGATTTTCGGCGGGATGCGAGTCTTGGGATCTGGCGGCCCAGCCTTCCGCCCGCTATAAGCAGGCGGGGTTTCGGCCGAACGGCGGTATTCATCCATGAAGCGGGATTTCTACGAAACTCTGGGCGTCGCCAAGAACGCCGATGCGGAGGCGATCAAGAAAGCCTTCCGCAAGCTCGCCATGCAATATCATCCCGACCGCAATCCCGGCGACAAGGCGGCCGAAGCCAAGTTCAAGGAAATCAACGAGGCCTATGACGTCCTCAAGGACGATCAGAAAAAGGCCGCTTACGATCGCTTCGGTCATGCCGCCTTCGAACAGCAAGGCGGCGGGGGCGGTTTCCGCGCGGGCGGCGGCGGATTCGACTTCGCCGATATCTTCGACGAAATGTTCGGCGATTTCACCGGCGGCCGGCGCGGCGGCAATGCCCGCGCGCGGGGCGGCGATCTTCGCTACAATATGGAAATCTCGCTGGAAGAGGCCTTCGCGGGACGTCAGACCGCGATCCGGGTTCCGGCCTCGGCGAGTTGCGAATCCTGCCAGGGGACAGGCGCCGAAAAAGGGAGCCAGCCCGCGACCTGCCCCACCTGTCGCGGCCAGGGCAAGGTGCGCGCGACGCAAGGCTTCTTCACCATCGAGCGGAGCTGCCAGACCTGCCACGGCCAGGGCAAGATCATCGAGAAACCCTGCAAGACCTGCCGCGGTCAGGGCCGCATCGCCAAGGAAAAGACGCTGCAGGTCAATATCCCCGCCGGCGTCGAGGAAGGCACCCGCATCCGCTTGGCGGGCGAAGGCGAAGCCGGCATGCGGGGCGCGGCGCCCGGCGATCTCTACATTTTCCTCTCGGTCAAGCCGCATCGCCTCTTCCAGCGCGACGGGGCCAATCTGCATTGCCGGGTTCCCATTGCCATGACGACCGCCGCTCTGGGCGGTCAGGTCGAAATTCCGACCATCGACGGCCATTCGGCCAAGGTGCAGATTCCGATGGGCGCGCAGAACGGGCAGAATTTCCGCCTGAAGGGCAAGGGCATGTCGATTCTCCGGAGCCAAGGCCGCGGCGACATGTATGTCGAGATCGCGGTCGAGACGCCGGTCAATCTCTCCAAGAAGCAGAAGGAATTGCTGGAGCAATTCGCGGCCGAAGCCAAGAAATCCGGCAAGACTTCGCCCGAGAGCGAGGGGTTCTTCGCCAAGGTCAAGGATTTCTTCGACAATAGCCGCGAGTAGCGCCCGCAAGGGATTTCGCGATTCGGGTTTTACGACTAGCTTTCGCCGTCGGAGGCTTGCTCCAATTTCCGCCGCAGGGTCGCCAGCACCCGATGGACGATCGTCAAATCCTTGACCGATAAGCCGGCGGCGAGGTCGTTGATCCAGGGCGCCTGGATATCCATCGCCGCCGCAAAAACCCGCTTGCCCTTCTCGGTCAGTGCCACGAGTTGCGCGCGGCGGTGATGCGGATTGACCGCGAAGGCGACCAAACCCCTGGCATGAAGATCGTTGACGATGCGCTGAACGTTCTGGCGATGGCTGCCGAGATCGCGCGCGAGCCAAGCGACCGGCTGCGGATCGCGGGCGGCGACGATGGCGCCCAGGATCTGCCAGCGCGCGCTTGTCAAATCGAGCGCGCCGACCAGCCGATCCCCCGCGGCCAATAGCCGATTGTTCGCCCTGAAAAGATCGAGGACAAGACTGCTCAAAGCTTCGCCGGCCGGCGTCCGGTGGATTTTTTTCATTTGACAGAATACCCTGATATTGACATTATGATGTCAATAAGACACCACGTAACGATAACATGGGGAACCGCCCCCGACCAAACGATCGGCGAAGGGAGCGGCGGATTTCCCGAGCGAAACCGGAGGGGAATCCCGTGATCCGAATCCTGCACCCCGTCGCGGGCGTCACCGCGATGCTGACGATCGCCGGCTTTTGGCTTTCGACCGTTTGCGCGGAACTTTGGGGCGACGCGGCAATAATCGCGGCGGTCAAGACCGCCATCCCCTGGGGCTTTCTGCTGCTCGTTCCCGCGCTGGCGGCGACCGGAGGCTCCGGCTTCGTTCTTGCCAAGGGCCGCCGCGCCGGCTTGGTCGGCGCCAAGGCGAAACGCATGCCCCTGATCGCCGCTAACGGCATTCTCGTGCTGATCCCTGCCGCGCTCTTCTTGGCCTTTAAGGCCAAAGCCGGCGAATTCGATACCGTCTTTTATATCGTGCAAGCCATCGAACTCGTCGCGGGGTCGATCAATCTGACGCTGCTGGCCCTTAATCTGCGCGACGGCCTCAAGATAAAGGGGCGCCTGCGCCGAAAACCGGCTTAGCAGCCCTTCCGTTCCGGGACGCTATTAGGGCCATTGGCGAATCCGGCTTCGCCTTTCATAATGGGCGGGCGATCAGGCGCAACCCTTTCATCCCCGGCCCGGCATGATTTTTTCGCTCCCGTCTTTTTCCCGATTCCACGCCTTGGCCCAAGCTATTGCCGGAATCGGTCTCGCGCTCTGGCTCGGCGCTTGCGCCCGCGAACCCTTGCCCCCGCCCGCTCCGACCGCGCCCATCGCCGGCAGTTCCGACCCGATTTCCGCCGGTGCCCCATCCGCAGCCGCTTTCGCGAATCTGCCTGGCTGGAATGCGGATCGCCAGAGCGAGGCTTTGCCGGCGCTTCTTAAAAGCTGCGCCGTCTTTCTCAAGAAACCCGCCAATGCCGCGATCGGTCCCGGCGGGATCGGCGGGCAAGCGGGGGATTGGCGCGGTCCCTGCGACGAAGCCGCCCGCCTCGTCGCCGATTCCGCCGGCGACGAAGCGGCGCGCCATTTCTTCGAGACGCATTTCCGCCTTGTTCTTTCCCCAGCCATGATCGGCCAGGATGGATTTTTCACCGGCTATTACGAAGCGGAATTTTCCGCCTCGCGCCGCTTGGGCCCGATTTATCGCTATCCGCTCTATCTCGCGCCCCCATCGCCCGTGAATTTCACCCGCGCCGAGATCGAAGCGGGCGCGCTTGCCGGACGCGGGTTGGAATTCGTCTTTCTCGCCGATCCCGTCGATCGCTTTTTTCTTCAAGTCCAGGGTTCGGGGCGATTGCGCCTTGCCGAAGGCGGCGTGCTGCGCGTCGGCTATGGCGGCAATAACGGCCATGGCTTCGTACCCGTCGGGAAAAAGCTGCTGGAAGCCGGCCGCATCGATCGCGGTCAGGCGAATGCGCAGGGCGTCGCCGCCTGGCTCAAATCCCATCCCGGCGAAGCGCAATCCTGGATGAATCTCAACCCGCGCTATATTTTCTTTCGCGAAATCCGGGGCGCGGGACCGATCGGCGCGATGGGGATTCCCTTGACCGCTACGCGATCGCTCGCCATCGATCCCGATTTCGTGCCGCTTGGCATTCCGGTCTGGCTGGATACGCTGTGGCCCATCGACAATCCCACCGCTCGGCAAGGCGACAAATTGCGCCGGCTGATGCTGGCCCAGGATACGGGGGCCGCGATCAAGGGGGCAATGCGCGGCGATTTCTTCTGGGGAACGGGCGCCTCGGCGCTCGCTTTCGCCGGCCATATGAAATCGCCGGGACGATGGGTCCTGCTGTTGCCGGCAAGCGTCGTCGCGCGCCATCCCGACCGGCTGCGCCCTTATTCCGCGCCGGGATCATGACCGGTTCCGCCCCGCTTTCCGCCGCGCCGCCGGACACCGCGACGGGCGAAGTCGCGCTCTTCGTCACCTGTCTCGTCGATCTTTTCCGACCGCAGATCGGTCTTGCCGCCTGGCGCTTGCTCGAAGCCGCCGGCCTCATTGTCGTCTTTCCCGAGGATCAAACCTGTTGCGGTCAACCCAATTACAATGCCGGCGACCGCGCGCGCGCCATCGACCTTGCCAAGCGCAATATCGAACTTCTCGCGCCCTATCGCCGGGTCGTTCTTCCCTCCGGCTCCTGCGCCGGCATGATGGCGCATCATTATCCGATCCTGCTGGAAGCGGAGCCGGAATGGGCGAAGCGCGCCGCCGATCTTGCAGGGCGCATCCGCGAATTGACGCAATTCCTGGACGAGATCGGCGCATCGCCGATGAAAGCCGCCCCCCAGACGCCCGCGCGTCCGGTCGCCTATCACGATTCTTGTTCGGGTCTGCGCGAGATGAAGGTGCAAGCGGCGCCCCGCCGTTTGCTGACGGCGCTGGGCGGGATCGCAATTCGCGAGCTTGCCGAGCCTGAGGCCTGTTGCGGGTTCGGCGGCACGTTCTGCCTGAAATTCGGCGCCGTTTCCGCCGAAATGGCCGATCGCAAGATCGCCGATATCGAAAAGACCGGCGCCGATCTGCTGCT
>CAYQAG010000006.1:47620-62962 GCA_964415425.1 uncultured Rhodospirillaceae bacterium | reverse complement strand
CCGGATTGCCGGAATTCGAAGCCTTGCGCGATCGGGCGCGCGATTTGAAACGCCATGTCATCGCCGAACTCGATCGCTATCTCTTGACCTTCGAAGCGAAGGCGAAAGCGGCCGGCGGCGAGGTGCATTGGTGCCGCGATGCCGAGGCGGCGCGCCAGACGATCCTCGCCATCTGCCGACGCCATAACGCGCGCCGCGTCACCAAGGGCAAGACCATGATCGGCGAGGAGATCGCCATCAACGATTGCCTCGCCGCCGCCGGCATTACGCCCATCGAAACCGATCTCGGCGAATACATCATCCAATTGCGGGGCGAAACGCCGAGCCATATCATCGGCCCCGCCATTCACGTCACCAAGGCGGAGGTCGAGACCGCCTTCCGCCGCGCGCATGACGATCTCGATCCTAAGCGCAATCTCGACGATCCCAATCAGCTGCTCGCCGAAGCGCGCGAAAGATTGCGCCAGAGTTTTCTCGCCGCCGATATCGGCATCACCGGCGCCAATTTCCTGATCGCCGAGGAAGGCGCCAGCGTCATCGTCACCAATGAAGGCAATGGCGATCTGACGCAGATGCTGCCCGGCGTTCATATCGTTCTCGCCTCGATCGAAAAAGTCGTCCCCACCATCGCCGATGCCTTGACGCTGTTGCGGCTGCTGCCGCGTTCGGCGACGGGACAGGAACAGTCCGTCTATACGACCTTCTCCACGGGGCCGCGCCGCGCCGCGGATCGCGAGGGCCCGCGCGAATTTCACGTCATCCTGCTCGATAACGGCCGCTCGGCCGTTCTCGGCACGGAATTCGAGGACATGCTGCGTTGCATACGCTGCGGCGCCTGTCTCGATCATTGCCCGGTCTATCAGACGACCGGCGGTCATGCTTATGGCTGGGTCTATTCGGGACCGATCGGCGCGGTTCTGACCCCGACCTTGATCGGGATCGAGGCGGCGAAACCCTTGCCCTTCGCCTCCAGCCTTTGCGGTCGCTGCGAAAGCGTCTGCCCGGTCCGCATTCCCTTGCCGAAATTGCTGCGCCATTGGCGCGAACGCGCCTTCGCCCGGCACCTTTCGCCCGGCGGCGAAAGATCGGGTATCGCGCTCTGGGCCTATCTCGCGCGCAGGCCGCGGCTTTATCGCTGGGCGCTTCGCTTGGCGGCGCGCGCGATGCGCTTCGCGGCCGGAAGAAGCGGCCGGCTCGGAAGCTGGCCGCTCGCCGGCGGTTGGACGCGCCATCGCGATCTGCCGGCCCCGGCGGGGGAAAGTTTCCGCGATCTCTGGTGCCGATCGCTACGGCGCGGAGGAAAAGAATGACCGATCGCGAGCGCATCTTGGGCGCGATCCGCGCCGGATTGGGCGCAAGAACGGCTTTGCCCCTTCCCGCTCCGCTCGTCCCGGCGCGCGGCCGTCTTGGCGAAGCCGAGCGCCGCGCGCTCTTTCGCCGCCAGATCGAAGCCGCATCGGCGAGTTGCGCGATGGTATCCGATTCCAACGCCGTCCCCGAAGCGATCGCCGATTATCTGCGTCGGCACAATCTGCCGATGCGCCTGCGCCTCGCCCCCGATCTTGCCGATCTTCCCTGGTCGCGCCAACCCTTGCTTGAGGTCGAGATCGGCGGCAGCGACGGCGCGCAGCCGATCGGCGTGACCGGCGCGCTTGCCGGCATCGCCGAAACGGGCACGCTGATCCTCGGTTCGGGCCCCAAAAGCCCGGCCAGCCTCGCCTTCCTGCCCGAGACGCATATCGCGATTCTGAACGCGGATCGAATCTATGGCGCCTATGAAGAGGCTTTGGCCCTTATCCCGCGCGATGCCGAGGGCCGCCTGCCGCGTTCGGTCAATTTCATCACCGGGCCTTCGCGTTCGGCCGATATAGGGAAGACGCTGCTGATGGGCGCGCACGGCCCGAAGCGCCTGCATGTCATCCTGATCGGCGAGGCTACCGACCACCTCAGGTAATGGCGTGAGTCTCGACAATATGAGGCACTGATCTTGTCGTCTAAAAATATGCCGCTAACACAAACTCCGTCATGGCACGCGCAGGCGTGCCATCCATGAATTGCAGCCGGGCGTAAGCCCGGCCAAAGCGATGCATACGGCAAGAAACTCACGGATGGTCGGCCTTCGCCGACCATGACGGGATAGAGAGCAGCGACAGAGAAACTGCCAACGATTAGAACGCTTGATATAAGACACGGCGAGCGGCGCTGACGCGCGTCACTTTTGCGCGGCGCGGAAGGGCGAGGCGGGATAGACGCCGAGAATGCGAACCTCGCGCGAGAAGAAACTCAATTCCTCAAGAGCGAGACGAACGGCGCGCTGATCGGGATGGCCGTCGATATCGGCATAGAATTGCGCGACGGTGAAATTGCCGTCGAGGATGTAGCTTTCCAGCTTGGTAATGTTGACGCCGTTGGTGGCGAAACCGCCCAGGGCCTTGTAAAGCGCCGCCGGCACCGAACGCACGCGGAAGACGAAGCTGGTGACGACGGGACCCGAAGCGGGATCGGGATCGACCGGATCGCGCGCCATGACGACGAAGCGCGTCGTATTATGCGCGGCATCCTCCATATCGCTTTTCAAGATATCGAGACCGTAGATTTCGGCGGCGAGTTCGGAGGCGAGCGCGCCCTGACTCTTATCGCCGAGGGCGGCGATCTCGGCTGCCGCCCCCGCCGTATCGGCCTTGACCACGGGCGTCAAGCCCAGCGCGCGGAGGCTTGCCCGGCATTGGCCGAGCGCCTGAACATGACTCGCCACGGTCTTGAGATCGGCGAGCCTGGCGCCCTTGACGCCCAGCAATTGATGGTTCACGCGCTGGAAATGCTCGGCCACGATATGCAGGCCCGATTCCGGCAGCAGATGATGAATATCGGCGACGCGTCCGGCCAGGGAATTTTCGATCGGCACCATGGCAAGCCGCGCCTTCCCTTCGCGCAAGGCGGCGAACATATCCTCGAAGGAAGGACAGGGGAGAGCCGTCATCGCGGGGAAAGCCGCAAGCGCGGCGAGATTGGAATAGGCGCCGGGCTGGCCCTGGAAAGCGATTTTCTGCGCGGCCGAATCGGGCAAGACGAACTCCTAGGAAAGGCGGGATCGGGAAGGCGGCCGGGATGCGAGAAGAGCCTCGGCGCGCGCGAGATCGGCCGGAGTATCGACGCCGAGGGGAATGGTGTCAACGCGCGCCACGTCGATGCGCATTCCGGCTTCGAGCGCGCGCAATTGCTCCAATTTCTCGCGCCGTTCCAGAATGCCGGGGGGCAAAGCGACGAAGCGCGCGAGCGCCCGGCGGCGATAGGCGTAGAGGCCGATGTGATGATAATAAGGTCCCGCATTGGCGGGGATGGCGGCGCGGCTGAAATAAAGCGCGCGGGCGATGCGTGCGTCGGCGGCGAAACCGGCGGCGATTTTGACGACATGGGGATCGGCGATCTCGGCCGCATCGGCGATCTCGACGCCAAGCGTCGCGATATCGACGGCGGGATCGGCGAGCGGTTCCAGCACGGAAGCGATCAGCGCGGGGTCGATCGTCGGCAGATCGCCCTGAAGATTGACGACGATCTCGAACTCGGCCTTGGGGTCGATCGCCTGCAAGGCCTCGAAGATGCGATCCGATCCCGAGGGATGGACGGGATCGGTCAGAACGGCGCGCCCGCCCGCCGCTTGCACGACATCGGCAATCGCCTTCTCGGCGCAGGCGACGACGACCGGCCCGATCCCCGCCGCGAGGGCGCGTTCCCAGACATGCAGGATCATCGGCCGGCCGGCGATTTTCGCCAGCGGCTTATCCGGCAGCCGGGTCGAGCCCAGCCGCGCCGGGATAAGAACGATGCTGGTCCTTGCCGCAGCGGACATGCTTTCCCCTTTCCCGGCGCGACATTATGCCGCCCGCCGGGAATAATCCAGGTTTCGGCCTTATCCGCGCCCGCCGGCTTCCGGCCATTGGACAGGGGCCGGCGAAATCGCTAGATTGCCGGCCCGAGATTAACCGGCGTTCAAGGGAAGAACCATGTCTTTGGAAGCGAACAAATTAGCCGCCGCCGTCCTGGTCGGCGGTCTGCTCACTCTCGGCATCGGCATTATCGCCGATACGATCTATAAGCCGGGCGGCGAAGCCCATCAGGCATCCGGCGAAGGCGCCGCCGCGCCCGAAGCGGCGCCGGCGACGCCCGCGACGCCCAGCGCGGAACCCGCGCAATCCTCCGTTCCCCTGATCGCCGCCGCCGATCCCGCCGCGGGGCAAAAGGTCTTCGCCAAATGCGCGACCTGCCACACCGCCGATAAGGGCGGCCCCAATCGCGTCGGTCCCAATCTTTGGGGCGTGGTCGGCAATAAACATGCCCATCTCGAAGGTTTCGCCTATTCCGACGCCATCAAGAGCATGTCCGACAAGCTTTGGACTTACGAGGAATTGGACGCCTTCCTGACCAGCCCCAAGGCCTATGCCAAGGGCACGAAGATGACCTTCGTCGGTCTGAAGAAGGCGGAGGATCGCGCGGCGCTCATTCGCTGGCTGCGCGATCAGAGCGATCAGCCCTTGCCGCTGCCGGGTCAGTGATCGTTTCGGCGATCCGGTCCTGACATGGCGACGATCCCCGCCGAATTCGTCGCGGCGGCCTGTCGGCTGACCGAAATCAGCCGGCCGATCCTGCGCCGCTATTATCGGCGGCGCCTCGATATCGACGCCAAGCGCGACGCAAGCCCCGTGACCGAGGCCGACCGCCAATGCGAAGCGGCCTTGCGCGAGGCGATCGGCAAGACCTTTCCCGATCACGGCATTCTGGGCGAGGAATTCGGCCCCCATCGCCTGGACGCGGAATTCGTCTGGGTGCTCGACCCCCTGGACGGCACGCGCGCCTTCGTCACGGGAAGGCCGACTTTCGGCACGTTGATCGCCCTGACGCAGGGCGGCGCGCCCATTCTCGGCATCATCGACATGCCGATCCTCGGCGATCTTTTCGTCGGCGCGCTCGGCCAGCCGACAATGCTGAACGGCGAGATTTTGCGCGTGCGGCCCTGCGCCGATCTCGGCGCCGCCTATTTCTCGACGATTTCGCCCCATATCTTCACCGATCCCGCAGCCCAAGCCCGCTATCGCGACATCGCCGGGCGCGTCAAATCGGCAACCTATGGCGGAGACTGCTATCAATACGGCATGGTGGCGGCGGGTTTTCTCGACCTCGTCGTCGAAATGGGGTTGGAGCGTTACGATTATCTCGCCCTCGTCCCGATCGTCGCCGGGGCGGGCGGCATGATCGCCGATTGGCAGGGCCGAAAGCTCGACATGAATTCCGCCGATAAGGTGATCTGCGCCGGCGATCCGCGCGTTTTCGCGGCCGCTCAGGCGATCCTGAACGGCTGATGGGAAAGCGGATTTCGCCGATTGCGGCCCCGGCCGAGCGCGTTTAGAATCGCGCCCCATGTCGCATTTCGCTTTCCTTGGCCATTGGCGTCGCGCCCTCCTCGGCGCGGCGATCGTTATTCACGCTCTCGCAAGCCTGCCGGCTTTGGCTCAAGATACCGCGCCTCTTCACGCTATCGGTCTTGGCGATCGGCCGAAATATCCCGCCGATTTTCCGCATCTCGATTACGTCAATCCCGATGCGCCGAAGGGCGGCGAATTGCACCAGGCGGCCATCGGGAGTTTCGATTCCCTCAACCCCTTCATCATTCGCGGCGATGCGATCTCGCCGCCCGGACTTTACGAAACCCTGACGACCAGCACCGATGACGACGCATTGAGCGAATACGGTCTCATTGCCCAATCCATGGAAGTGGCGCCCGATAACAGTTGGATCGTCTTCAATCTGCGCCCCGAAGCGCGCTGGCATGACGGGCAGCCGATCACCGCCGAGGATGTCGTCTTTTCCTTCGAAATCTTGCGCGACAAAGGCTCGCCGACTTTCCGCTTCTATTATGCCGATGTCGAAAAGGCGGAAGCGCTTTCCCCCGCCCGCGTCAAATTCAGCTTCAAGACGGCGAATAACCGCGAGCTGCCGGTTATCATGGGGCAATTGACCGTGCTGCCGAAACATTATTGGGAAAAACGCGCTTTCGACGAACCGAGCCTCGATCCGCCCTTGGGCAGCGGACCCTATCGCGTGAAGGAAGTCGAAGCCGGGCGGCGCATCGTCATGGAACGCGTCGCCGATTATTGGGGGGCAAGGCTTCCCATCAATATCGGCACCAACAATTACGATCGCATCAGCATCGATTTCTATCGCGATCCCACCGTTCTGCTCGAAGCCTTCAAATCCGGCGCTTTCGACATTCGCAGCGAGAATTCGGCCAAGGCCTGGGCAACGGCCTACGAATCTCCCGCTTTGGCCGATGGCCGCATCAAGCAGGAATTGCTGCCCGACGACAATCCCGAAGGCATGCAAGGTTTCGTCTTCAATCTGCGCCGGCCGGTCTTCCAGGATCGGCGCGTAAGGCAGGCCTTCATCCTCGCTTTCGATTTCGAATGGTCGAATAAGAATCTGTTCTTCGGGCAATATACGCGCACGCGCTCCTTCTTCCAGAATTCGGAGATGGAGGCGAAGGGCCTGCCCGATGCGGCGGAACTCGCGCTGCTCGAACCCTATCGCAACCTGCTGCCGGCGGAAGTCTTCACCACGGAATATAATCCGCCAATCAGCGACGGTTCTGGCGAAAACGAGGCTAATCTCGCTGCCGCCGCCGCTTTGCTCGAAGAATCCGGATGGAAGCTCGAAAACGGCAAGCGCGTGAAGAACGGCGCGGTTTTGAGCTTCGAATTCCTGATCCAAGCCGGCGATTCCGTCGAACGCATCATCCAACCTTATCTCAAATCCCTGGAGCGCCTCGGCATCCAGGGCAAGATTCGCGCCGTCGATTCCGCGCAATACCAAAGCCTGATCGTCGATAAGAAGGATTTCGACATGTTCGTCGGCAATTTCGGGCGCACGCTTTCGCCCGGCAACGAACAGCGCGGCTATTGGGGCAGCGAAGCGGCCGATGCGCCGGGCAGCGCCAATTATACCGGCCTCAAGGATCCCGCGATCGATGCCTTGATCGAGAAAATCGTCACCGCCCCCGATCGCGCCTCGCTTATCACCGTCAGCCGCGCTTTCGATCGCGCGCTGCAATGGCAATATCTGGTCGTGCCCAATTTCCACCTCAGCAAGATTCGCCTAGCCTATTGGGATAAATTCGGTCGGCCCGAACATGGTCCCAGCCCCGCTTACGGCACGGGCAGCGGCGCTTGGTGGATCGATCCCGCCAAGGAAGCCGCATTGCATCAAGGCGCCGGCAATGCGGCGCCGGTTGCGACCGCCGCGAATGCGCCAAATCCCAGCGCGGAAACCCCGAACGCGGATCGCGGGCGCTCGCCCATCGTGATTTTACTCTACGTTCTGGGATTCCTTGCCGCCATCGGCATCGCTTATGCCCTCGGCCGCCGCCGCAAGGGCTGATCTCCGCCTGCGATGATCGCCTATATCATCCGCCGCCTGCTGCTGATGATTCCCACCTTGCTGGGCATCATGATCGTCAATTTCCTGATTATCCAAGCGGCTCCCGGCGGCCCCGTCGAGCAGATGATCGCCAAGCTGCAGGGAACCGCCATCGACGCGACGGCGAGGATCGCGGGCAGCGGCGGCGAGGTGCAGGGCGAAGGCGGCAACGCCAATCTGCCGAGCGCCGATGGCAAGCCCAGCCAATATCGGGGCGCGCGCGGCCTCGATCCCAAATTCGTCGCCGAATTGGAAAAACTCTACGGCTTCGACAAGCCCTGGCCGGAACGGCTTTGGCTGATGCTGCGTTCCTATGCGACCTTCGATTTCGGCAAAAGCTATTTCAAGGGCCGGCCGATCATCGACCTCATCCTGGAAAAGATGCCGGTTTCGATCTCGCTCGGCCTCTGGTCGGCGCTCATCATCTACGGCATTTCCATCCCGCTCGGCATCGCCAAGGCGCGGCGCGACGGCAGCGCCTTCGACGTCTGGACGTCGAGCGCCATCATCGCGGGGAGCGCCATTCCGGGATTCCTCTTCGCCATCATGCTGGTGGTCTTTTTCGCCGGCGGCTCCTATCTCGACTGGTTTCCTCTGCGCGGCCTCGTTTCCGACAATTGGGCCGATCTGCCCTGGTGGCGCCAGATTCTCGATTATCTTTGGCATATGGCTTTGCCCATCGCCGCGCTCGTGATCGGCGGTTTTGCCGGCTTGACGCTTCTCACCAAGAATTCCTTTCTCGACCAGATCAACCTTCCTTATGTGACGACGGCCCGCGCCAAGGGCTTGAGCGAATCCGGCATCCTCTACGGCCATGTCTTCCGCAACGCGATGCTGATCGTGATCGCCGGCCTGCCCGGCGCCTTCATCGGCATCCTCTTCACCGGCGCGCTGCTGATCGAGATCATCTTCTCGCTGGATGGGCTGGGGCTCCTCGGCTACGAATCGGCGCTCAATCGCGATTACCCGGTCATGTTCGCGACGCTTTATCTTTTCACGCTGATCGGCCTCGTCACGCAATTGCTGGGCGACATCACCTATATGCTGGTCGATCCCCGCATCGATTTCGAGGCGCGCGCGACATGAGGCGCGGGCTTACCCTTTCGCCCCTGACCGAGCGCCGTTGGCGCGCTTTCCGCGCCAATCGGCGCGGATTCTGGTCGCTGCTCATTCTGCTTTTTCTTTTCCTCGTCTCGCTGCCGGCGGAATTCATCGCCAACGACCGGCCCTTGCTGCTTCGCTATCAGGGCGCCTTCTACATGCCGATCTTCCAGAATTACGACGCCGCCGTTTTCGGCGGCACGCCGGGCTTGGCGCCCGCCTATGGCGCGCGCGCGACGCAAGCGCGCATCGCGGCCCAAGGCTGGGCGATCTGGCCGCTCATTCCCTATAGCTACGATACGACCGTCACCGGTCTGCCGGGTCCGGCACCGACGCCGCCTGATGGCTTGAATTGGCTCGGCACCGACGATCAGGCGCGCGACGTTCTGGCGCGCGTCATTTACGGCTTTCGCATTTCCCTGCTTTTCGGTCTCGTCCTGACGGCGATCAGCACGGCGATCGGCATTCTTGCCGGCGCCGTTCAGGGTTATTTCGGCGGTCTCGTCGATCTTCTCTTCCAGCGATTCCTGGAAATCTGGGGCGGGCTGCCCTTTCTTTACATCCTGATGATCCTCGCCAGCGTCATCGCGCCCAGTTTCTGGTCGTTGCTCGGCATCATGCTGCTCACTTCCTGGACATGGCCGGTCGGGGTCGTGCGCGCCGAATTCCTGCGCGCGCGCAATCTCGAATATGTGCGCGCGGCGAAGGCTTTGGGCTTGGGCGATTGGCGCATCATGATGCGCCATATCCTGCCCAATGCCATGGTCGCGACCCTGACTTTCCTACCCTTCACCTTAGGTGGGTCGGTGACGGTTCTGACCTCGCTCGATTTTCTCGGCTTCGGTCTGCCGCCGGGTTCGCCCTCGCTCGGCGAGCTTTTGGCGCAGGGCAAGGACAATCTGCAAGCGCCCTGGCTCGGCCTCACCGGATTCGTCGTCATCGGCGGCATGTTGATCCTGATGATCTTCATCGGCGAGGCGATTCGCGACGCCTTCGATCCCCGGAAGGGCGTCGCGTGAGCGCGGAGGCCTTGCTGACGATCGAGAATCTGGCCGTCGCCTTCGGCGACCGACCGGTCGTCAACGGCATTTCCTTCGCGATCGCGCAGGGCGAGACGCTCGGCATCGTCGGCGAATCGGGATCGGGAAAATCGGTCAGCGCGCTCTCCATCCTGCGCTTGCTTCCCTATCCGCTCGCGCATCATCAAAGCGGGCGCATTCTTTTCGCCGGCGAGGATCTGCTTCAGGCGCCGCCCGCGCGGCTACGGCAGATTCGCGGCCATCGCATCGCCATGATTTTTCAAGAACCGATGCTCTCCTTGAATCCGCTGCATCGGGTGGAACGCCAATTGACGGAAACCATCCGTCTTCACCGGGAAACCAGCCTTCCCGCCGCGCGCGAACGCGCCCGCGAACTCCTCGACCTCGTCCGCATCGAGGACCCCGAAGCCAAGCTCGCCGCTTTCCCGCACGAATTGTCGGGCGGCCAGCGCCAGCGCGTCATGATCGCCATAGCGCTCGCCAACGATCCCGATCTCCTGATCGCCGACGAACCGACGACGGCCTTGGACGTCACGATCCAAGCGCAGATTCTGGAATTGTTGCGCGATATCCAGGCGCGGACCGGCATGGCAATGCTGCTGATCTCGCACGATCTCGGTATCGTCCGCAAAATGGCGAACCGCGTCATCGTCATGCGTCGCGGCGATATCGTCGAAAGCGGCGCGACGGCCGATCTTTTCGCCGCGCCGCGCCACGATTACACCCGCCATCTGATCGCCGCCGAACCGAAAGGCGCGCCGGCGCCGATCGCCGCCGAGGCGCCGCTTGCGCTAAAGGCCCGCGGGCTCGATGTCCGCTTTCCCATTCGGCGCGGCATCTTTCGCCGCATCGTCGGCCATGTGCCGGCGATCGTCGATGCGGCGCTCGATTTGCGGCAGGGCGAGACGCTCGGCATCGTCGGCGAATCGGGATCGGGCAAGACCAGCCTCGGCCTCGCGCTTTTGCGCCTCGTCGAAAGTTCGGGCGAAATCGTCTTTCTCGGCCGGCGCATCGACCAGCTCGACCGGCGCGCCATGCGCCCCTTGCGGCGCGATGCGCAGATCGTGTTTCAGGATCCCTTCGGCTCGCTTTCGCCGCGCCTTGCCGTCGGCGAGATCGTCGCCGAGGGTCTCGACCTCCACGCCCCCGATCTTTCCGCCGAAGCCCGCGCGGACGCCGTCATCGCCGCCTTGCGCGATGTCGGCCTCGATCCCGAAACGCGCTATCGTTTCCCGCACGAATTTTCCGGCGGCCAGCGCCAAAGGATCGCCATCGCCCGCGCGCTGATTCTGACCCCGAAGCTGATCGTCCTCGACGAGCCGACTTCGGCGCTCGACATGTCGCTGCAGGCGGAGATCGTCGATCTCTTGCGTCGCTTGCAGGAAACGCGGCATTTCGCTTACCTCTTCATTTCGCACGATCTCAAGGTGGTGCGGGCCATGAGCCATCGCGTCATCGTCCTCAAGGGCGGACGCATCGTCGAAACGGGAAGCGCTGCGGAAATTTTCGAGCGGCCGCGCGAAGCCTATACGCGGGCCCTGATCGATGCCGCCTTCGCTTTGCGGACTCGCGCGGAGGCGGCGCTCCGCCAATGACAGCCGCCGCCATCCCGCTCGTTCTCGCCGGGGCTGGGGAGCGCACCGCAAACTGGCTTGCCGCCGCGCCGCAAGCGGCCGAGCTTGGCCTTGCGCTCATTCCCTATCGACCGGGCGCGACCTTTCCCGGCCATCGTTATTGCCTGATCTGGCGGCCGGTTCCTGGATTCTATGCCGCCTTGCCCGATCTAGCCTTGATCTTCAGCCTGGGCGCGGGAATCGAGCATCTGCTCGCCGATCCCGAACTCCCCGCTCGCCTGCCGATCCGGCGCATGGCCGAACCCGGCCTTACCCGCGCCATGGCGCAATATGCGCTCTGGCAGGTGCTTTATCATCATCGCCGCATCGCTAGGATCGAAGCCCAGCAAAAGCGTCATCTTTGGCGGGAGGCGGATTACCCCGCGCCCGCGGAATGCCGCGTGGGGATTCTGGGTCTTGGCCGATTGGGCGCGGCGGCGGCCATATTGCTGCGGGATTTCGGGTTTTCCGTCGCCGGTTGGAGCCGCTCGCCGAAATCCATCCCCGGTATCGCGAGCTTCGCCGGGCCGGATGCGCTCGACGCTTTTCTATCCGATCGCGATATCCTCCTTTGTCTCTTGCCCTTGACGGCGGCGACGCGGCATTTCCTGGACGCCGATCTCTTCGCGCGGATGAAGCCCGGCGCGCGCCTCATCCATATGGGGCGCGGCGATCATCTCGTCGAAGTCGATCTTCTGGCGGCGCTCGCTTCGGAAAAGATCGCGGGCGCCAGCCTCGACGTCTTCGCGGAGGAACCCCTGCCCGAGGATCATCCCTTCTGGTCGCATCCCGGCCTCTGCGTGACGCCGCATCTCGCCGGCTTCACCGAACCCGAAACCGCCTTGCCCGAAATCGCTCGCGCCATCGCCGAATTCGAGAAGGGCCGCCGGCCGGATCTTTTGGTCGATCGGGCGCAGGGCTATTGACCGCCATGAAAATCCTCGGCCTCACGGGTTCGATCGCCATGGGCAAGACGACGATGGCGGGGTTCCTGCGCCGCGCCGGCATCCCCGTTTTCGATGCCGATGCGATTGTCCGCGATCTGACGCGGCCGAAGGGCGAGGCTTTCGCCGCGCTCGCCGCCGCTTTTCCCGAAGCCATTCGCGAGAATCGCCTCGATCGGCAGCGATTGGCGGAAATCGTCTTCGCCGATCCCGAAGCCCTGAAACGCCTCGAATCGCTTTTGCATCCCTTCGTCCGTGCGGCCGAAGCGCGATTCCGCCGACATATGCGCCGGCAAGGACGGTCGCGGATCGCGCTCGACATTCCGCTGCTCTTCGAAACCGGGGCCGAGAGGCGCTGCGACTTCACCCTGCTCGTCACCGCGCCCGCTTTTCTGCAGGCCGAGCGCGCGCTTCGCCGACCCGGCATGACGGCCGCGCGCCTCGCCGCCATTCGCGCGCGGCAAATGCCGGAGGCGCAAAAGCGCCGCCTGGCCGATCTCATTCTGCCCACGGGGCTTGGTCGACGTTTCGCCTGGGCGAAACTTTGCCGCTGGCTGAAAGCGCAAGGCGCGCGATGATCGGCCTGTTCGATTCCGGCCATGGCGGTCTCACCATTCTGAAGGCGCTTGTCGAACGCCTGCCGCGCCAGGGGTTTATCTATCTCGGCGATCACGCTTTCGCGCCTTATGGCGAGAAACCGCCGGCGACGATTCTGGCGCGGAGCCAAGCGGGCGTCGCGGCCTTGTTCGAACTCGGCTGCTCGCTCGTCATCCTCGCTTGCAATACGGCGGCGGCGATCGCGCTGCGCGAGATGCAACAAAACTGGCTGCCCCGCCATTATCCGCAAGGCCGCTGCCTCGGCGTTCTCGTGCCGATCGTCGAAGCGATCGCGCAAGCGCCTTGGCATGTCCGGGAAGCGATCGCCGATTCCGAGCGCAAGCCGGAAACGATCGGCATTTTCGCGACGCCCGCCACGGTCGCGAGCGGCGCCTATGCCCGCGAAATCGCGCGCCGCGCGCCGCAAATCCGCGTCATCGAGCGCGCCTGCCCCGAATTGGTGGGATTGATCGAGGCCGGGGCCGACGATTCGGCTTTGGCCGGCCCCGTCCGCCGCCATGTCGAAGCCTTGCTCGACGAACTTCGCGGCGCGAAACTCGACGCGGCGGTTCTCGGCTGCACGCATTATCCGCTGATCGAGCCCCTGTTCCGCGCGGCCCTACCCGCCGGAACGCGCCTATTCAGCCAGCCCGAGCGTGTCGCCCAATCGCTGATCGCCTATCTTTTCCGCCATCCCGAGGCGAAACGCTTCGGCGCCCAGCCCGCCCCGCTGCTCGCTTATACGACGGGCGATCACATTCGCGTTTCCGCCCTTGCCAGCCGCTTTTTCGGGCGGCATCTTGCCTTTGCGCCGCTTCCCCCATCCTTGGCGCCGGAAGAGATTCGCCCGGAAGAGATTCACCATGCGTGAAATCGCGCTCGATACCGAGACGACCGGCTTCGATCCCCTGGAGGGCGATCGCATCGTCGAGATCGGCCTCGTCGAACTCGTCGATCATGTGCCGACGGGGCGCAATTTCCAGCGTTATCTCAACCCCGAACGCGCCATGCCGGAAGCGGCGTTCCGCATTCACGGGTTGAGTGATGCCTTCCTCGCCGACAAGCCGCGTTTCGCTGAGATCGCCGAGGATTTTCTTACCTTCATCGGCGATGCGCCGCTCGTCATCCACAATGCCGAATTCGATCTCAAATTCGTCAATTTCGAATTGGAACGGATCGGGCGAAGCGCCCTTCCCCAGCAACGCGCCATCGATACCGTGCGGATCGCGCGGCAAAAATTCCCCGGCGCGCCGGCGAGCCTCGATGCGCTTTGCAAGCGTTTCGACATCGATAATTCGGAGCGTAGCCTGCATGGCGCGCTGCTCGATGCGCAATTGCTGGCCGAGGTCTATCTCAAATTGCTGGGCGGAAGGCAGAAGGGCCTCGCCCTCGCCGAAACGAATGCCGGCGCCCGTTCCGAGGAAGGCCGCATGGATTTTTCGGCGAGCCCCCGCGCGGGATCGCGCGCCGGGCGACCCGCACGCCCCCCGCGCCCCCATGCCCCGAGCAAAGCCGAGGAAGAGGCGCATCGCCTGTTCGTCGCCGGCCTGAGCGACCCGCTCTGGGAGCGCGGATGAGTTTTGCCTTGACCCGACGCGCCGTCTTGCTGGGCGCGGCGATCGCCGCCGGGCTAAGGCTTGGACTGGGTGCCTCCGCTGCCGCGGCGCAGGATTTTCCCACCGGCGATCTGCGCCTCGCCTATCGCATCGCGCGCGACGGCGACGAGATCGGATCGCTCGTCGTGCAATTCCGCCACCAGGCGGAAGACCGCCTCATCGTTACGACCGACGTTCGCATTCAAGTCCGCGCCATCGGCTTCGTCGTTTACGAATACAATCAGAAGACCGTGGAAACTTGGCAGGCGGGTAAACTCATCGCCTTGACCTCCTCGGCCGATGACGATGGCGATCAGCGCGAAGTCGCCTTCGAACGCCAGGGCGATCGCCTGATCGGCACTTATAACGGCAAGGCGCGCGATCTTCCCGGCGATGCGCTGCCAAGTTCGCTCTGGCATCCCGACACCATCAAGCGCGGGGAAATCCTGGAAACGCTAAAGGGGCGCATGCGCCAGGTGAGCGTCAAGGATTTGGGGCCGACAACGCTCGATCTCCCCATTGGCCAGCGCGCCGCCCATGGCTATGCCTTCTCGGGCGAGTTCAACCGCAAAGTCTGGTATGGCGAGGACGGCATCATCCTTGCGACCGAAATGATCGCCAAGGACGATTCGATCATCCGCCAGGAATTGGTCGCCCGGAATTAACCCAAGCCCTTGATCGCGGTGCGATCTTCGCGCTAATCCGCAATCTCGTGCCGAACGTTCGGCGGGTCTAAGAAAAACTTGCAAGCCGGGCCGGGGAATTTGCTATAAGCCCTCTTGGGAGGCTGGCCTCGGACTTCGCGTCTCGCCAACCCGGTCAGGTCCGGAAGGAAGCAGCCGTAACGAGTTTCCGCAAGGGTCGAAAGCCAGTCTCCCACCCGAATTGGGTTCTGCGTTTGTATTTTCGTTTGGGGTGTTAGGCCGAAGATGCGCGCGCCCTCATCGCGATTTCATACCCCCTCACCCCTACCCTCTCCCCCGCT
>CAYQAG010000006.1:6769-47520 GCA_964415425.1 uncultured Rhodospirillaceae bacterium | reverse complement strand
CGAGCATGAGCGATTCCCGCGAGCCAGCCCCCGAGGTTACGCCCGAGAGCGCCCCAGGGAACGCCCCTGGCCATTACCGCGTGCTCGCGCGCAAATACCGGCCGAGCGATTTTTCCGGCCTGATCGGTCAGGAAGCGATGGTGCGCACTTTGCGCAACGCCATCGCGCAAAACCGCCTGGCGCATGGCTTCATGCTGACCGGGGTGCGCGGCATCGGCAAGACGACGACGGCGCGGATTCTCGCCCGCGCCTTCAATTGCGCGACCGGGCCGACGGCCGATCCTTGCGGGCGCTGCGAACATTGCCGCGCCATCGCCGAGGATCGCCATGTCGATGTTATCGAGATGGATGCCGCCAGTCGGACCGGCATCGACGACGTGCGCGAATTGATCGACGGCGTGCGCTATCGCCCGGTCTCGGCCCGGTTCAAGATCTATATCGTCGACGAAGTGCATATGCTGTCGGAAAAAGCCTTCAACGCGCTGCTGAAGACGCTGGAGGAACCGCCGCCGCATGTGAAATTCATCTTCGCGACGACGGAAATCCGCAAAGTGCCGGTCACCGTGCTTTCGCGCTGCCAGCGTTTCGATCTCCGCCGCATCGAGGCCGCCGAACTCGCGCGCCATTTCGCCGGCATCGCCAAGGCCGAGGGGGTCGAAATCGCGCCCGAGGCTTTGGCCCTGATCGCGCGCGCGGCCGACGGATCGGCGCGCGACGGCCTTTCCCTCCTCGACCAAGCGATCGCCATGGCGGCCGGCCCGGTCACGGCCGAACAAGTGCGCGACATGCTGGGTCTTGCCGATCGCGGCCAGCTTTTCGACCTCTTCGCCGCAACGATGTCGGGAAAAGCGGCGGAGGCGCTGGCCCTGCTCGGCCAGCTTCACCGTTCGGGCGCCGACCCGGCCATCGTCATCGGCGATCTTCTGGAACTTACGCATTGGCTGACCCGGATCAAAATCGTGCCGGGTCTCCTGGAGGATCCCGCCTTGCCCGAGGCCGAGCGCAGAAGCGGCCGCGATTTCGCCGAAAAACTCTCTCTGCCCGTTCTCGCTCGCGCTTGGCAGATGCTGCTCAAGGGCTTGAGCGAAATTCAAGCGGCGCCGCTTGCCCTAGCCGCCGCCGAAATGGTCTTGATCCGGCTTATTCACATGGCCGACCAGCCGACGCCCGGCGACTTGCTGCGGCGTTGGGCGGAAGGATCGGCGCCGGCATCCTCGCCATCGCCAAATCCCGCACCCGCGCCGAGCCCGGCTCCCTCGCGATCGCGCAGCAGCGGCGGGGATCAGTTCCCGCCGATGGCCGCCGCGATCGGCGCCGCTGCCGCCCAGCCCGCCGCCGCGCCGCAAGCCCGGCCGCGCGAAGAGGGCCGGCCGCAACCGCAGAGCTTCGCCGACATCGTCGAACTCGTGCGGGAAAAGCGCGAAGGCTTGCTGCTTGCCGCCTTGCGCACGGATTTCCATCTCGTCGATTTCGATGCCGCGAGCGAGATCGGCCGCATCGAATTCCGCCCGGGTCCGCAGGCGCCGGCCAATCTCGCGCAGCGTCTTGGGCAATGTTTGCTCGAATGGACGGGGAAACGCTGGGTTGTCGCCATATCCAATGCCGCCGGCCAACCGACGCTGAAGGAGCAGGAAGCCGCCGATTTCGCAGTGCGCAAGGCGGAGGCGGCCATCCATCCTCTCGTCGCGGCGGTGCTGGCGGCTTTTCCGGGCGCCAAGATCGAGGCTTTGCGCGATCTCGCCCCGAGCGCCGAGGAGGATGCGAGCGCGCCATGAAGAATCTGCTACAAATGATGAAACAAGCGCAGGACATGCAATCGCGCCTCGCCGAATTGCAGGCCGAACTCGACCGCCGGGAAGTGACCGGGGAAGCGGCGGGCGGCATGGTGCGGATCGTCATGACCGCCAAGGGCGAAGCGCGGCGCGTCGCGATCGATCCCAGCCTGGTCGATCCCGCCGAGACCGCCATCCTCGAGGACCTGATTCTGACCGCGCTCAAGGATGCGCGTGCCAAGGCCGAGCGCCAATCGCAAGAAGCCATGGCGGAACTCGCCGGCGGGCTTTCGCTACCGCCCGGCTTCAAACTGCCTTTCTAACCCGCGCGCGGGCTTCATGCCTTCGGCTCCGCTGACGCCTTCGCCGCTCGATCGGCTGATCCAGATCCTCGCGCGTCTGCCGGGATTGGGGCCGCGTTCCGCGCGCCGCGCCGCCTTGCATCTCGTCAAAAGGCGCGAGGCGCTGATGCTGCCCTTGCGGCAAAGCTTGGACGAGGTTTTGGAAAGCGTCGCGACCTGCTCGCGCTGCGGCAATTTCGACAGCCGCGATCCTTGCGCCATCTGCCGCGATCCCCAGCGCGATGCGCAGCAGATTTGCGTCATCGCCGATGTCGCCGATCTCTGGGCCTTGGAGCGGACGGCGAGCTATCGCGGCCGCTATCATGTGCTGGGCGGGGAATTATCGGCGCTCGACGGTATCGGTCCCGAGCAATTGGCGATCCCCGGCCTCCTCGCCCGTATCGCCGAGGACCAAGTCGGCGAAGTCATCCTCGCCCTCGGCGCGACGATCGAAGGCCAGACGACGGCGCATTACCTTGCCGATCGTCTGGCCGGCCTCGGCATCGCGCTTTCGCGCCTCGCCCATGGCGTGCCGGTCGGAGGCGAGCTCGACCATCTCGACGACGGCACGCTGATTCAGGCGCTGAAATCCCGCCAACGGATCGCGTAAGGCCGGCCCTGCGTCGTCAGCTATCGCTGCGATCCGCCTTGGTGACGGGCGGGCGCGGCTTCAAGGGTACGAGCGGCGGCGGCGGCGGCGGATCGGTCACGAGGCGGATATATTCGATGACCGCGCGGGCATAGGGAATATCGCGCGCCTGATCGATGACGCGCTGGCGTTCGCGATCGTCTTGAGCGATGCCGATGATATAGATCGTCGAGCGAATGCAATCGACGCTGAAATTCTTGGACTTCACCTGCGCATCGCTCAGCAATTTCAGGCGCAGCCGACTGGCGATCCAATAATCCTGAGCGAAATCGTCGGGCCGCAGGGATCGCCCGACCTTCAATTCGTCATAGACTTCGCGCACGCCCGGCGTCTCGCGCGCGATGGCAAGCGCGCGCAGGCGATCCTCCGGCTTCTGCACGAGACCGGAAAGAAGAACGCGCCCCTCGTGGACTTGGAAATTCGCTTTCTCGAACAGCTTGCCGTCGCGGCTGAGAAAACGCCCGTTGAGATCGACCCAGATCGCCTGATCGGTCAAGGCGCCGGCAAAGCCGCGTTCCTCGGTCGCCATGTTGATGGCGGTCGCGCCGACCCCGATCGCCGTTCCGACCGGGGAACAGGCCGCAAGCCAAAGCAGGCCGAGCGCGGCGAGAAGGCGAGCGGCTCTTTTCCCCGCTTTTCCGGCTTTTCCGCAGCGCAGCGACTCGATCCCCATAGGCGGAGGATATCTGATTTTAGATTTTTCGCAAGAATCCTAATCTATTGCCAGGCGTTCTTGATGTGCTGGGGGAGATATCCCCTAGCGAACAAGATGCAATCGCAACGCCGATCAAGGTCGCGGAATTGGGGGTGAAGCTGCACGTAATGGTCGAGCGCGCGGCGCAGCCGGTGGGCTTGTTCGGCCCGCAGCGCCTCGGCCGCCGCGCTAAATTCGCCGCGCGATTTGACTTCGACGAGGACGAGGATATCGCCCCGGCGCGCCAGAATATCGATCTCGCCCATGGGCGAGCGCCAATTGCGGGCGAGAAGGCGATAGCCCTTGAGGCGCAGCCAGAGCGCCGCGATCTGTTCGGCCATGCGGCCTTGCGATCGTGCGCGACGGCCGCGAAGGCGGCGCGTTTCGCTCATGACCCGGCGGGATCGCGAGTGGCCGCGAGGAGCGCCAATGCGCGGCGATAGAGATCGCGCTTCGGGCGGCCCGTCGCGGCGGCGAGCGCGGCGACGGCATCCTTCACGCTCATCCGCGAAAGCGCGGCCTGCAATTCGGCATCGAGATCGACGGCCTCGCGCGCGCGGCTTTCCGAATCGGGCGGGCCGATCACGATGACGATTTCGCCCTTGGGCGGGCCGGCTTCGCGATAATGCGCCAGCAATTCGGAAAGCGGCGCACGGCGGATTTCCTCATAGAGCTTGGTCATTTCCCGCGCGACCGCCGCCGGCCGATCGCCGAGGATGGCCAGCATATCGCCCAGACTCGCCGCGAGACGCGGCGCGGTTTCGAAGACGATGAGGCTTGCGCGCAGATCGGCGATTTCCCGCAAGGCATCGGCCCGCGCCGCCGATTTCGCCGGCAGGAAACCGAGGAAGAAAAAGCGATCGGTCGGCAGGCCGGACAGAACGAGCGCCAGTATCGGCGCCGAGGGGCCGGGAATCGCCGTCACGCGATGGCCGAGCGCGCTTGCCTCCCGCGCCAGCTTATAGCCGGGATCGGAAATGAGCGGCGTTCCGGCATCGCTGACCAGAACGAGGCGCCGACCATCGCCCAATTCGGCCATAATCCGCGGCCTTTCCCCCTCGGCATTGTGATCGTGATAGGCGCGGAGCGGTTTTTTGAGACCAAGATGGGCGATGAGCTTCACCGTCACCCGCTTATCCTCGCAGAGGATGAGATCGGCCTCCGCCAGGGCCGAAGCCGCGCGGGGGGAAAGATCGCCGAGATTGCCGATCGGCGTCGCCACCAGACATAATTCGCCGATCTTCCCCGAAAGCGCCGCGTTTTCGCCGCGCGCCGGCCGCATTGCCATGTGTTTACTTCGCATCGATCCCTGACTAGGCTTACCCATCGCCCCCCGTCCTCACGCGGTTTTCGAGATGCGCTTTCCCCGACCCTTCGCCGTCACGGCCTTAGCCCCGCTTCTGGCCTTGGGCCTTGCGCTCGGCGGCTGCGCCTTCAACGCGCCGCCGCCCCCGCCGCCGCCCGTGCAGCCGGCCCCGGCGCCGATCGTCAAACCAGCCCCCGCGCCGGTTGCCGAAGCGCCGATCCCGAAGGATATCCGCATCGGCCTCATCCTACCGCTCTCGGGCGAGAATGCCAGCCTCGGCCGGGGTTTGCTGCAGGCCGCCGAAATGGGCCTCTTCGATACGGCGGGACGCGATGTCAAATTGCTGGTGCGCGACAGCGCCGCCGAAGGCGGAATCGCCGCTGCCATCCAAAGCCTGAAGACCAGCGAGGCTCGCGTGATCTTGGGCCCGCTTTTCGGCGCCGAAGCGAAGGCGGCGGCGCCTCTCGCCCAGAAGGCGCAGCTTCCCTTGGCCGCCTTCAGCAACGATCGCTCGGCCGCCGCGCCCGGCGCTTACATGCTGGGGATCGCGCCCGAAATTCAGATCGCTCGAGTCGTCGATTATGCGCAGAGCCAAGGCTTGAAGAGCGTCGCTCTCCTGGTGCCCAATTCCGCCTATGGCCGCATCGTGGTTTCCGCCGCTCAGCAATCCCTGGTGAAGGCGGGCGGAAGGGTCGCGGGTATCGAATTTTACGATTCGGCGACGGCGACGGATGCCCTGCGTCGGCTGGGCGCCGGCTATGCCGTCAATCCCTTCGATGCGCTGCTGATCCCCGAGGGCGGCGTGAAGTTGAAAGCGATCCTCGCGCAATTATCGGCTTTCGGCATTCCCAGGGACCGCGTGAAGCTGCTGGGTTCGGGCTTGTGGAACGATATCGCTCTCGCCGGCGAACCCGCTCTGCAGGGCGCTTGGTTCGCGGCACCGGCACCCGACCGCCTGCAGCGTTTCGAATCCCGCTATCGCCAGGTTTACGGTCAGGCGCCCGATCCCCGCGCCGCCATCGTCTACGATGCCGTGACGCTTGCCGTCGCTCTCGGCAAGGCGAAGCCGGGCGGCGATTTCACTTCGGCGCGTTTGACCGATGCCAATGGCTTTGCCGGAATCGCCGGCATTTTCCGCCTAGCGCCGAACGGCATCGTCGAGCGCGGGCTCGCTATCCTCGAAATCGCGCCGGGCGCTTTCGTCGTTAAAGACCCGGCGCCGGCAAGCTTCGCGCCGCTCACGAATTGAGCCAGCTCGCGGCGCCTAGGAGGTTAGCAAGCGATAGCCGACGCCCGGCTCCGTCATCAGATAGCGCGGATTGGCGGCATCGTCGCCGATCTTGTCGCGGATATGCCCCACCGCAATGCGCAGATAATGCGTGTGATCGGCATAAGCCGGGCCCCAGATCGTCGTCAATATCTGCTTATGGGTGACGAGCCGCCCGGCATGATGCGCCAGAAGCGCCAGAACCTCGAATTCCTTGCGGGTCAATTTGACGTCGCCGCCGTTCAGCGCGACTCGGCGATTCGCCAGATCGATCGCCAATTCGCCTAGCGCAATGACGGATTTTTCTTGGCGATGCGGCGTCCGGTTCCGAGTAAGAGCGCGCAAGCGCGCCAGCAACTCGCCCGTGGCAAAGGGCTTCGTCACATAATCGTCGGCGCCGGCATCCAAAGCCGCGATCTTTTCGCCTTCGCTGTCGCGAACCGAGAGGACAAGGATCGGAACGCGGGACCATTCCCGGATTCGCGCCACGACTTCCTTGCCGTCGAGCTCCGGCAAACCAAGATCGACGATGATCGCATCCGGCGCGGAGGTGGCGGCTTTCTCGATCCCGATCCTGCCGCGTTCCGCCTCGTCAACGCTGTAGCCGGCGCTCTCGAGGGCGATCCGCAGAAACCGCCGGATCGGCGCTTCGTCCTCGATCACCAGAATGCGAGTGGCCGACATCGCTATTCTCCTGATTCGATCTCGGGTCGCGTCTCCGCGATCGGGAGATCGATTTCGATCTTGGTGCCGGCACCGCCCTCATTGGCCAAAGCGCGAACGGCGCCGCCGTGAGCTTCGACCAATCCCTTGACGATCGCCAGGCCGAGACCCGTCCCCGCCGGCTGATTGTCGCCGCGCGCCACGCGATAGAAAAGGTCGAAAATTTTTTCGCGATCGGCGGCGGGAATCCCGGGGCCTTCGTCGCGGATCGCCAACGCGACGAAATCTCCGGCGCTACGGGCTTCGATGCGGATGGTCGAATCGATGGGGGCGTATTTGCAAGCATTTTCGAGGACATTGACGAGCGCCTGACCGATCAATACCGGATCGACATTCAATCGCGGCAGGTCTTTCGGGATATCGACGGCAATACGATGGCGAGAGAGGCTGCGTGCCAGATCGGCGCGCGCGCGACCGACGATTTCCCGTAAATCCACGATCGCGAAATGCGGCGCAAGCGCGCCATAGCCGAGACGAGTCATATCGAGGAGATTTTGGACATAGCGGTCGAGGCGCCGCGCCTCGCCCAGCGCCTCCTGCCCCAAGGCTTGCAAATTGACCGGGGAGAGCCGCGGGCCATCTTCGCTAATCGCCGTTAGCCCGCCGATAATGGTAACGAGCGGCGTTCGCAAATCGTGGCTGACGGAAGCGAGGAGAGCGGTTCGCAACCGCTCGCCCTCCGCTTTGACGCGGGATTTTTCGAGCTCGCTCGCCAGCGACAATCGTTCGACGGCGATCGCGATCTGATCCTCGACCGCCGAAAGCAGCTGCAGAATCTCCGGATCGGTCGATCTTCGGGCATCGCGAAATTGCACGCCGACGACGCCGAGAGTCGCTTTGGCCGTGGTCATCGGCACGAACAGCCAATCGGCGGCCGGTAGGGTCGCGGTTCCGGTTCCGGCCGGCTCGTTTTTCTCGAAAGCCCAACGCGCGGCCGCCTCCGCCCGTGCGTCGATATCTTCCTCGATCGAGGGATAGCCCTGAACCTGAGCAAGCCGCCCCGTCGCATCCGGCATGAGAATCAAGGATCGGCCGTCGAGCGTCGCGGCAAGATGCGCCGCCGCCGCCCACAGGACGTCGTCCGCCTTGGTCGCCGCGGAGATCTTGCGCCCGAAATCGTAAAGCTGCTCGGTGCGTCGTTGCGCGGCGCGCATCGTTTCGACCTGAGCCTTGAGGCGACCGGCTAGCGACCCGGTAAAAATCGCGCCGAGCAGAAAGACGAGAAGCGCGGCAAGCTCGGCGGAGCTGGAAACGTAAAGCGTATAATGCGGTTCGGTGAAAAGAAAATTATAGAGCAAGAAGGATATCACCCCGGCGAGCAGCGAGGGCCGAAGACCGTAGCGCGCCCCGACGATCAGGATGCCGACCAGATAGATGACGGAAAGCGCGCCGACGATACCCTCGCTCCAGAAGAAAACGGGCCAGGCCACGAGCGTGGATAGAACGGCCGAGAGCATGGCGGCGCCATAGGCGCGCCAGGACAAAGGCCGCGCCGCACGGGCGAGAGCGCGGCGGCGTTCGACGCGCGGATGGGCGGCGACGATCGTGATTTCGAAATCGCGCGCCGTTCGCAGCAGCTTATCGGCGACCGATTCGCGGAACCAATCGAAAAGCGGCCGCCGCCGCGCACGGCCGATGACGATATGCGTTACGTTGCGCCGCCGCGCATAGGCGAGAATTTCGTTCGCGGCGTCGGATTCCACGCGCAATGTCGCGGTTTCGCCGCCAAGCGATTCGGCAAGCGTCAAAGCTTCGCGCGTCGCCGATATCCGATCGATGCCGAGCGCTTCGTGCTTGGGCGTCACGACGGTAACGGCGATCCAGGGAATCCGCGTTCGATCCGCCATTCGCTTGGCGGCGCGGATCAAGGCTTTGGCGACATTCGATTCGTTGATGCAAACGAGAAGCCGTTCTTGCGTCGGCCAGGGCCCGCGCACCGCATGCGAGCGCATCCAGGCCATCATTTCGTCGTCGACGCGGCTGGCCGCCGCGCGCAAGGCAAGTTCGCGCAAAGCCGTCAGATTGCCCTTGGTGAAAAAATTTTCGAGCGCGCGGCCGACCTGCTGCGGCACATAGACCTTGCCCGCCTGCATCCTTTCGATCAGCGTCTCCGGCGTCAGGTCGATGAGTTCGATCGCATCGGCGCGTCGGAAAATTTCATCAGGGATCGTTTCCTGAACGCGAATGCCGGTGATCCGCGCGACCACGTCGTTAAGGCTTTCGATATGCTGGATATTGAGCGTCGTCACGACGTCGATGCCGGCATCGACGACTTCCATGACATCCTGCCATCTTTTGAGATGCCGCGAGCCCGGCGCATTGGTATGCGCGAATTCGTCGATCAGCGCGAGGGCGGGGCGGCGCGCCAACAGGGCATCGAGATCGAGCTCCGTTAAGGCTTGGCCGCGATAGGCGACTGGGCGGCGCGGCAGAACCTCCAGATCCTTGAGCAGGATCGCCGTTTCCTCGCGGCCATGCGTTTCGACGAGGCCGACGACGACATCCATGCCGGCGCGCTTTTTCGCAATCGCCTCCTCCAGCATAGCATAGGTCTTGCCGACCCCCGGAAAGGCACCGAGAAAAACCTTGAGCCGACCGCGCCCCGCCTTGCGCGCTTCGTCAAGCAGCGCATCCGGATCGGGGCGCGATGGGTCGCTCGAATCTATCGGCACGATCGGAGGCTATCCAATTCCATATTGAGCGCAAGGACGTTCACGCGCGGCTCGCCGAAAATAAACCATTGTCGATCTTCACTATGCCGCCTTACGAGATCGCGGACAACAGCTTCCGCAAGACCGCGCGCCGATGCGACGCGCTCGACTTGGAAGAAAGCGGCGGCGGGCGAAATATCGGGGTCGAGACCGGAAGCCGATGCGGTCAGGAGATCGATGGGGATCGGCCGCTTGTCGAAGGCGGCGGCGCGCGCGCGCAGAGCCGCGATCAGGACAGCGGAAGACGGCCCCCAATTTGAGCCGGCCGATGCGGCCGCATTGTAAGGAAGCGCAATCGCCCGGGTCGCATCGGCAGGATCGACGCCCTGCGTCGCCGACGGGCGACCATGGAAATAGCAGCCCGAAGCGAAAGCCTGGCCGATCAAACGCGAACCGATCACGCGATCGCCGTCTTTCGCCAAACTGCCATTGGCGGCGGTGGGGAAGACGATCTGCGCGAAACCGGTTATCGCCAATGGATAGAGGATGCCCGTCGCCGCCGTGAAAAGCAGCGTCAAAGATAAAGCCGTGCGCAAGAGGCGCAGCATGTTTCTCCTCCGACTAGACGAGATGCAGCCAATCGACGGCCATGTCGATGATCTTGATCCCGATAAATGGCGCAATCAGGCCGCCAAGACCGTAGATCGCCAAATTCTGCGCCAGTACGGCCGCAGCCGAATTCGGGCTATAGGCGACGCCGCGCAAAGCGATCGGGATGAGGGCGATAAGGATCAGCGCGTTGAAGATGATCGCCGAAAGAATGGCGCTTTCCGGCGTACCCAGATTCATGACGTCGAGACTGCGCAGCTCGGGATAGGCCGCAACGAATAAAGCCGGCAGAATCGCAAAATATTTGGCGACATCGTTCGCGATCGAGAATGTGGTCAAGGCGCCGCGCGAGATTAGAATTTGCTTGCCGATGAGAACGATCTCGATGAGCTTGGTCGGATCGCTGTCGAGATCGACGAAATTCCCGGCCTCCTTGGCGGCCGGCGTGCCGGAATTCATGGCGACGCCGACATCCGCCTGGGCAAGAGCGGGCGCATCGTTCGATCCGTCGCCGCACATGACGACCAATCGTCCTTCGGCCTGCGCCGCGCGGATCAATTCCAGCTTCTTTTCCGGCGTCGCCTCCGCCAGAAAATCGTCGACGCCGGCTTCCGCCGCTATGGTGGCGGCCGTCAGCGCATTGTCGCCCGTGATCATGACGGTGCGGATTCCCATCCGCCGCAATTCGGCGAAACGATCGCGGATCAGCGGCTTGACGATATCCTTGAGGCAGATGACGCCGAGGACTTGCCGATCGCGCATGACGACCAGCGGCGTCCCGCCGGCGCTGGCGATTTGCCGGACGATATCCTCGGCAGCGGCGGGCAGGTTGCCGATCAGCCGGCGGATGGCATCGGCGGCGCCTTTGCGAATTTTCGTTCCGCCGGCGAGATCGATTCCCGATAACCGCGTCTGCGCCGTGAAGGGTACGAAATTCGCCTCCGCCGGCAAGGCACGATCCGCGAAGCCGAATTGTCGCTTCGCCAGATCGACGATGGATTTGCCCTCGGGCGTTTCGTCGGCGAGCGAAGCGAGAAAAGCCGCGCCGACCAGATCGGCTTCCGTTACGCCCGGCACGGGCAGGAACGAATCCGCCATCCGATTGCCGAAGGTGATCGTGCCCGTCTTATCGAGCAAAAGCGTATCGATATCGCCCGCCGCCTCGACCGCGCGGCCCGATTTGGCGATGACATTCGCCTTGATGAGGCGATCCATGCCGGCGATACCGATCGCCGACAGCAACCCGCCGATCGTCGTCGGAATCAAAGTGACGAACAGCGCGACGAGATAGAGCGTGGGAATCCTCGTCCCCGACCAAGCCGCGAAGAACGGCAAAGTGGCGACGACGAAGAGAAAGACCAGGGTAAGGCCCGCAAGCAGGATAGCGAGCGCGATCTCGTTGGGCGTTTTTTGCCTTTGCGCGCTTTCGACAAGCGCGATCATGCGATCGAGAAAAGTTTCGCCGGGCTTGGCCGTCACGCGGATGACGAGCCAATCCGAGACGATTCGCGTTCCGCCGGTCGCCGAAGACCGATCGCCGCCCGATTCGCGGATAATGGGCGCGCTTTCGCCGGTAATGGCGCTTTCGTCGATGGCGGCCACGCCGGCGATAACTTCGCCATCCGTCGGGATCGTATCGCCCGCCTCGACCAGAACGAGTTCGCCGGGCGCCAAGAATTCGGCGGGCTTCAGCCGGTAATCGGCGCGCGCCTCCGCATCGCCGACGACTTTCGCCGATAGACCCGATCGCGTCGCGCGAAAGGCATCGGCGCGCGCCCTGCCGCGCCCCTCGGCGATGGCCTCGGCGAAGTTCGCGAACAACACCGTGAACCACAGCCAGATGGCTATCTGAAAGCCGACCGACACATGGGGCCCGCCGATCGTCGCCTGGCGAACGACGAGCGCCGTCGCAAGGAGAGAGGCGAGCGCCGTCGCGCCGATAACCGGATTGCGGATCAACCGGCGCGGCGAAAGTTTCCGCAGGCTATCGAGCAACGCTTGCTTCAGAAGCGCGGTCGTAAGAAAGCCGATATCGGCATGAGCGGATTTGGACATGGCGGCCTCTAGAATGTATGGCCAGCGGCAATCGAGACGAATTCGGCGATCGGGCCGAGCGCCAGCACCGGCAGAAAGGTCAGCGCGCCGACGATGAGAATGGTGGCGATCAGCAGCACGACGAAAATCGCTCCATGCGTGGGAAAGGTTCCGGCCGAGACCGGCGCCGTTTTTTTGGCGGCTAGCGACCCGGCGATGGCGAGGATCGGCAAGATATAGCCGAAGCGCCCAAGCAGCATGGCGATGCCCAGAAAGACATTGTGCCAAGGCGTATTGGCGTTGAAGCCGGCAAAGGCGGAGCCGTTATTGCCGGTCGCGGAACTATAGGCGTAAAGCAATTCGGAAAGACCGTGCGGCCCTGGATCCTGAATGCTGGTCTGCGCCGTTCCGGCGACAATCGCCGCGGCCGAAAACGCCAGGATGCCGATAGGCATGATGAGAAGTGTGAGCGCGGCAAGCTTGATCTCGCGCGCTTCGATCTTCTTGCCGAGATATTCCGGCGTCCGCCCGACCATGAGACCGGCCAGGAACACCGTCAAAACGACGAAGAGCAGCATGCCGGTCAGCCCCACGCCGACGCCGCCGAATACGATCTCGCCAAGCTGGATATCGAGCATGGCGACAAGACCGCCGAGCGGCGTCAAACTGTCATGCATGGCATTGACCGAACCGTTAGAGGCCGCCGTCGTCGCGACTGCCCACAGGGTCGAATTGAAAATGCCGAAGCGAACCTCCTTGCCTTCCATATTGCCGGCGGCGGGATCGACAAGATCGGCATAGAGCGGCGAGCTCGATTTTTCCGCCGCATAGACGGCACAGAGAGCGGCAACCAGCAGGATCGCCATGGCGGCAAAAAGTGCCCGACCTTGGCGCCGATCGCCGATCATGCGCCCATAGGTGAAGCAAAAGGCCGCCGGGATCGCCAGAATCGCCAGCACCGACAGCAGATTGGAAATCGCCGTCGGGTTTTCGAAGGGATGCGCCGAATTGGCATTGAAAAAGCCGCCGCCATTCGTGCCCAATTGCTTGATCGCTTCTTGCGAGGCGATGGGCCCGAGAGCGATGGACTGCCGCGCGCCTTCGAGCGTCGTCGCCTCGACGGCGGATTGCAGGGTCTGAGGCACGCCGAGAGCGACGAAGGCCACGGCCAAACCGATGGAAGCCGGCAGCAGAACGTAAATCGTCATGCGCGTGAGATCGACCCAGAAATTGCCGATCGTTTTCGCCTCGCGCCGCGCCATGGCGCGCGCGACGGCGATGGCGGCGGCCATGCCGCTGGCGGCCGATAGAAAATTTTGCGTCGTCAGCCCGGCCATCTGACTGAAGAGCGACAAGGTCGTCTCGCCGCCATAGCTCTGCCAATTCGTATTGGTCACGAAGGAAATGGCGACATTGAAGGCAAGATCGCCCGAGAGATCGCCGAAGTTCTGCGGGTTGAGCGGCAGCAGATGCTGGTGGCGCAGAATCAGGAACAGGACGGAAAAACCGATTGCGTTGAAAGCCAGCAAGGAAGTCGCATAAGCCGACCAGCTTTGCTCGGTCTCGATGCGAAAATCCGCGATGGCCGCAAACGCTCTTTCGACGGGACGAAGAAAGCCGATCTCGCCGGAAGCGACCCGGGCGATATAGGCGCCGAGGAAGACGGCGACACCGAACAACAGCGCCGCGAAGACGGCGAATTGCATTGCGTCATATAGCATGATCCGCCTTTCAGAAACGCTCCGGCCGCAGAAGCGCCGCCAGCAGGTAGATCAGCAAAACGAAAGCGAGACCGAGGCCGAGAATGGCATCGAACATGACGCTGCCTCAGAGATAGCGCACAGCCTTGATCGCCCAAAAGGCGACGGCAAAGCCGACGAGGCCATAGATCATGAAAACATCTTGGAGCATTCCTGTCTCCGCCGTTTGCGATCGACGATTCCGAAGCTAGACGGCGGCCGCGTAAAATCGCCATCTCGAAGATGCGCGCGCGCGTAAATTCCGCATAAATTGGAAAGGCGGGCCTGCCGATCCGCGATCGAATCGGCTCAGGCGAAAAGACCGGCGAGGACGGCATCGAGGCAAGATCGCCCCGCTTCCGTCGCGCATAATCGGTTTTTTTCGGTATCCAGCATGAGAAAGCCGCCGGTGATCAGCCGATCGAGCGCGCCTGGGGCGAAAGGTAGGCCCTGGCTCCCGCCGCCTTCGGCCGCGAAGCGCGTCAAGGGGATGCCCTCGCCAAGGCGCAGGCCCATCATCGTCATTTCCATGAGACGATCGCCGACGGGCACGATATCGGCGCGCGTCGTCGCATGGCCTTGGGCGAGGACTTGCGCTAACCAGATTTCCGGCGCGCGATGTTGGCGCGTCGCGATTTTGTCGCGGCCTTGGGTGAGGCGGCCATGGGCGCCGGGTCCGATGCCAATATAATCGCCATAGCGCCAATAGACGAGATTATGGCGCGATTCCTCGCCATCCCGCGCATGATTGGAAATCTCATAGGCCGGGAGGCCGGCCTCCCGCATGATTTGCTGGGTGAGATGGAAAAGCTCGGCCTGGATCGCTTCCGTCGGCAGGCGGAAATCGCCGCGCGCCAGCGCGCCTTCGAAAGCCGTGCCGGGTTCGATGGTCAATTGATAGAGCGAAAGATGCCCGGCGCCGAAACCGAGCGCCCGGCGCAATTCCGCCGCCCAGGCATCGGGCGATTGGCCGGGCCTGGCATAGATGAGATCGAAGCTCCAGCGCGGGAAATGGCGCGACGCGAGATCGAGGGCGGTGAGCGCTTCGGCAAGATCGTGCGATCGCCCGAGAAAGGCGAGCGCCGCCGCATCCAGCGCCTGAACGCCTAAAGACAGTCGATTGATTCCGGCCGCGCGGAATTCGGCGAAGCGATGGGCTTCGGCGGCATTGGGATTGGCTTCGAGGGTGATTTCGATATCCGCGGCGAAGGGCCAGTGGCGATGAGCGCGGTCGATCAGGGCGGCGGCCAAGGCGGGCGGCATCAAGGACGGCGTTCCGCCGCCGAAGAAAATGCTGGTCAGTTGGCGCTGGGGCGCGAGAATTGCGAAATGGTCGAGTTCGGCAATAAGGGCGCGCTGCCAAGCCGTTTCGTCGATCGCGGCGCGGACATGGCTGTTGAAATCGCAATAGGGGCATTTCGACCGGCAGAACGGCCAATGGATATAAAGTCCGAAGCCGCGCCGATCCTCGTTATCGGCGCGGCTTTCGCTGTTTCCGAAGGTGACGCCGTCGGCCGGCGCCGGTTCCGCTGCCGCCATGAGAGCGGCTTTAGCACGATCCTTCCGGGACCGGAAATCATGATCATGCCTGCCAGAAGGGTTTCGACCATTCCTTCTCCGCATCGTAGCGGCTGAGACCGATATCCTTCAGCTGATATTCGCTCATCTGCATGAGCTGATTGCGGGTCTGCACCCGTTCGCGCCAGGACTGATAGCGGGCGAAAAGCCCTTTGCCATCGACCGGGTTGCGGGAGAAGGGAATGAAAAGCGCCCGCCGGATCGGGTTCGGAAAGGCGTGACGTCCAAGATTGGAATGGGCCATTGTATCCTCACATTTTCTCAACGGCGGGATTGCCGTTGTCTGGATAATGTGCATGATTTACATTACACTCAAATGATCGTTTCTCACTTGTTCTGTTACGAAACCTAACGAGACAGCCATGCGTCTCCCCCCTTTGAAAGCCGTCTGGTATTTCGAGAGCGCGGCTCGGCATTTGAGCTTTTCCCGCGCGGCCGAGGAGCTCAATGTGACCCACAGCGCGATCAGCCATCAGATCAAGGCGTTGGAGGATTGGCTGGGGGTGACGCTTTTCGACCGCAGCGCGCGAATCCTCGCCTTGACCGAAACCGGGCAGCGTTTCCTGCCGCCGATCCGCGCCGCCTTCCAGCAAATGGCCGAGGCGGCGCAGGATGTGAAATTCAATCCCGTCGGCGGCCCGCTGACGGTGAGCGCGCTTCCCTCCCTCACCATGAAATGGCTGGTGCCCCGCCTTTACGATTTCCAGGCCCGCCATCCCGAGATCGAGGTCAGAATTTCCGCCACCGATCGCCTGGAACCGATCGGCGAGGGCGATGTCGATATCGGCATCCGCTATGGGCGCGGCGCTTGGCCCAATCTGACGGCGGAATTATTGCAGGCCGACGAAATCTTTCCCGTCGCCGCGCCGAAATTGCTGGCCGAACTCGGCCCCCCGCAAAGCCCGCGCGATCTCACGCGCTTCTCGCTCATCTCCGATAACGATTGGCGGCGCGCGCAATTCGATTTCTGGCCGATCTGGCTGGCGGCGGCCGGCATCGCCGATCTCGAATTGCGCACGGGCCTCAAATTCAATTACTCGAATTTGATGCTGCAGGCGGCAATGGACGGGTTGGGCGTGGCGCTCGGCAATACCATGCTGGCGGGCGACGATCTCAAGGCGGGGCGCTTGGTGCGGCTCTTCGATCTCTCGGTCAAGCTCGAAACCGGCTATTACATCGTTTACGGCAAGGGCGCGCTGAAACAGCCGAAGGTCAAGGCCTTCCGCGATTGGCTCTTCGATCAAATCCGCGCCTTCGCGGCGTGAGATAAACTCAATCGGAGAGCAGCGGGCCTTGGCGATGGGCGAGTTTCGTCTCGCCGACGATCATCGCCGTCCCCTCGCCGGGCGCGATCAGTTTTTTGAGGCAGCGCGAAAGAACGAGACCGTCGGTCGCCGCGAGGATCGGCCGGCGCGCCGCCCAGGGATCGTCGGCCAGGGGATCGACGATTTCGGCGATGAGATCGCCGCGCTTCACCCGATCGCCCGGCTTCACCGCATAGGCGAGAATGCCGGCGGATTTCGCGCGCGAATAATCGGCGGCATCGAGCGGCGTCGCCGCGCCGAGCAAAGCCGGCAAGGGGCCGGGATCGCCCGCCACGATCTTGCGGCGTTGCAGGAACCGGAAGAGCGCTTGGCCGTCCTTCTCGCCCCATGCGTCGCCGACATCGGCCTGACCGCGAAATTCGACGGTCGAGGTCATGGTGGCGAGCGGGATCGGGAACCGCCCGGCGAAATGGCGCGCGAGATGTTGATAGGCGAGGAAGAACGTCTCCTCGAAACAATTCCCGCCCGATTCGTCGGCGAGCAAAATGGCGCGCGCGCCGAGATCGGCGGCAAGATCGGCGCCCGCCGGCCAGAAATCCGGCGAGAGATAGATATGCATCAAGGCGTCGTCGTCGCAATGCATGTCGAGCACGATATCCGCGTCGTAAGCGAGGCGGTAAAGTTCGCGGCGCAATTGCGGCCATTCCGCTTCGGGTTCGAGGGCGGCGATGCGCGCCCCGAGTTCGGCGCGGATGACGGCGACGTTCTGTTCGGGATCGGGGCCGAGCTTCGCCGCGACCGCCTCGGCCAAGCTCCGCGTGAGATCGGGCCAGTTGCGATTGAAATTGCCGCCGCCGCGCATTTCGTAGCGGCCGGGATGGACGCCATTCACATTCTGCGCGAGGCCGATCGGATTGGCGACGGGCACCAGCACGATCTCGCCCAAAATGCGCCCCTCGGCCGAAGCGCGATCGAGCTCGCGCATCAGATGATGCCCGGCCAGCATGGCCGGAATCTCGTCGGCATGGATCGAGCATTGGATATAGGCCTTGGGCCTGGCGCCCGGCCGGCCGTAACGATGGGCGACCAGATGCCGGCTCGTGCCCGGGCTCATCGAGGCCAGCGCGATGCGGTCGATCATCTTGGCGGTCATGAAAATCCCCCTATTCCGGCAATGAGCCAAGCCTATCGCGCCTTCGCCTGTCAAGCCGGCTTGCCCATGCTATAAACCGGGCATGATCGAGTCGCCCGCCCCCGCGATGCCGCTTGCTTCCGATCTTCCCGCCGATCTTTTCGCGGGGGAGCAGAAGGCCGCGCCGGATTATCTCGCCGCCCTCAACGACCGCCAGCGCGAAGCCGTCCTCGCGCTCGACGGGCCGGTCCTGGTGCTTTCGGGCGCCGGCACCGGCAAGACGCGAGTGCTGACGGCGCGTCTCGCGCATATCCTGGCCGAGAATCGCGCTTGGCCCAGTCAAATCCTCGCCGTCACCTTCACCAATAAGGCGGCGCTCGAAATGAAGACGCGGATCGCCGCGATTCTCGGGCGACCGGTCGAAGGCTGGTGGCTCGGCACCTTCCATGCGCTCGCCGCGCGCTTGCTCCGCCAGCATGCCGAAATCGTCGGCTTGAAACCGAATTTCACCATCCTCGATCAGGACGATCAGCTGCGCCTGCTAAAGCAAATTTTGCAGGCGGAAAATCTCGATTCGCAACGCTGGCCGGCGCGCCTCGTCCATGGCGCGATCGAACGTTGGAAGGATCGCGGCCTCGGCCCCGATCAAGTGAGCCCGGCCGAATTGGCCGATCTCGCGGGCGGGCGCATCCTCAACGTTTATCGGCTCTATCAGGATCGCCTGCTGACGCTCAATGCCTGCGATTTCGGCGATCTTCTGCTGCACAATCTCGCGATCTTCCGCAAATCCGGCGAAATTCTCGCGCGCTATCAGAAGCAATTCCGCTATCTCCTGGTCGACGAATATCAGGACACCAACGTCGCACAATATCTTTGGCTAAGAGCGCTTTCGGGCGGCGCCAAGAATATCTGCTGCGTCGGCGACGACGATCAATCGGTCTATGGCTGGCGCGGCGCCGAGGTCGAGAATATCCTTAAATTCGAAACCGATTTCCCGGAAGCGCGGATCATCCGCCTCGAACAAAATTACCGATCGACGCCGCATATCCTTGCCGCCGCCTCCGGCCTGATCGCGCACAATGTCGATCGGCTGGGCAAGACCTTATGGACGGAGCGCGCCGAGGGCGAGCGCGTCCGCCTGATCGCCGCCTGGGACGGCGGCGCGGAAGCGCGCGAGATCGCCGACGAGATCGAAGCCGAACAACGTAAGGGCGCGCGCCTCGGCGACATGGCGATTCTCATCCGCGCCGGATTCCAATCGCGCGAATTCGAGGAATGCTTCATCGAGCGCGGCCTTCCCTATCGTGTCATCGGCGGCCCGCGATTTTACGAGCGCCAGGAAATCCGCGATGCGCTGGCTTATCTGCGCCTCGTCCAGCAACCCGACGACGATCTCGCTTTCGAGCGCATCGTCAATCTGCCGCGCCGGGGCATCGGCGAAACCAGTCTGCGGCAATTGCACGAATTGGCGCGCGCGCAAGGAATCTCGCTCGCCCGCGCCGGAGCGCGACTCATCCAAAGCGACGAGATGAAGCCGGCGGCGCGGCGCGCGCTCGGCGCCTTCCTCGCCGATTTGGCGCGCTGGCGCGATTTCGCCGGCGAAAAGCCGCATGTCGAATTGGCCGAAACGGTGCTCGAAGAATCGGGCTATGTCGCGCTCTGGCGCCAGGACAAATCCGTCGAGGCGCCGGGGCGTTTGGAGAATCTGAAGGAATTGCTGCGCGCGCTCGAGGATTTCCCCTCGCTCGCCGCGTTTCTCGATCATGTCGCCCTCGTCATGGAAAATGCCGAAGCCGCGCCGCAGGATCAGGTGACGCTGATGACGCTGCACGGCGCCAAGGGACTGGAATTCGAGATCATCTTCCTGCCGGGTTGGGAAGAAGGACTATTTCCGCATCCCCGCGCCCTTGAGGAAAAAGGCATGAAGGGGTTGGAGGAAGAACGCCGCCTCGCTTATGTCGGGTTGACGCGCGCGCGCCGCCTTGCCGTCATCGCGCATGCCGCCAGTCGGCGGATTCATCATCAATGGCAGAATTCCCTGCCCTCGCGCTTCATCGCCGAATTGCCGGCCGAGCATATCGACCGCCGCGACGATCGACTCTTCGCGCGCGAGATTCGCCCGAATCCGCGTTTTCCCGATCTCGCACCGCTCCGGCGCGACGGTGCTTCGCCGCTTAGCCCCTTCGCCGCGTCCTCGCCCGAAACGCGGCGCGAGACGATGGGCGCCTATCCGCCCGGGCGGCGCATCTTCCATCAGAAATTCGGCTATGGCCGCGTCATCGCCGCCGATGGCGACAAGCTCGACATCGCCTTCGACAAAGCGGGGTCGAAAAAGGTGATGGCGAGTTTCGTGCGGCCCGCCGAACAAGCGGGGTGAGATGAAACCGAACCCGCGCTTGGCGCCGTCCCTGTGGTCGATCCGCCTCGATTTTCCGATTCGCCCGGCGGAAGCGATGCGGCTGGCCGTCGAAGCCGTCTTCGAGAATTTCGGCGAAGCCCTGTCGAGTTTCGAGAAGGATGGCGGGAAAGGCTGGACGATCGAGGCAATCGGAAAGCGCCGCCCGTCGCGCCGACGCCTTGCCGCCGCCTTGCGCCCCTATGGCTTGGGAATGCCCGTCATCGCGCCTTTGCCGCCCAAGGATTGGCTGGCGGAAAGCCGCAAGGGATTGCCGCCTCTTGCCATCGGGCCATTCCTCATTCATGGCGAACACGATCGCCATCGCCCGACGGGAAACAAAATCCCGCTCGAAATCGATGCCGGGATCGCTTTCGGCACGGGAAGGCACGAAACGACATCGGGCTGCATCGCGGCGATGCTGCGCCTGAAACGCATGGGCTTCCGGCCGCGCAAGCCGCTCGATATCGGCACCGGAACGGGCATTCTCGCCTTCGCCGCTTGGCATCTCTTCGGCGTTCCGGTCCTGGCCGGCGATAACGATAAGGATGCCGTTCGCGTCGCGCGCGAGAATGCGGCGATCAACGGTCTTGCGCGGCAAATCCGCATCGTCAAATCCGAGGGCTGCCGCGCCGCCGCCATTCGCAACGCCTCGCCTTACGATCTCATCGTCGCCAATATCCTCGCCAATCCTTTGATCGCCTTGGCGCCGGCCTTCGCGCGCCATGCGGCGCGATCGGGTCGCGTGGTTCTCTCCGGCCTTCTCCGCGAACAGGAAAAAGCGGTACTCGACGCCTATGGCGCGGCGGGGTTCGCGCTCGATTTTCGGCGCCGGCGCAACGATTGGTCGGTTCTCGTTCTCCGCAAAGAAAAACGGCGATCTCGGATCGCTCCGAAATCGCCGTTATCGTCTTCGCGTTAACGGCGCCGAGATCGCGCCGCTACGAGTTTTCGCAATCAAGCCGCCTTGAGCGGAGCCGCCGGACGATTGCCGTTGGCCGCCAGCAAGGCTTTCTCCGCCAGCGTCTCGGCAAGCTCGACGATATCCGTGCGCATGACGCCGATATCGCGCAGCTGACGATCGCTAAGACCGGTCAGGGCCTTTTCCGTCACGCGCGCGACGCGCCAGGCGCGCAAGGGCGCCGTCATGTCGTGCTCCATGGCGCGCAAGGCGACGGGGAGCGCGGGCTCGATCTCGCGACCGAGCTTGGCGACGAATTCGGCGACGCCGAAACGCGTCAGGCCGATATCCGCCAACATGCGATCGTCGAGCGACATCAGCTGATTGTAGACGTCGCGACGATGCTTCCACTGCGCCAGCGGGCGAATGACGAGACGCACGACAAGGCGGCTCGTTTCGGCGAAAAGATCGACCTTCGCGCCGGCTAGCGCTTTCGCCGCCGCCGGAATCTCGCCCCGCGTCAAACCGATATCGGCCAGCAGGCGATCGTCGAGAGCCTTCAATTGCCGCTCGACCGATTTCCGCGCGATATAGCCGCGAGCGGCGGCGAGAACGGCGCCCAGGAACCGCGCGAGGGCGGCAAAACCGCTCTCCGCTTTTCCGGTCGCCGGGGCCATCCGGGAATGGGCGGCATTCGACAGCGTCTGATCCTGCAAGATGATCCGATTCATAATAATCTCCAATCCGATTGTCCGACCGACAGCCCTATTGCTATCGGTCCACACAGTGGCAAATATAGGTGCGGCCATGCGGTGCCGGGAGGGGCTTTGCTGCATTGCACCATTGCATTCTGCGCATGTGCTAAGAAGTAGAGTGCAAAAATGGCATGGCATGGCAAAAATGTGTCGTTTTCAAGATTGTTAGGCTCATGGCACAAAAAGAGAACTCTAGCGAATTCATAGCCGAAATCGGCCCCCTTTTGACCCGCAAAGGGGCGCGAATCGATGCGGCCGGGCTTGTCGCCTTGCTGCCGGGGATCGCCGCCGCCCCGATCCCGGAAGCGGGCGAGGACTGGGCCGATCTTGTCGCCGAGGCGCCGGATGCGGAATTGCGCGCCCGTCTTCTGGCCGAGCGCCACGCCTTCGAAAGCGACCGGCGGGCCGGGTTCGAGGGCGATACGCGATCGCGCCTCGCCGCTCTCCGCGCGGAATTGAAGCGGCGGGATCTTGCCGGTTTCCTCATCCCCCGCGCCGACGAACATCAGGGCGAATATGTGCCGGCCAATGCCCAGCGCCTCGCTTATATCAGCGGCTTTACCGGGTCGGCGGGATTGGCGATCGTTCTCGAGGATCGCGCGGCGATCTTCGTCGATGGGCGCTATACGATTCAGGTTCGGCAAGAAGTCGATGCGGAAATTTTCGCGATCCGCCATTTGATCGCCGAACCGCCGGAAACCTGGCTCGCCCAAAATCTGCGCGCGGGGCAAAGAATCGGTTTCGATCCCCGTCTTCTCACCGTCGATCAAGCCAAACGTTATGGCGCCGCCGTGGCGAAAGCCGGCGCGTTCTGGGCGGCGCTCGACGACAATCCGCTGGATGCCGTCTGGCGGGATCGCCCGGCGGCGCCGATCTCGCCCGTGCGACCGCACGATCTTCGCCATGCCGGAAAAAGCGCCGCCGAAAAGCGCGCGGCGATCGCGCGGAAACTCGCCGCCGAGGGAAAACGCGCGGCCGTCATCTCGGCTCCGGATTCGCTCGCCTGGCTGCTCAACATTCGCGGCGCCGACGTCCCGCGCACGCCTTTCGCGCTGGGCTTCGCCATTCTCGGCGACGATGCCAAGGTCGATCTCTTCATCGACGAACGCAAATTGACCGCAGCCGCGCGCCGCCATCTCGGCAACGAAGTTGCGGTCCGCCCGATGGCCGATTTCGCCGGCGCCTTGCGTTCGCTGGGCAAGGCCGCCGTCGCGATGGATGCGGCGACCGGCAGCCAATGGATTTTCGACCGCCTCGCCGAAGCGGGCGCCGAAATCGAAATCGGGGAATGCCTCTGCGCGCTGCCCAAAGCGACGAAGAACGCGGCGGAGATCGAAGGCGCGCGCAAAGCGCATCGCCGCGACGGCCGCGCCGTCACCCGCTTCCTCGCTTGGCTGGAAAAAGCGGCGGCCTCGGGCGATCTCGACGAAATCGCGGCGCAGGAAAAACTCTCCGCCATCCGCCGCGAGGATGCGAATTTACGCGATCTTTCCTTCGATTCGATCTCGGCCGCCGGCGCGCATGGCGCGATCTGCCATTACAAGGCGACGCCCGCCAGCAATCGGCCGATCCCCAAGGATTCGATCTATCTCATCGATTCGGGCGGGCAATATCCCGACGGCACGACCGATATCACGCGCTCGATCGCCATCGGCAATCCCAGCGCCGAGATGAAGGATCGCTTCACCCGCGTCCTCAAGGGCCATATCGCGCTGGCGACGGCGCGCTTTCCCGAAGGCACGACGGGAAGCCAGCTCGATGCCTTGGCGCGCCGACCGCTTTGGGATGCCGGCCTCGATTACGATCACGGCACCGGCCATGGCGTCGGGTCCTATCTTTCGGTGCATGAGGGACCGCAGCGCATTTCCAAGGTTGCCAATCGCACGGCGCTTCTGCCCGGCATGATCCTTTCCAACGAGCCCGGCTATTACAAGGAAGGCGAGTTCGGTATCCGCATCGAGAATCTCGTCGCCGTCCAACCGGCACCCGATCATCCGGGCATGCTGGAATTCGAAACGCTCACCTTGGCGCCGATCGATCTTGCACTCGTCGAAAAATCCTTGTTGCGCGAGGATGAAATCGCCTGGCTCAATGCCTATCACGCTCGCGTCCGCGAGAGCCTCGCTTCCGATCTCGACGCGGCGACGCGCCTTTGGCTGACCCAGGCGACGCGCGCGATCTGAACGAAGAAAGAAGGCTTAAATCGGCACGCTTCCGCTAATCTTGACGATTCGTCTTCATTTCTATAATTCTAGAACTATGAAAATAAAAAAAGCGATTGCTGCTTTCTCCGCCTTGGCGCATCCCGCGCGTTTGGCCGTTTTCCGCCGCCTGATGCGCGCTGGCCCCGATGGGCTTGCCGCCGGAGCCCTCGCCGCCGAACTCGCCATCGCCGCGCCGACCTTGTCGTTTCATCTAGCCGAGATTCGCCGCAGCGGTTTAGCGCGAGCGCGCCGCGAAGGCCGTTCGATCGTTTATGCCGCCGATCTTGCCGGCATCGCAGCTTTGCTCGATTTTCTGAAGCGGGATTGCTGTCAGGGAAAACCGGAACGCTGCTTTCCCACGACGCGGGACGGGAAAAGCACGACGAAAGCCAAGCGGAAAAATGCGCCGCGCAAGGATGCGCTCCGATGAGCAACGCTTCGCCGACGCGATTGCGGCGGGTTCTCTTTCTTTGCACCGGCAACTCGGCGCGCAGCATCACGGCCGAAGCATTGCTGAATGTTTGGGGGCGCGGGCGCTATCGCGCCTTCAGCGCCGGCAGCCACCCCAAGGGCCGCGTCCACCCCTTCGCCCTCGATCTGCTGATGCGCGCTGGCCTGCCGATCGGGGATTTGCGCAGCAAAAGCTGGGAAGAATTCGCCAGGCCGGAAGCGCCGGAACTCGATTTCGTCATCACGGTTTGCGATTCGGCCGCCGGAGAGGTTTGTCCCCTTTGGCCGGGCCAACCGATAACGGCGCATTGGAGCTTCCGCGACCCAGCGGCCGCCACGGGCAACGAAGCGGAAATCCGCGCGATATTCGCCGAAACCTTCCGGGAGATCGAAACACGGATCAAAATCTTCTGCGCTCTGCCCTTGGCTGGGCTCGACCGCTTGGCCGCGCAGCGCGAAATGGCCCGCATCGGCGATTCCTTGCCGGCCGGCCGAAAAGCGTAGCGCATGACGGAAAGCCCGCTGGCTGCGGACCTACCCCGGCGCTTCGCCGCCGAAGCCCTGGGCAGCGCCCTGTTGGCCGCGGCCATCATTGGTTCGGGAATCATGGCCGAGCGGCTTGCCGGCGGCAATGCCGCTATCGCTCTTCTCGCCAATGCCATGGCCAGCGCCACCATTCTGATCGTGCTGATCGCGATCCTAGCGCCGATCTCGGGCGCGCATTTCAATCCCCTGGTCAGCCTTTATAGCTTCTGGCAGCGGCGCCTTGCCGGCCGCGATTGCCTAGCCTATATCCTGGCGCAAATCCTCGGCGGCATGGGCGGAGCGATGCTCGCTCATGCGATGTTCGATTTGCCGCTCTTCGAAATTTCGCAACGGAATCGCGGCGGCCTTGGCATCGCGATCGGCGAAGGCGTCGCCGCCTTCGGCTTGCTGCTGACGATTCAAGCCGGCGCCCAAACGACGCCGGATCGAATCGCGGCGCGGATCGGCCTTTATATCCTCGGCGCCTATTGGTTCACGTCTTCAACCGCCTTTGCCAATCCCGCCATCGCCATCGCGCGATCCTTGACCAATACCTTCGCCGGCATTCGCCCGGCCGATCTGCCGGTTTTCTTCCTGGCCGAATTCCTGGGATTAGCGGCCGCCATCGGGTTTTGGCGATATGCCGTCCCCCAATCTCCGGCGAGCCGACGAAAGATGCGCGACGGAAGATAATCGTGTAAGATTCGCCGAATATCCGGCCAAAAGGAGAAAGTCATGGGTTGGGGGAGCGCGATTTTCGTCGGCCTCGTGACCGGCGCCATTGCCGCCATCGTCGCCTATTTCGTCGCCGATCGCGCCGCCGATTGGCTCAACATTTCGAATGTCGATCTCCAGGGCGCGGCCTTCGTGATGCTGATGAGCCTGCTCGCTTTCGTCCTCGGCATCGCCATCGGCATTTTCGTTTGCCGCTATTTAGGACAATCCGGGCTCCTGCGCGGCCTCGGCCTTTCCCTGGCGATTGCCGTCGGAGCGATCGGTGCGGCCGGCGCCATCGCTTGGCTCGCCGGAACTGTCGGAGGCGATCGGGCGCCCGAGATCGACGGGCGGCCCTTGGCGCTTGAGGTCGAATTGCGTCTAACGCCGGATTTCGTTCCCGACAACGCTTTGCCCGGCGGCTTGCAATTCCTGCTTTCGACGCGCGATGCGGGTTCCTTGCGCGTCGATCTCGACATCGCCGCCAAGCGCCAGGAAGGCGGACGCTGGATTTACCCCGGCCGCGTCGATCTTTTTACCACGCGCAGCGATACTTACTTTTATGCGAGCGGCTGGAGTTATCAGCAGGTCTTCATTTACGCGACTTTTCAGCCGCCTTTCGATCCCGCCAATCCCGCCTGGAGCGATTGGCTGACCGCCGCCGCCAATCCCGCCGCGGCGCGGGAATCGGGGCCCGACGGTCTCGCCGTTCGTTATCGCGTGGTCTGGGGCGCGCCGGCCGCGCCCTAAGCCGGCCTTATCGATCAAAAGGCGGGATCGAGCGCGCCGCCCTCCGTCGCGATAATCGCCGCCGCCGGCCAGATCGCGACCCAGCGATCGCGCGCGACGCCGCGATAGATCGGCAAGGCCGGCAGGCGAATGGGCGAGCCTTCGAAATAGCTGACGATGACGCCGTTGCGGTGATCTTCCGCCCAGGCGAGCGCCGCTTGGCGGTCGAGGAGTTTGGCCGGCGGCAAGGTCAGGCGACCGAAATAATCGAACTCGCCGCGATAGGGGCCGAAGACGGCGATCGGCTGACCGGCATTTTCGAGAATGGCGAGCCGCGCCGCGACCGGCTGCAGATCGAAGAAATAACGCAGGTTATAGGGAAATTCGATATTGAGACAGGTGGCGAGCAGCACCGGCAAACTGGCGACCTGAATGACGCGAGCGAAGAGATGGCGGGGCGAAAGATTGGCGATGGCATAGCCCGCGACCAGCAGGACTAGGCCCGAAACGAGACCGATCCCGCCCAGCCAGATCGGCAAGGCAACGCCGAATACGTCGCGCCAAAGCGCATCGAGATGCGCCGTCGGCACGATATTCATGAGGAAGAAAAAGAGGCCGACGAAAAGCGCCAACAAGGCGGGAAAGGCGGCGTGGAAATCCTTCGCCTTGATTTCCTGCGTCGCGAGCAAGCGCGCGCCGATCAGCGAAAGCGGCAGGATGATCGGCGCCTGACCTTGCAATTGCCAGCCGCCGACGAATCCCGAAAAAGCGGCAAGCGCCAGAAAACATCCGGCGAGGCGCAGGCCCGGGCCGAAGCGATCGCGCGCCTGGCGTTGCAAGGCGCGCCAGAGCGTCTTCCAGCCAATCCAGGGATAAAGCAAAATCGGCACCAGCAGCAGCGACCAGATTTCCCGCCGCGCGGCTTCGGTCGCGGGATCGAGCCAGCCATTGCCGAAAGCGAGCCAGTCGCCGCCGACGAGACGCAGCCAAAAGAACAGCGCGGCGAGCGCGAAGCCGAGCGCGAGGCCGAGCGGCAGATACCAGCCGAGAAGACGCGTCGGCCGCGTTGCGGGGCGAAGAACGACGATCGCCGGCAGCAGGATCGCCAAAGGCGGCAGCAGAAGAAAAAGCGCCGCACCCAAGGCGAAGACCGAGGCCGTCACGCCGAGCGCGAAGGCCGCCCACCAGAAGGCGCGGGACATCGGCCCCGCATCGTCCGGCATCTGCCAAAGGCGCATCAGCGCATGAAAGCCGAATTGAAGGGCAAGGAGGCCGATGGGTTCGGCCTGGACGAGCGTCACGATCAGCACGAAACCGCCGAGCCCGGCCAGCAGCAAGCGCGCGAAGCGCGCCGTCGTCGCCCGATGCGGCCAGATGATGCGCGCCGTGCGGCCGATCAGCCATAGGCTGGCGAGGCTGCAAAGCGCGCTCAAGGCGCGCGGCCAGGCATCGCCCAAGCCGAAGAGCTTCCAGCCCGCGAGAATGAGCCAAAGATGCAAGGGCGGAATCTGCGCCGCGATTTCGCCCTGGCGCAAAGGCAGCCAGAAACCCTCGCGCCACATATGCCAAGCGGCGGCCAAAGTTTCCATTTCCGTCGGCGTCGTCGGCGGCCGCCATAGCCAGGCGCCGAGGAAGACGATAGCAAACATGGCATAGGGCGCCACCGCCGCCGTCCGGCGCAAAGCGAGGGACGGCGCCTCGTCGCGCAGAATCGGCGGGTCGAGATCGGATTCGGGGTCGCGCATTTTCGTCAGCGCGGCGGCAAATCGTATTCGATGATCCAAGGCTCGGCCTTCGCCGCCGCCTCCCATTCGCGGAAAGCCGGCCAGGCGAAGATCGCCTGCATATAGGCATTGCCGATGTCGTCGAGTTCGACGCCATAGGTGCGAAAGCGCGTCGCGACCGGCGCATACATGGCATCGGCGATCGAGAATCGGCCGAAGAGGAAGGGACCCGGCCCATTGACGCCGGAAGCGCCGAATTTTTCGCGCATCTCCCGCCAGATCGTCCGGATGCGTTCGATATCGGGCCGCACGAGATCGGCCCGCGATTGCGCCCGCCGATCGCGCGCGAGATCCATCGGCAGATTCTGGCGCAAGGCTTGGAAGCCGGCATGCATTTCGCTGGCGATCGACCGCGCGACCGCCCGCGCCGGCGCCGCTTGCGGCCATAAGCCGGAGCTGGGGAAAAGTTCGGCCAGATATTCGCAGATCGCGAGGCTTTCCCAAACCCGAACCTCGCCATGTTCGAGCGCCGGCACCTTGCCCGAGGGCGAATGCGCGCGGATCGCCGCCGCCGTATCGCTTTGGCGGAGCGGAATGACGATCTCGCGAAAGGGCGCCCCCGTCGCCTTCAAAGCGAGATAGGGCCGCAGCGACCAGGACGAATAAGTCTTATTGCCGACGTAAAGAACGAGCTCCGCCATCGCCGCCCCTCCGAAATTGCGAAAACCAAGGAGTGCCGACTATCCCACGACCGGCAAGGCGGTTACAATCGCCCATTGTTTCGCGAAAAGGAGAGCGCCTTGCTCGACCATCTCGTCGCTCGCGCCGGCAAATCGACGCCGATCGAACCCCTAACGCCGCGCGGATTTTCCGCCTGGACCAAAGCCCAATCCGCTCAGGTTCAAGCCTGGGTCAAGGCCGCGCATTTTTCCGCGAAGCCGGGAAGTTTCTGCCTGCTGCCCGACGGGCGCGGTCGCCCTTCGCGCGTTCTGGTCGGGGTCGAGGACGGGATCGATCGCTGGTCCTTGGCCGTCCTTCCCGGCGCCTTGCCGACCGGCATCTATCGCCTGCCGGAAGATCTTTCCGCCCCGCTCGCCGAGGCTTACGCCTTCGCCTGGGCGATGGGCTGCTATCGTTTCGGCCGCTACAAATCGAAGAGCCGCGATTTCGCGCGCCTGCTTTGGCCGAAAGCGGCGGATCGCGATCACATCCGCAGTCTAGTGACGGCAATCGGCCTCGCGCGCGATCTCATCAACACCCCGGCCGAGGATATGGGCCCGCCCGAGCTCGCCGCCGCCATCGAGGCGATGGCGCGCGATTTCGGCGCCAAGATCGAGACCATTGTCGGCGAGGATTTGCTCGCGCGCGGCTTCAACACCATCCATGCCGTCGGCCGCGCCGCCGCCAAGGCGCCGCGTCTTGTCGATCTTTCCTGGGGCGAAAGCGGACCCAGCCTCGTTCTCATCGGCAAGGGCGTCTGTTTCGATTCGGGCGGACTCGATCTCAAATCCGCCGCCAATATGCTGATGATGAAAAAGGACATGGGCGGGGCGGCGAGCGTCATCGCCTTGGCGCAAATGATCATGAAGGCCAAGCTCGATCTGCGCCTGCGGCTCTTGGTGCCCATCGTCGAGAACGCCGTTTCCGGCAATGCCTATCGCCCCTGGGACGTGATCCGCACCAAGAAGGGCATCACTGTCGAGATCGGCAATACCGATGCCGAAGGCCGCCTCATCCTCTGCGACGCTTTGGCCGAGGCCGATCGGGACAAGCCCGATCTCATGATCGACATGGCGACGCTGACCGGGGCGGCGCGCGTCGCGCTCGGCCCCGATCTCCCGGCGCTCTTTGCCAATGACGACGATCTCGCGGAAGCGCTGCTGCGCCATGGCCGCAGCGAGGACGATCCCCTATGGCGCCTGCCGCTCTGGAAACCCTATCGCCGCATGTTGGACAGCAAGGTCGCCGATATCGGCAATTGCTCGGATTCCTCTTTCGCCGGGTCGATCACGGCGGCGCTTTATCTCGCCGAATTCGTTTCGCCGGAAACCAAATGGATGCATATCGATACCATGGCCTGGGTCTCCGGCAATAAGCCCGGTCGGCCGGATGGCGGCGAACCCCTGGGCTTGCGCGCGCTCTTCGCCTTCATCCGCGATTGGCGGAAAATCATGGCGACGAAATCGGCGCCGAAGATCATCACTCGGCCGCCGGCGCCGCGCGCTCTGCCGAAAAGGATCGCCGCCAAGCGACCGAGCTTGCGGCGGCGGAAATAGGTCCCGGGCAAGGCTGGACGCGCCAGGGCAGCAAGGGCGCCGCCGGCGGGTCGTGGCGGATCGGCAGCGCATTCGGTAGCCCGAAACCGGCGCCCGCGAAAATTCCGGTCTGGCGTTCGACCGCCTCGTAGATGCCGCCATGGGCGACGATCAGAACCGGCCCCGGTCGCGTCAGGGCTTTGTTCACGCCGATCAGCGCGCGTTCCAGAAAGGCGATATAGGTTTCGCCATCGGGCCGGTCGCCGGCTTCGCTATCTTCCGCTGGAGACCCGCGCCGCCAATGTTCGAGCCATAATCCCTTGCGCCGCCCCTCGGCCCGGCCGAAATCGCATTCGGCGAGTTCGGGAACGATATGAAGCGGAAGATGCAGCCCGGCGGCGATAATCTCCGCCGTGAGGAGCGCGCGTTGCAGCGGGCTCGTGCAGATCGTCGCAATTCCCGCGCCTTGCAGTAGGTCGCGTGCGCTTCGCGCCTCGGCGATGCCGCGCGCATTCAGCGGAATGTCGCGGCGCCCCTGGATGAGTCCTGAGCGATTCCATTCGGTCTCGCCATGCCGCAGGAAATAGAATGGGGTTTGCTGGAGTTCCATCTTGCCCTCGCTCGATTCTATCGCGATCGCGAGGCTGATGGCGGATCGCGGCGGAATTGAGGCCCGATCGTGATAGGATGACGGCATCGCAAGGGAGGGATCGCCATGGCGGAATCGTTGCCTAGGGAAGAAAGCGGCCATCTCGATCTCGGCCGGGGGCAATCCATCGCCTTTCGCCGCATCGCCGCGCCAAGCGAAAACTCGAGGCAGCCCGGAGTAATCTTCCTCGGCGGTCTCGCTTCCAACATGACCGGCAGCAAGGCGAGCGCGCTCGCGGCCCATGCCCAAGCGCGCGGCTTTGCTTTCCTGCGTTTCGATTATTCCGGCCATGGGCAATCCACGGGCGATTTCGCCGACGGGCGGATCGGCGATTGGCGCCGCGAAGCGCTGGCTGTTTTCGATCGCCTGACGACGGGGCCGCAGATCGTCGTCGGTTCCTCGCTCGGCGGCTGGCTGATGCTGCATCTCGCCCAAGCGCGGCCGCAGCGTATCCGCGCCTTGATCGGCATCGCCGCCGCGCCCGATTTTACCGAGGATTTGATCTGGGATCGCCTGAATGCGGCCGAACGCGCGGCTTTCGCGCGCGAAGGCAAGATCGATATCGCCGCACCGGGATCGCCGCCGCTTTATCTTAGCCGGGATTTCGTCGTCGAGGCGCGCGCGCATCTTCTGCTCCGCGCGCCGCTTGCCCTCGATATTCCGATGCGGCTTTTCCAGGGCCTCGCCGATCGCGAAGTGCCGGCCGCCACCGCCTTGCGCCTCGCCGAAATTTACACGGGCGCGGATTGCCGCCTGACTTTCATCAAAGACGGCGATCATCGCCTTTCCCGGCCGCAAGATATCGCGCTGATCCTGGCGGGGCTGGAAGAGTTTATGCTCCCTCAATAACCGGCAGCGAGTAAAGCCATGAGGCCCTCGCGATAGCTGGGATAGATGAGCGCGATGCCGAGCTCGCTTTTCACCCGCCGATTATCGACGCGTTTATTGTCGTCGTAGAAGCTCCGTGCCATCGGCGAAAGCTCGGCCTCGGCGAAGGGCACGAGCGGCGGCGGCGCGATACCGAGCAATTCGGCGGCATAGGCGATGACATCGGCGGGCGGGGCGGGATCGTCGTCGCAAACGTTATAGATCGCGCCGGGATTAGGCTTCGCCATCGAGGCTTCGAGAATCGCGGCGATATCGGCGACATGGATGCGGCTGAAGACTTGACCCGGTTTCAGGATGCGCTGGGCGCGCCCCGCGCGCAAGGCATCGAGCGCGGAATGGCCGGGGCCGTAAATGCCGGCGAGGCGGAAAATATGCGCGGCAAGCGGCAGATCGCGCCAAGCGATCTCGGCGGCGACGCGGCGCCGGCCGCGCGCGCCGCTGGGGCGAAGCTCGCTCGTTTCGTCGACCCAACCCCCGCCGCGATCGCCATAGACCCCTGTCGTTGAAAGATAGCCGATCCATTGCAGATGCGTCGCGAGATCGGCGATTGCCGCGCCATGCGAATCGAGAACGGGATCGCCCGCTTCGTCCGGCGGCACGGAGACGAGCAGATGCGTGACATCGGCAAAATCCGCCGCAAAATCTTCGAGCGGATGCGCACGGTCGAAAAGCCGCGCGGCGATGCCGCGCGCGGCAAGCGACGCCGCCTTTTCCGGCGACCGGCAGGTGCCGGCGATGCGCCAGCCGCGCGCCTGCAGCCCGACCGCCAGATGGAGCGCGCTGCGGCCGAGGCCGAAACAGAAGAGTTTGGGATTGGCCGTCATCGCCGCTTGCCTTTTCCGCCGCCCGCTTGCATGAAGGCATGATCGCAACTGAGGTGGCAAGATGGGTTATCCTCGGCGGATCGGGTTTTGCGTCCTGGCGCTTACGACCGGCCTTGCCGCGATCGGCCTTTCCGCTTGGGCGCAGGATGCGCCCCCGCCCGATGCGGAACGCGAGGCGGCGGAATATCGCGCCTGCCTCGACCTCGTCGCGCAGGATCCCAACGAAGCCTTGGCCGGCGCCATCGCCTGGGAGCGCCAAAGCGGCGGCGATGCCGCGCGCCATTGCCAGGCGCTGGCTTTGATCGGTATCGGCGAAATCGAAGACGGCGCGCTTGCCCTCGAACGCTTGGCCGCCGATCAACCCCGCCGCGCGCTTGCCCGTGCGGTCGATTTGCTGGCCCAGGCGGCGCAGGCCTGGATTGCCGCCGGCAAGCCCGATCGCGCGCTCGCCGATCAAAATCGCGGTCTCGAATTGATGCCGGAAAATCTCGATCTTCTGATCGATCGTGCGCTCAATTACGGCAGCGCCGGACAATATGCGGAAGCGCTCGCCGATCTCGACCGGGCCCTGAAATTGGCGCCGCCCGATGCCGAAATCCTCGCTTATCGCGCTTCCGCCCTTATCCATCTCGACCGCCTGGACGAGGCCAGAAGCGATCTCGACCGCGCCCTAGCGCTCGACCCCAAGGAAGCCAAGGCCTGGCTCGAACTCGGTCGGTTGGAAAAGGCGCGCGGCGATAAACCGGCCGCCCGTCGCGCTTTGTTGCAAGCCGCCCTCCTCGCCCCCGCGACGCCCGTCGCCGAAGCGGCCCAGGGTTTGATCGCCGAGCTCGACGTCGCGAGCCAACCCTGAAGGATTGGCGCCATCGGCAAAGGTGCGACGGCGCGCGCTCTTGCCATTCCCAGGCCGAACCCTCACATTCTCAACGGTCAATAGGAGTCCGTCCCGTTCATGCCGCGATCTTCTTCCCTTTGGCATCGCCTCGCGCGCTTGATCCGCTATCGCCTGGTCATTCCGTTGATGCGATCGCGCCATTCCCCGGAATATTCCGCGCGCGGAACGGCGATCGGCTTGGCTTGGGCCTTCACGCCTTCGGTCGGCATTCAGATGCCGCTCGTCTTTGTAACTTGGCTGGCGATGCGGCGTTTCTTCAAGTGGGATTTCAGCTTGATCCTGGGGCTCGCCTGGACCTGGACGACCAATGTCTTCACGGCGGTTCCCTGCTATTACGTCTTTTACCTCACGGGGCAAATTCTGCTCGGTCATTGGTCGGATCTTTCCGGCTATCAGCGGTTCCGCGATCTCTGGCTTCAGGCTTTCCATGGCGATCAAAGCCTTTGGGAACAATTGCGCATCATGGCCGATGTCATCATCCTCGATTGGGGTCTTGCCATGTGGCTGGGCTCCTTGCCGTGGTCGGCGCTGATGGCTTGGCTCGGCTATCGCTATAGTTTGAAATTCATCCGCGCCTATCGCCGCGCGCGCGAGGAACGGATGCGCCGCCGCGCGAACGCGCAATTATCCGGCCGCAAGCCGGCTTGACGATTCGGGAGCGACCGGAAATGGAACGAAAGACCGCGCGCGCGAAAGCCATGACCGGGAAGTCAAGGGCGACCGATCGGGAATGGCGCGACTTTCTGCGCCGCCATCCCGATATCCGGCATCTCGACGCCTTCATCTTCGATATCGACGGGACCTTGCGCGGCAAGCGAATCCCCGCCGATGCGGCAGGAAAAATCTGGCAGAGCGGGATCGACATGCCGCGCTGCATGCTTTTCCTCGACCCGACGGGCGACGATCTCGATCCCGGCGGAAGGTCGGGCGCGATCGGCGATCCCGACGGTACGGCCTGGCCGGTCGCGGGCAGGCTGGCCGGCATTCCCTGGGCCGAGATTCCGAGTGCGCAGATTCTGCTGCAAATGCACGATCCCGCCGGCGATGCCAATGCCGGGCGGCCGTCGCGCTTTTGCCCCCGCGCCGCCTTGGCCGCGATCGAGCGGAAATTGCACGCGCGCGGCCTTTATCCGGTGGTGGCGGTCGAACTCGAATTCTATCTGCTCGATACCGAACGCGATGCGGAGGGTCTGCCCCAACCGCCGCTCAATCCGGCGACCGGAAAACGCGAAGCCTCCAAGCAGCCTTATTCCATGGAGGATCTCGATTCCTACGGCCGCTTCATCGCGGCCGTCGCCGCCCATGCCGCCGCGCAAAATATCCCCGCCTCGACTGCGATCACCGAATATGCGCCGGGCCAGTTCGAGATCAACCTCCATCATCAGGCCGATTGTCTCGCCGCTTGCGATCACGCTCTATTGCTGAAGCGCGCGATCCAGGCGACGGCACGCGCGCAGAATTACCGGGCGAGTTTCATGGCCAAGCCCTTCCTCGACCGGGCGGGGAGCGGCATGCATATCCATGTCAGCCTAACCGATCGCCAAGGGCGCAATCTCTTCGGCGAAACGGGCGCCAAGGGCGAAAAATTATTGCGCCACGCGATCGGCGGCTTGCGCGCGAGCCTTGCGGAATCGATGGCGCTCTTCGGCGCCAATATCAATGCTTTCCGCCGCTATCGGCCCGGCCACAACGTGCCGGTCAATGCGAGTTGGGGCGAAAACAATCGCTCCGTCGCCTTTCGCATTCCGGCGGGCCAAGGCAAAGCGCGGCGCATCGAGCATCGCGTCGCCGGGGCCGATGCCAATCCCTATCTTGCCGTCGCCGCCATTCTCGCCGGCATGCTCCACGGCATCGAGACGAAGCGCGATCCGGGACCGGCCGCGATGGGCGATGCCGGCGAAAAGCCCGATCCCGCCTTGCCATTCGCGTTTCCGGCGGCGCTCGACCGTCTCGCCGCGGCGAAAATTCTGCCAGCTTATCTTTCGCCCGATCTCCTCGCGCTTTATGTCGATTTCAAGCGCGCGGCGCAGGAAAAATTCCAGACCCGCATCTCGCCCCAGGAATACGATTGGTATTTGTGAGGCGACGCCGGATGACGAAGGCGCAACCCGCTCTCCGTCATCCGACATCTGTCCTCTGAAATCTTACTTCGGCAGATCGCCTTCGACGCCTTCGGCCAGCCAATCCATGCCGGCGATGGCGCCGTCATCGAGCGTGGTGCCGGCGGCGACTTTCTCCGACCCGTCTTGCGCCTTGATCGGGCCGACGAAAATCTTGTTCTTGCCGGAGGCGATATCGGCTTCCGTCGCCTTCGCCAAGGCGGCGACATCGTCCGGCATATTGGTATAGGGCGCCATTTTCAGCATGCCGCTATCGAGGCCGCTCCAAACATCGCCGCTCGTCCAGCTTCCCTCCATCGCCGCCTTGACGCGGGCGGTGTAATAATCGTCCCAATGATCGATCGAGGAGGTGAGCTGCGCCTTCGGCCCGAATTGGATCATGTCGGAAGCTTGGCCGAAGCCCTGAATGCCGCGTTCTTCCGCGACCTGCAAGGGCGCCGCCGAATCGGTATGCTGGGCGATGATATCGGCGCCTTGATCGATCAGCGCCTTCGCCGCATCGGCTTCCTTGCCGGGATCGTACCAGGAATTGATCAGCACCATCTTCACCCGGCCCGCCGGGTTGACCGAACGCATGCCGAGAATGAAGGCGTTCATGCCCATGATGACTTCGGGAATGGGAATCGAACCGATATAGCCGACGATGCCCGATTTCGAGAGCTTGCCGGCGATCACGCCCTGGATGAAGCGGCCCTCGTAGAAGCGGATATTGTAGGTCGCGACATTGTCGGCGCGCTTATAGCCGGTCGCATGCTCGAATTTCACGTCCGGGAATTCGCGCGCGACTTTGAGCGTCGATTCCCAGAAGCCGAAGGACGTCGTGAAGATGATGCCGTGGCCGCTCGCCGCAAGCTCGCGCACGACGCGCTCGGCATCGGCGCCTTCGGGAACCTTCTCGACGAAAGTCGTCGCCACCGCATTGCCCAGGTTTTTTTCGACCGCTTGACGGCCTTGATCGTGCTGATAGCTCCAACCGAAATCGCCGACCGGCCCGACATAGACGAACCCCGCCTTGAAGGGGTCCTGCGCCCGCGCCAATCCCAGCGGCATGCCGGCCAAGCCCAGCCCGGCGCCCAGCATTCCGGTAAAGCTGCGGCGCTTGATAAGATGAGTCATGATTTCTCCCTTTCGCTTCGCATTTGCCCCGTGGCCGATTGTCCGGCCGCGCAGGTCAATCGAGCGCATTTTTCGATCGAATGCCAGTAAAATAAACCTTACCCCGCCGCATGGAAGGGCCGCCCCAAGGAGGCCGGCGCATTGAGGCGGATGCGGGAAGAATCCCGGGAAATAAGGACGAGGGCGATCACCGTCACCAGATAGGGCAGCATCGAGACCCATTGTGCCGGAATGCCGAGGCCCCAGGTCTGGACATGGACCTGGAGGATGCCGATCGCGCCGAAAAGATAGGCCCCGAACAACAGCCGCCAGGGCCGCCAGGTCGCGAAGACCACCAGGGCCAGCGCGATCCAACCCCGGCCCGCGCTCATATCCTCGGCCCACATCGGCGTGTAAGCGAGCGAAAGATAGGCGCCGGCCAACCCGCTCATCGCCCCGCCGAAAGCGATGGCCGCATAGCGGATGGCGATGACCGGATAGCCGATGGCATGGGCAGCATCGGGCGAATCGCCGATTGCCCGCAGGATAAGCCCGGCATGGCTGCGATAGAGGAACCAAACGGTCCCGAAAAGCGCCGCGAAGGAGAAATAGACGAGGCCGTCCTGACCGAAGAGGATGGGGCCGAGGATCGGCAGATCGCTCACGACGGGAAGATGGAGTTTCGCGAGGGCGGCGACAGGCCGGCCGACGAAATCGGCGCCAACCAAGGCCGAAAGCCCGATGCCGAAAATGGTGAGGGCAAGGCCCGAAGCCACTTGATTGGCAAGCAGCGAAAGCGAAAGAAAAGCGAAGATCAGCGCCATCGCGATCCCGCCCAGGGCGGCCGCCAATACGCCGAGCGTCGCCTCCCCCGTCGTCAACGTGACGGCAAAGCCGATCACGGCGCCGACCAGCATCATGCCCTCGACGCCGAGATTGAGCACGCCGGATTTTTCCGCGACCAATTCGCCGGTCGCGGCGAGGAGCAGCGGCGTCGCCGCGCTGACGATCGAAAGCATGACGGAAACGAAAATGGCGCTTTCCATCATTTCCTCCCGGCGCGAGGCAAGCGGAAGCGCAGGCGGTAACGGATCAGGACATCGCAAGCGAGCAGGAAGAACAGCAGGATGCCCTGATTGATCTTGACGACGGCCGAGGGCATGCCGAGCAGAATCTGCGCCTTTTCGCCGCCGAGATAGGAAAGCGCCAGAACGAGACCGCCCGCCAAGATGCCGATCGGATGCAGCCGGCCGAGAAAGGCGACGATGATAGCGGTGAAGCCGTAACCCGTCGGCAAGGCCGGCGTTAATTGGCCGATCGGCCCCGCGACCTCGAAAATGCCGGCAAGTCCGGCGCAGCCCCCGCCGATCAGCAGCGAGGTCCAGGTCAGGCCCTTCTGGCTGAATCCGGCATAGGCGGCGGCGCGCGGCGCCTGACCGAGAACGCGCAATTCGAAGCCGAGCAGCGATCGCGCGAGCAGAAACCAGGCGCCGAGGACGGCGATCAGCGTGACGGCGATGCCGAGATGAATCCGCGTTCCCGGAACGAGGATCGGCAGCAAGGCCGCCTCGGAAAAAAGCCTTGTATGGGGAAAGCCGTAGCCTTCGGGATCCTTCCAGGGGCCGACCACCAGATAGATCAGGACATATTGCGCGACATAGGTCAGCATCAAACTGGTCAGAATCTCGTTCGCGTTCATCCGCGTTTTCAGGAAAGCCGGGATCGCCGCCCAAGCCATGCCGCCCAAGGCACCGGCCAGGACCATGGCCGGCCAGATCGGCACGGCCGCGACATCGTAGAAGATGAGGCCGATGCCGGTTCCGGCGATGGCGCCCATCAGATATTGCCCCTCGGCGCCGATATTCCACACATTGGCGCGGAACCCCAGCGCGAGACCGGTCGCGATCAGGATCAAGGGCGCGCCCTTGACCAGAAGTTCGGAAAGGCCGCGCTGGCTCGCCAGCGGGTCGAGCCAGATGACGCGCAAGGATTCGAGCGCATCCTTGCCCAGCGCGGCGAAGATCGCCGCCGAGAGCAGGATCGTCAGCAGAATGGCGAGGAAAGGCGAGGCATAGGTCCAGAATTTGGCGCTGCCGCCCCGGGATTCGAGTTTAACGAACATGGGCGCCCGCCTCCGTCGTCTTTTCCGGAGGAAGCGCGCTGCCGCCCATCAGCAGACCGATTTCCTCGATCGTCACGGCGCCGACGGGCCGCGCCGAAGAAAGCCTTCCGCCGGCGATGACGGCAACCGAATCGGCAAGGGTCATGATCTCGTCGAGATCTTGGGAAATGACGAGGATCGCCGCCCCCGATTCGGCCAAGGCCTTCAGCGCGCGATGGATCGCGGCGGCGGCGCCCGCATCGACGCCCCAGGTCGGCTGCGCGACGACGAGGATGCCGGGCTGCTGCAGAATCTCGCGGCCGACGATGAATTTTTGCAGATTGCCGCCCGAAAGCGAGCGCGCCTCGGCCTTCGGCCCGGTCGTGCGGACATCGAAACCGGCGATCACCTCGCCGGCGAAACTGGTCGTGCGGCTATCGTCGACGATGCCGTGCTGAACGAGGCCGCGCCGACGATAACCCGATAGCAGCGCATTCTCGCTCAAGGTCATGTCGCGGACGGCGCCATGGCCGTTGCGTTCCTCGGGCACGAAACAGGCGCCGCTTGCCCGCCGCCCCGCCGGTCCCATCTTGCCGATTGCGATACCGTCGATTGCCACATTCTCCGCCAAGGGTGCCAGGCTTTCGCCCGAAAGCGCCGCCATCAATTCGTTTTGCCCATTCCCGGCGATGCCGCCGATGCCGAGAATCTCGCCGGCGCCCACGGTCAGGGACACGTCCTTGAGATCGATGCCGAATTTCTGATCGGATTTGAGGCTGAGATCGCGCACGACAAGCCGCGCGCGTGTCTTGCCAAGCGGCGCGCGCGGCGCGGCCTGGCCCGCGAGTTCGGTGCCGATCATCATTTCGGCCAAGCGTTTCGCCGTCGTCGCCCTAGGATCGCATTCGCCGACCACGCGCCCCAGCCGCATGATCGTCGCGCGTTCGCAAAGCGCGCGAATCTCTTCCAGCTTATGACTGATATAGAGAATGGCGCAGCCTTCGCCGGCCAGGCGGCGCAAAATGGCGAAAAGCTTTTCGACTTCCTGCGGCGTCAGGACCGAAGTCGGCTCGTCCATGATCAGCAATTTGGGATTTTGCAGCAGGCAGCGCAGAATCTCGACGCGTTGGCGCTCGCCGACGGAAAGATCGTGGATCGCGCGATCGGGATCGAGGCGAAGCCCATAATCCTTGGCGACGCTGGCGATGCGGGGGCCGAGTTGGCGCCGCGCCGCCGGATCGTCGAGGCCGAGCGCGATATTCTCGGCGACCGTCAGCGCCTCGAATAGCGAGAAATGCTGGAACACCATGCCGATGCCGAGCGCGCGCGCCGCCGCCGGATTGGCGATCGCGCATTCGCGGCCGCGCCAGAAAATCCGCCCGCGATCGGGCGCCAGCACGCCATAGATGATCTTGACGAGGGTCGATTTGCCGGCGCCGTTTTCGCCGAGCAGCGCGTGAATCTCGCCGGCGCGTAAAGTCAGATCGACATCGTCATTGGCAAGACAGCCCGGAAAACTTTTGACGATGCCCCGGAGTTCGAGCAGCGCCGCCCCCGCTATCTTATCGGATTCTCCCGCCATCGTCCCGCGTCCCCGCTTTCCCCGATTTTTGCCGAGTTTAGGTCATTTCGCCGCCGATTGCATCCGGGGCGAAGCCATCGCACGCGCCGCCGCATCGAGTTGCAGTAATTGCGCGGCGATGGCGACGGCAATGGCCGCGGGTTCCTTGGCGGCGATGCCGGGAAGGCCGATGGGCGAGACGAGGC
>CAYQAG010000006.1:4152-6669 GCA_964415425.1 uncultured Rhodospirillaceae bacterium | reverse complement strand
ATGGCCGCGGGTTCCTTGGCGGCGATGCCGGGAAGGCCGATGGGCGAGACGAGGCGCGCCAAGCGATCGGCCGCGATACCGTCTTCTCGCAGGCGCTGGAGAAAGCGCGCGCGCTTGGTGGCGCTGCCAATGAGACCGAGAAAGGCGAAATCGCCGCGGGCCAGCAAGGCCCGGACGATGGCGTAATCGAGGTCGTGGCTATGCGTCATGACGAGATGATACCCGCTAGGGTCCGCCGCCGCCGCGCGGCGCGGCGGGTCGGCATCCGGAATTGTGATTAGACGCGGCGGCAAGTTTTCGGGCCGGAAATCGGGCCGCGATTCGATCCAATCGACCGCGAAATCGAGGCCGGGAAGAAGCTTCGCCACCGCCTGGCCGACATGGCCGGCGCCGTAAAGATAGACCCGGCCGCGCGAAGCCCATTCCGGCCAGCGATCGAGCGCCGCTTGGGAAAGCGGCGCGAAGAGAAGTTCGACCGCACCACCGCAACATTGGCCGAGATCGGGACCGAGGATGAAAGTCTCGCGCCGTTCCGCCGCATCGCCTTCGGTCAGAAGATTCCGCGCATGCGCGATCGCCCGATATTCGAGTTCGCCGCCGCCGATCGATCCCGCGATTCCTTGGCCGTGGACCAGCATGACGCTGCCGGGATCGCGCGGCGTCGATCCCCGCGCCGCAAGGATGCCGACGAGGATCGCCGCCTCGCCGCGCTCCAGCAAATCGCGCGCGCGGATGCGCCAGGAATCGGAATCAAAAGACCGCACGATCGCCCCCGAGCGCGGCGATGGCGCGCAAGACGCGCTCGGGCGTCGCCGGCGCATCGAGATCGGGCTGGCGGCGATAATCGGCCAGGCTGGCGATGGCATCGGCGATCGCCAGAAAGGCCGAGATCGCCAGCATCAGCGGCGGTTCGCCGACGGCTTTCGAGCGATAGACCGTCTCCTCGCGATTGATGGCGAAATCCTGAAGCCGGATGCGAAAGCGATCCGGCCGATCGCTGGCGGTCGGAATTTTATAGGTGCTGGGCGCATGGGTCATGAGGCGGCCTGCGGAATCGAAATACAATTCCTCGCTGGTCAACCAACCCAAGCCCTGAATGAAGCCGCCCTCGATCTGCCCGCGATCGATCGCCGGATTGAGCGAGCGGCCGACATCGTGCAGGATATCGACAGCGGTGACGCGATATTCGCCGGTCAGGCTATCCACCGCGACTTCGCTGCAAGCCGCGCCATAGGCGAAATAATAAAAAGGCCGGCCGCTTGCCGTCTGGCGGTCGTAATGGATTTTGGGCGTGCGATAGAAGCCGGTCGCGGAAAGCTGGACGCGATCGCGATAGGCGAGCTCGGCGAGTTCGCCGAAAGCGAGGTCGCGCTCGCCGACGAATACCCGATTGGCGAAAAAGCGGATGGCGCTCGTCGGCACCTGGAAATGTCGGGCGGCGAAATCGGTCAGCCTTTCGCGCAAGGTCAGCGCCGCCGCCTCGGCCGCCTTGCCGTTGATATCCGAGCCCGAGGACGCGGCCGTCGCCGACGTATTCGGCACCTTGCCGGTATGGGTCGCCGAGATCTTCACACGATCGAGATCGATCTGGAAAATATCGGCCACGATCTGCGCGACCTTCACGAAGAGGCCCTGACCCATTTCGGTGCCGCCGTGATTAAGATGGACGGAGCCGTCCTGATAGATATGGATGAGCGCGCCCGCCTGATTGAGATGGGTCGTGGTGAAGGAAATCCCGAATTTGACGGGCGTCAGGGCAAGGCCGCGTTTCAGAACCGGGCTTTGCCGGTTATATTCGGCGATTTCCTGTCGGCGCTGGCGATAATCGGCGCTCGCCGCCAATTCGTTCAGCAATTCGGGCAGGATATTATCCTCGATCGTCATGCCATAGGGCGTGATATTGCGATCGCTCTTGCCGTAGAGATTGGCGAGCCGCACGTCCAAGGGATCGCGACCGACGGCGCGGGCGATGCGCTCGATCGCGACCTCGCCGGCCAACATGCCCTGCGGCCCGCCGAAGCCGCGAAAGGCAGTATTGGAGACGGTATGCGTGCGGCAGCGATGCGAAAGAATCCTACAGGCCGGCAGATAATAGGCATTGTCGGCATGGAACATGGCGCGATCGGCGATGGCGCCGGAAAGATCGGCGGAGAAACCGGCGCGGCACATCTGCACGATATCGATGCCGAGAATCCGCCCTTCCTCGGTAAAGCCAATTTCCGTATCGACCAGGAAATCGTGGCGCTTGCCCGTCATGATCATATCCTCGTCGCGCGTCAGGCGCAGACGCGCGGCGCGCCCGGTCTTGACGGCGACGAGGGCGGCCAGGGCCGCCCATTGCGCGGCCTGAGTTTCCTTGCCGCCGAAACCGCCGCCCATGCGGCGCACCTCGACCGTCACGCTATGGGCCGGCTTGCCCAGAACGCGCGCGACATTAATCTGCACTTCGCTCGGATGCTGGGTCGAGCAATGGATATGGACATCGCCATCCTCGCCCGGAATGGCGAGCGAGACTTG
>CAYQAG010000006.1:0-4052 GCA_964415425.1 uncultured Rhodospirillaceae bacterium | reverse complement strand
ATATCGGCGGCAATCAGGACGAGGGCGACGCCCGGCGCCGAGCGCACGCGATCGAGATCGAGACGGGCCAAGCGCGCATGCGCGCGGGCGGCGGGATAGACATAAAGCTCAAGCGCGTTTTCCGGCAGCGCGAGATCGCCGACATAGACGGCCTCGCCCGTCACGTGCTTGACGGCGGAATCATGCGCCTGGGCTTCGCCCATGCCGCCGCGGATTTTTTCGGCGCGCACCATCGGCGAGGACGCGGGCTTAGCCATCACGATCCCGCCCGGCGAAAACGACCCGCGTTGCGATTTCCGGCCGCGTCGTTTCGATATGGAATTTCCTGAGCAGATTGCCGGCGAGGCGGCGGCGATATTCGGCACTCGCCCGGAGATCGTCGATGGGGTGGAAATCCTCGGCCAAGGCGGGAATCGCGGCGGCGATGGCGGCTTCGTCCCAAAGCGCGCCCGTCAATCGCGCCTCGGTCGCCTTGGCGCGTTTGGGAATCGCCGCCATGCCGCCGAAGGCGATGCGAATCGCGGCGACGCGGCCGGCTTCGAGACGCAAAGCGAAAGCGCCGAGACAGGCGGTGATGTCCTGATCGAAGCGTTTGGAAACCTTATAGCAGCGGAAGATCGCGCCGGGATCGGGTTTCGGCAGCAGGATCGCTTCCAGAAATTCGCCGGGGCGACGATCCTGCCGGCCATAGGCGATGAAAAAATCCTCGATCGGCAACTCGCGCTTTTCGCCGAAACGATTGAGCCGCAGACGCGCGCCGAGCGCGATCAAGGCCGGCGGCGAATCGCCGATCGGCGAACCATTGGCGATATTGCCGCCCATGGTCGCGACCGCGCGCACTTGCGCCGCGCCGATGCGGCGCAAAAGCTCGCCGAAATCGGGCCAAAGCGGCCCCAAGACCGGCAGCAATTCGGCATAGGTCGCGCCGGCGCCGATCGTCAATTCCTTTGCGTTATCGGCGATGCGGCGCAATTCGGGAATTTCGGCAAGCGCGATCAGGGTTTCGAGCCGGCGATGCTGTTTCGTTACCCACAGGCCGATATCGGTGCCGCCGGCGAGCAAAATCGCTTCGGGATAGGCTCGGCAAAGACGCTCCAATTCGGCGAGGCTGCGCGGCGCGAAGAAGCGACCGCGCGGCGATTCCGTGGCGAGATCGCGTTCGGGCGTAAGCGCGCGGAGCTTGGCCTGCGCGCCGGCGCGATCGCACGCCGGGCGATCCGCTGCGTAATGGGGCAAGGCAAGGGCCGCGTCGAGGATCGGCCCATAGCCGGTGCAGCGACAGAGATTGCCGGCCAGCGCATCCGCCGCCAGCGCGCGGTTCGGGACGCCGCCTTCCTCATGCAGCACGAAAAGACTCATGACGATGCCGGGCGAGCAAAAGCCGCATTGCGAACCGTGCGCGGCGATCATCGCGCGCTGGGCGGGATGCAGGCCGCCATCGGCGCTCCGCAAATCCTCGACGGTCAGCACCTGCTTGCCGTTCACGCTCGGCAGAAATTGGATGCAGGAATTGACGGCGCGATAGCGGAGTCGCCCCTCGTTGATATCGCCGAGCGCGATCGTGCAGGCGCCGCAATCGCCCTCGGCGCAGCCTTCCTTGACCCCGAGGCGACCCCGCCCGCGCAGAAAATCAAGCAGGCTTTCCGTCGGCGCCGGATCGTCGATGGCGACGACATCCTCCCCCAATAGGAAGCGGATTCCCTCGCCCATGGCTCACGACCCGCGATAGGTCGAATAGGCGAAGGGAGAAAGCAGCAACGGCACGTGATAATGCTGGTCGGTTTCCGCGATGCCGAAACGAATGACGATCTCGTCGAGAAAGGGGGGATCGGCGAGCGCCAAGCCCTGGGCGCGGAAATAATCCCCGGCGAGGAACAGCAATTCATAGGTGCCGGGCAGGAAATCCGCGCCTTCGAGCAGCGGCCGGTCGCAACGCCCATCGTTATTGGTCGCGGCTTCGGCCAGCAGGCGGCGCTCGGGACCCAGCCGATAAAGCCGAAGGGCGATTCCCGCGCCCGGCCGGCCCCTGGCCGTATCCAGAACATGCGTTGTGAGCTTGCCCATCTCTCTCGCGCGATTCTCGCTTCGATCGCGTAAAACTCTATCAAGCTTTTCCCGATAAGAGCAAGCGATCCGCCTTTTCGACCCGACAAAAGCGGATATAATCGCCCGGCCGCGCGCTGTCCGAACGGCCGCCATCGTTTCGTCATGGAGGAAATCGTCATGAAAGCCCCCGATTACCATTCCGCCGCCAAGAAGTTGAAATTCGAAACCCGCGCCTTCATCGGCGGGAAATATGTCGCCGCCAAATCCGGCAAGACTTTCGCCACCGCCAATCCCGCGACCGGCAAGGCCATCGCGCAGATCGCCGAGGGCGAGAAGGCCGATATCGATGCGGCCGTGAAGGCCGCGCGCAAGGCTTTCGAATCGGGCAGCTGGTCGCGCATGGCGCCGCGCGACCGCAAGAAAGTGCTGCTGCGTTTCGCCGATCTCGTCGAGAAGAATATCGAGGAATTGGCGTTGATGGAGACCTTGAATTGCGGCAAGCCGATCGGCGATTCCAAGGGCATCGATTTGCCCGATTCGATCGAGACCATCCGCTGGCATGCCGAGGCGATCGATAAGATTTACGATCAGATTTCCCCGACCGCATCCGATGTCGTTTCCATGATCGTCAAGGAACCGATCGGCGTCGTCGGCGCGGTTCTCCCCTGGAATTTCCCGATCTTCATGGCGATCTGGAAATTGGCGCCGGCGCTGGCGGGCGGCAATTCCATGGTCATCAAACCGGCCGAGCAGACGCCCTTGACCATGATCCGCCTGGCCGGATTGGCGGCGGAAGCGGGCCTGCCCGAAGGCGTCCTCAACGTCGTTCCCGGTTTCGGCGAAACGGCGGGCCAGGCCGTCGGCCGGCATATGGATATCGATTGCGTCAGCTTCACGGGATCGGGCGAGGTCGGGCGCTATTTCCTGAAATACGCCGCCGAATCCAATATGAAGCGCATCGTTTTGGAATGCGGCGGCAAGAGCCCGGCCATCGTCATGGGCGATGTCGCCAATCTCGACCCCGTGGCCGAACAGGTCGCCGCCGGCATCCTCTTCTGCCAGGGCGAGAATTGCAGCGCGGGCTCGCGCTTGATCGTCCATAAAAAGGTCAAGGACAAGCTGCTGGAAAAACTGAAGCCGACCTTCGCCGGCTGGAAAGTGGGCGATCCCCTAGCCACCGATACCAAGATCGGCGCGCTGATCGAAGCGGGACATCTCAAGAAAGTGCTGACCTATATCGATATCGGTAAGAAGGAAGGGGCGAAAATTGCCCATGGCGGCCAGCAGATCCTGAAGGAAACCGGCGGCTATTTCGTCGAACCCACCATTTTCGACAATGTGAAGAATTCGATGCGCATCGCGCGCGAGGAAATCTTCGGTCCGGTCCTTTCCGTCATCACCTTCTCCGATCCCGAGGATGCGGTGAAGCTCGCCAACGATACGAGCTATGGCCTCGCTTCCTCGCTCTATACCGACAATATCAATACCGCGCATAAGATGGCCCGCGCCATCCGCGCCGGCACGGTCTCGATCAATTGCTATTCGGAGGGCGACATGGCCGTCCCCTTCGGCGGCTTCAAGGAATCGGGCTTCGGCGGTCGCGACAAATCGCTCCAAGCCCACGATCAATATACGGAAACCAAGGCGATCTGGATTCAGCTGCGCTGAATCTGCGTTTGGCCTCGCGCCCCCTCTCGCTCGGAAAAAGCGAGAGGGGCGGTAGAGGGCAGAACCTCTTCGTCATACCGGCGTATGCCGGTATCCAGGCCAGAAGTTGGAAGTCAGAAGTCAGGGGCAGGCGTCGGAGAATTCCCTCTCCCTCGCCTCCGCGAGGGAGAGGGTAGGGTGAGGGAGTGGGGATTCCGAAAAGAGGGATAACAGGAAGGATCGATCTTCGTTTTACCCCTCACCCGGCGCTAACGCGCCGACCTCTCCCCAAGGGGAGAGGTAACATCTGTCATCTGTCATCTGTCATCTGTCATCTGTCATCTGTCATCTGTCATCTG
>CAYQAG010000005.1:35226-74112 GCA_964415425.1 uncultured Rhodospirillaceae bacterium | reverse complement strand
TCGCCTTGCCGCAAGGCTTGGCCGTCAAGGCGAAGATCGCCATCCAGCAAATCGTTTATGCCGGCAATCCGATCGAGGAGGTCGCGGCCGATCTCGTCCTCCATGATGGAAGGCTCGACATTACCGAAGCCAGCGCGAAACTGCCGGGACAAACGGCGGCAAAATTGTCGGGCGCGCTCGCCGCCCGGAACGGCGCACCGGTTTTCTCCGGCGGAGTGGCGCTCGCCAGCGGCAATCTGCGGGGCTTGATCGAAGCCTTCGCCAAGGGCTCGACTGCCGGCATTCCCGGCGACCGTTTGCGCGCCTTCAGCCTAACCGGCAAAATCGCCTTCCAACCCGGCGAAGTCGCGCTTTCCGATCTTTCCGGCAAGCTCGACCAATCGAAATTCGCCGGCGGCCTGCATCTTTTCCTGCCCGGCGCCGCGCGGCAGCGGCTTGCTTTCGGAATCGGCTTGAGTCTCGACAAAATCGATCTCGATCAATACCGCGCGGCCGCCGCGCCGGAAACCGCGAGCGGCACGGCGGCCAAGGGCGGCAATCCCTTGCGCGCTTTGGCACCGCTTGGCGATCTCGACGCCAATATCGAATTGCGCGCCGGCAGCCTGACTCTCAACGGCCAGAAGATCGCCAAGCTCCATGCCTTGCTCGGCCTCAAGGGCGGCACGCTTTCCATCGGCGATCTTTCGGTCGGCGAGCTTCTGGGCGGCAAGGGCGCGATCAAGGGTCAAATCACCGATCTCAAAGGCGATCCCGGTTTCGATCTCGATTTCGATATTACCGCCAAGGAAGCCGGCAAGCTGTTCGCCTTAGCCGGCAATGCCGAAGCGGCCCAGACGAAATTCGGCGCCGTCACCTTGCGCGGCAAGGCTCAAGGCGGCGCGCAAGCGGTCGCCTATGACGTCGCTATCGGCATTGCCGGGATCGGGCTCAATGGCAAGGCGCGCGGCAAGGCCCAGGGCTGGTTGGAAGGCGGGATCCCCCGCATCGACAGCGAATTCGATTTCAAGGCCAAGGATATCGCGCCGCTGGTGGCACTCGGCGCTTCGGGGCCGGATCGTCAGACGCGCATCGAGGCGGCGAAGCGGCTCGGCGCCGTTGCCATTGCCGGCAAGGCGACGAATGCCGAGGATGCGCTCGATTTCGCGATCGACCTCGCCCTCGGCGGAATCGGCGGCAAGGGCAATCTCGCCGGCCGCATCGGCAATCTTTCCGGCGCGCAGACGATCGGAATCGATCTCGACCTTACGGCGGAAAAACCCGCCGCCTTGCTGCAATTGGCGGGATTGGCGGGACCGAAGGCGCAGCAACTCGGCAAACTCGTCGCGCAGGGTCGCATCGACGGCAGCTTGGCCGCCATGACGCTCGATCTCAAGATGCAGGCGGCGGGCGCCGCGATGGCGCTGGCCGGTCAGTTGCAAAGTCAGGCCGATGCTCTGGCCGTCGATCTCGATTTCGCCGCGCAGCATCCCGAATTCACGCAGCTTCTGGCGCTCGTCGATCTTCCCGGCGGCGGCAAAGCGGGGCCGCTCGATATCCGCTTCCATGTCGGCGGATCGACGGCCAAGGCCGCGATTCGCAATCTTCAGGCGCGCTGGGGCGAATCGAGCCTTGCCGGCAATCTCGATTACGACGCGACCGGCGCCAAACCTTTCGTCGTCGCCAATCTTCAGGGCGGGATCGTCAATCTCGTGCCCTTCGTCAAGCCGGCCGCCAAATCCTCCGGCGGCGGCGATGGCGCGCCTTGGTCGGAGGAAAAGCTCGACCTCTCCGCTTTGACGCGCCAGGACGCCGATATCGATTTGACGGCGCAATCGCTGATCCTGCCCGATAAGCGCATCGACAATGTCGTCGCCAAGATCAATCTCCGCGACGGTATCATGACGCTGCAATCCATGACCGGGCAGATTTACGGCGGCGCTTTCGATTTTTCGGGCACCGTGATCGATGGACGCGGAGAACCCAGGATCGACGCCAAGATCGCCATCCAGGCCTTGCAGCTCGCGCAATTCCTAGGCGGCGGCATTGCCGGCAATCAGGTCAATGGGCCGCTCTCGCTCAATCTCGATCTCAGCGGCGCGGGCGATAGCGAGGCCGCGATCGTTCGTTCGCTCGCCGGCAACGGCAATCTCGCAGGCTCGGTGCAGATCATCGGCAAGGCGGAGCAACAGATCGGTCTCGCTCTCCTCGACGTCCTCGGCCAGAAGGTCGCGAAGGTGCAGGGCGTCACACAAGGCATCAACAATGTCGTCAATACCTTCATGGGCGTCGATAATCAGATTTCAGGGTCCTTCGCCATCGCCGACGGCATTCTCCGCACCGAGGATTTCGCCTTCGCCAATCCGCGCGGTCGCGGCGGCGCCACGGGCGAAGTCGATCTCAGCCGTTGGGCGCTCAATCTCCTCGTCAATCTTTTCGGCGCCGATGCCCAGCAGGCTTTGATGAGCCTCAATCTGACCGGGCCCTTGAATTCGCCGACGCCGCATTTCGGCAATGTCAGCGGTGCCGGGAACGTGCCGGGACTACTCGGCATACCGGGGCTGAATTTGCCCGGCCTCGGCGGGGATGCGGGGGGATTGCCGCTGCCGGGAGGGACAAGCCTGCCGCTCCCGGGAAATACGCCGCTGCCTCTCCCTGGGAATACGCCGTTACCGCTTCCCGACGGCACGACCTTGCCCTTGCCGAACGGGACACCGCTCCCTCTGCCCGGGGGCACGACTTTGCCTTTGCCTGAAGGCGTTTTGCCGGCACCGGAAACGGCACCCGAGACGCAGCCCGAGGCGCAGCCGCTGCCTCTCCCCTTGCCGCAAATCCTGCCGCAGCCCGAAGTGCAACCCCAGCCCGAGGCGCAACCGCAACCCGAGGCGCAGCCGGAGGCCCAGCCTTTGCCGGAGGCGCAACCCGAGGCGCAGCCGCAGCCCGAAGCCCAACCGCAGCCTTTACCGGAAGCGCAGCCTTTGCCGGAAGCGCAACCCGAAGCGCAGCCGCAACCCCTTCCCTTGCCGCTGCCGCAAATCCTGCCGCAGCCGGAAACGCCGAATGACCAGCCGCCGTCCGATCCCAATGCTCAACCCGGCGCTATTCTGCCGGGCGGAATCGTCCTGCCTTTACCCGGCACGGGGAATTGAGATGCGCGCCGTCTTCCCGACGGCTTTGGCGATCCTGGCGGCGTTATCGCAACCGGCGGCGGCGCAGGATTTCGCCGCCTTTCCCGTCAATACGCCGGAATGCCAAGCGTTTTACGATGGCGGCCCCGGCGACAGCCCTGCTAGCGCCATTTTTCTGCGCGATGCCTATGACGAATGGAGCGGCGTCGAGGCCGAATACGATTACATCGACTTCTGCCTGCCAGGATGGCGCGCGGATGGTCAAACCCTGGTCGAGGACGAATTCGGCATCTATGACGAATTGCGCCTGATCGGCCCCAATGGCGAAAGCAATCTGATCTATTTCGACATCACGGATTGGTACGGCGTCATGTGAGGTCGCGCGCGCCTTTCCCGCGGCGCCAGAAATCGAGCACGAACAGCCGAATGGCGCTGGAAAGATTCGGCCGCTCGGGATCGGCGAGGCGGCCGGCATCGATTTCGGCGATCAAGGCGGCGAGCGCTTCCCCGCGCTCCTCGGCGATGTCCCGCAAGGCCGACCAGAATTCCGCTTCGAGAGCGATGCTGGTGCGATGGCCGGCGATCGTCACCGAATGCTTGCGTAAGGCGGGCATGGCCATCACGCACGGCGATTCTTGCGGCGCAGAATTTCGGCGAAGAGCCGGCCGCTGAATTTGAGGCGCCGTTCCTGACTCGCGAAATCGACATGAATCAGGCCGAATCTTTTTTCGAGGCCGCAGGCCCATTCGAAATTATCCATCAGCGTCCAAGCGAAATAGCCCTTGAGCGGAATGCCCGAGGCGATCGCGCGTTTCGCTTCGGCGAGATGCGCGATAAGGTAATGCGCGCGATCGAGATCGTAAATCTCGCCATCCGCCGCGATCGCATCCCCCGGAAAAGCGGCGCCGTTCTCGGTGATGAAAAGCGCCGGCGGCGCATAATGCTCGTGAACATAGACGAGGATATCGTAAAGGGATTGCGGCCAGACTTCCCAGCCCATCGCCGTATATTCCCCGGTAGGCGAAGCCCGCGCGAAGGATAAGGGCGGCAAGGTTTCGCCCGGACCGATGATCGAACGGCGATAGATATTGATGCCGAGATAATCCAAGGGCGCGGCGATCGCCGCGAGATCGCCCGTTCGGATCGGCGGCGCCATGCCCTCGCGGGCATAGAGTTCAAGCATATCCTCGGGGTAAGCGCCCTTGAAGAGCGCCTCCAGATACCAGCGATTCTGCGCGCCCTCGAAGCGTCTGGCGGCGGCACGGGCAGCGGGATCGTCGCTCGCCGGAAAAACGGGATTGAGGTCGAGGACGATGCCGAACCGGCCTTGCGGCACGATCTCGCGTAAAACCGGCAAGGCGCTGCCATGAGCCAGCAAGGCATGATGGCTGGCAATGATGGCGCCCTTCGGCCCCAGCTTCAGCCCCGGCGCATCCTCGCCCGTCGCATAGCCTTCCCAGCAGAAGGTCCAAAGTTCGTTGAAACTCGCCCAATCCTTCACGCGATCGCCGAGGCGGCCGGCGATTATCGCCGCATATTCGCCATAAGCGGGGACAATCTCGCGGTCGAGCCAACCGCCCTTCTCCGCCAAGGCTTGCGGCAGATCCCAGTGGTAGAGCGTCGCGAAGGGCCGGATTCCCGCTGCCAGCAGACGATCGACCAGACGATCGTAGAAATCGAGGCCGCGGCTTTCGACGGCGCCTCGCCCCTGCGGCAGGATACGCGGCCAAGCGATCGAGAAGCGATAGGCATCGAGGCCGAGCGACCGCATGAGCGCGATATCATCCGCCCAGCGCCGATAATGATCGCAGGCGATCTCGCCGCTCGATCCGTCGGCGATGGCGCCCGGGCGACGGCAAAAGCGATCCCAGATGCTTTCGCCGCGCCCATCGGCATCGATCGCGCCCTCGATCTGATAAGCGGCGGTCGCCGCACCCAGGATCAGATCGGCGGGAAGATCGAGCGCTGCCGCTCGCGCGCGGAGCCCGGCCACGCTGCGCGTTGCAGGCATCGCGTCAATGCCGACCGGCATCGTATCGGCGCTCGATCCATTTGATGCCGCTCGCTGCCATCAGCGTCAGCAGAATGTAGAAGATGCCGACGGTATTGTAGGGCGCGAAGGGGAGAAAACTCGCCGATTGGAATTCGCGCATGCGTTGCGTGACGTCGCGCACCGAAAGGATCGAGAGCAGGGCCGTATCCTTGAGAATGGCGATGAATTCGTTGCCGAGCGGCGGCACCACCACGCGCAAGGCCTGCGGCAGAATAACGAAACGCGCCATCTGCCAAGTGCTGAGGCCGAGGCTGCGCGCCGCCTCGATCTGCCCGCGCGGCACGGCTTCGATGCCGGCGCGGAAGATTTCGGCAAGATAAGCGGAATAACCGGCGGCGAGCGCCAGGATGCCGCGCTGCATGTTGGAAAGGTCGATGGCGCCTTGGCTTGCCTCTTTCAGCGCGCCGCTCAAGGGCAAGCCGATATAAAGGATGATGACCAGCATCGGAATGCCGCGCATCGTATCGATGAAGAATTCGGCGGCGACGGCCAGGGGGTGGAGACCATGCTGATAGGCGCCGAAAGCGAGAAGGCCGAGAACGATGCCCAAGATGGCGAGCGCGAAACCCGGCGTCAGATAACGATCGGGCAGAGCCGTCTCGCGCCACAATACGACGGCATCGGCGGGAACGAGTGCGCTCGGAAGAAGGGCGCCGGTCGCATCCTTGCCGGCGCGCATCAAGGCGATCGCCTCTTCCGCCGTCCCGGCCGTACGCAAATCGATTTCGGCGACATTCGCGCCTTCGAATTGCGCGTAGCGCACCTGATCGACCAAGCTTTTCGGCGTTCCCTTGACGATGGCCACCCGGCCATCGATCGCGCCGATCAAACTATATTCGGTCTCGGCCCGCGTGAAGCAATAAAGGGCGCCGGCCAGAGCCGCCGCACTCAAAATGGCGAAGACGACGAGCGCGCGCCGACTTTTCTTCAATCGCAGCAGACCCGCCCAAGTGAGGCCGAGCAGGGCGGCCAGCAGATAGGCGAAGATCGCCGCCCGCAAGGTGACGACGAGGCCAGCGGCGAAGCCGAGATAAGCGCCAAGCAGCAGATAAACTAGGCCCACGAAATTGATCGCACCCAACGCCAGAAGCAAGTGCCGGCCAAAGAAACGATCTTCGCTCTTGCGAGACGCGAGCCATAGCCCGCCACCGCCCAGAAGAATCGTAACGAGAGCATAGAGCGAGAGCCAGAGTTTCAGCCAATCGAAGCATAGAGCGAGCGCATCGGGCGTCAGCCGCCGAGGAATGACTGTGGGAATGATCCAGGTCGAGGTAAAGGGATCGACGGCATTGGCGATGACGGAACTGGCGAAAAGGGAAACGTCGATCCATCCCAGAGCAATGGCACCGGCGAGGCTAAGGCCGATGGCAAGCGCAAGGATGGCCATTTTCCTCGCGCGCGGGCTCGAACCTCGCAGCAGCAGCAACAGCGCCGGCAACAAACCGCAGATAAGGATCGCGGCGAAAATCGAGAATCCTCGCAGCAATTCGAGCGCGCCATCCTCGATGCCGAGAATCGCATTCAAGGATCGCTGATAATTGCGCGAGGTGGCGAAGAGATAGACGATGAAGGGCAGCGCGGCGATGATGACCAGATTGCTGGGCCGAATGCGCTTGATCAGATTCATGTCGTCTGCCCGGGAGAAGCGATCCGACCGCTCTCGCCGCCGCCTTGATCGCGGGCGGCGGCGGGAGCGGCGCGGTTTAGTTAGCGGCCCAATATTTGGCGATGAGGGCGTCGAGCGTGCCGTCTTCCTTGATCGCCTTCAAGCCTTCGTTGAAGGCATCGCGCAGGGGATCGCCTTCGCGGAAGACGAGACCCAGGGGATCGGTCGTCAGATCCTTGATGCCGACGACGAGTTCGCCCGCGAATTCCTTTTCGTAGGCGGTCGCCGTGGTGCCGTCGATGACGACGCCGGCGACATCGCCGTTCTTCAAGGCGACGATGGCGGCGGCGAAGGTGTCGTAAAGCGCGACGTTCTCGCGGCCGACCAATTCGCTGGCGAGATCGGCATTGGTGGTCGCGGTCTGCGCCGCCAATTTCTTACCCTTCTTGATGTCGTCGAGGGTTATGCCCTGATCGGCGACGCGGATCAGGATCGCTTGGCTGACGATCAGATAGGGATCGGTGAAATCGTATTGCTTGTCGCGCTCTTCCGTGATCGAGACGCCGGAAGCGACGAGATCGAAATTGCCGCCCTGGAGCGCCGCGAAAATCCCGTCCCAGGCGGTCGTGACGAATTCCGCCTTGCAATTGATGCGTTCGCAGATCGCATTGACGAGATCGACATCGAACCCGACGATTTGACCCGTCGCCTCGTCGATGGTTTCGAGCGGCGGATAGGTCGTGTCGGAGCCGACCTTCAGAACCTTGCCGCCGAGATCGGCGGCCAGGGCCGACCCGCTTGCCAGAACGGCGGCGAGGACGGCGGATAGAATGGTCTTCATCAAGAAACCTCCCATGATGGCGATTGGCTGACCGGCGGGAACGACGCATGGGATCGGAACGCCCGCCCCGTCCGACGCCCCTTGCCGAAGATTACCCGGCCGCGCCCGATTTCGGCTAGAGGGCTTATGCGGTTCTCAAATATAGCGCCTTAGGCGCCGGGCAAGGCGGCGAGCGGATGGGCGGCTTGCCGTTTCAGCAGGAAGAGCCCCTGCTCGCCGAAAAGATTGGCGAAGCGGCCTTGGCCGATCTTGCCGGCACGGCCATGGATGTCGATGGCCATCGCCTGTTCGATTTCGACATCGAGTTCGGCGCAGAGTTCGACGAAATCGAGAATCGTGCAGAAATGGATATTGGGCGTCGCATGCCATTTGAGGGGGATCGCCTTCGTTTCCGGCATCCTTCCCGTCCACATCAGGCTCCAACGCACGCGCCAATGCCCGAAATTGGGGAAGGAAACGATGGCATGCCGGCCGATCCGCACCAATTCGTCGAGCACTTTCTTGGGATCGCGCGTCGCCTGCAAGGTCTGGGAAAGGATCACGAAATCGAAGGCGGCATCGGGATAGGCGGCAAGGTCGAAATCGGCATCGCCCTGAACGACGGATAACCCCTGGCGGACACAGGCATTGACGCCCGCCGGGCTGAGTTCGAGGCCGCGCCCATCGACCCCCTTATGATGGACGAGATGGTCGAGCAGGGCGCCGTCGCCGCAGCCGATATCGAGGACGCGGGAACCGGGCGCCACCATCTCCGCGATCAATTGCAGATCGATGCGGATGCGCTTGGCGGCTTCGGTCCGGCTTTCACTCAAGGCCATGATTTTCCCCTAGAGCCGCGTCAGGCCGCGATGCCAGGCGGCGCCGTCGAGAAAGCCGCGCAGGACGGCGGCGAATTCCGGCTCGTCGAGCAGAAAGGCGTCATGGCCCTTATCGCTGTCGATCTCGGCGAAGCTGACATTGGCGGCGCAGGCATTCAGCGCCTTGACGAGGGCGCGGCTTTCGGCCGTCGGAAACAGCCAATCGCTGGTGAAGGAAACGAGGCAGAAGCGCGTCTTCGTATTCTTGAAGGCGCGCGCCAACTGACCGCCATGTTCGGCGGCGAGATCGAAATAATCCATCGCCCGCGTGATGTAGAGATAGGAATTGGCATCGAAGCGATCGACGAAGATCGACCCTTGATGGCGCAGATAGCTTTCGACCTGGAAATCGGCGCCGAAGCCGTAGGAAAGCGCGCTGCGATTCTGGAGATTGCGGCCGAATTTACGATGAAGCGCGCTGTCGCTGAGATAGGTGATATGCGCCGACATGCGCGCGACGGCGAGACCGCGCGATGGATTGACTCCCTGCTCGCGATAGCGCCCCTCGCGCCAATCGGGATCGGCCATGATCGCTTGGCGCCCGACTTCGTGAAAGGCGATGTTCTGCGGCGAATGGCGCGCCGAGCAGGCGATCGGCAAGGCAGCGAAGACGCGATCGGGATAGGCGCTCGCCCATTGCAGGACTTGCATCCCGCCCATCGATCCGCCGATCGCGCAGAACAAGGTTTCGATACCGAGATGGTCGATCAGCATCGTTTGCGCGCGCACCATGTCGGCGATGGTGATGACGGGAAAGTCGAGGCCATAGGCAAGCCCGGTCGCGGGATTGGGATCGCCGGGTCCGGTCGATCCCATGCAGCCGCCGACGACATTGCTGCAGATGACGAAATAACGATCGGTATCGATCGGCTTCCCGGGCCCAACCATGTTCTCCCACCAGCCGGGGCGCCCGGTCACGGGATGAGCTTCGGCGACGAATTGATCGCCCGTCAGGGCATGGCAGATCAGAATGGCATTGCTCTTGGCGGCATCGAGCGCGCCATAGGTCCGATAGGCCAAGGCGAAGGGAGCAAGATGGCCGCCGCTTTCCAGCCGCAAGGGCCGATCGGCGCCGAAAACGAGGCGCGGTCCGGGCAGATCGGGAAAGGTCCCGGCAAGTGTGGGCGAGGTTTGGCTCATAAGGTCGCTGCGCTGGCTCCTGGGTCGCAGAGAAGAGCCGCGTTCGGCCCGCCCTGTCAATCGCTATCGCCGCTTGCCCGCTTGGCATCCTCTCCCCCATTTGCCTTTGCCGGCCAAGGCCGGTATCTCTTGGCCGATCGAGGGGGAAACATGGCCGGCGACGCGCGAAAGGATGACGAACTTGCCCGATTGCGTCGCGAGATCGACGCGATCGACGATTCGCTCCACGACCTCCTGATGCGCCGGACCGAACTCGCCGTTCGGATCGGCGCGGTCAAGGCCAAGGCCCAGCCCGTCGCCGGATCGAGCCCGGCCGAAGGCGCCAAATTCATCCGCCCGGCGCGCGAGGCGCAAATCCTGCGCCGCTTGGTCGCCCGCCATCGCGGGTCTTTGCCGAAAGCCGCCCTCATCCATATGTGGCGCGAGATGATCTCCGCTTTGCTTCAGGTCGAAGGCCCTTTCGCCGTCGCCGTCTATGCGCCCACCGATCATCCCGGCTATTGGGATATGGCGCGCGATCATTACGGCAAGCGCGTTCCCATTCTGCCTTTCGCCGAGACCGGGGCGATCCTGAACGCGCTCGGCGAGGGCCGCGCGACGGTCGGCATTCTTCCTTATCCCTCGGCGGCGGCCCCGCTTTGGTGGCCCGATCTCCTCGCTTGGCCGGAAATCAGACGGCCGCATGTGATCGCGCGCCTGCCGTTCGGCGATCCCGGCAATCAGCGCGAATCCCGCCTTTCCGCCCTTGTCCTCGGCCATGCCGCGAGCGAGCCCAGCGGCCGCGACCGCACGCTGATCGCGATCGACCGGGCGGTTTGGCGCGCCCGCCGGAGCGCGATCGCCGGCGGTCGGGGAGTGCCGATCCACGAACAAGGCGAAAGCGTGCTGGTCGAGATTCCGGGCTTTCTTTCGCCCGGCGAAAGCGCAAGGGAGGGTGCCCTTTGGCTCGGCGCCTATGCCGAGCCCTTGACCCCGGCCGAGCTTGACGGCATGACCGGGGACCGCAACCCAAGCCATTGAAAGCAAGGCCATGCTGCCCCATCCGCGCCCCGGCATTCTCGATATCGCGCTTTATACCCCCGGCGAACACGAATTGCCGGGATCGGGGCCGATTTACAAAATGTCCTCGAACGAGAGCGCGCTGGGCGCCAGTCCCGCCGCCATCGCCGCCTATGCCGAGGCGGCGCGGGAATTGCACCGTTATCCCGACGGGGCCAGCCGCCATTTGCGCGAGGCGCTCGCCGCCGAGATCGGCGCCGATCCTGAGGAAATCCTCTGCGGCGCGGGATCGGACGATATCCTGACCCTGTTGACCAGGGCCTATGCCGGGCCGGGCGACGAGGTGCTCTATTCCGCCCATGGCTTCCTCGTCTATCCGATCGCGGCTTTGGCCGTCGGCGCGACGCCCATCGCCGCGCCCGAGCGGAATCTGACGAGCGATATCGACGCGCTCTTGGCCGCCGTCACGGAACGGACGCGCCTTTGCTTCCTCGCCAATCCCAACAATCCGACCGGGTCCTATGTTTCGGGCGCGGAATTGGCGCGCCTTCGGGCGGGATTGCCGGAGCGAGTCCTTCTGGTCGTCGATGCCGCCTATGCCGAATATGTCGATCGCGCCGATTATTCCGCCGGCCTCGACCTCGTGCGCCGATCCGGCAATGTCGTGGTGACGCGCACCTTCTCGAAAATCCACGGCCTCGCCGGTCTGCGCCTCGGCTGGGCCTATGGACCGAAAGAGATTTTCGCGACCCTCAATCGCATCCGCTCGCCCTTCAACGTTCCAGCCCCGGCTCAGGCGGCGGGTCTCGCTGCTTTGGCCGATCGGAACTTCGTCGCCGCCGCCAAGGCGCATAACGATCGCTGGCTCCCCTGGTTCGAGCGGCAGATGCGCGAGATCGGCCTTCTCGCGCATCCCAGCGTCGCCAATTTCTCGCTCATCCGTTTCCCGAAGGAGCGCGGCCTCGACGCCGACAGCGCCGAAACCTTCCTGAAATCGCGCCGCATCCTGGTGCGCAAGATGGGCGCCTATCATCTTCCCGATTGCCTGCGCGTCACCATCGCCGAGGAAGCGGCTCTTGCGGCCTGCGCCGCCGCCTTGGGCGATTTCGTCGGCAAGGCGGCGACGCAATGACGGCCCCGCTCTTCCGCCGCGCCGCGATCATCGGCATCGGCCTCATCGGCTCTTCCCTGGCGCGCGCCTGGCGCGAAAGCCGTGCGGTCGAGCGCATCGTCGTCTGCGATAGCGATGCGGCGACGCTCGCCAAGGCGCGCGACCTTGCTCTCGGCGATGCCTATCATGCGGCGCCGGGGCCTTATCTCGCCGATTGCGATCTTATCCTCATCGCTGCCCCGCTCGGCGCCTATGCCGAATTGGGCCGCGCGATCGGGCCTCATCTCGCCCCCGGCGCGATCCTGACCGATGTCGGCTCGGTGAAACAGGCGGCGATCCGCGATCTCGCCCCCCATGTTCCGGAAGGCGCGCATTTCATTCCCGGCCATCCCATCGCCGGCACCGAGCATTCGGGGCCGGAAGCGGGCTTCGCCGAGCTATTCCGCGGTCGCTGGTGCATCCTGACGCCGCTGCCGGGCGGCGATGCGGCGGCGCTCGATCGGCTCTCCGCCCTCTGGCGAGCGGTCGGCTCCGAGGTCGAGATCATGGAATCCGGCCAGCACGATCAGATTCTCGCCATCACCTCGCATCTGCCGCATCTCATCGCCTATTCCATCGTCGATACCGCCGCCTTGCTGGAAGAATCGACCAAGAGCGCCGTCATCAAATTTTCCGCTTCCGGCTTTCGCGATTTCACGCGCATCGCCGCCTCGAATCCGATCATGTGGCGCGACGTCTTTCTCAATAACCGCGATGCCGTCCTCGAAATGCTGGCGCGCTTCAGCGAGGATTTGACCGCCTTGCAGCGCGCCATACGCTGGGGCGAAGGCGATAAGCTGGAAGAAGTCTTCACGCGCACGCGCGCGATCCGGCGCGGCATCATCGACGCCAAGCAGGCGTGATCGGCCCATGGCTCGGCCTCGTCCCCGCGCTTGGCGCGATATGAAGGGCGTGCGCGCCGAAATCGACCGCCTGGACCGGCGGATCGTGGCGCTGCTCGACCGGCGGTTGGAAGCGATCGCGGCGGCGGCGCGGATCAAGACCAAGGCCAGCGAAATCCGCGACGAAGCGCGCATCGTCGACGTCCTCGCCAAGGTGCGTAAGGCAGCCGGGCGCGGCCATGGCGATTTCGTCGCGGCGCTCTATCGGCATCTCGTCGAGCTTTCGATCGAACGTGAGGCGGCGCTCTTCCGCCGCCATCGGCGGCGCCGCGCCCGCCTTGCCCCGCGCGCTCGATAATTTTTTCTTGCGCCGGGGGGCGATTTCCCTTATCCGCGCGATAGAGTGATCGCGCTTGACGATCACGCCTTGGCAAACGAGGTTCCCGATGACGAAATTCCCCTTCGCCGGCCGCATTCTGATGATCGGCTACGGTTCGGTCGGTCGCTGCACCCTGCCGCTGATCGAACGCCATATCGATATGCCGCTTTCGCGCGTTACAATCCTCGACGGGCACGATCATCGCGCCGATGCGCAGCGTTTCATCGACAAGGGCATGAATTACCACGTCGCGCCGCTTTATCGGCACAATCTGGAAAAGATGCTTTCTCGCCATGCCGGTTCCGGCGATCTCATCCTCAATCTCTCGGTCGAGGTCGATTCGCTCGCCGTCATCGGCTGGTGCCAAAAGAACGGTGTCCTCTACGAGGATACCTGCATCGAACCCTGGGCGAATTATTACGACAATACCGATGTCCCCGAAGATCAGCGCACCAATTATTATCTGCGCCATCGCGTGCTCGAAGCCGCCAAGGGCTTCAAGAAAACCGGCCCCAGCGCGCTTCTTACCCACGGCGCCAATCCCGGCCTCGTCAGCCATTTCATCAAGCGGGCGCTGATCGATATCGCCGGCCTGCGCGGGCTGAAAACGACGGAGCCGAAAACCCGCGAGGGCTGGGCGCGGCTGATGCGCGATTGCGGCGTCAAGACGATCCATGTCGCCGAGCACGATCTGCAAGTCACCAACGTTCCGAAGCGCCCGGGCGAATTCTGCAACACTTGGTCGATTCCCGGCTTCGTCGGCGAGGGATCGCAGCCCGCCGAACTCGGCTGGGGCACGCATGAGAAGCGCCTGCCCGAAAATGCCCGCCAGCATAAGGTCGGCTGCAAGGCGGCGATCTATCTCCGCCAGCCGGGCTGCATCACCGAGATGCGCTCCTGGACGCCGCATGGCGGGCCGATGATCGGCTTCCTCATCACCCATGGGGAATCGATCACGACCAGCGATTATTTCACCGTGTTCGAGAAGGGAAAGCCGGCCTATCGGCCGACCGTCCATTACGCCTATCACCCCTGCGAGGATGCCGTCGCCTCGGTGCGCGAATACCAGATGAAGAATTTCGCCATGCAGCCGGCGGTGCGCCTGCTCAATCGCGAAATCGTCGAGGGCATCGACGAATTGGGCGCGCTGCTGATGGGCGATTTCGGCGCTTATTGGTACGGTTCGCAGCTTTCCGTCCACGAGGCGCGCCGCCTGCTGGGGCCGGATTACAATGCGACTTCGATCCAGATCGCGGCGCCGGTTCTGGCGGGCGCGCTCTGGCTGATCGCCAATCCCCAACGCGGCGTGGTCGAGCCCGAGGAAATCGACCACAATTTCGTGCTCGATATCTGCCGGCCCTATCTCGGCCCCGTTGTCGGATGCTACACCGATTGGACGCCGCTCAAGGATCGCAACGTGCTATTCCCCGAGCCCAATCTCGATATGAGCGATCCCTGGCAATTCGAGAATTTCCGCGTTCGCCGGTAACGCTAACGGATTGGCTTATCCCGCCGGGCGCCTTTGTCCGCGCGACGCCTTGCGCCGCTTGGCCAAGCCAGTGACCAGCGCCGGCAGACCGGAATGGAAATGCCGAATCTCGCCCGCGACCTGCCCCAGGATGTTCGGGCGCAGGGCCGTGACCTGCAAGCGTTCGGGGCGGGCTTCGCCCGGCATGACGAAACCGTAAGGCGTCGCCGGCACGAAGCCGAATCGTTTGTAATAATCGACATCGCCGACGAGGAGGACGAGGTCCAAGCCCATTCCGGCGGCGATATCGAGCGTACGAAAGGTGAGGCTGCGGCCGATGCCGCGCCCCGCCAAGCGCGGCGCGATGCCGAGCGGGCCCAGCAGCAAGGCCGGATAACCGGCATTCCCGATCAGGATCGGCCAATAGCGGATCGTGCCGACCAATTCCTCGCCCTCGAAAGCGGCCCAGGAAAGCTCGGCGATCGGCGCCAGATTCTCGCGATAGCGATGCGAGGCTTTCTCGAAACGCGCCGGGCCGAAGACGGAATCGAGCAGGCGCTCGATGGCGGGGGCCATAGCGGAATCTTCGCGCCGGATCGGGAAAGGCGGGATGGCGATCATTCAAGGATCCTTTCGGCAAAAGCGGTGGCGATATTGCGTTCCGGTTTTCGGCTCGCCGCCGCTTCGGATCCCGGGCTCTTCGTCAATGCGCCCCGATCCGCCGTCGGCGAAGCCGCGATCCCGCGACCGGATTGGCATCCGGGCGGGTCGGCTTTCGTCGTCGGTAGGAAAGAGCGGACATGATCGTCTCGCTTCGTAGCCTCGCTGTACTTTCAAAATAATCGAAATCGGCGGGGCCGTAAACAGAAAACGAATCCGCCAGCGACGATCGGCTGCGGCGGATCAGCTTTCGCGCGCGAGCGGTCGCGCCAGCAAGCCCTCGATCTCGGCGGCGAGCGTCGCGGGATCATCGAGAACGCGCGCGATCGCGGCGGCGATCGGCATCGCGACGCCGCGGCTTTCGGCTAGGCCAAGCAGCGCCGGCGCGGTCGCGACGCCTTCGACGATTCCGGCGCTGGCATCGAGCGCGCGCGCAAGATCGGCGCCCGCGCCCAAGGCGCGACCGAGCGCGAAATTGCGCGATTGCGCGCTGGCGCAGGTCAAGACGAGATCGCCGAGTCCGGCAAGACCCATCGCGGTTTCGGCGCGGCCGCCCACGGCCAGGATCAGGCGCTGGGTTTCGGCAAGCCCCCGCGCGATCAAGGCCGCGCGCGCATTTTCGCCCAAGCCCAATCCCATGACGATGCCGCAGGCGATGGCGAGAACGTTCTTGACGGCGCCGGCCAAGGCGACGCCTTGGGGATCGGTCGAAACATAGGGACGGAAATTCGCGCTCGCCAAGGCGGCGGCCAAGCGCTCGGCCAGCGCCGCCTCGCGGGCAGCGATGACGATGGCCGTCGGTTTTCCTTGCGCGGCCTCGGCGGCGAAACTGGGGCCGGAAAGCATGGCGATCGGCAAGGCCGGCCGCTCCGCCGCCGCGATCTCGACGAGATTCTGGCCGCTCGCCCGGTCGAGCCCCTTGGCGCAGATCGCGAGCGGTGCCGAGGATTTCGCGATCGGCAGCGCGCGCAGGAAATCGCGAAAAGCCTGAGCCGGCTGGACATAGAGCAGCGCGTCGGCGGAAAGCGCGCGATCGAAATCGGCACCGATGGCGATCGCCGCCGGCAGAGCGATGCCGGGAAGATAACGCTCGTTGCGGCGCTTCTCCGCAAGCTCCGCCGCGAAATCGGCGCGGCGCGCATAAAGATAAACGTCGCGCCCCGCCTTGGCGGCGAGAACGGCCAAGGCCGTGCCCCAGGCGCCTGCGCCGATGATGGCGATCCGCCGCATCGCGCTCAACGCAGCAGAAAACCGCCGGCCAGGGGATCGTCGGTTTCAAGCGTGAAGACCGAGCTTCCCGTGTAATAGGATCGGCCGGAAACCTCGACGCGGCAGGCGGAAAAATCGCCTGCGCGCTCCTTAGAGAGGATGCGGCCGGAAAATTCGGCGCCGGTCAAACTGGCGAAGCGCCGCGTTTCGCCCAGCGCGACTTCGCCCTTGGCCAGCATGAGGGCAAGCCGCGCCGTGACGCCGCTTCCCGTCGGCGAGCGGTCGATCTCGGCCTCGGCGAAGACGCAGACATTGCGGCTGGCTTCTCCCGCGCCGTCGCCGCCATCGGTCAGGATGGTCCCGTAGAGAAAGGCGAGATCGGCATCCTCGGGATGGGTCAGGGGAATGGCCGCCTTGGCCGCCGCCGTGATGGCGCTGGCCGCCGCGGCAAGGTCGCGCGCGGAATCCCGCGTCAAATCGAGGCCGAGACGAGAGGCCGGCAGGATGGCGTAGAAGGCGCCGCCATAGCCGATATCGAGGCGGAGAGACCCATGGCCCGGAACCGCCACTTCGCGATCGAGCGCGAAGGCGAAGGCCGGCACGCTGAGGAAGGCGACGCGCCCCGCTTTTCCGTTTTCCATGGCGATATCGACCTCGACGAGGCCGCAGGGACATTGCAGACGGAGCCGCGCGCGATCGCCTTCGGGCCGCACGAGGCCGCGATCGACGGCATAGCGGCCGAGCGCCAAGGTCGCATGGCCGCACATCGTGCTATACCCTTCGTTATGGATGAAGAGGACAGCCATATCGGCTTGCCCGTGATCGGGCGCGACCGGCAGGACGCCATACATATCGGCATGGCCGCGCGGCTCGAACATGACGAGGCGGCGGAAAGCGTCGAGTTCGGCCTTGGCGTAGCGGCGCTTGTCGAGAAGGGTCGCGCCCAGAATCGGCGGATAGCCGGAAACGACGATCCGAACCGGCTCGCCGCCCGTATGCATTTCCACGGTTTCGATCCGAATCGTCTTATCGGGTTTCACGAAATCCTGGCCTTCTTTTGCCGGCGACCCTTAATCTGGCAAAAGATAATGCGCGAGTCGATGGCATGACGCGTCCGATCCTCACGCTTTTTCTTCTGCTCCTCGCCTTGCCGATCCCGCGCGGGATCGCGGCGGCGGAAAACGGACTGCGTCTCACCATCGCCTTGCCGGTCGATGGCGATCTCCGCGCCATCGGCCTCTTCATCGCCGAGGAGCGCGGCTATTTCGCCGCCGCGGGAATCGATCTGGCCATCCTGCCTTATGCGGAGGGCGAAACGCCGCTCGGCCTGCTGGCGGCGGGAAAAGCCGATCTCGCCATCGCCACTTTGCCCCAGGCTTTGGCCGAACGCGCGCGCGGGATCGACATCGTCCATGTCGCGCAGATTTTCCAGAAGCCCACTTTACGCCTCGTCTGCCGACCGGGCCTGGCCGATCCCCGCAAGCTCGCCGGGCGCCGGGTCGGACTCTGGTTCGACGGCTGGCAGGTGGGATTCTTCGCCTGGATCGGCGCGGAAGGCATCCTTCCCGGCGGCCCCGGCGGAATCGCGACGCAATGGCAGGATCGCTCGGCGCGGGATTTTCTCGCGGATAGGCTCGATTGCTATACGACGACGACCTATCTCGCCCCCTTGCAGGGCCTGGAGAAAGACGACGAGAATGCGCCGCCGATGGCGATCGATTATGCCGAGAAAGGCTTGGGCATCGTCGAGGACGGGCTTTACATGCGCGCCGCCGATCTTGGCCAGCCCGGGCGCGTGGAAGCGGCGGCGCGTTTCCTCCTCGCCCTCGAACGCGGCTATCGGGCGCTCGCCGGGGAACGGGCGATCGGCTTGAAGACCTTACGCGCGCTCGACCCCGAACGCGGCGCGAGGCCCAAGGCCGGCCTGATCGCGGCGCTCGATGCGATCCTCGCCGCGCTCGATCTCGACCATCGCCCCTTCGGCGCGCTCGATGCCGCCGCTTACGACGATACGATTCTGCAATTGATGACGATGGCACCCGAGCCGATCTTGAAAGCGGCGCCCCAAGGCGCTATCCGCACGGAAATCCGCGACCGCGCGCGGGAATTGGCGGCGCCTTGAGGAAGGCGCGCAACGCGCTTTGCCAATCGCCCCAGACTTTGCCAATCGCCCCGCGCTCTTGCTATAAGCTTTCGCGTTGGATCGCGTCCCCGTAGCTCAGCAGGATAGAGCGTCGGTTTCCTAAACCGCAGGTCGGAGGTTCAAATCCTCTCGGGGACGCCATTTCTTGACTTCGAAACCATCTCGTCGCTTTACGCTTACCCTCAAGGCTTCAACAGTTTCTCGACAACAGCCATGGGCAGGATGAGGCGCAGCGAATCGGGCAGGCGCAGAAACCCGTATCTTGCGTAAAATGCGCTGGCGCGATCGTCGAGCGCATCGACCGCCAGCATGGAAGAGCCGATGGTCGCCGCGCTTTCGTAAGCGCGGCGCACGGCATCGGCTAGCAGCAACGCGCCGAGGCCCTGGCCTTGCGCGGCAAGAGCGACGGCCAGCCGCCCCAGCAAGGTGGCGCTGACGAGGGGATAACGCGGGATATGCTTGCGAGCAGCCTCGGGAATCGCGCCCGGCGCCAAGCCGGTCGCGCATAGGGTGTAATAGCCGAGAACGCGGCTCGGCCGCGCGATGGCGGTCAGCACGAAGACGCCGTTCGCCTTGCGCCGCATATCCTGGCCGGCTTGGGTTCGCAGATAGCGATCGAGGCTATCGGCGCCGCAGGAAAACCCGTTCCGGTCGTGATGGGGCTGGAGCGTCTCGATCCGCAAATCCGGCCGCGATGCCGCCATGCTCAGGGGGCGATCCGGCGCCCATGCTCGGCCAAGGCGCGGCGCAATCGCGCGTTCGGTCGCGGCGGATGGAGCAAAGCGTCGAAGAATGCCTTCCGGTCGCGTTCCGAAAGCGCCAGAATCTGATGCGCGTCGATCGCCCGGCGGGCCGCTTCGGCAAGGGCATTGACGCAAAATTCGCTGACCTTGCGCCGCGAGAGATGCGCGGCGCGCTCGATGAGCGATTTCGTTTCCTCATCCAGGCGGAAGCCGAGGCGTTCGTTGCGCCCCGGCAAATCGGGCGCCGTTTTGAACTTTCGGCGGGACATCGAGCAATCTCCTCGGTCTAGCGATCGGCATTTTCTGCGTTCCTAGAATGTACGTCAATTCGACGCACATCGCAAGCGAGCGCCGCGCCCGGATGGCCGCGACATCGAGCCTCTTGGCTTCCCTTCCCATAGGCGTCATGATCCCGGCCGAACTCGCGATGGCAGGATTCCATGACCTCAAGAGCGAACTCCCTCGGCCAACCCATCGGCGCGGCCTTGCCCGATTGGCGACCGGCGCGCTTGCCGCCGGCGATTCCGATCGAAGGCCGTCTCGTCCGCATCGAGAAACTCGATCCCGATCGCCATGCCGAGGGACTCTTCGCCGCCAATGCATTGGATCGCGAGGGGCGCAACTGGACCTATATGCCTTATGGCCCCTTCGCCGATCTTGCCGCCTATCGCGCCTGGGCGGAACCGGCCTCGGCTTCGGCCGATCCTTATTTTCATGCCATTCTCGATGCCCAAACGGGAACGCCGCTCGGGGTCGCGTCCTATCTGCGCATCGACCCCGCGAATGGCGCGATCGAAATTGGCCATATCTGCTTCAGCCCCAAGCTGCAAAGAACGGCGGCGGCGAGCGAGGCCATGTTCCTGATGATGCGCCGCGTTTTCGACGAACTCGGCTATCGCCGCTACGAGTGGAAATGCGATGCGCTGAACGCGCCCTCGCGGCGCGCCGCCTTGCGTCTCGGCTTTACTTTCGAGGGCGTCTTTCGCCAAGCGTCGATCTATAAGGGCCGCAATCGCGATACCGCTTGGTATGCGCTGATCGATAAGGATTGGCCGGCGCGGCGCGGCCTTTTCGAACGCTGGCTCGCGCCCGAAAATTTCGCGCCCGACGGCAGACCGCGCTTCAGCCTTTCGGGGGCGATGCGCGATCTGCCGGCAACGGCAAGCGTCGATCTCGCTTAGGCGGCGAGACCTTCGGCCTTCAAGGCTTCTTGAACCTTGGGCCGGGCGGCGATGCGGCCGAGATAGGCGTTGACATGGGGATAAGGCGAAAGATCGACGCCGACATGCTTCGCCCAGCCGGTCACCGTGAAGAGATAAGCATCGGCGACGGAGAATTTGTCGCCCATCAGATATGAGCGCTTGGCGAGGTGATCGTTGAGATAGGCATAGCGCGCCGCGAGATTGGCCTTGGCCATTTCCTTATAGGCGTCCGGCGTCTTCGGATTCCAGAGCGGGCTGTAGCCCTTATGCATTTCGCTGGCGACGTAATTCAGCCATTCGACCAGGCGATAGCGCTCCATCGTGCCGGCGGCGGGCGCGAGACCCGAAGCCGGCGCCTTATCGGCGAGATATTGCACGATCGCGGCGCCCTCGGTCAGGATTTCGCCCGAATCGAGCGCCAGGGTCGGCACTTGGCCCTTGGGGGAGACGGCGCGGAAATCGCCGCCGGATTCGGTTTTCTTGGCGGCGAGATCGACCTTGATGAGGTCGATGGGCAAGCCCGCCTCGCGCGCGACGATATGGGGCGAGAGCGAGCAGGCGCCGGGGGAATAATAGAGCTTCATCGAGAATCTCCTTGGCCGATGGCCGGTTGACCCGCTAGGGCGACCATCGCCGACGGGTTGAGGCGGATATAGATGCAGATGCATCTATTGTCAAGTCCCATGCAAGTGCATATATTCTCGGCCATGAAGGACGCCCAAGCCGCAAAACCCGATATCTGCCCGCATGTCGCCCGGGCCTGGATGGGCTTGGTGCGGGCCGAGCAGGCCATTCTCGCCGCCGTCGAGGCCGATCTCCGATCCGCCGATCTGCCGCCGCTGATCTGGTACGATGTCCTGCTGGAACTCGACCGCGCCGAAACCGGCCGCTTGAGCCCCGGCGAATTGGCCGAACGGATGCTGCTTTCGCAATGCAACACCTCGCGCCTCATCGATCGCATGGCGGAGGAGAAATTGCTGCGGCGAATCGCCCATCCCGAGGATCGCCGCCGCCAATGGATCGAAATCGCGCCGGCCGGAAGAGCGCTGCGCAAGCGAATCTGGCCGGCCTATCGCGCCGCGATTCTGCGCCATGTCGGCGCCAAATTATCGAGCGCGGAAGCCGCGAAACTCGCCGAACTGCTCGGCAAGCTGATGTGAGTCGCCGGCCTGCGCCGGCCCGCGCCGGCCCGCTTTCGCTGCTCACCGGTTTTTGACCGCAACGCGGCCAGGCGATTCTGCTAGATTGGAGTCGCGCGACCGGCGGCGATCCCCAAGGAGGCGACATTGCGGATGAAGCGGCAGGCAATTCTGGCGATCGGACTGATCGCCTGGGCCTTGAGCGGCTGCATGCAGGCCGTCAGCCCGGCGACGGGGCGCAGTTTCTCGACGCCGCTCGATGCCGCCGACGAGGCGCGGATCGGCGCCGAGGAGCATCCCAAAATCCTCGCCGAATTCGGCGGCGCCTATGACGAAAATCCCGAATTGACGCGCTATGTCGATTCGGTCGGGCAATTCGTCGCCGCCACCGCCGAACGTCGCGATGTCCAATACACCTTCACCATCCTCGATACGCCGGACGTCAATGCCTTCGCCCTTCCCGGCGGTTATGTCTATGTCACGCGCGGCCTGCTGGCGCTCGCCGATAACGAGGCGGAATTGGCCGGCGTGCTCGGTCACGAGATCGGCCATGTCAATGCCCGCCACACCGCCGAACGCGCAGGGCAAGAACAGCAAGCGGGGCTCGGCGTCATGGGCGCCGCCATCCTCGGCAATATCCTATTCGGCGATCAGGGCGCCAATATGCTGGGCGGATTGGCCGCCGAGGCGGCGAGCGTGCGCTTGGGGCAATATTCCCAAGCGCAGGAATTCGAGGCGGATTCCCTCGGCATCCGCTATCTCAACCGCGCGACCTACGATCCGCAGGCGATGGCGAGTTTCCTCGCCGCTCTCGATTCCGAAACGCGGCTCGAAGCCAAGCTCGCCGGCAACGAAGGTGCCGCCGATGCCTACGATTACCGGCAATCCCATCCGCGCACGATCGATCGCGTCGAGCGCGCTATCGCCGCGGCGGGGCCCGGCAATCCCGATCCCCTGATCGGCGGCGATATCTATCTCGGCAAGATCGATGGGCTCGTCTTCGGCGACGATCCCGATCAGGGCGTTATCCGCCAGCGCGATTTCCTGCATCCCAAACTCGGCTTCGCTTTCCGCGTTCCGCCGGGTTTCGCCTTGCGCAACAGTCCGGCTCAAGTCGTCGCGCAAAGCCAGGATGCCGTCATCCTCTTCGATGCGGCGGGAAACGTGCCCGGCGATCTTGCCGCCTATGTCGCGCAAAACTGGCGCCAGGAGGCGCGGATCGACGATGTGCGGCGCTTGAGGATCAACGGCCTCGATGCGGCGACCGGCATCACGCAAGGCCAGATCGGCAATCGCCCGGTTAGGGTTAGGCTGCTCGCTCTGCGCGCCTGGGACGGCATGGTCTATCGCTTCCTCTTCGCCGCCGATCCTGCCGCCTTCGCCGGCCGCGATCGGGATTTCGAGGCGACGGCCTATTCCTTCCGCCGTCTCGCGGGCGCCGAGGCGGCAGGCATCCGGCCCTTGCGCCTGCGCATCCACCGCGTCCAGCCGGGCGAAAGCGCCGCCGATCTCGCGCAGGCGATGGCGCTCGACGAAGCAGCGCTCGAATGGTTCCGAATTCTCAATCACTTGCGCCCCGGCGAGGAACCGCGGCCCGGCAGCCTCGTGAAGATCGTGACGTATTGAGGCTTACCGGCCGGTCGGCAGGAAGCCAAAGTAGAAAAGAAGTTGGAAATGTGCCGCAGGTAACGATTAAGTCACCTGCGGCAACGTCACCACACAATCATCGATTCCCGAATGCATCCTGACCCGCTTGGTCTGGTGCTATGTCTCGCTTAGGCCCAAGCGAATACACGCCAAAACCCGCTATTATAGAAAGACCATCCACCGCTATTTTTATTTTTAGAATCCCATACCCCATGCAAAGGAGTATTATTAAATATCTCGAGCCTTACTTGCTCTGGAGTTACCGCTATCGTTACAGGATTCCCAGATTTCATAATACTATCCCAAGACCAATTAAGCGGATAGGCATTTGACATCTCCCCATCCGGGCTGAAATAAATCGACATTTGACGCGGAGTCGCACTCAGACCGTGAGTAAAAACTACTGAATGGCTGGTATTGTTATTATCTGCCCTCCAGCCAGAGTCATAGTAGTTATTGGTATTTGCTTGAGCCGTGAATTGTGTCATTGATCTCTCCTTAGGTTAGAGCTCAGATGTTTTTTCTAGCAATGATAAAGGTAGCTTATCATTTTTCGAGTGTAAACATTAATGATACTACATGTTAATAGTGTATTTTAGTTTACGCCTGATGCCTCGTAATATCAATTGCCGATCTGCCTTTAATCGAGGCGCAAAGGGCCCAACGCAGCTATGTTCTCCGGCCATTGGTTCTGCGCAGATGCTCGCATGGATTTTTTTGCCTATCCGGCAACAGTTCGGATCACAGTGCCAGCCTTAGCCACAGAAGCCGCCTCTTTTTTCACGTCTGCGTAAAGCTGAATAACTGAACGACAGCAAAGCGCACCCGTTAGGCTGCTTCGATGACTCCGGCAGCCTCGTGAAGATCGTGACGTATTGAGGCTTACCGGCCGGTCGGCAGGAAGCCGACGATTTCCTCGATCTCGCGCAGGATCGGCTCGGCGATGGCGCCGGCGCGTTCGGCGCCCGCCGCCAGAATGGCATCGATCTCGTCGCTATGGGCCATCAGGCGCTTCATCTCGGCGCCGATGGGGCCTAGGGTCGCGACGGCAAGATCGGTCAGATCCTTCTTGAAGGCGGAGAATTCCTTGCCGGCATAAAGCGCGACGGTTTCGGCGAGGCTCTTGTCGCTGAGCGCCGCATGGATGGCGAGGAGATTGACGGCTTCGGGCCGGGTCTTCTCGATCTCGGCACCGATTCCGCCCTTATCGTCGAGGCATTCCGGCCCCGGCAGCGGCAAGGGATCGGTCTTTGCCTTGCGCAATTTAAGAGCGATGGCGTCGGCATCGTCGGTCATGTTGATGCGGCTGTAATCGGAAAGATCGGATTTCGACATCTTCTTGGTGCCGTCGCGCAGATTCATGATCCGCGCCGCCGGGCCGCCGATGACGGGTTCCGGCGGAATCAGGCAATCGGTCCCGAAATCGGCATTGAATTTGATCGCGATATCGCGGGCGAGTTCGAGATGCTGTTTCTGATCCTCGCCCACGGGCACATGGGTCGCGCGATAGACGAGGATATCGGCCGCCATCAGCACCGGGTAATCGTAAAGTCCGACCGAGGCGTTTTCGCGATCCTTGCCGGCCTTATCCTTGAACTGGGTCATGCGGTTGAGCCAGCCGACGCGCGCCACGCAATTCAAGATCCAGGCAAGCTGGGCGTGAGCGCGCACCCGCGATTGCGCGAAGAGGATGCTGCTCTTGGGGTCGATGCCGGCGGCGATGAAAGCCGCCGCCACTTCCCGGGTATGCGCACGCAATTCCGCCGGCTTCTGGAAAACGGTGATGGCATGAAGATCGACGACGCAAAAAAGGCAATCGTAATCCCGCTGCATCCTGACCCAATTCCGGACCGCACCCAGATAATTGCCGAGATGCAGCGCATGGGTCGGTTGAACGCCCGAGAAAATTCGTCCCAACATGATCCGCCCCTTCTTCCTGCCAAGGGCCGGTCTTATCGCCTCTTTGGCGGAATCGGGCAAGAAGCCTATTGATCGGCGGGGATATCGCCCTAAATTATACGAGGAACCGCCGGGGGGCGGCTGGAACGAGGAGAGAACGATGGTCACCAGACCCGATAAAGCCTATATGGTCCGGGCCCAGGCGCAAGTCGCCGAGATCGATGCGGGCCTCCGCGCCTTCATGCAGCGCGTCTATGCTTATATGAGCGGCGGCCTCGCCGTGACCGGACTCGTCGCCTATTTCGTCGGCACCAATCCGACTTTCTTCGGCGCCGTTTACGGCACGCCGCTTGCTTGGGTCGTGATGCTGGCGCCGCTCGGCTTCATCCTGGCTCTCAATTTCGGCATCAATCGCATGAGCGCCGCCATGGCGCAATTCCTGTTCTGGAGCTTCGCGGCGGTGATGGGGCTTTCCTTGAGCTACATCTTCGTCGTCTACACGCATGCCTCCATCACGCGCGTCTTCTTCATCAGCGCGGCCGCCTTCCTCGGCTTGAGCCTCTACGGCTACACGACCAAGCGCGATCTTTCCGCCATGGGCACCTTCCTGATCATGGGCGTGATCGGGCTGATCGTGGCCAGCCTCGTCAATCTCTTCTTCGCTTCGGGCGCCTTGAGCTTCGCGATCTCGGTCGTCGGCGTTCTGATCTTCGCCGGCCTTACCGCCTACGATACGCAGAAGATCAAGGAATTCTATTGGGAGGCCGACGGCCACGAGATCGCCGCCAAGAAATCGATCGTCGGCGCCGTCACGCTCTATCTCGATTTCATCAACCTCTTCCTCTATATGCTGCGCTTCTTCGGCGATCGCCGCTAAGAAGCTCTCTCCGATAATCGGTAAAAGGCCCGGCCCCCAGCCGGGCCTTTTCTTTTCGGCCGGGAAGTTATTGACAAATCGCGATCGCCTCGAACCTAATAGCCCCGCCGGGCCGGGAGGGAGCCGGCGGGGGGATCCGACGGATTGACATGACGGCCAGCGTACAGAAGGCCCAGGCGGCGACCGGCGAGACCGGCTTCGACGTGCGGTTCCAGAACGTCTCCCGGCATTTCGGCGAGGTTCGGGCCGTCGACGATGTCAGCTTCGCCCTCGAACGCGGTTCCTTTCATTCCTTTCTCGGCCCATCGGGCTGCGGCAAGACGACTAGCCTGCGCCTGATCGCCGGTTTCGAGCAGCCCGATGCCGGCGCGATCGAGATCGCCGGGCAATCCGTGGTCGGCATTCCCGCCTATCGCCGACCCGTCAACATGGTCTTTCAGCATTACGCGCTCTTTCCGCATATGGATGTCGCCGGCAATGTCGCCTATGGCTTGCGCCAGCGCCGGCCGCGCCTGGAGGCTGCCGAAATCGCCCGCCGCACGGCCGAGGCGCTGGAATTGGTGCGCCTCCCCAAACTCGCGGGGCGGCGCATCTGGGAATTGTCGGGCGGCCAACAACAGCGCGTCGCCTTGGCCCGCGCCCTCGTCAACCGGCCGACCGTGCTGCTGCTCGACGAACCCTTGGCCGCGCTCGATCGCAAATTGCGCCGCGACATGCAGATCGAATTGCAGAATCTGCAACGCGAGGTCGGCATCACCTTCGTCCTCGTCACCCATGACCAGGAAGAGGCGCTTTCGATGTCGGATACGATCGGCATCATGAAGGATGGCCGCATTGTCCAGATGGGATCGCCGGAACAGCTTTACGACGCGCCGGTCAATCGCTACGTCGCCGATTTCGTCGGCGAATCCAATTTCTTCGCGGGCACGATCCTCGGCGCCGCCGCGCCCTTCCTGGCGGTTCGGATCGCCAGCGGTCTTACCATCCAAGCGCGGCCAAGCCGCGGCAGCCGACCTCTGGCAACAGGCGAAGCGGCGCATCTCGCCCTTCGTCCCGAGGCCATCGGTCTTTGGCCGAGAGGCGCGGCACCGGGCGATCTCGACGTCAAATGCCCGGCGCGAATCCTCAATCGCATCTATCTTGGCGATCACAGCGAATTTTCGGTCGAGGCCGATGGGCTGGGTTCCGTCCTGGTTCGCCTGCCGAAGGCCAGCGATCCCGGCGCCGGTCTGGAACCGGGCATGACGGCCGAACTCGGCTGGCGCAGAACGGAGGGGCTGATTCTGGCCGAGGAATAGGCGTAATCTAACGATCTTGCGCCGGCAGCGATGCCCGGCGTTCTCTTAACCCGCATCGCATCCCGCAAGTCTCGAGGAGGAAAATATGGACCCGCGGAAAGAATTTATGGCGCAGTTGCGTCGCTATCAGAAGGGATCGATCTCGCGTCGGCATTTTCTCGGCGTAACCGGCCTCGGCACCGCGATGGCGGTGATGGCGGCGGCGGTTCCGGGATTGCGACCGCGCTCGGCCTTGGCGCAAGGCATCGGCGATAAGGTGGCGCTCACCTCTTGGCCGAATTATCACAATCAGGCCAATCTCGATAAATTCGCCGAATTGACCGGCGCCAAGGTCGAATTGACCGTGTTCGGCTCCAACGAGGAAATGTACGCGAAGCTCAAGGCCGGCGGCACGGGCTGGGACGTCTTCGTGCCGACCAATTACACGATCGAGAATTACGTCGCGGCCGATCTCATCACGGAACTCGATCCCGCGCAGATGCCGAATTACGACCCCAGCGCCTATACCGATCCGCGCTTCAGCGAGCCCGGCATGGTCAACGGCAAGCTTTATGCCGTGCATAAGGATTGGGGCACGACCGGCTATGCCGTCAACACCGCCAAGGTGACCGAGCCGATGACCTCGTGGAAGGATTTCTGGGATCTCTTGCGCGACAAATATAGCGGCCGCGCCACCGTCCACGATTACCAGCTGACGACGATCGGCAACGCCCTCAAATATTACGGCTTCTCCTTCAATTCCAACGACGAGGGCGAATTGGCCAAGGCGCGCGAATTGATGCTGTCGGCAAAGCCGCATCTCTTCGGCATCACCAGCGATTACCAACCGCCGATGCGCAATGGCGATGCCTGGCTCGCCGTCGCCTGGACGGGCGATGCCAAGCAATTGCACAAGGACATTCCCGAAATCGTCTATGTGCTCGGCAAGGAAGGCGGAGAAATCTGGGCCGACTTTTACGCCGTTCCCAAGGAAGCGCCGAATCCGGCGGGCGCCTATGCGCTCATCAATTATCTGCTCGATCCGGCGGTCAATAAGATGGAGCTCGACTTCCACGGCTATCCGATCGCCGATAAGCGCGTGATCGCCTTGTTGCCGCCCGAAATCGTCAACGATCCGATCATGTATCCCTCGGTCGAATCGTTGGCGCCGCTCGAACTCGGCGCGGCGGCGACGCTCACCAATCCGCTGCGCGCGGAGATCATGGCCGAGTTCAAAGCGGCCTGATCGATGACGCCGGCGGCAACGACGGCCGGCAAAAGGACGAGCGGGCGGTGGGCCACCACCGCCCTGCTCGCTCCGGCCGGATTCTGGTTTCTGATGCTGCTCGTCCTGCCGCTGATCGTCATCATCGTCTATTCCTTCGGCGAACGCGCCGCGACCGGCGGCTACGAGGCCGCCTTCACCATCGCCAATTATCTGAAACTCCCCGCCCGCTGGACGGCTTTCAAGAACACGCTGATCCTAGCCCCCGTCGGGACGCTGATCTGCTTGCTGGCCGGCTATCCGCTCGCCTATTACGTCGCCGTCAAGGCGAAAGCCAATCGCCTGCTGCTGGTCATTCTTATCATCGTGCCCTTTTGGACAAGCTTCCTCATCCGCACCTATGCCTGGATGTTCATCCTCGGCAGTCGCGGCATTCCGGCGATCCTCGCCGATCTCGGCTTCGGCGAGATTCGCCTCATCAATACGCCCTTCGCCGTCCTCGTCGGCATCGTTTACGGCTATCTGCCGCTGATGGTGCTGCCGATCTATGTCAGCCTGGAAAAACTGGATAAACGCTTGATCGAAGCCTCGCAGGATCTTTATGCGACGCCTTGGACGACCTTCCGCCAGATCACCCTGCCGCTTTCGGCGCCCGGCATGATCACGGGCGCGATGCTGGTCTTCATCCTGCTGATGGGCGAATATCTGATCCCGCAGATGCTGGGCGGCGGCAAGGTCTTCTTCATCGGCAATGCGCTGGTCGATCTTTTCCTGCAATCCTTGAACTGGCCGTTCGGTGCGGCTTGCTCAGTCGCCCTCATCGCCATCATGATGGCGACGATTAGCCTTTATCTTCATGCGACGCGCGGCGTTCAGACGCGCGACATGTCGCTGATCTAGGCGCGGGAGCGGAACCCGATGCTGCGCGGATATGCCGTCTTCGCTTATTTTTTCCTCTATGCGCCGATCGCGCTGATCGTCGTCTTCAGCTTCAACAGCGGCAATAACGCCTCGGATTTCCAGAGTTTCTCCTTCGCCTGGTACGGCCGCGCCGCTCAGAATTCGCTGATGATCGGCGCCTTGCAAAACAGCCTGATCGTCGCTTCGAGCAGCGCGCTGCTGGCAAGCCTCATGGGCACGATGGCGGCGCTCGCCTTGCAACGCGTGACGGGAAAGGCCCGCCTTATCTTCGATGGCTTGACTTATATCTCGATCATGGTGCCCGGCATCGTCATCGGCATCGCCACCTTGATCGCGCTGGTGACGACCTTCGGCCTCGCCAACGACGCCATCGCCGCCTTCTGGCCCGGCGCCGCGCCGCCCAAGCTCAGCCTCGGCTACGGCTCGATCATCGCCGCGCATACGCTTTTCGCCATGGCGCTGGTCATCGTCATCGTGCGGGCGCGCATGGCCGGCATGGATCGCAGCCTGGTCGAAGCCTCGATGGATCTTTATGCCGATCCCTGGGCGACTTTCCGCCAAGTCACCTTGCCGCAATTGCTGCCGGCGATCGTCGCCGGCTTCCTGCTCTCCTTCACCTTCAGCTTCGACGATTACGTCATTGCCTCCTTCGTCGCCGGGCCCAAGAACACTTTGCCGCTTTACGTCTTCGCGTCGATCCGACGCGGCGTCACGCCGGAAATCAATGCCATCGGCTCTGCGGTTATCGTCATCAGTTTTACCATGCTGTTCCTGGCGCAGATTCTGCTCCGACGCGGGCAGGCGAAACCCGCCCGCTGACTCGTTCCAACCTATGAGGTGAGATCATGTATACGCTGTTCTGGTCGCCGGGCGCCGCATCGCTCGCGCCGCATTTCTGTCTGGAGGAAGCCGGTATCGCCTATGCGGCGAAACGCGTCGATATGAGCGCCGATCAGCACAAGCAAGCCGCTTATCTCGCCATCAATCCGCAAGGCAAGATTCCGGCGCTCATTACCGATAACGGCGCGATCCTGACCGAGGCAGCGGCGATCTCGCTCCATATCGCCGATCGCCATCCCGAAGCGAAGCTGATGCCCGCACTCGGCAGTCTGGCGCGCGCCGAAGCCTATATGTGGCTCATCCACCTCACCAATACGTTGCAGCCCGCGATGCTGCGCTATTATTACACGGACCGGGTTTCCGCCGATCCCGCCCATGCCGAGGCCATCAAGGCCGCCGCCGCCGAGGAAATCTTACGGCTCTGGGCGCGCATCGACGCGCATCTCGCGAAAGCGGGGCCTTATCTCGCGGGCGGCGTTTTCACCGCCGCCGATGCCTTCGGCTTCATGCTTTCCAAATGGCAGGAATGTTGCCCCGGGCTCTATGCGCGATTCCCCGGCATCGCGAAATTCGCCGAAACGGTAGGCGCGAGGCCGGCCATAAGCCGCATTCTCGCCTTGAACGAAATGTCATGACGGCCCGGCCCCAGCCCGGGGATATCCACGCCTTCTGGTTTTCCGAACGCGCGCGACCGCTCTGGTTCGAGAAAAGCCCGGCTTTCGATTCCGAAATCCGCGATCGTTTCGGTCCGGCCGTTCAGGCCGCGCAGCAGGGCGATTTCGCCGCTTGGGAAGAGGATCCCTTGGGCGCCTTGGCGCTCCTTATCCTGATCGACCAGATGGCGCGCAACATCCATCGCGGTTCGGCCGCGGCCTTTCTCGGCGATCCGCGCGCGCGTGCCGTCGCCGATGCGGCCATCGCGCGCGGTTTCGATCGGCGTTTCAGTTTCGCCGAAAGGCGGTTCTTCTATCTGCCTTTCGAGCATGGCGAAACGCGCGCCGATCAGGATCGCGCTATCGCCCTTTTCGCGAATCTGCTGGCGGAGGCCGCGCCGGAAAACCGCGAGGCCGCTGCGGAGCAATTGCATTACGCGCATCTCCACCGTGATATCATCCTGCGCTTCGGCCGCTTTCCCCATCGCAATGCCGCTTTGGGCCGGGAAACGACGCCGGAAGAGGCCGAATTCCTGAAAGGGCCGAATTCGTCGTTTTGATGTACCCGCCCAAGCCGGATGACAGGGCGAAGCCGGCGGGCTATGATCTGGCCCGATTTCGATCCTCGATAATTTCCTTTCGGATTCTCCCGCTCATGCCTCGGTCTTTCTTTTCCCTCCCTCCTCTCTTCCTTTCGCTCTCGCTCGGCCTCGCCGGATTGGCGGCGATGACTGCCCTTCCCGCCCGCGCCGATTATCCAGGCGCGGAAGCGGCGATGCAGGCCGGCGATTTCGCGACCGCCATTCCGCTTTTGACCGACGAGGCGAAGCGCGGCAATCCCGTCGCCGCCTTCAATCTCGGCCAGATTTACGAGCAGGGTGCGGGCGGCGTGCCGGTCGATTTCGTCCAGGCCGCGACTTATTACCGAATCGCCGCCACGCTCGACATCCCCCCTGCCTATGACGGCAAAGCGCTGGGACCGCAGGGCCCCAAACTGATCGAAGCCGCGCAAATGTTCGGCCAGTTCGCTCTTGGCCGTCTTTACGAGGAGGGGAAAGGCGTTCCCGTCGATACCAAAGAAGCGATTGCCTGGTATACGCGCTCGGCCGATCTCGGCCATCAGCGGGCGATGCTGAAACTCGCTTTCCTCTATCGCGACGGCGCGCCCGATCTTGCCCCCAATGGCGAAACTTCCGCGAATTGGCTGAAACGCGCCGCCGGTCTCGGCAACGGATTGGCGATGAGCGAATTGGGTCTCGCTTATCTCAAGGGTCTCGGCGGATTGCCGCCCAATGCCAAGGAAGCCGAGCATTGGTTCAAGGAAGCGGCCGCCTTGGGATCCGTCGAGGCCGATTACAATCTCGGCCTCATCTATCAAGCGGGCCTTTTGGGTCAGGCCGATATCATCCGCGCCGCCGAACATTTCGAACGCGCGGCCAATGCAAGGGATGGCCTTTCGATGCTGGCCTTGGGCGATCTTTACGCCGCCGGCACCGGCGTTCCCCGCGATCTCGTCCAGGCGCATCTTTGGTACAATCTCGCCAAGGATAACGGCGCTGCGGAAGGCGCGGAGCGGATCGGCAAGATTCTGCCCCATATGACGCCGGCCGATATCGCCTCGGCGGAGGCGCTTTATACCGCTTGGCGGCCGCGCAATGCCGATCCCACGTTGAACGCGCCGCAGCCCGAGGCGGAGGCGCAACCGGCAGCCCCCACGCCGCCGAATCCGGCGGCAGCGCCGATCGATCCCAATGCCCCGGCGCCCCAGATGGCACCGCCCATGACGCCGGGCGCCGCGCCGCAAGCTGCGCCCCCCGCCAATCCTTCGGCGGAGATCACGACGCCCGATCTGCCGCCGCTCTTCACGCCGAACGATCTGGCGCCGGCACCTGTCGTCGATCCCAATGCGCCGCTTTTGCAGCCGCAGCCTTACGATCCCAATAACAGTGGCGCGCCGGCACCGGCGGATGACGGAGTGCCCTGCTGCCCGCCGCCCTCCACGCTGGTCATTCCGCCGATCGATACGCCGCCTCCGCCCCCGCCGGTCAACTGATCCGGCAAGTTCGGCCTCGCCTCATTCGGCGCTGCGCAATTTCGGCCGATCGTCGAGAGGATGATCGAGGCGCTCCAGCATTTCCTTCGGCACGATCTGACGGAAATGCCTACGCTCGATCTGCCAATCGTTGAGCAGACGTCGGGCGAAGCGGGATTGCGTCTCGCGCGCATGCTCCTCGACGAGGCGGCGCAATTCGCTTTCCCAATGCGCGCTCGTTATCTTTTGCCAGATCACGCTCTCCGAATTGATGCGAATCGGCAATTCGTCGGCGGCGTCATAGACGAAAGCCATGCCGCCCGACATGCCGGCCGCGAAATTATCGCCGACGGGCCCCAGAATGACGGCCATGCCGCCCGTCATGTATTCGCAGCCATTGGCGCCGCAGCCTTCGACGACGACGATCGCGCCCGAATTCCTGACGGCGAAGCGTTCGCCCGCCTGACCGGCGGCGAAGAGCCTGCCCGAAGTCGCGCCGTATAACGCGGTATTGCCGATAATGGCATTGGTTTGGCTCTCCAACCGGCTCGAAGGCAGCGGGCGGATGACGATGGTGCCGCCGGAAAGCCCCTTGCCGACATAATCGTTGGCATCGCCGAGGATTTCGAGTTTCAACCCCTGGACCGCGAAGGCGCCCAAGGATTGCCCGGCGGAACCCCGCAGGCGAACGGCGACATGGCCGGGCTTCAATCCGGTCATGCCGAAGCGGCGCGTGATCGCCGAGGAAAGCCGCGTGCCGATGGCGCGATAGGTATTGCGGATATTATATTGCAATTGCATCTTCTCGCCGGCTTCGAAGAGCGGCTGCGCATCGGCGATCATCTGCGCATCGAGCGTATCGGGCACTTCGTTGCGCCCCTCCAGCGTGCAATAGCGCGCCTCGCCCCCGGCATCGGCCTGAGCGAGAATGGGATTGAGGTCGAGATCGTCGAGATCGGGCGCACCGCGATTGACCTGTTCCAGAAGATCGGTGCGGCCGATGATGTCAGCGAGGCGCCGATAGCCGAGTTCGGCGAGAATTTCGCGCACTTCCTCGGCGATGAAGCTAAACAGATTGACGACCTTTTCCGCCGAACCGGCGAAATGCGCGCGCAAGGCGGGATCCTGCGTGCAGATGCCGACCGGACAGGTGTTGGAATGGCATTGCCGCACCATGATGCAACCCATGGCGACGAGCGAAGCGGTGCCGATGCCGAATTCCTCGGCGCCGAGAATGGCGGCGATGACGATATCGCGGCCGGTCTTCAACCCGCCATCGGCGCGCAAGCGCACGCGATGGCGCAGGCGATTGAGGGTCAGGACCTGATGCGCCTCGGCAAGGCCCATTTCCCAGGGCGTCCCGGCATCCTTGATGCTGGTATGGGGCGAAGCGCCGGTGCCGCCGACATGGCCGGAAATCAGGATGACATCGGCCTTGGCCTTGGCGATGCCGGCAGCGATGGTGCCGATGCCGGAGCGCGCCACGAGCTTCACGCCGACCTTGGCCTGGGAATTGATCTGCTTCAGATCGTAGATGAGCTGCGCCAAATCCTCGATCGAATAGATATCGTGATGGGGCGGCGGCGAGATCAGCGAGACGCCCGGCGTCGCATGGCGCAGCCGCGCGATTTCCGCCGTGACCTTGAAGCCCGGCAATTGTCCGCCCTCGCCGGGCTTGGCGCCTTGGGCGATTTTGATCTCGATCTCGCGGCAATTCGTCAGATATTCCGCCGTCACGCCGAAGCGGCCGCTCGCCACCTGCTTGATCGCCGAATTGGCGTTGTCGCCATTGGGCTGCGGCTGGAAACGCGCGGGGTCCTCGCCGCCCTCGCCCGAATCCGATTTCGCGCCGATCCGATTCATGGCGATATTGAGCGTGCCATGCGCCTCGGGACTGAGCGCGCCCAAGGACATGCCGGGCGTCACGAAACGCTTGCGGATTTCGGTGATGCTTTCGACCTCGTCGATCGAGATCGGCTTGCCGCCCGGCACGAAATCCAAGAGATCGCGAATGGCGATCGGCGGCAATTTGCCGATCGCCGCCGAATAGCGTTTATAGGCGCGATAGGATTCCTCGGCGACGGCCGATTGCAGCAGATGGATGAGTTCGGGCGCCCAGGCATGCGCCTCGCTCCCCTGACGGAATTTATAGAAGCCGCCGATCGGAAGCGCGATCGCCCCCTCCGCCCAGGCGCGGCGATGGAGATCGAGAACGCGTTTCTCGATCCCGGTCATGCCGATTCCCGAAATGCGGCTCGGCATGGCGGGGAAATATTCGGCGACCAAGGTGCGCGAGAGGCCGAGCGCCTCGAAATTGGCGCCGCCGCGATAGGAGGATACGACGGCGATGCCCATTTTCGACATGACCTTGAGCAGACCTTGATCGAGCGCGCGGCGATAATTTTCCAGGCATTGCCTAAGATCGAGCGAGCCGGCAAGGCCGCGGCGGCGGCGATCCTCGATCGCGGCTTCGGCGACATAGGCGTTGACGGTGGTGGCGCCGACGCCGATCAGAACGGCGAGGTGATGCACGTCCAAGCATTCGCCCGAGCGCACGTTGAGGCTGGTGAAGGTGCGCAATTGCTGGCGCAGGAGATGCACATGGACGGCGCCCGTCGCCAGAATCGTCGGGATGGCGGCGCGATCCGGCCCCGCCGCCTCGTCGGTCAAGATGAGATGGGTCGCCCCCTGGCGCACGGCATCCTCGGCGGCGCGGCGGATCGACTGGATCGCCTCGCGCAAGGCATGAGCGCGGCCGTCGGCGGGAAAGGTGCAATCGATGAGGGCGGCGCTTTCGCCCATGTAAGCGCGCATCGCCTGGAATTCGCTGGTGAGCAGCACCGGCGAATCGAGTTGCAGCAGCCGGCATTGGCCTTCGTCCTGATCGAGAACGTTGCCGAGATTGCCGAGGCGCGTCTTCAAGCTCATGGCGCGCTTTTCGCGCAAGGAATCGATCGGCGGGTTGGTGACTTGGCTGAAATTCTGGCGGAAGAAATGATGCAAGCCCCGATAATGCGCCGAGAGGACGGCGAGCGGCGTATCGTCGCCCATCGAGACGACGGCTTCCTTCGCTTCCTCGATCATCGGCTGCAGGACGAGTTCCATGTCTTCGAGCGTCAATCCGGCCGCGACGAGGCGGCGATAAAGCGCTTCGCGCGGGAAAGCGGCGGGCTCGCCGGCGCCGCGTTTCACGAGATCGTCGATCACCGTGATGTTCTTGACCCAGGCGCTGTAATCCTCGGCAGCCGCCAGTTTCTCGTGGATGGTGGCATTGTCGTAGAAGCGCCCCTCGACCAGATCGACCGCCAGCATTTCGCCGGGGCCGAGCCGACCCTTGCGGCGGATCGCTTGTTCGTCGAGGCGCACCATGCCCGCTTCCGATCCGGCGACGAGAATGTCGTCCTCGGTGATGGCGAAACGCAGCGGCCGCAAGCCGTTGCGATCGAGAGCGGCGATCGCCCAGCGACCGGCGAAGCCGCAGATCGCCGCCGGCCCGTCCCAGGGTTCCATCACCGAATTGCAATAGCTGAACATGTCGCGCAACGCGGGCTGCATGCTGGCGCGGCCGTCCCAAACATCGGGGATGAGCAGGCATTTGACCATGGGCAAAGGCCGCGTTTCGGTCGTCATGATCTCGAAGACATTGTCGAGCTGGCCGGAATCCGATCCCCCCGGCTGGATCACGGGCTTCAATTCGGCCATGCGCTCGCCGTAGGTTTCGGAATAGAGCCGCGTCTCATGCGCGCGCATCCAATTGAGATTGCCTTTGAGCGTATTGATCTCGCCGTTATGGGCGATGACGCGGAAGGGCTGGGCCAAGGACCAGGTCGGGAAGGTATTGGTCGAATAGCGTTGATGATAGATGGCGAAATTCGATTGGAAGCGGGGATCGTTGAGATCGGGATAGAAGGCCGTCAATTGCTCGGCCAGGAACATGCCCTTATAGATGACCGAACGGCAGGAGAGCGAGCAGATGTAAAGCTCGCCGATCTGTTCCTCGAGAGCGGCGCGCTCGATGCGGCGGCGAATGACGTAGAGATCGGTTTCGAATTGCTCTTCGCTCAGCCCGCGATTATTGGCGATCATGATCTGCTCGATCTCGGGGCGCGTCGCATTGGCCTTTTCGCCGATCACCGTGATGTCGATCGGCACTTGGCGCCAGCCATAGATCGTATAGCCGGAATTCAGAATCTCCCGCTCGACGATGACGCGGCAGCGTTCCTGCTTGCCGAGATCGGTGCGCGGCAGGAAAATTTGCCCGATGGCGAATTTGGCGGGGCCGATTTCCTGACCGCCCTTGCGGATGAAATCCTCGAAAAAGGCATGCGGGATTTGGACGTGAATGCCGGCGCCGTCGCCGGTCTTGCCGTCGGCATCGACGGCGCCGCGATGCCAAAGCGAGCTTAAAGCCTCGATCGCCATGGCGACGATGCGTCGGCTAGGCTTGCCGTCGAGCGAAGCGATCAAGCCGACGCCGCAGGCATCGTGCTCGTCGGCGGGATCGTAAAGCCCCGAAGCCGCAAGATGCGCCGTGTCGCGGCGATAAAGAGCAAAACTCATGCGAAACTCCTATCCACAGCTGCCACGCCCGCTATGCGCCGGGCGGCGGGCCGCAATCCAATTTGATCGTCGTTCGCGGGGCGATGTGCCAGCCGTTCTGGGCAACAAACTCTTTCATTGCCGTCACGATATTTGAGAATTCGTTGCCGGGAGGCGCGAGATCGAGTTTTTGAGCCTCAGCCTCTGTCCCGATCAAAATGTATGCAATATCGACAAAGAAGACAGACGCGGATTCTTCCGTTCGCGTAATATCCGCCGTCGGTATCTCGGAATTATAGTAATACTCCGCCAAAATACACGAATAATGGCTTTTATTTTTTGTCAGGAATGGCAAAGCGCTTTCTGTAATATAGCGAGCGATCAAATCCCTTCGCGCATTGGTGACTGCGAAAGAAGCGGCAATATCGTGCATTATGTTTACCGCTTGATCGGTCGCCGTCGATTCCGGCCCGGCGCGATGATCGATAAGACTATCTATATCGAGCGGAAGAGCAATCGAATCGTATCCTGCCTGCTGCCAGTGCCGCTCGGCTCGCTTATAAGCCTCTGCCAATCGCGCCTGATCGATTGACGAAGTGTCGCTTCTTGCCATCGCCGGAACGAGCGATACCAACAGAATCGCTATCGCTTGAGCCTGACGTCGCAAGCGATCATATAAACAAGTCTTACGGGTCAAGCGGCTGCGCTCCTTTGCCGAATTTGTGTAAGATAGGCATCGATTCCGGCCGCCGCGTCGCGACCGTCGCGGATCGCCCAGACGACGAGCGAAGCGCCGCGCACGATATCGCCGGCCGCGAAAATGCCGGGAAGATTGGTCATCAGCGAAGCGGGCGCCACCCGCAGCCGCCCCTCCGCGCCTAGCGCGAGATCGGGCAGGGCGAAGCGGCCGGCCACATCCTCGGGCTCGAAGCCGAGGGCGAGGATCGCCATATCGGCCGCGATTTCGAAAGCGGAATCGGGAATGGCGCGCGGCACCGGCCGGTCGCCGCCATCGGCAAGACCGAGATGCAGGCGCTCGGCGGCGATGGCGCGCAAGCGGCCGTTCTTATCGGCGCGCAAAAGCCTGGGCTGGGCTTGCCAGAGAAACCGCACGCCCTCTTCCTCGGCATGGGCGACTTCGCGCGCCGAACCCGGCATATGCGCGCGATCGCGCCGATAGAGGCAGGTGACGCTTTCGGCGCCCTGGCGGATCGCCGTCCGCACGCAATCCATCGCCGTGTCGCCGCCGCCGATGACGACGATGTTCTTGCCGCGCGCGTCGAGTTCGCCGCTATCGAGACGCGGCACGGAATCGCCCAAGCCCCGGCGATTGGCGGCGATCAGATAATCGAGCGCCGGAATGCCGAGGCGCGTCGCCGCCGTTTCCGCCGGAATGCCGAGGCGCGTCGCCGCCGTTTCCGCCGGAAGCCCGCGCGCGCGA
>CAYQAG010000005.1:0-35126 GCA_964415425.1 uncultured Rhodospirillaceae bacterium | reverse complement strand
CGCCGGAATGCCGAGGCGCGTCGCCGCCGTTTCCGCCGGAAGCCCGCGCGCGCGATAGACGCCAGTCGCGATCAGCACGGCATCGTGGCGGCGCGCGAGTTCGGCGAAAGCGAGATCGCGGCCGATCTCGATCCCGAGATGGAATTCGATCCCGCCCGCGCGCAGCCAGGCTTCGCGCCGCGCGACTAAGGATTTTTCCAACTTGAAATTGGGAATGCCGTAGACGAGCAATCCGCCCACGCGATCGTGCCGATCGTAGACGGCGACATTATAGCCGCGGCGTCGCAAGACTTCCGCCGCCGCCAGCCCGGCGGGACCGGCGCCGACAATGCCGACGGATTGGCCAAGCGCAAGGCGCGGTCGGATCGGCGCCACCCAATTCTCGGCGAAGGCGGTATCGGTCAGGAAACGCTCGATCGATCCGATCGTGACATAGCCATGTCCCGCTTTTTCGATGACGCAATTCCCCTCGCACAGGCGGTCTTGCGGGCAGATGCGGCCGCAGATTTCCGGGAAGGTATTGGTCGCCGCCGAAAGCTCGTAGGCTTCCTGAAAGCGCCCCTCGGCCGTCAGTTTCAGCCAGTCGGGAATGTTGTTGGAAAGCGGGCAATGCACCTGACAGAAGGGCACGCCGCATTGCGAGCAGCGGCTCGCCTGAGCCGCCGCCGCCGCCGCCGCATAATCCGCCTGGATTTCCTGGAAATCGCCACGCCGTTCGGCGGCCGGGCGCTTGGGCGGCGCCGCGCCCGGAAGGCTCGTGAATTTCAATAAGGCCTCGCCCATTCCGCCCCATCCCCTGACGCTGGCGCGATTTTTCGCCATAAAGTCAGCTTTATTGACCTATATGGGATAGCTTACCATAGAGGCTCGCGAATCCAAGCCAATAAATGAATCTATGTTGCGAAAATAGTCCCTTATCGATACTAAATAATCCGTTCGGCGCGAATCGCGCTGCGTGATACCTTGCCAAGGTCTTGATTCGGAACGCTGACCCGGACAAAACGGGTTCGGCCGGGCTTAGGGGGTAGGCTTGCCCAATATCGATATTCTGGTTCTCGGCATCGTTCAGGGCTTGACCGAATTCCTGCCGGTCAGTTCCTCGGGCCATCTCATTCTTGTCCCTAAGCTGTTCTGCTGGCCGGATCAGGGCCAGACGCTCGACGTCGCCGCCCATATCGGCACGCTGGCGGCGGTCTTGCTCTATTTCTGGCGCGATGTCGGGAATCTCGCCATCGGCTGCCTGCGTATCCTTCAGCGCAAGCGCGATCCTCGCGCCTATCTCGTCTGGCTGATCCTGGTCGCGACGATTCCCGCACTCATCGTCGGTCTCATCCTGCAGCAATTCTCCGAGGATATTTTTCGCAACCCGCTTTGGATCGGCATCAATCTCATCGTCTTCGGCATCCTGCTTTATGTCGCCGACAAGATGGGCCTGACCATCCGCCGGCTGGAGCATATGGATGGCTGGCATGCCTTGATGATCGGCTTCTTCCAATGCCTCGCTTATATCCCCGGCACCAGCCGCTCCGGCATCACGATGACGGTCGCGCGGCTCTTGGGCTACGAACGGCCGGAAGCGGCACGCTTTTCCTTCCTGCTGTCGATCCCGACCATCGCCGCCGCCGGTCTTTACAAAGGCGTGCAATTATTTTCGACGGGCAGCAGCGAAGCCATTCATCGCGCTTTGCTGATGACCGGCATTTCGGCGATCGCGGGCTTTTTCGCCATCGCCTTCATGATGTATTGGATGCGCCGCGCGAGTTTCGCGCCTTTCGTCGTCTATCGCCTGCTGCTTGGCGCTTTCGTGATTTACGCGCTTTATGCGGGGCTCAAACCCTTCTGCGCCTAGCCGATCGTAAGCCATAGTCTTGCCGCAATCCGCGCCGAGGATCGGAGCGGATTACGCCAGCCCCCGAGGAGAAACCCATGCCCCAATCGCGCCTTTCCGTCAGCCTGATCGCGCTTTGCGTCGGCCTTGCCGGCCCCGTCTTCGCCGACGAGACCGCCATCGGCACGGAGACCCGGACGGGTTTGGCCGTCACCATCTATAACGACGATCTCGCTCTCGTGCGCGATACGCGCCGGGTCGATCTCGCGGGCGGCGAAGAGGACCTCGCCTTCGTCGATGTCGCCGCCGGCATCCTGCCCGAAACCGCCCTCCTCGCCGCGCGCGAAGGCGGTCTCGATATTCTCGAACAGAATTTCGATTTCGATCTGATGACGCCGGCGAAATTGCTGGAAAAATCGGTCGGGCAAAAAATCCGGATCTTGCGCCCCAATCCCGAAACCGGGATCGATACGGCGGAAGAGGCCGAAGTCCTCGCCGTCGTCGAGGGCCAAGTCGTCCTCAAGATCGGCGATCGCATCGAAACGCAACCTCCCGGCCGTCTCGTCTTTTCGAGCGTCCCGGCGAATTTGCGCGCGCGACCGACCCTCGTCGTCAAGACGACGAATGCGGCGGGCGAAAAAACGCTCGATCTTTCCTATCTCACGCATGGCCTCGCCTGGACGGCCGATTATGTCGCCGATCTTTCCGCCGACGAAAAGACGATCGCGCTCAACGGCTGGGTGACGCTGACCAACAGAAGCGGCATCGCCTATCGGGACGCGAAATTGCAGCTCGTCGCCGGCAGCCTCAATCGCGTCGCGCCGCCCATGACCATGAAAGGCGATTTCGTCCAGGCCGAAACCACGACGCGGATGCAGATGCAGGAAGAAGCGGCTTTCGAATATCATCTCTATACCCTCGACCGGCCGACGACGATCAAGGAGAATCAGACGAAGCAGATCGCCCTCATGGCCGCGACGGCGATTCCGGTCGAGAAGCAATATCTTATGACCAATGCCGCCAATGTTTGGGGCCGCTATGCCGAAGCCTTCGGCGATGCGCCGCGCGTCAATGCCAGCGTGCGGCTGCATTTCGCCAATGACGAGGCTTCGCATCTCGGCCTGCCGCTCCCCGCCGGCATTATCCGCGTCTACAAGGCTGATAGCGACGGCGATGCGCTCTTCCTCGGCGAGGACAGGATCGAGCACACCCCGAAGAACGAAACCGTCGATCTCACGCTCGGCGAAGCCTTCGACGTGACCGCCCGCACGCGCCAGACCGATCATCGCGATCGGGGTTCCGATATTTACGAAAACGCTTTCGAGATCGAGATCAAGAACGCCAAGGACGAAGCGGTCACGATCGATGTCCGCGAGGCGATCCCCGGCGATTGGCAGATCCTTGCCGAATCCCACCCGCATGAAAAACTCGATGCGAATACGGCCGGCTGGAAAATCGAGGTTCCAGCCTCGGGCAGCGTCAAGCTTAGCTATCGCGTTCTCGTCGATCTTTGATCGTCGGTGCGGTCCGCTCTTGGGCTTGCGACCCTTGCGCCTGTCCGACGAGTTGCTCGATCCGTCGATCGGGGACGATCCACATCATGGCCACGGCAACATAGATGACGCAGGAAACCCAGGGCGCGAAAAAGGCAATGCCGGTCGCCGCGATATAAAGCAAGGGCGACAATTTGGCCTTGATATTGTTGCCGATTGCCCGCGCCAATACGCCGTCATTCCCGTGCAGGCGAATGATGGCCTGCTGCAGAAGGAAATAGGCGATGGCCGGCATCAAGAGGCCGATGCCGTAGAGCGCGGTCGGCAGGGGTGCGAAATGATTCTCGCCCATCCAGCCCGTCGCGAAAGGAATGAGCGAAAGCCAGAACAGCAGATGCATGTTGGCCCATAACACGACGCCATCGACGCGCTCGGCGGCCTGCATCATGTGATGATGATTGTTCCAGTAGATCGCCACATAGGCGAAGCTTAGAACATAGCTTAGAAAGACAGGAGCAAGATCGCCGAGCGCCGCCCAATCGGCGCTATGCGGCACTTTCAATTCCAGCACCATGATGGTGATGATGATGGCGATGACGCCGTCGCTGAAGGCGCTCAACCGTTCTTTAGTCATGATTGGGCTGGTCCGAACATGGGCGATCCCCGAAAGCCTCGATCGCAAATTGCCTTTCCATCGCCATCGATTCAACCGGTTTTCCGCCTGCCGCCGGTATAGCCCCGCGCTGGGAGCCAAGACCCTGGCTATCCCGAACCCGGCCATCGGCTTGACTGATCCCCGAATCCCCGTAAAGTCGCGGTTTCTTAAAGACGGGCCGGCCGACGGCCTGCCACCTCAGCTTCACGGATTTCATGATTACGATCACGCTTCCCGATGGCGCCAAGCGCGATTTTCCCGCCCCCCCGACCGGGGCGGAATTGGCGGCCGCGATCGGCCCCGGCCTCGCCAAGGCGGCGCTCGCCGTCAGGATCGACGGCAAGATGCGCGACCTCGCGCAGACGATCGACTGCTCCTGCCGGGTCGAGATCGTGACGGCCAAGGATCCCGAGGCTTTGGAATTGCTGCGCCATGATTGCGCGCATGTTTTGGCCGAGGCGGTTCAGGAACTTTACCCCGGTACCCAGATCACCTTCGGCCCGGCGACCGAAACCGGCTTCTATTACGATTTCCATCGCGAGCAGCCCTTTTCGATCGAGGATTTCGCCGCCATCGAAGCGCGCATGCGCGAGATCGTCGATCGCGACGAGATCATCCGCCGCGAAATCTGGTCGCGCGATCAGGCGATCGCGCATTTCCGCGAAGCCGGCGAAACTTTCAAGGCCGAATGGATCGGCGAGATTCCGGCCGAGGAGGCGATCTCGATCTATCGCCAAGGCAATTGGCTCGATCTCTGCACGGGTCCGCATCTCCCCTCGACCGGCAAGCTCGGCAAGGCTTTCAAGCTGATGAAGATCGCCGGCGCCTATTGGCGCGGCGATGCGACGAAGCCGCAATTGCAGCGCATCTACGGCACGTGCTGGGCGGACGAGAAGCAATTGGCGGCCTATCTCCGGCAATTGGAGGAGGCGGAGAAACGCGACCATCGGCGCCTGGGGCGCGAGATGGGTCTTTTCCATCAGCAGGAAGAAGCGACGGGCGCGATCTTCTGGCATCCCAAAGGCTGGCGGCTCTATCGCAAGCTTGAGGATTATATCCGCCGCCGCCTCGTCAAGGCGGGCTATGCCGAGGTGAAGACCCCGCAAATCCTGGATCGCAGCTTCTGGGAAAAATCCGGCCATTGGGAGAAATATCGCGAAAACATGTTCGTCGTGCAGGATAACGAGAAAAAATCCCTCGCTTTGAAGCCGATGAATTGCCCCGGCCATGTGCAGATCTTCCGCCAGGGGCAGAAGAGCTATCGCGATCTTCCCTTGCGCATCGCCGAATTCGGCGCCTGCCATCGCAACGAACCCTCGGGCGCGCTGCATGGCATCATGCGGGTGCGCGCTTTCGCTCAGGACGATGCGCATATCTTCTGCGCCGAGGATCAGATCGTCGCGGAAAGCGTCGCCTTCGTCGGCCTGCTCGATTCCGTCTATCGCGATTTCGGCTTCGATTCTTTCCAGGTGAAATTCTCCGCCCGGCCGGACGTGCGCGCGGGTTCCGACGAAGTCTGGGACAAGGCCGAGGCCGCGCTCAAGGCGGCGACGGAAGCGGCGGGGCTTGCCTATACGCTCAATCCCGGCGAAGGCGCCTTTTACGGGCCGAAGCTCGAATTCGTGCTGCGCGATACTCTGGGCCGGGATTGGCAATGCGGCACGCTGCAGGTCGATTACGTCCTCCCCGAAAGGTTGGAGGCGAGTTATATCGGCGAGGATGGGGCGAAGCATCGCCCGGTCATGCTGCATCGCGCGATCTTCGGCTCGCTGGAGCGGTTCATCGGCATCCTGATCGAGCATCACGCCGGCAAATTCCCGCTCTGGCTCGCCCCCTTGCCAATCGTCGTCTGCACCATCGTCAGCGAGGCGGAGCCCTATGCCGCGGAGGTGCTGGCGGCGCTCCGTGCGGCTGGGCTCGATGCCGAGGGCGATTTCCGCAACGAGACCATCAATTACAAGGTGCGCGAGCATTCGCTGGCGAAAGTCCCGGTCCTGCTGGCGATCGGCAAGCGCGAGGCCGAGAGCCGATCGGTCAGCCAGCGTCGGCTCGGCGAACCTGGGCAAAAGACGCTTGGCCTCTCCGAAGCCCTCGCCGCTTTGGCCGCCGAGGCGACGCCGCCCGATCTCCGCTAGCCGCCCGCCGAAGGGCGATTGACGCCGGGCGCGGCCTCAAGCGATAATGGCGTCTTCCTTAGTCGCCGACAGGAGCCGACCATAGCCAAGTTATTTTCCGAAGAAAATGCGCCGAGCCGCGAGCAAGGCCCGCGCATCAACCACCAAATCCTCGCCCCCAGCATCCTTCTCATTCGCGAAGACGGCAGCAAGCACGGGATCGTCACGACCCGCGAGGCTATCCGTTTGGCCGCCGAGGCGGGGCTCGACCTCATCGAGATCGCGCCCGAAGCCAAGCCGCCCGTCTGCAAGATCCTCGATTTCGGCAAATACAAATACGAAGCGCAAAAGCGCCGCAACGAGGCCAAGAAGAAGCAGAAGGTCATCGAGGTCAAAGAAATCAAGATGCGGCCCGGCATCGACATCCACGATTACGATGTGAAGATGCGCCAGATCCGCGCCTTTCTCGCCGAAGGCGACAAGGTCAAGGTCACCTTGCGCTTCCGCGGCCGCGAAATGGCGCATCAGGAATTGGGCATGAAGGTTCTGGATAGGGTCAAGGCCGATCTCGACGCGCTCTGCAAGGTCGAATCCCTGCCGCGTCTCGAAGGCCGGCAGATGACCATGGTGATCGCCGCCAAATAGCGGGCGGGATCACGCCGGGTTTCGCGCCTCCGCCAGCCGCGCCTTCAATTTCAGAAGATCGAGCCAAGTTTCCCGCTTCTGCGCCGGCTGACGTAACAGATAAGCGGGATGGAAGATCGGCAAGGTCGGAATGGGTCGGCTAAGCCCCGGCGCCTCATAGGTCATCCAGCGACCGCGCAGCCGCGTGATCCCCTCGGTCGTTCCCAGCAACCCTTGCGCGGCGGAGGCGCCGACCAGGACCAGAACGCGCGGCGCCACCAATTCGATATGCCGCCGCACGAAGGGAAGCTGGGCGACGAGTTCGGCCTCGGTCGGCTTCCTGTTCCCGGGCGGGCGCCAGAAGCAGACATTGGTGATATAGAATTCGGCGCGCGTCAGCCCGATCGCCGCCATCATGCGGTCGAGCAGCTGGCCCGAAACCCCGACGAAGGGCAGGCCCTGGCGATCCTCGTCGGCGCCCGGCGCCTCGCCGATCAGCATCACTTCGGCCTCAGGGTTGCCGTCCGCGAAAACGAGATGGGTCGCGGTTTTCTTGAGCGCCAGCCCCTCGAAACGCTGCAAGGCATCGCGCAAGGCCGCGAGATCGGCGGCATTGGCCGCCGCTTCGCGCGCTTCGTCCTGGCGCTGGCGATCTTGCGGACCGAGACGGGTGGCGGTCGCGCGCGATTCCGGGGGGGAATCCCGGAAGAAACCCGTATTCTCCACCGCCTTCGGGGCGGGCTTCGCCGGCGCGGGGATGGGATCGGGCGCGGGTTTCGCCGGCGCGGCGAAACGATCGACCGGCGCTTCCAGAATAGCCTCGTCCGCGCCCCAATCGATATGAAGGGCGAGCCAGCGCCGGATATCCGCGTCCATCGGTTCCCGATTCATGGCGGAAAGGCTACATTGCCGCCCGGCTAGGCGCAATCGGCCCCCAAGGGAAGATTGTGCGGCGGCGGTGATGGCGCGACGATTGCGCTCCGCGCGATCTCTGGCTATGCCAGTCGGGCGAGCGGCAAAGAAACGGGGAGGACCATGGATCGCGAAGTGATGGAAACGGATGTCGTCATCGTCGGGGCCGGCCCGGCCGGGCTCGCCGCCGCGATCCGCCTCAAGCAATTGGCGGCGGCCGAGGGCCGCGAGATCGGCGTCATCGTCATCGAAAAAGGTTCCGAGATCGGCGCGCATATCCTCTCCGGCGCGGTCATGGATCCCCGGGCCTTGAGCGAGCTTTTCCCCGATTGGCGGGAACGCGGCGCGCCGCTCACCGTGCCGGTGACGGAGGATCGGTTTCTTTTCCTCACCAACGATCAAAACCATTGCCGCCTGCCGAATTTCCTGCTGCCGAAGAGTCTGCACAATGTGGGGAATTACATCGTCAGCCTCGGCAATGTCTGCCGCTGGCTGGGGCGCGAGGCGGAGGCGCTCGGCGTCGAAATCTTCCCCGGTTTCGCCGCCGCCGATATCCTGTTCGAGGAGGATGGCCGCCGCGTCGCCGGCATCGTCACCGGCGATATGGGGCGCGATCGTTCGGGCCAAGAAAAATCGGATTTCCAGCCCGGCATGGCGCTCAAGGGCAAATACGTCTTCTTCGCCGAGGGCTGCCGCGGATCGCTGGGCAAACGCCTGATCGCCCATTTCGGCCTCGACCGCGATCGCGACCCGCAAAGCTATTCCCTCGGTATCAAGGAGCTTTGGGATATCGAGCCCGCGCGCCATCGCCAGGGCCTCGTCATGCATACGGCGGGTTGGCCGCTCGCCAACGACGTCTATGGCGGGTCCTTCCTTTATCACGGCGAAAATCATCAGGTGGCGATCGGTTTCGTCATCGGCCTCGGCTATGCCAATCCTTATTTGAGCCCCTTCGAGGAATTTCAGCGCTACAAGCACCACCCCGCCATCGCCGCCTTTCTCGAAGGCGGCAAGCGCGTCGCCTATGGCGCGCGCGCCATCGTCACCGGCGGGTTGCAAGCCTTGCCGAAGCCGGTTTTCCCGGGCGGCGCGCTGATCGGCGACGATGCCGGCTATCTCAACGTGCCGCGCATCAAGGGAAGCCATGCCGCGATCAAGACCGGCATGTTGGCGGCCGAGGCCGCTTTCGCCGCCCTATCAGTGGGGCGCGAGGGCGACGAACTCAGCGCTTATCCCGAAGCCTTCCGGGAATCCTGGCTCCATGACGAATTGCATCGCGCGCGGAATTTCAAGCCGCTGATGGGCCGGGGATTGCTCCTCGGCACGCTGCTCGCCGGAATCGATCAGAACCTCTTCGGCGGACGCGCGCCCTGGACGCTGCATGCCAAGAAGCCCGATCACGCCAAGCTGAAACCGGCCGCCGCCTTCAAGCTGATCGCTTATCCCAAGCCCGACGGGAAACTCTCCTTCGATCGCCTCTCCTCGGTCTTCCTATCCGGCGCCAATCACGAGGAAAACCAGCCTTGTCATCTGACGCTAAAAGATGCGGCCATACCCATCGCCGTCAATCTCGCCCGCTACGAGGCGCCCGAGCAGCGTTATTGCCCGGCCGGAGTCTATGAAATTCTGCGCGACGCCGAGGGCAAGAATCCGCGCCTGCAGATCAACGCGCAGAATTGCGTGCATTGCAAAACCTGCGACATCAAGGACCCGACGCAGAATATCAACTGGGTGACGCCCGAAGGCGGCGGCGGACCCAATTATCCGAATATGTGACCGATGACGGAAAATCCTGCGGATCGCCGCCGGCCCTGGGTGCCACTCGTCTTCGCGGCGGCGCTCGCCGGTTTTAGCTTTTCGGCTGTCTCCGGCGCCCGGGCCGAGCCGGTGGCGATCAAGGCCGCCGATTATTCGCCCTTCGCCGCTTTTCTCGCCGGTCAGCATGCCTTCGTCATCGGCGATGACGCTCAAGCCGCGATCCTGCTCGGCATCGCCGCCAGCGCCCAGCCTCAGGATGTCGAAATCGCGACCCGGCATATTCTGGCCGAAGTCAATAGCAGCGATTTCGCCGCCGCCGCCAAGGCCGCCCGCGCGCGTTTCGCCGCCGGCGCCAACGATCCCCTGATCCATCTCATCCTTGCGATTGCCGCCGCGCAGGATGGCGATCTCGACGCAGCGAAGCGTCACGCCGCCGCGCTTTCGGGCGAGGGGATGAGCGGCCTTGCCGGCCGCCTGCTCGCCGCCTGGGCGCAAATGCCTGAGGGCGGTCTCGAAGCCGCGCGCCGCGAATTGGCCGATTTCGCGAAGATCGAGGATTTGACGCCGATCCTCGCTTTGCATTTCGCCCTGATGGAGGATATGGCGGGATCGGGGCGAGCGGCGCTCGACCAATTCGGCGCATCGCTCGGCAAGGCGAAGGCCATCCCGTCGCGATCGCGCGAGCTTTACGTTCGATTGCTGGCCCGCGCCGGGCGGAAGGCGGAGGCGATCGCCTTTCGCGATTCCCTGCGCGCCGCCAATGGGCGCGCCGATGCCGCGCTCGATAACGTCATCGCCGGCCTTCCCGCCAATCCCGGCGGGAAGCCTCTGCGCCGCGACATCCGCGCCGGCATGGCGGAGGCACTTTTCACCCTCGCCGGCCTCGCCCAGAGCGAGGAGGATCCCGGCCAAGCCAAGCTTTTCGCGCATCTCGCCCTCGCTCTCGATCCCGAGCTCGACCTCGCGCATATCGTGCTCGGCAGCCTCTATCAGGAATCGGGGCGCCTTGCCGAGGCGGCGCGCGAATTTTCCGCCCTCGCGCCGCGTTCGCCCTATGCGTGGTCGGCGGGGCTTTCGCTCGCCGATCTCGATCGCCGAAACGGGGACATCGCGCCCGCCATCGCGCGGCTCGAAACCTTGGCGGCGAAGAAGCCGGATCAGACCGAGCCGCTCGTCGATCTCGGCGATCTCTATCGCGGCGAAAAGCGCTTCCCCGAAGCGGCCACGGCCTATAGCCGCGCCATCGAGCGCATCGGCGAACCGACCCGCAAGAATTGGCCGCTCTTCTTCTCGCGCGCCATCGCCTATGAGCAAGCGGGCGATTGGCCGAAAGCCGAAGCCGATTTCCAACAGGCCCTGAAACTTTCGCCCGACGAGGCCTATGTCCTCAATTATCTCGCCTATAGCTGGCTGGAGCAGAACCGCAATCTCGATGAAGCGCTCGCCATGCTGAAAAAGGCCGCCGATCTCAACCCCGATGACGGCTATATCCTCGACAGTCTGGGCTGGGCCTATTACCGGCTGGGACAATTCGCCGAGGCCGCTACCTATCTCGAACGCGCCATCGAGCGCACGCCGGCGGAATCGGTCGTCAACGATCACCTGGGCGATGCCTATTGGCGCATCGGCCGCCATCGGGAGGCGAAATTCCAATGGCGCCGCGCGCTCGAAACCGGACCCGAGCCCGAGGAAGTCCCCAAGATCGAAAAGAAATTGATCGAGGGGTTGGCCGAATGACGGCCGAACTCGCCCCGGCGAAGATCAATCTCTATCTGCATCTCCTCGCGCGCCGCGAAGACGGCTATCACGATCTCGATTCCCTAATCGTCTTCGCCGATGCCGGCGATGATCTCGAAGCCTTGCCGGCGGAGACTCTTTCGCTCGAAATCCTCGGCCCCTTCGCGGCGGAATTATCGGCGGGCGCGGATAATCTCGTCTGGCGCGCCGCCGCCGCCTTGCGCGAAGCGGGCGGCATCGCCGCCGGCGCTAAGTTACGCCTCACCAAAAATTTGCCGATCGCCTCGGGGATCGGCGGCGGGTCGAGCGATGCGGCCGCCGCCCTTCGCGCCTTGATGGCGCTTTGGGATTTTCGGCCAGACCTTGCGCGCCTCGATATCCTCGCGCGGCGCCTCGGCGCCGATCTTCCCGCCTGCCTTTACGGCCGCGCCTGCCGCATCGGCGGAATCGGCGATCGCCTCGCGCCCGCCGCCGATCTACCGCGCTTCGCGCTCCTCCTCGTCAATCCGCGCCAGGAGACGCCGACGCCCGCGGTCTATCGCGCCTTTCGCGGTCCCTTTTCGCCGCCCGCAAACTGGCCGGAACGGATTGCCGATCTCGACCATCTCATCGCCTTCCTAGCAACGACGAAGAACGACCTCGCCGAAGCCGCGATGACGATCTCTCCCGCGATCGGCGAGGTTCTGGCGGCTCTCGCCGCAACGCCAGCCTGCCGTCTCGCCCGACTGTCGGGGAGCGGGGCCACCTGTTTCGGTCTTTATGCCGATCTCGCCGCGGCCGAAGCCGCGCGCAGCGCGATCCTCGCCCGCCATCCCGATTGGTGGACGCTTGCCGCCGATAAGATCGGCTGAATATCGCGCAATCCTTTAGATGATATTAATATCGAGATCGATATAGACGTTGATATTCTTGTTCGCGAAATAGAAATGCGTGTAATCGGGTTCCAAATGATCCAGGCCCGACGATGTCGCGGCGAAAATCTTTATGACGGTGTCGCCGATATCGCCCTTGACATAAAGCGTGCTGTCGGCGGCGGCGCCGATCAGGAGGGCATCCAGATTCAAGACATTGTCGTTATACCCGTTTTCCATGTCGATGATTTCGATGCCTTCGAGGTAATAGCCGATATTGCCGATCTGGCCGCCGAAATCGAGGCTGAGCGTATCCTGCCCGCTGCCGCCATCGACAAGCGCGAAATTATCGTCGCTGACATGGATTTCGTCATTGCCGGCGCCGCCATGGAAAACGTCCGCGCCGCCCTTTCCCGTCAGGATATCGTTGCCGATTCCGCCGATCAGATAATCCTTAGCCGTCGTTCCCGTCAGCTTATCGTCCTTGGACGTGCCAATCTTCATGGCAAGGCCGGAAAAATTGCCGCCATAGATCACATAGGCCGAGCCCGCATTATTCTGGCCATTGGTATCGGTATAGGGTGCACCGATGACGAGATCGTCGAACCCGTCGCCGTTGAGATCGCCGCCGCCCGCAACCGAATTCCCCGCATGATCGAATGCGGCCGCGCCGTCGATGCGGAAGCCCTGCGCCGAGGTCAGATTGGCAAGATCGATATCGGCGGGCATGCTTTGGCCATAGATGAGATAGGCCGAACCCGAACCCGTTTTGCCGAAATCGGCATATTCGGAATTCAGGATGAAATCGCCGAGACCGTCGCCATTGACGTCGCCGGCGGCGGAAATCGAATAGCCGTTATAATCGCCATTGGCATCGGTAATCTTGAATCCATCGCCATTGGCGCTCAAATTACCGAGCCCGGCCTGCGCGACGTTCTGCAGATTTGGCGAAGAATCGCCGTAAATCACATAAATCGTCCCTCTGTAGCCATTGGAAGAGGGGGCGCCGATGGCGAAATCGTCGAAACCGTCGCCATTGATATCGCCGATCCCGGCAAGCCCGCCGCCTAGACAATCAAAGGCCTTGAGGCCGTCGAAACTCACGGCGAGGGTGGAGAGATTCTGACTCGTGGGCGAAGCGCCGCCGAATTGGATATAGACCGATCCGGCGGCCGATTTTCCATTGGGATCGGCCAAGCGCGCGCCGATCAGAAGATCGTCATAGCCGTCGGCATTGATATCGCCGGCATTGGCGATCGTATCGCCGCTTTCGTCGTCGGTCGCCGCGCCGAGGAGTAGGACATCGCTGCCGCTCAGCGAAGCCGATGCCGCCCAACCGCCGGCCTTCCCATACAGGATATAAGTGGCTCCGGCATCGGCGAAACTATCATCGGCATAAGGTGCCGAGATCGCGATATCGTCATAGCCGTCGCCATTGAGATCGCCGGCGGGGGAAACGGCCGAGCCGCTATAATCGCCATTGGTAACGCCATCGAGGCGAAATCCGTTCGTGCCGTCGAGCACACTCAAATCGAAGACCGGATCGAAGCCCGTGCCCTTGCCGAAGATCACATAAGTGGCGCCGCGATTTGTCTGAGTGATTCCGTAAGCAACGAAGGGAGCGCCAATCGCGAAATCGGCGAAACCATCGCCGTTGAGATCGCCTATGCCGGCAATCGCGTTGCCGAAGCCGCTGCCGGTGCCCGGACCGTCGACGCGGAAACCGTTGGTCCCATCCAATTTCGACAGCCCATCGGCCGCGCCGAAGCCGCCGGTCTTGCCGAAAACGACATAGACGCTGCCGCTATTCGCGCCGTTGATATCGGCGCCGGGTGCGCTGATCAGGATATCATCAAGACCGTCGCCATTGACGTCGCCGATCACGGCGACCTCGCGACCCGCTTTATCGTCGCCGGCCAGTCCCGAAAATCCGAATCCGCGATTGGCGGGGAGAGCGGCAAGGTCGATATCGTTGAGCCCGGCTTCCTTCGTCTTCTCGCCGCCGGCGATTTCCTGCGCATCGGTAATCTTGATCGTGAAATTCTTTTCCGACATCTTATGCTGATTGGCAATGCTGGTATCGACGGCTTGCACGACGATAGTCCGCGTCGCATTCGCCTCGTAATCCAGAATGCCCGCCCCCGCCAGGCTGACGATGCCCGTATCGGCATTGATGGTGAAACGTCCATTGGCGTCGTCGACCAGATAATATTTGACGCTCGTGCCCGTCATCGAAACCGTGATCCCGACCGAGGCTCCGGCGGCGGCGTTTTCCGCGACCGTATTCGCTGCGCCGTTAGCATCCTTGATCGTCGGCATGGCGATCTTGCTGTTATCGCCCTTGAAGAAAAGAGTTTCGATGCCGACCAACTGGTCGATGCCGTCATCGCCGCCGACGGGATTATTATCCGTGATCTTGAGTCCGCCGAAGCTGGCATCGTAGACGATACTGTAATCGCCTTTATTGCCGGCGAATTGCGCAATATCGTTCCCCGCCCCGCCGATCAGAATATCGTCGCCCAACCCGCCGATCAGCGTATCGTTCCCGGCATCGCCGATCAGTTTATCCTTGCCGAGACCGCCATCGAGGATATTCGCGCCGGCATTGCCGGTCAGGATATTGTTGAAACCGCTGCCGGTCGCCTTCAGCGCCGCTTTGCCGATTAGAGTCACATTTTCGATATCGAGCCAATTCTTCGCCACCAGATCGACATTGATCGAAGCCTTGACAAGATCGTTGAGGTCAAGGAATCCGCCTGTTTCGAATATCTGATCACCACTATTGTCGACGATATAAGTATCGTCGCCCTTGCCGCCAGTCAGCTTATCCCCACCCTTACCGCCATCCAGAATATTATCGCCGTCCTTGCCGTCGAGCGTATCGTTGCCCGAGCCGCCGATCAGGATATTGGCCTTGTTGTCGCCCGTGAACGTCCAGACGAGGCTTCCCTGATAGGTCACATTCTCGATCTCGGTCCAATGGTTGATATTCGTATAAGCCGCAAGATCGGTGAGGGTCAGCGTTTTCGTCAGGATGACTGTGTCGCCGCTATCGGTATTCGTGCCCTCATCGACTTTATCGCCTGCGGAATCGACATAATAGGTATCGTTGCCGGCCTCGCCATACATGAGATCGGCACCGGTACCGCCGATCAATATGTCGTTCCCGTAATTGCCTTCCAGCTGATCGTTCCCGGTCCCGCCGTCGAGGATATTATTCCCGGAATTCCCGCGAATAAAATTGCCCAGGCTATTGCCCGTGCCGTTCAGATTGCCTCTGTTATAGGGGTCGTTAAGGCTAGTAACGCCGGCCTGTAAATACAATTCCTCGATATTCGGGAGGCTTTTCAAGCTGAAGGAAGCGATGCTGAACACGCGATCCTGGGTGGAAATCGTCGAGGTTTCGACAATCTTGTCCTTGACGGAATCAACATAAAAATCGTCGTTGCCGGCGCCGCCGATCAGCATGTCGTTGCCGGCGCCGCCGTGAAGCGTATTGCCGGTCGGACCGGCAATCAGCTTGTCGTTGCCGTCGCCGCCGAATAGCCCGGCAGTGCCGGACCCGCCGCCGATTAGATTTTGCAAAATATCGTTGCCGCCGCCGCCGTAAAGATCGATCTTGTCGCCATTCGCGATCAAGACATTGTTCAAGCCATTGCCGACGCCCTTTACCGCCAGCCCGGTAACATTCACGGTCAGGTTCTCGACATAGCTCGGCAGAGTAAAACTGCTACTCGCGATGACGCGGTCGATGCCGCCGCTATCGGCGGAAAGACCCTCGGAAACTACGTCGGCCGATGTATCGACGATATAAGTATCGTTGCCCTTGCCGCCATCGAGAACGTCGATACCGGCCCCGCCATCGAGAACATCGTTGCCGGAAAGGCCGAAGAGATTATCGACCCCGCCCATGCCCTTGATGATGTCGTTGCTGTTATCGAGGCCATGAACCATATTCGCGTTATCGTTCAGGAAGGTTGCGATATTCTTGACCGCGATATCGCTATCCGCCTGCATCGCGTCCCAGATATCGATATCGTTCTTGGACGCGGATTGCCCGGCGAAGACGAAATTCCCCTGGCCTACGATGTTTTCCAGTTGATCGATCTTCACATTGGTGAGTTTCACGCTGGTCGTCGCATCGCCGATAAAGCTGACGATCACATCCATGCCGGATTGCGTCAGGACCATATTGGCGGCGGTCATCCCCTTGCCCTTGAAGACGAGGGTGTCGAGTTCGGACGAATCGGCTGGCGCCGTGCCGGTGCCGAAGGCGCTGAAATTGTCGATGATCAACTGATCGCCCGAATTGACGGGCTGCTTGTTGGCGTTGCCGGCAGCATTGATGGCCATGGTGGCCTCCTGGAAATGAAGCACGCGATGGCGCCAATTCTACAGCCGCCACCCGTCAGGCCAAAGCGGAAAATCGCGGAAAACTGTGATATTCGTCACAGTTAGAGGACAAATTGCAGAAGGCGGGGAACAGAAGTCAGAAGCGAGAAAGTCGGCCGCCACCTTCCAATTCGTCAAGCTCGGGCTTGGCCCGAGCTTCCACGAATTTCTTTACATCCGCACCGCTTTTGCCGGGCTCACGCCCGGCTGGAACTCATGGATGGCATGCCTTCGCATGCCATGACGGAGATAACGGCGGAGAGGGTCATATCTGACTTCTGACTTCTGACTTCTGACTTCTGACTTCTGACTTCTGACTTCTGACTTCCGATTCACCGCAGCGCGAAGGGGCTGAAATCGGTACCGCGGTCGAAAACCTCAGCGCCCTCGCGGCGCTTCAGGAAACCGACGATGGCATAGGTCAAGGGCGTCGCCAGGGTTTCGTAGGCGATCTTGAAGAGCCATTGGAACAGCATGACCGAGAGGATGAGGTCCCTCGGCCAATCGCCGTAAAAAGCGATGGTCATGAAAATGACCGTATCGCAGCCCTGGCCAAAGACGGTCGAGCCGATCGTGCGCAGCCAGAGGAAACGGCCCGCCGTCAACACTTTCAGCCTCGCCAGAATATAGGCATTGACGAATTCGCCAACGAGATAAGCGGAAAAGGAGGCGAGCAGAATGCGCGGCTGGCTGCCGAGAATCGCCTCATAGGCGGCTTGGTCGCCCCAGCTTTCATGCGCCGGCAGATATTGGCCGAGCTGGATCGCGGCGACGGCGAAAAGATTGCAGGCGAAGCCGATCCAGATCGCCTTGCGCGCCCGGGCATAGCCATAGACCTCGGTCAGAACATCGCCGAGGATATAGGTGATGGGGAAAATGAAATCGGCCGCCTGCAATTCCAGAAAGCCGACATGCACCGCCTTGGCGGCGATGATGTTGGAGACCAGAAGATCGGCGACGAAAAAGGCGACCACCACCACGAATAGCGTGGAATGGCGCGCGGGCGCGATATCGGTCGAGGCTTTCATCATCGGGCTTCCCCAGCAGAGGCGCTCCCGGTCCGGCCGGGGCTCTTTCCCGGCTTATAGCGTCAGGGCGCCCGGAAAGCCACCGGCGATTCCGCTGACAAGGCCGCCCTATCTTGCTATGAGGCGGGGAGGAGACCGAGGATCATGTCATTGGCCGATTTCGATTTCGCCTTGCCGCCGGAGCTGATCGCGCTGCACCCGGCGGAACCTCGCGATGCCGCGCGCCTGCTTTACCTCGGGCGCGAAGGCGCGCCCCGCGATTCCCATATCCGCGATCTCCCCGACTTTCTCCGCCCCGGCGATCTCATGGTGGTCAACGATACCAAGGTTATCCCGGCGCAGTTGTTCGGCCGGCGCGGCCCGCTCGCCATCGAGATCACGCTGCTGAAGCCGGAGCCGGGCGCGATCTGGTCGGCCTTGGCCCGGCCGGGTCGCAAGCTCCGCCCCGGCGACGAGATCGAGATCGGCCCGGATTTCCGCCTGCGCCTCGTCGAGAAACGGGAAAACGGCGAGATCGCCTTGGCCATCGCCGGTCCGCTCGACTGGGTCGCCGGTCTCGCGCGCTACGGCCAAATGCCGCTGCCGCCTTATATCCGCAAGACCCGGCCGATCGAGGATCGCGACGCCGTCGATTATCAAACGATCTATGCCCGCCAAGCGGGCGCCGTGGCGGCGCCGACGGCGGGGCTGCATTTCACCGATCCGCTCCTCGCCCGTTTGCGGGGAATGGGGGTCGAGATCGTCGCGGTCACGCTTCATGTCGGCGCCGGCACTTTCCTGCCCGTCAAGGCGGAGGATATCGCCGCCCATCGCCTGCATGCCGAATACGGCGAAATCGCGCCCGAGGCGGCGGAGCGGATCAATCGCGCCATGGCAGCGGGGCGGCGCGTCCTCGCCATCGGCACGACCAGTTTGCGCCTGCTGGAAAGCGCCGCCATCGCCGATAAAAAACTTCGCCCCTTCGCCGGGGAAACCGATATCTTCATCCGGCCGGGCTTTCGCTTTCGCATCGTCGATCTTCTGATGACCAATTTCCATTTGCCGCGTTCGACGCTCTTCATGCTGGTCGCGGCCTTCGCCGGATTGGACCCGATCCGCACCGCCTATGCCCATGCCATCGGCGCCGGCTATCGCTTCTATTCCTATGGCGATGCCAGCCTGTTGGAGCGCGCATCGCCATGACCGCGAATTTCCGGCTGCTGGCGGAGGACGGCAAGGCGCGGCGCGGCGAGATCGCGACCGCGCATGGGCTGATCGACACGCCGGCTTTCATGCCGGTTGGGACTGCGGGCAGCGTCAAGGCGATGCTACCGGATTCGGTGGCGGCGACGGGCGCGCAGATCCTGCTCGGCAATACCTATCATTTGATGCTGCGCCCGGGGGCTGAGCGCGTGGCGCGGCTTGGCGGGTTGCATCGCTTCATGAATTGGCCTGGGCCGATCCTGACCGATTCGGGCGGTTTCCAGGCCATGAGTCTCGCCGATCTCCGCAAGATGCGCGAGGACGGCATCGAATTCCGCTCGCATCTCGACGGCACGAAATACCTGCTGACGCCGGCGCGCAGCATCGAAATCCAGCATCTCCTCGATGCCGATATCACCATGGCGCTCGACGAATGCACGCCCTATCCGGCGACCCGCGATGCCGTCACGCGCTCGATGCGGCTATCCATGCGCTGGGCCGAGGAAAGCCGGAACGCCTTTCGCCCGCGCCCCGGCTATCTCCTCTTCGGCATCATGCAGGGCGGCATCCATGCCGATCTCCGCCGCGAATCGGCGGAGCGATTGATCGCGATCGGCTTCGACGGTTATGCCATCGGCGGGTTGGCGATCGGCGAGGGTCAGGAACAAATGTTCGGCGTCCTCGATTATGCGCCCGATTATCTTCCCCGAACGGCGCCGCGTTATCTGATGGGCGTGGGCCGGCCGGCCGATATCCTGGGCGCGGTCGAGCGCGGCATCGACATGTTCGATTGCGTGCTGCCGACACGGTCGGGACGGACGGGACTGGCCTTCACGCGCCAAGGCGAAATCAATATCCGCAATGCCCGCCATGCCGAGGATCAGGGGCCACTCGATGCCGATTGCGCCTGCCCCGCCTGCCGAGATTATTCCCGGGCCTATCTCCATCATCTCGTCAAGGCCAAGGAAATCCTGGGCGCGATGCTGCTCACTTGGCACAATCTCCATTTCTATCAGGATTTGATGCGCGATTTGCGCCAGGCGATCGTCGCGGGCCGCCTTGCCGATTTCGCCGCCGATTTCCGCCGCCAGCTTGCCGACGGCGATTCTTGAACCATGGCGCGGCAAGCCTCCGAAGCCGAGCGCGCGAAGGCCGCGATTCGCCAAGCGGCCTCGGATTTGGGTTTCGCCGCGATCGGTTTCGCGCCGGCCGCGCTCGATGATCGGCATCGCCGCGACCTCGCCGAATTCTTGGGCGCCGGGCATCACGGCACGATGGATTGGCTCGCCCGCCGCGAAGCGGAGCGCGGCGACCCCGTCCGGCTTTGGCCGGAAGCGCGATCGGTCATCGCGCTTGGCCTCGATTACGCGCCGGCGGAACCGCCGCTCGCCACTCTGGAAAAACCGGATAAGGGCAATCTTTCCGTCTATGCGCGGAATCGGGATTATCACGACATTCTGAAGAAAAAGCTGAAAGCGCTCGCGCGCCGGATCAGCGCGCATTTTCCGGGGAGCGATTTTAAGGTTTTCGTCGATACCGCCCCCGTCATGGAAAAACCTTTGGCCGAATTGGCGGGGATCGGCTGGCAGGGCAAGCATACCAATCTCGTCAGCCGGGAATGGGGTTCCTGGCTGTTCCTCGGAGAAATCTTCACGACGCTCGAATTGCCGGCCGATCCGCCGCATCGGGATCGCTGCGGAAATTGCCGACGCTGCCTCGATGCCTGCCCGACCGGCGCCCTCCCCGCCCCTTATCGCATCGATGCGCGACGCTGCATTTCCTATCTCACCATCGAGCATAAGGGACCGATCCCGCGCGATCTCCGACCTCTCATCGGCAATCGCATCTATGGCTGCGACGATTGCTTGGCCGTCTGTCCCTGGAACAAATTCGCGAAAGTCGGATACGAAATCGGCCTCGCCGCGCGCCCCGATCTTATCGCTCCCGATCTTGCCGATCTGGCCGGGCTCGACGATGCCGGCTTCCGCCGCCTCTTCGCCGGCTCGCCGGTCAAAAGGATCGGTCGCGACCGCTTCTTGCGAAACGTCCTGATCGCCATCGGCAATTCGGGAAAGCGCGATCTTGGCGCCAGCGCCGAGGCAAGACTCGCCGATTCCTCGCCCCTCGTCCGGGGGGCGGCGATCTGGGCCCTCTCGCGCTTGCTACCGGCGGCGGATTTCGGGCAATTGCGACAGATTCGGGCCGGCGCCGAAGCCGATTCCGAAACCGCCCAAGAATGGCGGATGGATTGACGCTGCCGATTCCTCTTTATTATCCTTGGGAAGGGGTAGGCGCGAAGGCGAATAGGGAAGGATGGGGATGTTCGGCAATCTGCTGCGCGCTGGCATCAAGACCGGCCAAATCACGCTGATCGATCCTAGGGGGCGGCGCGAAACCTTCGGTTCGGGCCGGCCGGCGGTCGCGCTCCGCATCAAGGATCGCCGGGCGCTCTGGGAACTCGCGCTCAATCCCTGGCTGAAACTCGGCGAGACCTATATGGACGAGCGCCTCGTCATCGAAGAAGGCTCGCTTTACGACCTCATCGAAATCGGCATGGCCAACACGGTGGCTCTCGGCGGCATCGGGCCGCAGCGTCTTTTCGCCTGGCTCGATCGCGGGCTGCGCTGGTGGCATCAGCATAACCCGATCGGCCGCGCCCAGGCTCATGTCGCGCATCATTACGATCTGTCGCGGCGCTTGTTCGAGCTCTTTCTCGACGACAGCCTGCAATATTCCTGCGCCTATTTCCCCGAACCTTCGACCGATCTCGCCGAGGCGCAGCGCGCGAAGATGCGCCATATCGCGGCGAAGCTCAAACTCGCCCCCGGCCTTACGGTTTTCGATATCGGTTCGGGTTGGGGCGGACTCGGCATCTATCTCGCCAAGGCGGCGGGCGTGAAGGTGACGGGCGTGACACTTTCCAAGGAACAATGGGAAGTCGCCATGCGCCGCGTCGCCGAATTCGGCCTTACCGGCCAGGTCGAGTTCAAATTGCAGGATTACCGAGCCGAAACGGCGCGCTACGATCGCGTCGTCTCGGTCGGCATGTTCGAGCATGTCGGCATCAAGCATTACCCGGAATTCTTCGCCAAGGTCGAATCCCTGCTGAAGGATGACGGCATCGCTCTGCTGCATTCGATCGGCCGGCGCGACGGCCCCGGCCATACCAATCCCTGGCTCCGCAAATACATTTTCCCGGGCGGCTATTCGCCGGCGCTCTCGGAAGTCCTGCCCGTCGTCGAGAGAACCGGCCTTTGGGTGACCGATATCGAAATCCTGCGTCTGCATTACGCCGAAACGCTCCGCCATTGGCGCGCGAATTTCGAGCGCCATCGCGCCGAGATCGCCAAGCTTTACGACGAGCGTTTCTGCCGCATGTGGGAATTCTATTTGATCGGCAGCGAGCTTTCTTTCCGCTACGATTTCAACATGGTCTTCCAAATGCAGATGTCGCGCGGTCTCGAAGCCGTGCCGATAACGCGCGATTACATGTGGGAATGGGAACGCCGCGCGGCCGCCGAGGATCGCGTGGGCCTCCCCTGGCGCAAGGATCGCGCTGCGGAATAGGCCCTAGACCGGCAACGTAACGATCGCTTCCAACCCGCCTTCCGGTCGATTGCGCAAGGCGATATCCCCGCCATGAGCGAGGATGACGCTGCGCGCGATGGCGAGACCCAGGCCGACGCCGCCCGATTCGCGATTGCGCGAAGGATCGAGGCGTTGAAAAGGCCGGAAGACGCGCTCCATCTCGCTTTCGGGAATGCCGGGCCCGGAATCGGCGACACGAAGGACGATTTTCCCGGGTTCGCGCTCCAGCCGAAGCCGCGCCTCGCCGCCATAGGCGATCGCATTCTCGATCAGATTGACGAAAGCGCGTTTTAACGCCAGCCGATCGCCGAGAATCCGGGTTTCCGCGGGCCAATCCTCGGCGATATCGAGGCTGGCCTGGGATCGTCCCTCGATCGCCGCGCGTAAGGTTTCGGCAAGATCGACCGGCTCGCGCGGCATCGCCTGGTTTTCCTCGCGCGCGAAGGCCAGGGTCGAGCCGATCATGGCTTCCATTTCTTCGAGATCGGCGAGGATCTTGGCGCGCGCGGCTTCGTCGTCCAGCAATTCGGCGCGCAATTTCAGCCGCGTGATCGGCGTCTTGAGATCGTGGGAAATGGCGGCGATCATCGTCAGGCGATCCTCGACGAGCCGCGTAATCTGCTTCTGCATGCGGTTGAAGGCGCGCGCCGCGCGCGCGATTTCGCCCATGCCGGTTTCCGGCAATTCCTGAACCTGACCGCTGCGACCCAAGGCGAGCGCCGCGCGCGTCAGCCGATCGAGCGGGCGCACCATGCGCATGACGGCGATGACGCAAAGCGCGACGACCAGCGCGAAGCCGCCGATCATCGCCCAGACGAGATGCGGCGCCGGCCAGGGCGAGGTATCGGCGACCAGAAACCGAAACTCCACCCATTGCTCGTCGCGCAGCGGCAAAACGGCGAGAATGGGCCGCAGATTGCGCGCCGCCTGTTCCGGCGAAGCTTCGGGGCCGATCACGATCACGCGCCCGCGCACGGGCAAAATCAGAGTCTCGGTAATCATGTCCTCGATATGGTCGAGGCGGCTATCTTCTTCCTCCTCGTTTTCCCCTGGCGGCGGCGATAGCGACATATGAACGCCGAGAGTGGGCGAGGACATGGCGCGGGCGATATCGGCGCGCAGCATCGGCGCGGAATGGTCGAGAAAGCCGGCGATCGCCTCGATCTGTTCGGCGATGCGGCGATCTTCGAGCCGCGCCAGCGCGGCATTGCGGCCGATATTGTGCAGCAAGGCGCTGGCGCCTTGGGAAAGCAGAATGCCCGCCAGCAGGATCGCCAGCAGCCAAAAGAGAATGCTATCGGGGAAAAAACGCCGCATGTCAGGCCTTCGTCACCGGGACGGCCAGCATATAGCCGCCGCCGCGCACGGTCACGATAAGACGGGGCTGGGCCGGGTCGGCCTCGATCCGACGCCGCAGGCGACCGATCTGCACGTCGATCGAACGGTCGAAAAGCTGCGCCGCGCGCCCCTTGGTGAGATCGAGCAATTGTTCGCGCGACAACACGCGCTGCGGGCGACGGGCAAGCGTCAGCAAGAGATCGAACTCGCCCGAGGAGAGCGCCGCCTCGCCTCCCGTCGGATCGAAAAGACGGCGCGTTCCCGCCTCCAACCGCCAGCCGGCAAATTGCAGAACTTCGTCGCCGGCCGGCGCGGCGCCCTGCGCCCGTCCGCGGCGCAACACCGCTCGGATACGAGCCAGCAATTCGCGCGGGCTGAAGGGTTTGGGAAGATAATCGTCCGCCCCCATTTCGAGGCCGAGAATGCGATCCGTCTCCTCGCCCACCGCCGTCAGCATGATGACGGGGATATGCCGGTCGGCGCTACCTTCCTGAGCGCGCAAAGCCGCGCATAATTGCAGGCCCGTCTCGCCCGGCATCATGACGTCGAGGACGATGAGATCGATCTTGGCATCGGCCAAGCAGCGGCGCATCTCGCGGCCATTGGCGGCTAGGCTCGCGCGAAAACCGTTCTTCGCCAGGAAGCGCGAGAGCAGATCGCGAATTTCGCGATCGTCGTCGACGATGAGGATATGCGGCGTCGGTTCCGTCATGGCGCCATGCTGGTGAGGATCGGCCGCAGCGGCGACCGGTTTCGGGTAACGGATTGTAACAAAGCCGAAGCCGGTCGCAATCGGTTGCGCGAAGCGGCTTTCGCCGACATGCCGCCGTTACCGAGGATCGCCAATATCCATAGCCAGAAACCGTGAGGTTTCCTGCGGTTTCCGGATATTCACCCTTTTCAAGGAGATTCTCATGATCGCCACTGCCCCACGCGCCAAGACAGGATTGTTCGCCCAAGTCTCGCGGGCGGCCTTGATCGTTTCCTGCGCGGCGGGTCTTGCCGCCGTGACGCCGCTTGCCGCCTCGCTCGCCCTCACGCATCCGGCTCACGCCGAAATGCCGGGGAGCTTCGCCGATCTCGCCGCCAAGGTTTCCCCAAGTGTCGTCAATATCTCGTCCAGCCACAAGGAGACCGTATCGGCGGAAGAGGACGGCCCGGAAATGCCCTTCGCCTTTCCCAAGGGTTCGCCCTTCGAGGAATTCTTCGCGCCCTTCATGAACCGCGAACGCCACAATCATCCGCATCGACGCCAGGCCCTATCGCTGGGCTCTGGGTTTATCATCGATCCCGCCGGCTATATCGCCACCAATCATCACGTCATCGAAGGCGCCGACAAGATTTCGGTGACGCTGAGCGACGGCAAGGAATATCCCGCCAAGTTGATCGGCACCGATCCCAAGACCGATCTCGCCTTGCTCAAGATCGACGCCAAGCGATCCTTGCCCGCCATCGAATGGGGCGATTCCGACAAGGCGCGGATCGGCGATTGGGTCGTCGCCGTCGGCAATCCCTTCGGTCTCGGCGGAACCGTGACGACCGGCATCGTTTCGGCGCGCGGCCGCGATATCCGCGAGGGACCCTTCGACGATTTCCTGCAGATCGACGCCGCCATCAATCGCGGCAATTCCGGCGGCCCCGCCTTCGACATCGCCGGCCATGTGATCGGCATCAATACCGCGATCTTCTCGCCTTCGGGCGGGAATGTCGGGATCGGCTTCGCGATCCCCTCGAACCTCGCCAAGCCCATCCTTCTCACCTTGAAGGATAAGGGCCATATCGAGCGCGGCTGGCTGGGCGTCGCCATTCAGGACGTGACGCCCGATCTCGCCAAGGGCATCGGCCTTGGCGAAGCGAAGGGTGCCATCGTTTCGGGAATCGAGCCCGATAGCCCTGCCGCCAAGGCCGGCCTCGCCGCCGGGGACGTCATCACGAGCTTCAACGGCCAGGAAATCGCCGAGATGCGCGATTTGCCGCGCCTCGTCGCCGAGGCGACGCCCGGCAGCGCGGCCAAGCTCGGCATCTGGCGCAAGGGTCGGACGCTCGATCTCGATATCGCGATCGGGCAGATGAAATCGGATACAATCGTCGCCGCCAATCCGGATGCGGACGAGGATGGCGATGGCGATAACGCGCCAAATGCCGCTGCCGAGACCCGTCAGGTGCTCGGTGCCGATCTCGCGAAGATCACGCCCGATTTGCGCGCGCAATTCGACCTCGACCAAGCGGCGCAAGGTCTTGTCGTGACCAATCTCGACCCCGATTCGCTCTTGGCCGAACAGGGCCTGCGTCCCGGCGACGTCATTGCCCGCATCGCCAACGACCCCGTCGCGACGCCCGAGGATTTCGCCGCGGCGGTCGAGAAAATCAAGGCGCAGGAGAATCGGATCCTCGTCCTGCTGATCGAGCGTCAGGGCCACGATCTTTTCGTCACCATCGACCTCGCTCAAGCCTGACGATGCTGGATCGTCGGTAGCGGGCTCTCCTCCCCCGAGAGCCTAGCTTGAGCGCGCGAGGCCGGCTGCGGAGACCTCCCCCCAAGTCCGCGCCGGCCTCGCTTCCTGCCTATCCCACCCAAAACTTCACGCAACCCTTGGAGCAAAAACCCATGGATAGACGTCTGCAACAGGCCGTCAGCAAAGTGCCGGCCGTCACGTTACTATTTTGGCTCGTTAAGATTCTGGCAACCACTCTGGGCGAGACCGGCGGCGATGCCTTGTCGATGTCCATGGATCTCGGCTATTTGCTCAGTACCGGCATTTTCGGAATCGTCGTTATCGTCGCCGTCGCGGCGCAAATCAAAGCCGAGCGATTTCATCCGGCGCTGTATTGGATAACCATCATCGCCACCACGACCATGGGAACGACGCTGGCGGATTTCGCCACGCGCTCCCTCGGCATCGGCTATCCCGGCGGCAGCGCCTTGCTGCTCGGACTGCTGCTGACGTCGCTGGCCATCTGGTATTCTTCGCAAGGTTCGATCGACGTGCGCACGGTCCATACGCCGAAAGTCGAAATCTTCTATTGGGTGACAATCATGTTCTCGCAAACGCTCGGCACGGCGCTGGGCGATTGGACGGCCGATAGCCTGGGCATGGGCTATAACGGCGCGGCGCTGCTTTTCGGCGCTGCGCTCGCCCTCATCGCGGTCGCTTACCAATGGTCGACGATTTCACGAACGACCCTTTTCTGGGCGGCCTTCGTGCTGACGCGCCCGCTCGGCGCCGTGGTCGGCGATTTCCTCGACAAGCCGATCGCCAAAGGCGGCCTCGAACTCAGCCGTTACGGCGCATCGGCCGCTTTGGTCGGACTCATCGTCGTGTGTCTGATCGTCTTCCGCCAGGAAGCCAGCGAACGCGCGCACTGACGAGCGGAGGCCGGCGCGGGATTTTCCCCTCCCTTGGCCCGCGCCGGCCTCATCCCTTCTTCTCCGCGCGCAAATGAAAATCCGCCGCGCCCAGAACGCGGCCATTGGCGCGGATATCGATTGTGTGGCGACCCGGATAATAGCGCCGCGTCGTCACCGGTTTCAGACTATGCCGCCGGGAAAATTCGATGCTGGCGCCGGGCGCCAGCGCGATTTCCGTTCCCTTGAAAACCTTGATTCCGAAACCGCCGCGCGCTTGGCGATGATGGATGGCGTAATCCAGAATCACGCGCTGCGCTTTGCGGCCGGTATTGCGCAGGATCGCGGCAAGGACGAGGCTTTCGCCGATAGCCGGGCGCTTCGGCGTGATCGCGAAAGAGTCGAGCGCGATCTTGGCGCCATGATCGACGCCGATCAGCGCCAGCGCGCCGGCATGGCCTTGCTTGACGAGATGGCGCAAGGCATGGCGAATCAATATCGCGCGATGCGGTTGGCGATCGTCTTGCCAATCGCGGAGGCGCGCGACGACAAGATCGGGGTGATTCTTGGCGATGTCGCCCAGATGATTGGCGACCGAACGGCGCACGGCAAGGATGGGATCGTCGCGCAAGGCTTCCAGAATCGGCCAAGAGGGCGCGGGATCGCGGATCAGCGCCTGAAGCCGCAATCCCCAGGGCAAAAGCGGCCGCGCGCCTTCGCAAGCGAGACGGCGCTGGCGCCAATCCGGAGATTTTATCCAGCGCCGAATTTGGACGAGCGTGCCCGGAAGGTCTTGCGCCAGAAAATGGCGGATATCGAATTCGGCCGAGACATGGCGCGTCAGATCGAACAAAGCCGGCACGGCAAGACGCGGCCGGTCGAGACCGCAAAGCGAGATATAACGATGGCAAGCCATGATGCGGAAATCGCCGAAATCCGTGCCGTCGCCGGGCGGCGGCGGTTCGCCGAGCGCTTGGCGAAGCCATCCTAATCCCGTCGGAAAATCCGGCGGCAGATAATCGCGCAAGGCGAAGGCGATGCGCTCGATCCGCGCTTTCAATTCGAGCGATTTCAGATCGCGTTTTACGGCGGCGGCAAAATCGGCCACCGCGAAATCGGGAGCGACGGAAGCGATCTTCGCCGCCAGCCAATCGACCATGGCGGCATCGAAAATCTCCTTCAGCGGTCCGGCCATGATCTAGGTTAGCCGCTGGAAGCCGGAAAGTTCCGCTCAAACAGCAAATTACCCTGACTATAAAGACGACGATTATCGGAGTTGAACTCATACTTCACATCGCAAAGTATATTATTTAGTGTCAGTATCTTATAACCGATCGGCCTATAAGAACGTTCTCGATTGGGAGATTCGTATTGTTCCATTGCGAAGGCGATCAAAAAATGGCGAGCATCATAAGTTACTTTGAAATCTGTCGAGGGAGATAGATAGAATGCTCTTTGCGTAGTATCGACATTAGCAACATTATATGTTTTGCATTCTAGGTAATTTGGCCTGCCGGCATGATCCCGAAACAAGATATCGGGATAGCCGGCCGCTTTCTGGCGCCCGCTGCTCGTTGCCGGCGTCGTCGCTTTATAGCCGATTTCGTTCAGTGCATCTTTAACAGGCTGTTCGATGTAATTGCCGATCTCGTTCGGGCGCTTCGCTCTTACGCCTTTGCGTCTCATCGTGCGAGCGCAGGAATCCATAGCCTGAGAAAGATCTTGCAATAGTTTCTTGTCTTTTTTCGATTTTGGATCGAAGGGTATGGCACGTTTTCCCGAAAGCGCCTTGATAACGAGATCGAAGGGAATGTTGCGAATCGGTTGCAGCATCTGCGCGACAACATTTTCAAGAGTTTTCATTCTTTCGCCGCGCGCCATTAAGGTTTCCTTTTCAGCAGGAGGATTCGATTCGAGTTTGTTCCTTTCGTGTTATTGGCAACGCCCCAGCAATTGGCGGTTTTCGTGAAATCTTGTTGATTGACCATGACCGCGAGAAGCTCGAAAGGTAGACCAGCGATGGCCTCGATCACAAGCTTTTCCAGAAATATCCGCCCCTTGCGCACCTCGCCAACCTCGAAGGCGATATGGCCGCTAGGTTTGACGATCCTGGCGAATTCGTCGAAGCTGCGGCGAATAAAAGCCTGCCAATCCGCCTCCTTGCGGTGGATCGAAAGCTCGACCTTCTCGGCGTCCAGCCCAGCAAACCAACAGCGCAGCCAATTATCACCCGCATAATCGACGACATCGAGAAAAGGCGGCGAAGTCACGATCAGATCGACGCTTGCCGTCGCGATCCAGGGCGTTTTTTCGGCAAAACCCGTTCTCAGAAGACCCTCGGGATGGCGCGGCATGTCTCCATCGGCCAACAAGGATTTACTCTTCTTCAAGATGATGGTCGGAACATTGCGAAGAGGCGGCACCTGCCGGCGCTCGGCATTGATCTTTCTTTGACTTAGCGCCGAGACGGCTTGATTCGGTGGCAGCGTGTAGACGGAGAAAAAGCCGCTCGAATGCCCTGTCAGGCGATTGAGCGCCACTAGGCGAATCCAATCGTCGACGATATCGAAAGATACCTTAGCTTGCCGCGCCAGTAGCCAGGATCGCAAGGCCGCTATTTGGCGCAAGGTTTCCGGGTGATAGAACGCCAGTAAGTCTTCGTCAGGCGTCGCGCCGGGATAGGCCCAGTCGATTTCGGTCAATCTCCGGGCAATGTCGCCGAGCGAAGGCGGACGCAATCGCGCTCGCACCAACATCTGACTCAAGGGATTGGCATCGTTTCCGACAGGCCGCCGTGCGTTAAGCGCCGCCTCGACAAGGGTCGTCCCGCGCCCCATGAAGGGATCGTAGACGGTCTCACCGGGCGCCGTCAGCCGTTCGATGAAGAATCGCGGCACTTCCGCCTTGAAGCAGGCGCGGTAGCTAATTTCGTGCAAGGAATGAGCTTGCCGCTGACGCGACGTCCAGAATTCGTTGACGAAATAATCGATGCCACCTTCCAAGCGCTCGACGGTTTTGCTGCCGAATTCCGAAAAAACCCTTAACTCGGCTCTCAAATCGTCGGATGCAACCGGCGCTATTGTAGCGGTATCGGCTCCCGCGAAGGGAAACGCCAATTGGCCGGTTTTCCGGCGCCGCTGTCGCGACAAAAGCAACGCATTCCCATGGCTCATTTCAGGGGTGTACGACGGCGAAACCGACCCGTCAATATCTTCCCCATCAGCGATTGCGGAAATCGGGCTTCCGCTTTTCGACGAAGGCCGTCATGCCTTCCTGGCGATCGGCGAGCGCGAAGGTCGCGTGGAAAAGCCGTCGCTCGAATTTGATGCCCTCGGCAAGATTGGTTTCGAAGGCGCGATTGACGGCTTCCTTGGCGAGCAGCGCCAAGGGCCGCGATTGCCGGGCGATCTTTTCGGCAAGCGCCAAGGCTTCCGTCAGCAAAGCGGCGAGCGGCACGATGCGCGCGACGAGGCCGGCGCGTTCCGCCTCGGCGGCATCCATCATGCGACCGGTCAGAATCATCTCCATCGCCTTCGCCTTGCCGATGGCGCGCGTCAAACGCTGCGATCCCCCGGCCCCCGGAATGGTGCCGATGGTGATTTCCGGCTGGCCGAATTTGGCATTATCGGCCGCGATCAGGATATCGCACATCATTGCGATCTCGCAGCCGCCGCCCAAAGCGTAACCGGCGATGGCGGCGATAGTCGGCTTGCGGCAGGCGGCCAGACGCTCCCAATCCTTGGTGATGAAATCCTCGGCGACATTGCCGGCGAAATCCTTATCCAGCATTTCCTTGATATCGGCGCCAGCCGCGAAGGCCTTGTCGCTGCCCGTCAGAAGAATGGCGCCGATTTCGGGATCGGCCTCGAAATCGTCGAGCGCTGCCGCCAATTCGCGGATGAGGTCGGCGCAAAGAGCGTTCAGAGCCTGAGGACGGTTGAGACGAACGAAGCCGATGCGGGCGCCGGGTTCGCCCCGACGCTCGACCAGAAGATGGGCGAAATCCATGATCGGTCAATTCTCCGAGGAGAGGGTGAAGGTGACATCGACCGGCCCCTTTTCGGGCCCGAGAATGTCGATCTTGAGGCTTTGCCCCTGGCGGCGCCAATTGCCGTTTTCGGTTTCCTCCCAACCGAGCTGGGGGAGGCTCGCGGCATAAAAATCCCGGACCGCCGCGATGGCAAGGTTGCCATGCGCATAAGCGGTGACGATGCGGCCGATCGGCGAATCGAAGATCGTGGCTTTTTCCTTCGCCTCGACGAGACCCTCGGCGAGAGGCAGATCGTTGGCGGCCGAAAGATAATCGATCGCCAAGCCGCGCGAAGGAGCAAGGCCGGTCGCGGCGCCCGCCAGAAAAAGGCCAAAAGCCAGGATCGTCAATTTCCGTCGCATGGGTTTTCCTCGCGGGCGCTGCCGATCGATCGCTCGTCTTCCTTAGCTCAATCGGCCCGTTGGCGACAATAGGCGATCCAGCCGGCGGTCAGCTTTTCCGCGACCGCATTCTGCCCGAGGCGCTGGCGCAGATTGGCGAAATCGACGCGATCCAAAGGCTGATCCTGATTGAAACAGGAAAAGACCACGCTCTCGCGTCCGGTTTCGGGGTCGCGATGAAGCTGCAGGCATTGCGCGCAGATTTCCTTCATCATGCATTGCATCGGCGAATTGATCGAACCGATGGCGCTATGCTGCGGCTTGAGATGCGGCGCCAGCACGCCGTGACGCGCGCGCGCCACCGCCGCCATCATGCCGTCGGAGCCGATGGCGACGATGCGATCGACCGCATCCATGCGGATCGGCTGGGGGCCCAGGCGATCCTCGGCATAGGCCAACATGGCGGCGACGATATTGCCGGTATAAGTCTTATCCTGCTTGCGGCGCGGCTGGAAACCCGGCGCCTCGTCGCAACACCAAATGACGCAATCGGCCGCCGCCTCGATCTCGTCCAGCTTGTAGCGATCGGCGATTTCCTTATAGCCGGCGAAATAGAGAACGCGCGATCCCGCCGCCTTGAGGGCGCGACCGATCGAAAAGAGGACGGCATTGCCGAGCCCGCCGCCGGCAAGAAGAACGGTCTCGCCCTCGGGAATCTCGGTCGGCGCGCCCGTCGGCCCCATCAGGATAACGGGTTCGCCCGGCGCAAGATCGCGGCAAAGATCGGAAGACCCGCCCATTTCGAGGACGATGAGACCGACCCGACCCGTGGCGGGATCGGTCCAGGCGCCCGTCAAAGCGAGACCTTCCATGGCAAGCGCCGTACCCTTCGCGCGTTTCGCCAGGGCCTCGAAATTCTGCAGGCGATAGAATTCGCCGGGCTGGAAATTCGCCGCCGCTTGCGGCGCCTCGACCACCACTTCGACGATTTTCGGCGTCAAGCGATTGACGGCGAAAACGCGGGCGCGCAAGCGCCGGTCGAGATCGGCGAAGAAAGCCGTCGGGTCGATGGCCTGGGCCGGACGTTCGGCCAGCGAAGCGGCGACGATCGGCCAGCCTTGCTTGGCGCTGCCCATGGCCTTGACGACATTGCCGGCGAAACTCGGATGGAGATCGCCGAAGAAACTGATCGCGCGGCCATCCGCGCGGCGTTCGGTCAGAACGGCGACCGCGCGCGGCTTGGCGCTGCGTTCGGGCGTTACCGGGTGCCCCTTATCGTCGAGCGCGCGGAAATAGGCGCCGTCGAGCGCGAAATCTTCCGCATGTTCGCGCGCGAGAACGGTATTCGGCCGCGTCCCGGCGGCGACCAGAACCGACCGGGCGGGAAGAACATGATTCGCGCCCTCGCCATCGCGGAGATGGATGGCGGCGGCGTTTCCTTCGGCATCGATATCGATCCGGGTCGGCGTCAGATTTTCGGCGAAGCGGATATTTTCTTCGAGTGCCTTTTCGATCTCCTCGTGATTGAGCGTATAGGCGGGCGAATCGATCATCCGCCGGCGATAGGCGATGGTGACCCCGCCCCAGCTTTCGACGAGGGCGGCGAAATTCGGCGCCTCGCCGGCAATTTCGGCGCGCGCGCGTTCGGCGCGGATCGCCCGGCCATGCGCGAGGAATTCGTCGACGACGATAAGCTCGCCAGCATTCCAGCGCGCCCGCAATCCGGCCTCGCCGAGATTGCCGGCCAGGGCTTCATAACGCGCCAGGAATTTCTCGACCTGGACGGGATAATAGGCCATGGCCTCGGTCGCCGTGTCGATGGCGGTCAGCCCGCCGCCGATGACGATTGCCGGCAGACGCAATTGCAGATTGGCGATGGAATCCGTCTTCGCCGCCCCGGTCAATTGCAGGGCTATCAGGAAATCGGAGGCCATGCGCACGCCCTTGGCAAGCCCGCCCGGCATATCGAGCAAGGTCGGCTTGCCGGCGCCGAGCGCCAAGGCGATATGATCGAAACCGAGCGCCCAAGCCTGCTCGACATCGAGCGTGCCGCCGAAGCGCACGCCGCCATACATGGCGAAATTTGCGCGCCGTTCGAGCAGTAGGCGGATCACTTTCAGGAAATTCTTATCCCAACGCACGGTGATGCCGTATTCGGCGACGCCGCCGAAACCGGCCATCGCCCGCGCGTTCAAATCCTCGCGCAATTCGCCGATATCGCGGATCGGGCGGAAAGGATGGCGCCGCCCTTCGGCATCGCGCCCCGAGATTTCCGGCGGCAGCGGTTCGATCTTCAAGCCGTCGATGCCGGCGACGATATGGCCGTCATTCAACAGATAATGGGCCAAGGTATAGCCGGCCGGGCCGAGGCCGGCGACGAGGACGCGCTTGCCGCTAAGCGGTTTCGCCACGGGATGGCGGAAATTCAGCGGATTCCAGCGCGTCAGCAGGGAATAGATTTCGAAGCCCCAGGGAAGTTCGAGCACGTCCTTCAAGATGCGCGTTTCGGCCTGGGGGATATCGACCGGGTCCTGTTTCTGATAGATGCAGGCTTTCGTGCAATCGTTGCAGATGCGATGCCCGGTCGCCGCCGCCATCGGATTGTCGATGACGATGATGGCGAGCGCGCCGATGATCTCGCCCTTGGTCTTGGCGACATGCATCTCGGAAATTTTTTCTTCGAGCGGACAGCCGGCGAGGCTGACCCCAAAGGTGCTTTTCTTGAAGCTGCCGTCTTTTTCCTTCAGCCCCTTCGAGCAGCTATCCTTGCCTTGATTGTGGCACCAGATGCAGTAATGCGCCTGATCGAGCGCCTGAGCGAGGCCCATGCCGGGATCGGTCAGCGCGAATCCGTCGCGCCGCCGCTGCCGGTCCTGAGGCAGACGATGGCGGGCAAGGCCGCCCGTCTTTTCCACTTCGTCATGGACGAGATGATGGGGATCGAGCTTGCGCGGCGCCTTGAACAGCAATCCCTGGCGATGATAGGCGCGCCCGGCCGGATGATCCGTCGCCCAGGCGGCGTAACGCGCGGCCTTGTCCAAGAATTCGGCATAAACGGCTTCCTCCGCGCTCCAGGATTCGACATGGCGCGCGAAGGTAAGCTCGTCGAATTTTCCGCCGAAAGCCGCGGTCAATTCGGCGCGTAGGGATTCGGCGTCGAGGCCGGCGGTCTTGTCGCCGCCATAAGATTTGAGCGCGCGCCTTTGCACGAAAAGGCGCTTCACGCGATAAAGCGGCGCAAGCTCGTCATGCCGGGCGGCAAGCGCCGCGCGTTCGGCCGCGATGCCGAAAAGCTGCGCCAGGAAATCCTCAAGCGGACCGGAAAGATCGAGGATCAGCTGCGATTCCGCCTTCGCCTCCAGAGGTGCGGGCAGGCCACGCGCCGCCTCCAGCCGCGCCGCGAGACCGGCATCGCCCTCCGCCAGATGCCGGCGGAAGGCGGCATCGAGCCCGGCCAATCCTTCGGGTCGGTAGAGATCGGCAAAATCGAGGCCGAAGCCCAAGCGAAGTTCGGTCATCCGCCCTTCCATTTTACAGAGAAAATTGCGCATTCCCAATCGGTTGACCGGTCATAGCCGCCGCCGCCGCGAATGGCAAGCCGCCCCGCCTGGCCGCCGATCCTCGCTCACTTTCCCGCGAGATGCCACGGCCTCGTCTTGGAACGGCCCCCGAAAGCGCCGATATTGGGGGAAGCAAAACGGAACTCAAGATGACCGAAAGCGGCAAAGAGAAACTCGTCCGGCGCAAGGAAGATTGGGCGCGCGAGGGAAGATTACTGACCGGCCGGCCGGGCGATCCCGCGGCCGAGCGTCTGCCGCCCGGCCAGCACGAGGTGAAGACCTGGCCCGTCCTCGATCTCGGCATCCATCCCATGCTGCCGGAAAACCGCTGGCATCTCGATATCGACGG
>CAYQAG010000004.1:1990-75529 GCA_964415425.1 uncultured Rhodospirillaceae bacterium | reverse complement strand
CGGTGGGCCGTGCCCGGCGATAATGGCGCATGCGCTGGAGCCTCGGCCTTGTCGCGATCGGCATTCTGCTCTGCGGGCAAGCGATGGCAGCGCCCATCACGCAGGCCGGCCTCGTCTTTTCCGACGAGGGCGGCGGGTTCGAATTGCTGAGCGTCACCGGCACGGGGTCCTTGGACGATCCCTTCATCGTCACCGAGGCCGTGACCGGCGATCGCGAAATCGTCCTCATCATCCGCGATTTCGGCCGCCATTTCGGCAATCGCGTCGGCACGCAGCACATCGCCGCCTTCGCCATGCGTAAGATCGTCATCAATCGCACCGGCCGCGTCTGGCAGAATTATCAGATGGAATTGCGCGAGCTTCCTAATCGCCATAGCCCCTATCACGACGGGCTTTCCTTCGGGCAGAACTCGCTCTTGGGCGAAAGCTATGCGCGGAGCAGCTTCCCCAGCCTGCAGCGTTTCGACGAGCCGGAAGATAGCCTCGGCTTCGGCGGGACTTTCGTCGCGCCGGGCGAATCCGCGACCTTCGATTTCATCGTCAGCGACATGTCCCCGGTCGGGAAATTCTATCTCTATCAGATTCCCCTGCAACCCTTGTCCCAGGCGCCGGAGGCCATGCCGGATTCGCCGACGAAAACCGGTGGCGAGCGGGAAACGGCCGGTTTATCTTGGCCGCCCTTATCCTCCGACCGACGTTGAAACCCGCGAGATTCCGCCATGACCCAGACTTTCGACAAATCCCGATTGCCGAGCCGCCATGTTTCGGTCGGCGCTTCCTCGGCGCCGCATCGTTCCTATTATTACGCGATGGGCATGACCGAGGCCGAAATCGCTCAGCCCTTCATTGGCGTCGCCACCACCTGGAACGAGGCCGCGCCCTGCAATATCGCCCTCCAGCGCCAAGCCCAGGCGGTGAAGAAGGGCGTCAAGGCGGCGGGCGGAACGCCGCGCGAATTCACCACCATCACCGTGACCGACGGCATCGCCATGGGCCATGCCGGCATGAAATCCTCGCTGGTCAGCCGCGAAGTCATCGCCGATTCGGTCGAACTCACCATGCGCGGCCATTGCTACGACGCTCTCGTCGGTCTCGCGGGTTGCGACAAATCCCTGCCCGGATTGATGATGGCGATGCTGCGGCTCAACGTGCCTTCGGTCTTCATGTATGGCGGATCGATCCTGCCGGGGCGCTTTCGCGGCCGCGACGTGACCGTCCAGGACGTATTCGAGGCGGTCGGCAAGCATTCGGCGGGCGCGATGTCGGATGCCGATCTCCATGAATTGGAATGCGCCGCCTGTCCCTCGGCGGGCTCCTGCGGCGGGCAATTCACGGCCAATACCATGGCCTGCGTTTCGGAGGCGATCGGGCTCGCTTTGCCGGGATCGGCGGGCGCCCCGGCGCCTTACGAAAGCCGCGACGCTTATGCCGAAGCCTCCGGCCAAGCGGTCATGAATTTGATCCGCCGCAATCTCCGGCCGCGCGATATCGTAACCCGCAAGGCGCTCGAAAACGCGGCGCGCATCGTCGCCGCTTCCGGAGGATCGACCAATGCCGGGCTGCACCTTCCCGCCATGGCGCATGAATGCGGGATCGATTTCGATCTTCACGAAGTCTGCCGCATCTTCCGCGAAACGCCCTATATCGCCGATCTGAAGCCGGGCGGGCGTTATGTCGCGAAGGATCTTTACGATATTGGCGGCGTTCCGGTTCTGATGAAGGCCTTGCTCGATGGCGGCTATCTGCATGGCGATTGCCTGACGGTGACGGGGAAGACGATCGCGGAAAATCTGCGCGATATCGTTCTTCCCAAGGATCAGGATGTCGTGCGCCCGACTTCGGCGCCGCTATCGAGTACGGGTGGCGTCGTCGGCCTCATGGGCAATCTCGCGCCGCAAGGCGCCATCGTGAAGATCGCCGGCATGAAATCCCTGAGCTTCGCAGGAATCGCGCGCTGCTTCGATTGCGAGGAAGACGCCTTCAAGGCGGTCGAGCGTCGCGATTATCGCGAAGGCGATGTCCTCGTCATCCGCTACGAAGGGCCGCGCGGCGGTCCCGGCATGCGCGAGATGCTGGCGACGACGGCGGCGATTTACGGCCAGGGCATGGGCGACAAGGTGGCGCTCATCACCGACGGCCGCTTCTCGGGCGCGACGCGCGGTTTCTGCATCGGCCATGTCGGACCGGAAGCGGCGATTGGCGGGCCGATCGCGCTATTGCGGGATGGCGATCGCATCCGCATCGATGCCGCCGCCGGCAGGCTCGACGTCGATCTATCGGAAGCCGAACTCGCCGAGCGCCGCCGCCATTGGCAGGCGCGACGCCACGATTACCAATCGGGCGCGCTCTGGCGCTACGCGCAGACGGTCGGCGATGCGGAGAAGGGCGCCGTCACCCATCCCGGCGGCAAGGCCGAGACTCACGTTTTCGCCGATATTTGAAACCCACGGAGGCCGATCATGCGCAATTTTTTCCTGCTGCTTCTGGCCCTGATCGTCGCCGTCGGCATTTGGGCGGCCACCGGCATCAATGCGATCCCGCGTTTGGAAGAGGGAGCGAGCGCCGCCTGGGCGCAGGTCCTCAATCAATATCAACGACGCGCCGATCTCGTTCCCAATCTGGTCGCAACCGTCAAGGGCGCCGCGAATTTCGAGCAATCGACCCTGACGGCGGTCGTCGAAGCGCGCGCGCAAGTCGGCCGCATGCAGATACCGGCCGATATTCTGACCAACCCGCAAGCCATGAAGGCTTTCGAGGCCAATCAGGGCACGCTCACTTCGGCCCTCTCGCGTCTTCTCGTCGTGAGCGAGCAATATCCCGCTCTCAAGGCGACGCAGAATTTCGCCGATCTTCAGGCCCAGCTCGAAGGGACGGAGAATCGCATCGCCGTCGCCAGGCGCGATTTCATCGAAGCCGTGCGGCTTTATAACACCGAATTGAAGACCTTCCCCGGCCTGCTCTGGAAAACCCTGCTTTATGGCGATCGCCAGCCGATGCAGCAATTGGCGGTCGAGCCGGAAAAGCAGAATGTGCCGCAGGTCAATTTCGGCAATTGATGACGCCATGCGCCGGTTTCTGGCATCGCTGATTTTTCTGGTTCTCGCGGCCTTCGCCGCTCTTCCGGCGATGGCCGATCCGCCGATCCCGCCCTTGACGGGGCGCATCGTCGATCTCGCCAATCTTCTGCCCGAGGCGAAGCGCCAATCCCTGACGGCGACGGTCGAGGATTACGACCGGAAGACGACGAACGAGATCGTCGTCGTGACCCTGCCCAGCCTCGAGGATTATCCGATCGAGGATTGGGGGCTCGCCTTGGGGCGCGGCTGGGGCATCGGCAAGGCGGGGAAGAATAACGGCGTGTTGCTGATCGTGGCGCCCAAGGATCGCGAATTGCGGATCGAAGTCGGGTACGGCCTCGAAGGCGATCTCCCCGATGCGATTGCCAAGCGCATCATCGACGAAACGATCGTCCCCTATTTCAAGCGGGGCGATATGGATGGCGGTATCGAGGCGGGGGTCGAGGCTATCATCGCCGCGCTTTCGGGTAGTTACGAGCCGCCCCGGATCAACGATCTCACTTCCCGATTCTCCAATTTCATGGAGCATTACAGCCATTGGTTCATCGTCGGCATCTTCGTCTTGAGCTGGCTGCCGAACCTCTTGCGCTGGCGTTGGGATAAAACGCGCCATCGCTATGTCTGGCATCCGAACGTTACCGTGTCTTGGTCCGGCTCCGGATCGTCTTCATCCTCCTCTTCGTCGCGTTCCTATTCGGGCGGCGGCGGATCCTTCGGCGGCGGCGGCGCCAGCGGGCGATGGTGAGGGAGGCGAGTTATGCGTCTTGACGGCGAGACCCGAGCGGCGATCGAAGCCGCCATTCGCCGCGCCGAGGCGAATTCGAGTTGCGAATTTCTGGCGATTATCGCCGAGCGGGCAGGGCCCGGGCTTTGGCTGAGCCTCGTCCTTGCTCTGATGGGATCCTTTCTTGCCGGTCTCGCGCTCTGGCTCTTCCTGCCCTGGGCCGGTGCCGGCGATATCCTGCTTGGGCAAGCGGGCGCCTTCGCCATTCTCTTTTTCCTGCTCTCGACGACCGGTTGGGGGGATCGGCTGCTGCCGCCGGCCGCGCGCCAGCGCGCTGCGCATCTTTTGGCGCTTGCCAGTTTCCGCGAATTCGGCCTCGACGCGACCGAAATGCGGAACGGCATTCTGCTCTTCGTCGCCAGGGCTGAGCGTCATGTCGAAATCGTCGCCGATCGGGGATTGCATGAGCGCGTCGGCAAGGCCGCTTGGGAGCAAATCGTCGCCGATTTCGCCGCTTCCGCAAAGGCAGGCCATGCGCGGCAAGCTTTCGTGACGGCGATCGAAGCGCTGGATCGGCATATGGCGGCACATTTTCCCATTATGCCCGGCGATCGGAACGAGATCGCCGATCGCCTGATCGAAATCTGAGGAAGGGGTCGCGCTTTCATGGCGAGAATCGCGCTTGCCGGGTTCCAGCACGAGACCAACACCTTCGCGCCGATCAAAGCCGGCATCCGCGATTTCGAAATCGCCGATGGCTGGCCCGGCCTGACGCGCGGCCTGGCGATGCTCGATGTCTTTCGCGACATGAATCTGCCGATGGTCGGGTTCCTGACGCGCGCTCGGGCGCTCGGCCACGATTTCGCGCCGATACTTTGGTGTTCGGCCTCGCCCTCGGCCGAGGTCGAGGAAGTCGCCTATGAGCGGATCGCCGGCGAATTGATCGCGAGCTTGGCGCAAGCGGGATCGGTCGATGCGCTTTATCTCGATCTTCATGGCGCGATGGTGACGGAGCATCTTCAGGACGGCGAGGGCGAATTGCTGAGGCGCCTTCGCCATCGCTTCGGCGCCGATTTGCCGATCGTGATCAGCCTCGACCTTCATGCCAATATCACGCAAGCGATGGTCGATGGGGCTTCGGCGATCGTCGTTTGCCGTACCTATCCGCATGTCGATCTTGCCGAAACGGGGGAACGCGCCGCCGATCTTCTCGATCGCCTGCTCGCCCGGCCGCGTTTGGCGAAGGCGATGCGCCGTGCGGATTTCCTGGTGCCCTTGACTTGGCAATGTACGCTGATCGACCCGGCGGCGGGGCTTTATCGGGAAGTGAGCGCGATGGAATCCGCCGGTAGGGTGGCGAGCGCTTCTCTCGCTTTCGGTTTTCCGCCCGCCGATATCGCCGAATGCGGCCCCGTCGCCTTGGCCTATGACGAAAACCCGGCCAAGGCCGAAGCCGCCGCCGCCGCGATCATGGGCGCTTTCAATGCCGCCGAATCCGCTTTTGCCGGCAAAGTCTGGACGAAGGACGAAGGCGTTAAAGAAGCGATGGCCCTGGCGGCGAAAGCGCAGCGACCGGTCATTCTGGTCGATACGCAGGACAATCCCGGCGCCGGCGGCACTTCCGATTCCGTCGATCTTCTGGAAGCCCTGTTGCGTCTCGGCGCCAGGGGCGCGGTCTTCGCCAATCTTTGCGACGCGCAGGCGGCGGAAATCGCGCATCGCGCCGGGATCGGCGCCGAGCTCAACATCGCGCTGGGTGCGGCGAGCGGGAAGCCGCTCTTGCCCTTACCCGGCACTTATCGCGTCCTCGCCTTGGGGAGCGGGCGATTCACGGCGACGGGTCCCTTCTATCGCGGCAATGCCATGGAATTGGGGCCGATGGCGCTGCTGGGGGCGGGGGATACGAAGATCGTCGTCACCAGCCGCAAACAGCAATGCGCTGACCGAGCCATGCTGCGCCATCTCGGAATCGTCCCGGAAACGGAAAAGATTCTCGCTCTCAAGAGTTCCGTGCATTTCCGCGCGGATTTTCAGGAAATCGCGGCGGCGATCCTGATCGTGGCGGCGGCCGGCGCCAATCCCGTCGATCACCGGCAATTGGCTTATCGCCGCTTGCGGCCCGGCCTCCGTCTGATGCCGGCTTCCGGCCGGTGAGGCCGGCTATCGATCACGGAGAGGCAGGATATCGACCCAATCGCCGGGCACGGCCGCAGGCGCGAAGGGCGGGCGCAGAATGAGGGCGTCGGATTTCGCGAGCGCGCTCAGCATCGAGCTATCCTGAAGGGGCAGCGGTCGTGCGCGCCATTCGCCCGCTTCGTCGCGTTCGAGGCGCGCGCGCAAAAAATCCTGGCGCTGATCGTTGGCCTTGAGCGCTTCGGCCAAGCGCACACGGATGAGACGCGGCGCGGGATCGGCGATCCCCGACATTTTCCCGAGAACCGGCTTCAGGAAGAGAATGGCCGTGACGAGGGCCGAGACCGGATTGCCGGGCAGGCCGAGCAGCGGCATGTCTCCCCTGCGGCCGAAGAGAACCGGCTTTCCCGGTCGCATGGCGATTTTCCAGAAATCGAGCGCGAAGCCTTTTGTCCGCATGACCGATTGCACGAGATCGAATTCGCCGACCGAGGCGCCGCCCATCGTCACCAGGAGATCGCAACCTTGCGCGCGATCGATCGCGGCGCCGATAGCAGCGGCATCGTCGCCGGCGATGCCGAGATCGATCGCCTGACCACCGGCTTCGGCGATCAAAGCGGCAAGGCCGATGCCGTTGCTGGCGACGATCTGAGCGGGGCCGCTGGGTTCGCCCGGATAAACGAGTTCGTCGCCGGTCGCGAGGAGGGCGATGCGCGGTTGCCGCCGCACCATGAGCCAGGGTCGATCCATCGCCGCCGCCAGAGCGAGATGCACGGGCGATAATCGCGTGCCTGCAGGAATGACGATTTCGCCCGCTTTGAAATCGAGGCCCGCCTTGCGAATATGTTGGCCCGGCCGGCGATCCCCCGTCGTCACGACGACTTCGCCACCCTTTGCGTCGCGCTCGCAATTTTCCTGAATGACGACGAGATCGGCGCCATCGGGCAGGAAGGCGCCGGTGAAGATGCGCGCCGCTTCGCCTGGGCGTATTGCGCATTGCGGCGCTCGGCCGGCGGGGATCGTCTCGACGATGCGAAGGCGCGCCGGCAAGGCGGCAAGATCGGTCGAGCGCGCGGCATAACCGTCCATGGCCGAAATCGCTTGCGGCGGCTGAGTTCGGCGCGCGACGAGATCCTCGGCGAGCACGCGCTCGCGCCCTTCGGCGAGCGCGATTTGCTCGGCCGGCAGGATAGGGCAGGCATCCAGGATGCGGGCGAGGGCTTCGGCGACGCTCAGCATGGAATCAATCGGCGTCGTAAGTGCCGGATTTGCCGCCGCTCTTATGAACGAGGCGGATATCGCCGATGCGCTGGCCCCGATCGACCGATTTCACCATGTCGTAAACGGTCAAAGCGGCGATGGCGACGGCGCTCAAGGCCTCCATCTCGACCCCGGTCGCGCCGGTCGTTTTGCAGATCGCTTCGATCGTGACGGCCGAACGATCGGCATCGAGGGCGAGGCGCAGATCGACGGCGCTCAAGGCCAAGGGATGGCAAAGCGGAATAAGCTCGGCCGTGCGTTTCGCGCCCATGATGCCGGCGAGTTGCGCGACGCCGAGGACGTCGCCCTTTTTCGCGAGGCCGGCGCGGATCAACGCGATCGTCGCGGGCGCCATATAGACCGCGCCCTTGGCGATGGCGACGCGCTCGCTCGGCGCCTTGGCGCCGATATCGACCATGCGCGCATTGCCGCTTTCGTCGATATGAGAAAATTCGCCCATCGCCTCATCCCGCTCGCGTCATGGGTCGCGCGTCCCGGTCCTCGCCGCCGAGCAAAGCCCGCGTCGCCGTCGCGAGATCGGCCTGGCGCATCAGGCTTTCGCCGACCAAGAAGGTTTGAATGCCGGCTTGCGCGAGGCGTTGCAGATCGCCGTGATGGCGCAAGCCGCTTTCGGCGACGATCAGCCGATCCGGCGGCACGAGCCCGGCCAGCGTTTCGCTCGTCGCGAGATCGGTCGCCAAGGTCTTCAGATTGCGATTGTTGATGCCGATCAAGCCCTGCGGCAGACGAAGCGCGCGCCGCACTTCCTCGGCATCGTGGCATTCGATCAAGATATCGAGGCCGAATTCCGCCGCCGCGGCCGCGAGTTCGCGCGCGGATGCGTCGTCGAGCGCCGCCAGGATCAGCAGCACGCAATCGGCGCCGAGCGCCGCCGATTCGGCGATCTGATAGGGATCGAGCATGAAATCCTTGCGCAGGATCGGAAGATCGATTGCGGCGCGCACCGTCGCGAGATCGGCATCCCGGCCCTGAAAATAAGGCGTATCGGTGAGCACGCTAAGACAGGTCGCGCCGCCCGTTTTATAGGCGCAAGCGAGAGCGGCCGGATCGAAATCGGCGCGGATCAGACCATGGGAGGGCGAGGCTTTCTTGATCTCGGCGATCAGGCCGAAGGCGCCCGCCGCGCGTCGCGCAAGAAGGCGCGCCGCAAATCCGCGCGGCGGATCGTCGTGCAGACGCCGTCTTGCGGCGGCGGCCACGACTTGCGGCGCGCGCGCGGCCTTGCATTCGGCGACATGGCGCCGTTTGACGGCGCAGATTTCCGCCAAGACGTCGGTCATGCGGTTTTGCCTTCGTTCGTCAGGCGCGCCAAGGCGGCGAGTTTGGCGGCCGCCGATCCGTCGTCGAGAGCTTGCGTCGCGAGAGCGATGCCGGCGGGAAGATCGGCAACCCGACCGGCGACGAGCAAAGCGGCGCCGGCATTCAGCCGCACGATATCGCGATAAGGATTGCGGGCGCCGGCGAAGATCGCGCGTAAAGCCTCGGCATTTTCGGCGGGATCGCCGCCCTTGATGGCCGAAAGCGGCGCAACGGGAATGCCGAATTCCTCGGGTCGGATCGCGAAGCTGCGGATCTTTCCTTTTTCCATCTCGACGATCTCGGTCGGGCCGGAAAGGCTGATTTCGTCGAGCCCATCCGCGCCATGAACCAACCAGACCTTCTCGCTGCCTAAAGCCGCAAGGACTTCGGCCAAGGGTGCCTGCCAAGATTGCGCGAAGACGCCGATCAATTGCCGCTTGACGCCGGCGGGATTGGAGAGCGGGCCCATCAAATTGAAAATCGTCCGCGTGCCGAGCTCGACCCGGCTGGGACCGACATGGCGCATGGCGCTGTGATGGCGCTGCGCCCAGAGGAAAGCCGTGCCGATTTCGGCGAGCGCGCGTTCGAGGATCGGTATTTCCGCTTCGAGATTGACGCCGAGCGCCGCGAGAACGTCGGCGGCGCCGCTTTTCGACGAGGCCGCGCGATTGCCGTGCTTGGCGACGGGAACGCCCTTCGCCGCGCAGACGAAAGCGACCGCCGTCGATATGTTGAGCGTGCCGGCGCCGTCGCCGCCTGTGCCGCAGACATCGATGGCGCCGGGCGGGGCCGCGACCGGCAGCATCTTCGCGCGCATCGTGCGCACGGCGCCGAGGATTTCCGGCACGGTCTCGCCGCGCACGCGCAGGCCCATCAGAAAGCCGCCGATCTGCGCCGGCGTCGCCGCGCCGCTCATCAGAATGTCGAAAGCCTGCATCGCCTCGGCTTCGCTCAATTTCGCGCCGCCGGCAAGACGCGCGATCAACGGTTTCAAATCGCTCATGACCGGTTGATCCCGCAATCCTGCAGGAAATTGCCGAGCAGGCGATGGCCATGCTCGGTCGCGATGCTTTCGGGATGGAATTGCACGCCGGCGATGGCGAGCCGGCGATGGGCAAGACCCATGATAAGGCCGTCATCGCTTTCGGCCGTGATCGCCAAATCCTCGGGCAGGCTTTCGCGCTCGACGATCAGGGAATGATAGCGCGTCGCCTGGAAGCCGTCGGGGATATCGCGGAAAACGCTTTGGCCGCGATGGCGAATGGCGGAAGCCTTGCCGTGCATGGGCTTGGGCGCGCGCCGGATGCGGCCGCCAAAGACTTGGCCGATCGCCTGATGGCCAAGGCAGACGCCGAGAATGGGAATGCGTCCGGCGGCGGCGCGGATGAGGTCGAGGCAGATGCCGGCGGAATCGGGATAGCAGGGGCCGGGCGAAAGAATGATGCCGCGCGGCGCTTTCGCGAGAACCTCCGCAACGCCGATCTTATCGTTGCGATAGACCTCGATCCCGGCGCCGAGCTCCCCCAGATAGTGATAGAGGTTGTAGGTGAAGCTGTCGTAATTATCGATTAGAATGAACATGATAATAGTGACCGCCGATTCCTTGGCTTAAGCGCGCCCCGATCCGGAATTGGTCGGCGGCGGAAGCCCAATCTAGCAAGGCCGGCCGGGGAACGGAAGGCGGAGGCGAATGGCACGGAAAGCGCGAAAACGTCCGGGTGGAAAACGTGGCCGAACGGTCGAAACGACCGGTCTTCCCGGCTTTCTGCGTCGACAGATGACGGCTTTCGGTCTGGTCGCGCTCGGCCTCGCCTTGGGTTGGGTTCTGGCCTTCGGCCTTGGCGCGCACCAGGATTCGCCGTCACTGGCGCCGGTCGCGATCGCAACGCCGCAAGAAGGCGAGGAAGCCTCCGCGCCCTTGCCGCCGGAGCCGACATCCGCCGCGCTTGCGCCGCTGCCCGCTAAATCGGCGCAGCCGAATCCGCCCGCGCCGGCAGTGGCGCCGAAGCCGATGCCCGCACCGGCGCCGATATCCCCGCCGCTTTCCGTCGCTTCCGCTGCCGCCGGCGGGGGCGGCGATCCCGCCGCGCCGCTCTGGCTGCGCCAATCCGTGGCGGCTCCGCCCGTCCAAGGGCAAGCGATGGTCGCCATCGTTCTCGACGATGTCGGCGTCGCCCCGGCGCAGGCTTGGGCGGCGCTCGATCTGCCGGCGCCGATGACGATCTCGATCATGACCTATGCCGGCGAGGCGACGCAATTGGCGGCGGAAGCGCATCGGCGCGGCCACGAACTCATGGTGCATATGCCGATGGAGCCAATCGATGCCAGCCTCGATCCCGGGCCGCAGGCTTTACGCGTCGGCCTCGCCCCGGGGGAGATCTTACGGCGCGTCGATTGGGGATTGTCGCGGTTTTCCGGCTATATCGGTTTTAACAATCATATGGGCAGTCGCTTCACGCAGGACGCAGTCGGCATGCGCATCGTCTTGGCCGAGGCCAAGCGCCGGGGTCTGCTTTTTCTCGATTCCAAAACCATCAGCAGCTCCGTTGCCGACCGTCTCGCCGGCGAGATCGGCCTTGCCCATGTCGCGCGCGACGTTTTCCTGGACGACGATATGAGCCGCGCCGCCATCGACCGGCAATTGGCGGAAACGCTGCGGATCGCGCGCCGCCAGGGCAGCGCCATCGCCATCGGCCATCCGCATCCCGAAACCTTGGCGGCGCTCAAGGCTTGGCTGCCCCAGGCGCGGGCGAACGGAATCGTCATCGTGCCGCTCTCCGCCATCGCCCGCAAACGGCTGGGAATCGGGGAATAGGTAGCTGCCTGATCGGCTGTTCACTGCTTAAGAAGAGAAGTGTACAACCCTCCATCGCCTTTATGCACTCCGTCATGGCAAGGCTTGGCCTTGCCATCCACGAATTTTTTGCCGCGTGTCAAATTGTTAACTAGGCTCGGTGCCTGTTAAATTGCTTGCATTGTGTTAGGGATGTTAATTCTCGTCAGCCTTGGAGAGGCGGTGCCAATGCCGGAGCTTTGGATGCTGAGCGAGGCGCAGATGCGCCGGATCAGGCCGGATTTCTCGCTGTCGATTGCTGCATCCCCGCGAAAGCCAGCCGAAAGATCGCCATGCCCCACGATCCCATCTTCTACCGCGAGCGCCATAAAATCGATATTGTGTTCGGTATGTTCAACTATTAGTGGTGTATCTATCCTCGCTACAACCATTGTGCTCATGCCTTCTTCTCAGCCATCTGCATCGCCGCAGCCGTTATCTTCTGGCTACGACAATGAGTCCTGAGCTTAAGGTGACTGAATATAGAACTTGTAAAACGCCTCCGGAATTAAATCATCTGTTGCCTCGCCCAAGCAATCAACGGATGCTTCAAAATCTCTCATATAGTTCTTGCAATATTCTCTTAATTTTGCATTCTTGATGCCTTCAAAGTTTGGGTCGTTACCCTTGCAATTATCTATCGTGTATTGTCGATTTGCGTCTACCTTGGCTCCTATTGGGCACTTAGCGTTAATATAATCTTCCAAAAAGGATACCTTGCCTTCTACCAACTTTGCTTCTTCCTCGTTTAGCCAGTGGATTTCCGTAGGCTTTGTTTGCATCATGATCTGAAAAATATAGGAATCTACACTCATCTCCCTAAGGTAATCTTCCACCATTTTATCAATGGCCACATAATCCTTTTGGATGTCGTCAAGGTTGCTTGCTTCATAGTGTTTTTCGTTGACGCGCGGCCTGTGTATGCCAACACCTTGTGCCACGCGCCGATCTACGCCAGCAAACCAAATCAAAGCACAGGCGCTAGCGCATAGGCACTCCTCGCCCTCGCTGCAAAGAGGCGCTCCAAACATCTGCTCAAATGTCTCACGCGTCGGCGCCGCCGTGGGAAGATAAAGTTTTCTGACCAAGCGCCCAATCTTCATTGCTTCAATCGCGTCCCCTCCACTTGATTGCAAGCTAAAGGCAACTGGAGGATTGGCAAAATGCTTGCGCACAAGATCGACAAAGCGTTCGTAATCACCGGCGACGATCTCCCCATCCATCAAAAAAAAGACGCAATCTTCGCTCGCCGCAAGGCCTTTAAGGGTAGGGGTTACGCAACTGAAGCTAGCACCATCTGCACTGTTAGCAAAAATCCACGGCGCCGAAAGCACTGAAGCAAGCGCAAAAGCAAAAACCTCCCTTTTCATGATCCCCTCTTTCAGTACTCCATTGCCCCGCTTGGTGTTTTAGCCTAGCAGGTTTTTTTTACAATCCTGCCATCAATGAAAATGGTACGGCACCTTGCCGATCATCCGCAAGACCATCAAGCCCGACAGTATCGTCTATACCGACGGCTTCTCCAGCTTCGATTCTCTCGACGTTTTCCAGTTTCGTCACGAGCAGATCAATCATACCGAAGCCTTCGGCAAGGATCGCAATCATATCAACGGCATAGAGAATTTTTGGAGTCAAGCGAAGCGCCATCTTCGGCGTTATAACGGCATCCCGCGCCAGCGCTTCCATCTGTTCCTTCAGAAATGCGAATGTGCTTCAATTCCCGACCCACCAGAAGCCTCTTCGAAGTATTATCGAAGTGAGTTAAACAAGAATATTCGTAACCTTATCTAAGCTAGCCCCTATAATTTACTTGGCTATCTCCGAATCTTTCCGAAAGCTGATTGTTGGGTTTATGTCCTGCATGAGGTCGTGGATGGTCGGGCCAAGCCCGACCATGACGTGTTTTAGGCGGATATTTGGGTTCATTCGTTTCATGCTGGATGGCTGCATTGTCGCCATTATTCTTTCAAGTACGATAAGGGCAAGGCGTATCGTCAACAATTGAAGTCGCGCCAATGGCCGACGAAATCTTGCTTCACCGCTGGCGATTGCCGCTTTCGGCGAAGCGGATCGCTTCCTCGGCGGCGCGGATCAGCGCGCGCGCCTTATGCTGGCATTCGCGATTTTCGCTCTCGGGGTCGGAATCGGCGACGATGCCGGCCCCGGCCTGGACATACATGATGCCATCCTTGAGGATCGTCGTGCGCAAGGCGATGCAGGTATCCATCGCGCCATCCGCCGCGAAATAGCCGATGGCGCCGCCATAGATGCCGCGCTGTTCGGGTTCCAATTCCTCGATGATCTCCATGGCGCGCACCTTGGGCGCGCCCGAAACCGTGCCGGCCGGAAACCCTGCCATCAGCGCATCCATGGCCGAACGGTCGGGCGCGATCCGCCCCTCGACATTGGAGACGATATGCATGACATGGCTATATTGCTCGATGGTCATTTTTTCCGTGACCTTGACCGAACCGATCTCGGCGACGCGCCCGACATCGTTGCGACCGAGATCGAGCAGCATCAGATGCTCGGCCAATTCCTTGGCATCGGCGAGAAGATCGGCGGCGAGCGCGCGATCTTCCGCCGGCGTCGCGCCGCGCGGCCTGGTGCCGGCGATCGGGCGGATCGTGACCTTGCCCTCGCGCAGGCGCACGAGAATTTCCGGGCTCGATCCGATCACGGCGAAATCGCCGAAATCGAGATGGAAGAGAAAAGGCGAGGGATTGAGGCGGCGCAGGCTGCGATAGAGGGCGAGCGGCGGGAGAGCGAACGGCATCGAAAAACGTTGCGACAGCACGACCTGGAAAATATCGCCTTCCAGAATGTATTCCTTGGCGCGCGCGACCATGGCGTGAAAATCGGCGGCCGACATATTGGCGCTGGGTTCGGCCATGCCCGAGCGCGGGCCGGCGGCTTCCTGGCGCGGCAAGGGCCGATCGAGATCCTGGATCGCATCCTGCAGGCGTTCACAAGCGCGCGAATAGGCCGAGCGCGCGGTAGCGCCCGGGCGCGGCCAGGCGGGCGTCGCGAGGATCAGCGTATCCTCGACATTGTCGAAAATCGCGACCAGGGTCGGGCGAAGGAAAAGCCCATCGGGCAGATCGAGGCGCTTCGGCTTGAGATCGGGCAGGCGCTCGACCTCGCGCACCATGTCGTAACCCATATAGCCGAAGAGGCCCGAGGCCATGGGCGGCAATCCCGCCGGCACGGCGATGCGGCTTTCGGCGATGAGGGCGCGCAAGGAATTGAGGGCGGGGGCCGTTTCGGGCCGGAAGGCCTGGGGATCGGCGCGCGCTTCGCGATTGATCTCGGCCGCGCCGCCGCGACAGCGCCAGATGAGATCGGGCTTCAAGCCGATAATCGAATAGCGGCCGCGAACGGCGCCGCCCTCGACCGATTCCAGCAGGAAGGAATGCGGGCGATTGCCGGCGAGTTTCAGCAAAGCCGAGATCGGCGTTTCCAGATCGGCGATCAGTCGCGTGAAAACCAGAACCGGCCGGCCGCGATCGTATTCGGCGGAAAAGCCCGCGAGATCCGGCGTTATGGTCATGGTTGGGATTCGTTCGCGCTAGTCTCGATAAGGGCTTGCCAGAGATCGTCGCGCCGTTCCGGCGGATCGAGCGCCGCAAGCGCGGCATAGAATTGCTGGCCGAGATCGCTGCCCAGCGATTGGCGGACGCGATCGGCCATTTTCGCCAATTCCTCGGGATGGGCGGCGGGTTCGACAGGCGCGATGCCCGAAAGCTGCGCCACGATCGGCCCCGTCGCGCTCTCGCCGATCGCGACCTCGCCCGGCTTTAGGGCGAAGAGACTTTCGGCAAGAACGGGATCGATATCGGCATCGGCATCGCCGCTCCGGCGCGAGAAGGGTTTGGAGATTTTGATTTCGAGGCCAAGCGCCTTCGCCTCGGCGGCCAGATCGCCGCCTTTCTTGAGAGTTTCGGCGATGCTCGCGGCCTTGGCGCTGGCGGCTTCGGCGCGGCGCGCATCCTTCCAAGCGGCGATTACGTCGTCGCGCGCTTGATCGACGGTAAGCGGCGCTTCCGGCGTGACGCTATTGACGAGGATGACGGCATAACTGCCATCGGCGAGCGCTTCGACATTGCCGGGCGTGCCGGTCTCCGCCGCGAAGGCGAGGGCAAGGAGGTCGCCGGGCAAACCGAGATCCTGTTTCTGCGAATCGCGACCGAGAGAATCGACCGCCGGGATTTCCCGCAATTTGAGACCGAGCTTCGCGGCGGCGTCGGCAAGGTTGGCTCCGCCCGCCAATTCGTCCTCAAGCTGCGCGCGCGTCGCTTCCATGACGTCGATCGCCTGACCGAGGGCGAGGTCGTTGCGGATCTGATCCTTGACCTCGTCCAAGGGTTTGACGCTGGCCTCGGTCGCCGCCTTCACATGCACGATATGCAGGCCGAATGGGCTTTTGAGCGGGGCGGAAACGGCGCCGGCGGGAAGCGCGAAAACCGCATCGGCGATTTCGGCGGGCAATCGATCCCGGGTCACGATGCCGAGTTGCACGGCGGGTCCGCCGGTCGCGGCTTCGACGGCAGCGGCGAAATCCTTGCCCGCGGCCTCAGCGGCGGCGATCTTTTCGACCAGAGCTTCGTCCTGGATCACGACCTGTTCGAGGTCGCGGGTTTCGGGCTGGCTGAATTCGCCCTTGCGCTGTTCGTAGGCTTCGGCGATGGCGGCCTCGTCGATGGCGATTCCGGCGACGAAATCGGCCGGCGCCATTTGCAGGATCGCGAGGTTGCGATATTCCGGCGCCATGAAATCCGCCTGATGGTCGGCAAGGTATTGGTCGAGATCGGACGGCAAGGGTTCGCCGATATCGGTCATGGCGGAAAGCGGGATCAGCAGGCTGGCGGCCGAGCGTTCCTCGGCGACATAAGCATAGATGTTGCGCGATAGAAAATCGGGCGATGCCACGCCCGCCATCAAGCTGCGCAGAATCAATTCGCCGCGCAGATCGACTTCGCGGGCGGCGACATAGGCGGCTTCCGATTGGCCGGTCTGACGCAGCGCGTATTCGAAGCGGGCACGGTCGAACTTGCCGTCGCTGCCGGCGAAAGCGGGATCGGCGGCAATGAAATTGGCGATCGCCGTCTGGGGCAGGCGCAAACCCAGCCGATTGCCGAAGGCCAGCATCAGCCCGGTGCGCTCGGCGCGATCGACGATCGTTTTCGCGCCGCCGGCGGCGGCGAATTGCGCGGCCGTCACTTGGATGCCCTGAGCCTGGGAAAGGCGTTGCAGGCTTGCCCGCAGCTCGCGCTCGAAATCGGCGATTTCGTAGCGATAATCGCCGACGACCAAGATGGGATCGCTCTTCCGATCGAGGCGGCGGAAGACGTCGCCGATGCCCCAGACCGCGAAGGCGGCGATCAGCAGCACGAAAAGCAGTTTGACGACCCAGGAACCGGTCTTGGAGCGAATGGCGGTCAACATGGCGGCATGTTCCGTAAGGATGCGCGGCGCTGCCGGATTGGCAGGTCGCAAGGCGGCGCGCATCATAGGGATCGCCTCCCGGACGGGCAAGGCTTTGCCGGAAAGGGGCGCCCATGCTAGAGCCGGTTCGGTAAAACGAGAGGGGAGAGGGCGATGCGGTCCCTGATCGCCGGCAATTGGAAGATGAACGGCAGCCGGGAGGAAACGCGCCTTTGGCTCGGCGAAATCCGGCGCCTGCAAGGTACAAGCCGCGAAGCCGGGCAAGAGCCTGCTGCCGATCTCCTCGTTTGCCCGCCTTTCCCCTATCTCGCCTTGGCGGCGGAATTGCTCGCCGAGACAGGGATCGCGCTCGGGGCGCAGGATTGCCATCCTTCGGGGCCCGGCGCCCATACCGGCGATGTCGCGGCGGCGATGCTGCGCGATCTCGGCTGCCGTTTCGTCATTCTCGGCCATTCCGAGCGCAGGCAGAATCATGGCGAAACGGATGCTCTGATCGCCGCCAAGCTGAAAGCCGCTGCGACCGCCGGTCTTTCGGCCATTCTCTGCGTCGGCGAGAGCGCAGCGGAGCGGCAAGCGGGCCGAGCCGAGAAAATCGTTGAAAAACAGTTAATTGAATCGATTCCCGAAGGTTTTACGGCTAATCGCTTGGTCATCGCCTACGAACCCGTCTGGGCCATCGGCACCGGGCTTGTCGCGCAATCGGCGGATATCCTCACCATGCACCGGCATATTCGCGAACGCCTCCGGGATCGTTTCGCCGGCCAGGCGGAGGCGGTGCCCATCCTCTATGGCGGCTCCGTGAAGCCCGGCAATGCTCGGGAAATCCTGGCTTTGGCCAATGTCGATGGCGCCTTGGTCGGCGGGGCCAGCTTGGTTCCGGCCGATTTCTGGGCTATCGCCTCTGCCGCGAGGCGATAGCCGCGCGAAGTTGGGGGTGGCTTTCCGGCGGCGAAGGCGATAGAACCCGGCCCGGCTTCTTGGATTTTTTCTGGCAGGTTTCCCGATGTTGACGGCCCTCGTTCCGATTCTGCTGACCATCCATGTGCTGCTGGCGGTCGCCATGATCGCCTTTATCCTGTTGCAGAAGAACGAGGCCGGCGGCCTCGGCAGCCTGGGCGGCGGCGGGGCGGGCGGCATGGGGGGATTCCTCTCCGGCCGGGCGCAGGCCAATCTGCTGTCGCGGATCACGCGCTATCTGGCGATCGGCTTTTTCTTGACCAGCCTGCTGCTTGCTTACGCCGATAGCCATCGCTCGGGCGGTCAGCCCATCGTCGGCGCGCCCGCGGCCGAAACGCCCGCGCCGGCCGCGCCCGAATCGAGTCCCGCCGCGCCGCCCGCCGCACCGGCCGCGCCCGTTGCACCCGCCGCACCCAGCGGCCAGTAATGCCGGATTTCCGGGGCTTTTCCGGCAGCCTCGGAAGACGGCTTGCCAGGCGGCCCTCGCTCGGCCATAAGGGCCTTCCATGACGCGCTTCATCTTTATCACCGGCGGCGTGGTATCCTCCCTCGGCAAGGGCCTGTCATCGGCGGCTTTGGGCGCCTTGCTTCAGGCGCGCGGGTTCAAGGTGCGGCTGCGCAAGCTCGACCCCTATCTCAATCTCGATCCGGGGACGATGAGCCCCTATCAGCATGGCGAGGTCTACGTCACCGATGACGGGGCCGAAACCGATCTCGATCTCGGCCATTACGAACGCTTCACCGGCATTTCCTGCCGGCAATCGGATTCGGTGACGACGGGCCGCATCTATTCCGGGGTCATCGCCAAGGAAAGGCGCGGCGATTATCTGGGCGCCACCATCCAGGTCATTCCCCATGTCACCGATGCCATCAAGGAATGGATCAAGGCCGATCTCGGCGACGAGGATTTCGTGCTGTGCGAAATCGGCGGCACGGTCGGCGATATCGAAAGCCTGCCTTTCCTGGAGGCGATCCGTCAGCTCGGCAACGAATTGGGGCCGGAACGCTCGATCTTCGTGCATTTAACCCTTGTCCCCTATATCCCGGCCGCCGGCGAATTGAAGACCAAGCCGACGCAGCACTCGGTCAAGGAATTGCAATCGGTCGGCATTCAGCCCGATATCCTGCTCTGCCGCTGCGATCGGCCGATCCCGGCGGAAAGTCGGCGCAAGATCGCGCTCTTCTGCAATCTCCGGCCGAGCGCCGTCATCCAGGCCCTCGATGTCGATACCATCTATGCCGTGCCGCGCGCCTATCACGACGAGGGCTATGACGACGAGGTTTGCCGGCATTTCCGCCTCGACGCGCCGAAGCCCGATTTGACGCGCTGGGACGAGAAGGTGCATCGCATCCGCCAGCCCGAGGGCGAGGTCAGGATCGCCATCGTCGGCAAATACACATCCCTGCTCGATGCCTATAAATCCTTGGCCGAGGCGCTACGCCATGGCGGCATCGCCGCCAATGCCCGCGTCGCCATCGATTGGATCGATAGCGAAATCTTCGAGCGCGAGGACACGGTGCGCCATCTCGAAGGGGTGCATGGCATTCTCGTGCCCGGCGGCTTCGGCGAGCGCGGTTCGGAAGGAAAAATCGCCGCCGCCAAATTCGCGCGCGAGCGCAAGATTCCCTATTTCGGCATCTGCTTCGGCATGCAGATGGCGGTGATCGAGGCGGCGCGCTCCCTGGCCGGCATCGGAAAGGCGGGATCGACCGAATTCGGCCCCAGCCCGGAACCCGTCGTCGGCCTCATGACCGAATGGCTGCGCGGCAATGTCCTGGAGCAGCGCCGCGCGGGCGGCGATCTCGGCGGCACGATGCGGCTCGGCGCCTATGATTGCGATCTCGCGCCCGGCAGCCGGGTCGCGGAAATTTACGGCCAAGCGCGGATCAGCGAGCGCCATCGGCATCGCTACGAGGTCAATATCAACTACAAGCCGCGCCTCGAAGCCGTCGGCCTGCGGTTTTCCGGCATGTCGCCCGACGGCATCCTGCCGGAAATCGTCGAGATTCCCGATCATCCCTGGTTCGTCGGCGTGCAATTCCATCCCGAATTGAAATCGCGCTTGTTCCAGCCGCATCCGTTATTCGTCTCCTTCGTCGAGGCGGCCTTCCGCCAGTCGCGACTGGTCTGATCCGAGGAGGAACCCGATCTTGCCGAGCGCCCCAAAACACGTGACCCTCGGTCGCCTGCGGATCGGCAACGATCTGCCTTTCGTTCTGATCGCCGGGCCTTGCGCGCTCGAAAGCCGCGATCATGCCTTCGAGATGTGTCAGGCGCTGGTCGAGTTGACGGGGAAGCTCGGCCTCGGCCTCGTCTATAAAACCAGTTTCGACAAGGCCAATCGCACCAGCGCCGGCGCTTCGCGCGGGATCGGTCTCGATAAGGCGCTCGGCATCTTCGCCGATCTGCGCGAACGCTTCGGCTGTCCCGTCGTCACCGACGTGCATGAGCCGGGGCAATGCGCCATTCTGGCCGAAGCGGTCGATATGCTGCAGATACCGGCCTTTCTCTGCCGGCAGACCGATCTTCTGGTCGCGGCGGCGCAAACGGGGCGCGCGCTCAATATCAAGAAAGGGCAATTCCTGGCGCCCTGGGACATGACCCATGTCCTCGCCAAATGCGTCGCCGCCGGCAACGATCGCGTTCTTCTTTGCGAGCGCGGCGTCTCCTTCGGCTACAACACTCTCGTCAGCGATATGCGCGCCTTGCCGATTTTGGCAGGAACCGGTCAGCCCATCGTCTTCGACGCCACTCATTCGGTGCAGCAGCCGGGCGGGCAGGGCGGAAGTTCGGGCGGCGAGCGGGATTTCGTGCCCGTCTTGGCGCGGGCCGCCATCGCCATCGGCGTGGCGGCGGTCTTCCTGGAAACGCATGGCGATCCTGATCGCGCGCCCTCGGACGGCCCCAATATGGTGCCGCTGAAGCACATGCCGGCCTTGCTGGAAACCCTGATCGCCTTCGACCGATTGGCGAAATCCAAACCGATCGCCAGTATCGCGCCCTGAACTCGGCGCCTTACCTCAGGAATGATGCGGGGTTTTAAGAACCGCGGATTCGAATCCGGTCTCGTAAGCGATTCCCGCCGGCGTCAAACGGCAGATCGCGCCCGAGCTGGCGGCAACGAGGGATTTCCGCTCCAGAATCCGCCAAACGGCTGGATTGTTAAGCCCCGTGCAATCGGCGGCGCCGACGACATGCGCGCCGAGATGGAAATGATCGCCATGCGCATGGGGCAAGCGCAGGATATCGACGCCTTCGCCCTCGCCGGCGGGGCGGGAATAGCCGTCGAGCCTCGACAAGGCTTGCAGCAGAACGAGGGTTTTCGCTTGCAAAGCGTTGAGATTGAGCGGGTTCTTTTTCGGCGCCATATCATTCCTCGGCGATGATGCGTTGCGATTGTTCGCCCAGGCCGTCGATGCCAAGGCGTAAATTCTGACCGGGCTTCAGATATTCGGGCGGTTTCCGGCCCATGCCGACCCCGGCCGGGGTTCCGGTCGCGATAATATCGCCGGGCTCCAGCATGAAGAAGCGGCTGACATAGCTGACGATCTCGGCGATGCCGAAGATCATGTTAGCGGTATTGCCATCTTGACGACGTTGGCCATCGATTTCGAGCCAGAGGCGGAGATTCTGCGGATCGGGAATTTCGTCCGGGGTTGCAAGATAGGGGCCGATGGGCGCGAAGCCGTCGCAGCTTTTCCCCTTCGCCCATTGACCGCCGGCGGCGAATTGCCAATCGCGCTCCGAAACGTCGTTGACGACGAGATAGCCGGCAATATGCGCGAAGGCGGTGCCGCGATCGATATGCTTGCCGCGCCGGCCGATGACGAGGCCAAGCTCGACTTCCCAATCCGTGCTCTTCGATCCCCGGGGGATGACGAGCGGGTCATGAGGGCCGGCGATGGCGCTGGTCGCCTTCAGGAAGACGATCGGTTCGGCGGGCGGCTTCGCGCCGGCTTCGGCGGCGTGATCGCGGTAATTGAGGCCGATCCCGATCAGCTTGCCGACACCGGCAATCGGCGGGCCGAGGCGCGGATCGCCCGCGACCAGCGGCAATTTTTCGGGATCGAGCGCGGCAAGGCGCGCGAGGCTGGCCGAGTCGAGATGCGCGGGGTCGAGATCGGGAATCTCGGCGGAAAGGTCGCGCAAGCGACCGGCACGATCGATCAGGCCGGGAACTTCCGCACGCCGCCGGCCGAAACGGACGAGCTTCATTTATTGGCCTGCAAGGCCATTTGCATGTCGCGCTGACGCTTCTTTTCCTGACGGTTCATAAAGATCGTGGCGACGATGACGCCGCTCGCGACGATGGCGACGATGATGGTGGCGAGCGCGTTGATCTTGGGATCGAGGCCGAGGCGCACCTTGGAAAAGACGATCTGCGGCAGAGTCGTGGATCCCGGGCCGTTGGTGAAGCCGGTGATGACGACATCGTCGAGCGAAAGCGTGAAGCCGAGCAACCAGCCCGAAACGACGGCCGGCATGACGATGGGGAGTGTGATGACGAAAAAGACCTTGAGCGGTCTGGCACCGAGATCGAGCGCCGCTTCCTCGAGCGAAATGTCGAGCGAGGAAAAGCGCGCCTGCATGATGACCGAGACATAAGACATGGTGAAGGTGACATGCGCCAGAATCACGGTCGTAATGCCCTGGCCCCGGGGCCAGCCGACCATCTCTTCCATGAATTTGAAAAGCAGCAGCATGGAAAGGCCGGTGATGACTTCGGGCATGACGAGGGGCGCCGTCGTCATGCCGGAGAAGAGCGTGCGGCCGCGAAAGGCGCGAAAACGCGCCAGGATATAGCCCGCGATCGTGCCGAGGCAGGTCGCGAGCGTCGCGCTGACGAGCGCGATGACGAGCGAGAATTTGGCGGCGTCGATGATCGCCTGATCCTTGAAGAGGGCCGGATACCATTTCAGGGAAAACCCGCCCCAGAGCGTCACCAATTTCGATTCGTTGAAGGAAAAGACGATCAGCGAAACGATCGGCGCATAGAGGAAAAAATAGCCGAGGCAGAGAACGAGGATAATGAACCAGGAAAGCCGCTTGCTCATCGCGCCGCCTCCTGCTCCTTGCCCTGGTAATGCTGGAAAATCATCAGCGGCACGACCAGAAGGATGAGAACGGCGATGGCGACGACCGAGGCCATGGGCCAATCGCGATTCTTGAAGAATTCGTCGGAGAGGACTTGGCCGATCATCAATTGCGAAGGGCCGCCGAGTAGCGAGGGGATGACATATTCGCCGACGGCCGGAATGAAGACCAGCATGGAGCCAGCGATGATGCCGGGGAAGGAGAGCGGCACGGTAATGAGGAAAAAAGCCTTGAGCGGTCGGCAACCGAGATCGGCGGCGGCTTCCAGCAACGACATGTCCATTTTTTCCAGCGTCGCGTAGAGCGGCAGGATCATGAAGGGCAGGTAAGAATAGACGATGCCGATATAGACGGCGAATTGCGTGTTCATCATCGTCAAGGGTTCGTCGATGATGCCGATTCCCATCAGAAACTGATTGATAAGGCCGTTGCCGCGCAGGATGCCGGTCCAGGCATAAACCCGGATCAGGAAGGAAGTCCAGAACGGGACGATGATCGCCATCAGCAGCAGGCTGCGCAAGCTGGGGCTCGATCGCGCAATCCCGTAAGCCATGGGATAGCCGATCAAGAGGCAAAGGAGGGTCGAGACGAAAGCGGTCAGGGCGGAATTGAGATAGGCTTTCCAATAGAGCGAATCGGAAAAGAGCCGGTGATAGGAATCGAGATAGGGGTCGGGTTTGATGATGTTGCCCTTCTGATAGCATTCGAAGATGCCCTTGATGGCAGGGTCGCTGCAGGGAAAGAGCGGCGTGTAAGGCGGCTGCGATAAAGCCGCCGTGACGAAGCTGATTTTCAGCACGATGAAGAAAGGCAGCAGGAAAAAGATGAATAGCCAGAGATAGGGAACGGCAATGACGATGGCGCTGGGCTTAAGGCCGAAGCGCCGCAAGAGATCGGCGATCAGATTGGCGCCCGGCGCCTTGGCGGCGAAACGCGCATGCGGGCTCTGGCGGGACCGTTCCATGGCGCGACCTCAGCCGAGCAAAGCGACAGGGCTATTGGCATGCCAGGTCGCGAAGACCCGATCTTCCCAATCGATGACATGCTCGGCGGCGCGGCGCTGATTCTGCATCGAGACCTTGATCTCCTTGCCGCTATCCAGCTTGACCAGATAGATCGAGAGATTGCCCATATAGGCAACGCCCTTGACGATTCCCTTGACGCAATTATGCGGCGTCTTGGGGTCGAGTTTGGAAAGTTCGATCTTCTCCGGCCGGATCGCCACCCAGACCTTGGCATTGGGCGCGCTGGCGATGCCGTGATCGAGATAGATGGGGCTGCCGGCCTCCTCGCTGGAAATCAGGACGTGACCGGGTTCGTCTTCGACGATGCGTCCCTCGAACAGATTGACCGAGCCGATGAAATCGGCGACGAATTTGCTGCCCGGATATTCGTAGATTTCCTTCGGCGTGCCGATCTGGACGATGCGCCCCTGATTCATCACGCCGATCCGCGTCGAGAGCGTCATCGCTTCTTCCTGGTCGTGCGTGACGACGATGAAGGTGATGCCGAGGCGGTCTTGAATGTTCATGATCTCGAATTGCGTATTCTCGCGCAATTTCTTGTCGAGCGCACCCAGGGGTTCGTCGAGGAGCAGCAATTTCGGTTCCTTGACGAGCGCGCGGGCGAGGGCGACACGCTGACGCTGACCGCCCGAGAGTTGATGCGGCTTGCGTTGGGCGAGGTTGCGCATTTGCACCATGTCGAGAATGGCGTTGACGCGCGTCGTGACTTCCTCATTCGTGCGCCGATCCTGGCGCAGACCGAAAGCGACGTTCTGCTCGACCGTCATATGCGGGAAGAGCGCATAGGATTGGAACATCATATTGGTCGGGCGCTCATAGGGCGGTATCTCCGCCATGTCGATGCCATCGATATAAATCTTGCCCGAGCTCGGCGTCTCGAAACCGGCCAGCATACGCAGCAAGGTGGTCTTGCCGCAGCCCGACCCGCCCAGCAGCGAGAAAAGCTCGCCGCGATAGATATCGAGCGTCACGTCGTCGACGGCGACGAAGTTGCCGAATTTCTTGGTGACATGCTCGATGCGGATATAGGGAGTTGCGCTGGGATCGGCCCAGGGCGTGGCGCTCCCTTGCTTGGATTTTTCGGCGGCCATCAGCGGCTTGCTCCCCTGAATAAGCGATACGGATTTATGCGGTCATTGTCCGGTCTTGAAACGCGTCCATTCGCGGGTGATGACGCGCAGCATCTCGTTATCGCGCGTGACGGCGGGGAAGCCGCGCTTCATCACCTCGGCATCGGGATAGATGGCGGGATTGGCGGCGATCGCTGGGTCGACCAGCGCCTTCGCCGCCGCATTGGCATTGGCGTAATTGGTGTAATTCGTGCATTGCGCGATGACTTCCGGCCGCAGCATGTAATTCAGGAAAATATGCGCGTTTTCGGGATGCGGCGCATCGGCCGGGATCAGCATGCCATCGGCCCAGATATTGGTGCCTTCCTTGGGCACGGTATAGGCGAGATTGACTTTAATCCCGGCCTCTTCGGCGCGGGTCGCGGCGGTCGCATAATCGCCCGACCAATTCATGGCGATGCAGATTTCCTCGTTGGGCAGGGCGTTCAGATATTCCTGGCTGTCGAATTTGCGGATGAAGGGGCGAACATTCATCAGCATATCGGTCGCGGCGACGATATCGGCGGGGTCTTGCGAAGTCGGATCCTTGCCCATATAGGCGAGCGCGAGCTGGAAGACATCCTCGGGCGAATCGAGGAAACTCACGCCGCAATCGGCGAATTTGGCGATGATCGCCGGGTCGAAAATCATGGCCAGCGAATCGACCGGCGCATCGGGCATCCGCTCTTTGATCATATCGGCATTATAGGTGAAGCCGTTGGTGCCCCACATATAAGGAACCGCATATTCGTTGCCGGGATCGGCCTGAACGGCAATGACCCGAGCGATCTCGGGATCGATATTGCCGAGATTGGGAAGTTTGGATTTGTCGAGCTTCTGGAAAATGCCGGCCGCAATCTGGCGGGCGAAGAAGGATGAAGAGGGGAAGGTAATATCGTAACCGGTACTGCCGACGGCCAGCTTGGCGTCCAGCGTCTCGTTGCTGTCGAACAGATCGTAGCGAACCTTGATGCCGGTCTCTTTCTCGAAATCGGCGATGGTCGTCTCGCCGATATAATCCGCCCAATTGTAGATATTGAGTTCCTTGGGCTCCGAGGATGTCGGCGCGGGGGCCGGGGCGGCTGCCTGTTCTTGCGGCGCCGGAGCGCTATTCGCGGAATCTTCTTTTTTCTCTTCGCCGCATCCGGCGAGGCCGAGCAGCAGCAAGGCTGCCGCAATGCCGAAGCGCCGGCGAGACGCCTGCTCCTGTTGCATGCTCATTTTTCCCCCTATCCCCGCTGCTTGCGCGTCATGCCGGTTTTAGCGCCGGTCTCGATTTCCGCTTATCACATATCCGCATGCCCCGCCTGTCAACCCTTTCCCCCCGGACGCGGCAAAGAAAAACCCCGCCGGCGGAACCGGCGGGGTTTCCCGATAATCGCAGAGGCGCTCACTGACCGGTCTTGATCTTGGTCCAGGCGCGCGTGCGGATACGATCGACTTCCTGACTCGCGACCTTATCGCCGAAGAGGCGGGCCATGGTTTCCGGCGACGGATAGATCGCCGGATTGTTACGATCTTCCTCCGCGACTAGGCCCTGATCGAGCGCGGCCTTGTTCGGCGTCGCGTAATGCACGAAATTGGCGTTGTTCGCCGCGACCTGCGGGTCGAGCAGGTAATTGATATAGGTCTCGGCATTGGCCGAATTGGGCGCATCCTTCGGCACGGCCAGATTATCGACCCAGAGGATCGTCCCTTCCTTGGGTACGCGGTATTCGATCTTGATATTGGTACCGGCTTCCTCGGCGCGCGATTGCGCGATGCCGAAATCGCCGTTCCAGCCGATCGCCAAGCAAATTTCGCCGCTGGAGATGTCGTTGATGTATTGCGAGGAATGATAATATTTGATGTAGGGCGCGACCGCGACCAGCAGCTTCTCCGCCTCGGCATAATCCTCCGCGCTTTCCGTATGCGGATCCTTGCCGAGATAATTCAAGGCGATCTGCAAGATCTCGCCCGGCGCATCCAGCATGGTCACGCCGCAATCGGCGAATTTCGAAACGACATTGGGGTCGAAGACCATGGCGAGCGAATCGACCGGCGCATCGGGCATGCGCTCCTTGATCTTGTCGACGTTATAGCCGATGCCCGTCGTGCCCCAGAAATAGGGGACGGAGTATTTATGGCCGGGATCGAAGGAATCGGTCGCGTTCAGGATATTGGGATCGAGATTGGCGGCATTGGGAAGCTTCGACTGATCGAGTTCGCGGAAGATGCCGGCCTGGATCTGACGGCCCAGGAACCCGCCCGAGGGCACGACCACGTCATAGCCGGTCCCGCCAGCCATCAATCGGGTTTCGAGGATTTCGTTGGAATCGAAGACATCGTATTGCACCTTGATTCCCGTCAGGGCCGCGAATTTGTCGTTGGTATCCTCGGCGATATAATCCGACCAGTTGAAGACATTGACTTGGCCGCTGCCGGCGGGCGCCGGCGTCGCGGCCGGCTGACTAGCGTCTGGCGCGGGGGTCGCTGCCGGCGCCGGCGCGGTAGCGGGTGCCGCGGCATCGGCGGGCGCTGCGGCTTGCTCTTCCTTTTTCTCCTCGCCGCAGGCGCCGAGCAGCAGGATGGAAATGAAGGCGATGCCGGCAAATCTGGCTTGTCTCACGATATCCTCCGAAAGATGTGAAATGGTCGCAAAAACCCGATCCGCCGCGAGCCTTCGCGCTCGGCCCGGAAAATCCCCGGCATTTCGAGGCATTTCCCAGGAAAAGTCAATCGCGATCCCGCCGAAAGATCGGCGCCTATCAAAAAATATGTTATAATATCAATAGCCTATCGTAACATTGGCGAGCGATGGCCGTCGAGGCCGGCAAGCGCGCCGTAAAGTTCGGGGCGGCGATCGCGAAAGAGGCCCCAGGCGGCGCGTTGGCGGCGCAAGGCGGCGAAATCGAAGCTGCCGAGAATGATGCCTTCGGTGTCGCCGGCATCGGCGACGAGGGCGCCGGTTTCGTCCGCGATAAAGGATCGGCCGTAGAAATCGAGTGTGCAGCTTTGCCCGATTTCGCGGCCGATGCGATTGGCGGCCGCAAGCGGAATCATATTGGCGGCGGCATGGCCTTGCATCGCGCGCCGCCAATGCGCGCTGCTATCGTAACCGGGACTCAAGGGTTCGCTGCCGATCGCCGTCGGGTAGAGCAGCAGATCGGCGCCTTGGAGCGCCATGAGGCGCGCGCCTTCCGGGAACCATTGGTCCCAGCAGATGCCGCAACCGATTCGGCCATAAGCGGTTTCCCAGACCCGGAATCCCGTATCGCCCGGATTGAAATAGTATTTTTCCTGATAGCCGGGGCCGTCGGGGATATGGGATTTGCGATAGAGGCCAAGAATAACGCCATCGGCATCGATCACGGCGAGGGAGTTGAAATAGGCCTGCCCCGCATGTTCGAAAAAGCTGACCGGGATGACGAGGCCGAGGCGCTTGGCGAGCGCAGAAAAGCGCGCAAGGCCGGGATGGCCGGCGAAAGGCTTGGCGCGGGCGAAATGCGCCGGGTCCTGATCCTTGCAGAAATAGAGGCCTTCGAACAATTCGGGGATGAGGACGATCCGCGCGCCCTTCGCGGCGGCCTCCTCGGCGAGGCTCTCGGCCTTCGCCCAATTGGCTTCCGGCGTTTCTTCCACGGCGAATTGCAAGGCGGCGATCGTTGTTTGGGTCATGCGGTCTCCCGGGGGCGAGGGTGACCCTCGCGGGCCATATGGCATTGTGACCGAAACCGGCTATGATCGCCATGGGCGGTTGCGGGACCGAGGATTTCGGAACCGGCCGAAGCGCGCAAGCGCCACCCATTTCCATTGCAGCCGACAGGGAGAAAACCATGCAAAGACGTAAATTTCTGAAAGCGGCCGGTCTGGGAGCCGTCGGGGCGACGGCCAGCGTCGTCGCGGCCCCGGCCATTGCCCAAGGCATGCCGGAGATCAAATGGCGTCTCACTTCCAGCTTCCCGAAGAGCTTGGATACGATCTACGGCGCTGCCGAATATTTTTCCGCGCGCGTCGCCGAGGCGACCGAAGGCAAGTTCCAAATCCAGGTTCATGCGGCGGGCGAGATTGTGCCAGGCCTGCAGGCGCTCGATGCCGTGCAGCAGGGAACCGTCGAGATGGCCCATACCGCCAGCTATTATTACGTCGGCAAGGATCCGACCTTCGCCTTCGATACGGCGATCCCCTTCGGCCTCAATGCCCGTCAGCAGAGCGCCTGGATGTATTACGGCGGCGGCCGCGCCATCATGAACGAATTTTTCGCGACCTATAACGTCTATGCGATTCCGGCGGGCAATACCGGCGCCCAGATGGGCGGCTGGTTCCGCAAGGAAATCACCGGCGTTGCCGATCTCAACGGTCTCAAGATGCGTATCGGCGGTTTCGCCGGCAAGGTTCTGACCAAGCTCGGCGTCGTGCCGCAGCAGATCGCCGGCGGCGAAATCTATCCCGCTCTGGAAAAGGGCACGATCGATGCCGCCGAATGGGTCGGCCCCTATGACGACGAGAAGCTCGGCTTCAACAAGGTGGCGCCGGTCTATCATTATCCCGGCTGGTGGGAAGGCGGACCGCAGCTTTCGGCCTATGTCAATCTTGCCAAATGGAGCGAATTGCCGAAGGCCTATCAATCGATTCTGGAAACCGCCTGCACGGCGGCCAATATCGACATGCTGGCGAAATACGATGCCGGCAATCCGGCAGCCTTGCGTCGCTTGGTCGCCGGCGGCACGCAATTGAAGCCCTATCCGCGCGAAGTTCTGGAAGCGAGCTATAAGGCCGCCAACGAGCTTTACGACGAGACGGCCGCCGCCAATCCCAATTTCAAGAAGGTTTACGAGGCGTGGAAGCCGTTCCGCGACGAGGAATTCCTGTGGTTCCGCGTTGCCGAAAACAATTTCGACAATTTCGTCTTCACCGCCGCGCAAACGGTGAAGTAAATCGCTCCGGCCTCGCGCCGGTTCGTTTCACCGAACCCCCGCGCTCTCAAGGGCGCGGGGGTTTTTATTATTGCAGATCGAGCGGAACGGGGCTGACCGGCGCATCGATCATGGGGATGTCGATCTGGATGGTATTGGGATCGACCGTCGGTCCCGCATCCAGCCAATAGGTGACCGATTCCGGCCAGAAGATTACGATCGCGACCAGCAGAATCTGCAGGCCGAGCCAGGGGAGCGCCCCCCAATAGATTTCCGTCGTCTTGATTTCCTTGGGCGCGATACCGCGCAGATAGAAGAGCGCGAAGCCGAAAGGCGGATGCATGAACGATGTCTGCATATTGACGCAGATCAGAACGCCGAACCAGATGAGATCGATGCCGAGCTTGGCGGCGACCGGCGCCAGCAGCGGAATGATGATGAAGGCGATCTCGAAGAAGTCGAGGAAGAAGGCGAGAAAGAAAATGAAGATATTGACGACGATCAGGAACCCGATGACGCCGCCGGGCAGACCGGTCAAGAGATGCTCGATCCAGATGCCGCCATCGACGCCCTGGAAGACGAGGCTGAAGATGTTGGAGCCGATCAGGATGAAGACCACCATGGCGGTGATGCGCATGGTCGTTTCCATGCTCTGGCGGATGAGCGGCCAAGTCAGGCGTCGATGCATGGCGGCCAAGACCATGGCGCCGACGGCCCCCATGGCGCCGGCCTCGGTCGGCGTCGCCAGGCCCATGAAGATGGTGCCGAGGACGAGAAAGATAAGCACGACCGAGGGCACCATGCCCCAAAGGACGCGCCGCCACAAAGCGAAGCCGGAAAGTGTCCGCGCCTCGGGGGGCAAGGGCGGCATCATCTGCGGCTTGATGAGGGAAAGGATGAAGATATAGGCGAGGAAGAGCAGGGTCTGCAGGATGGAAGGGCCGATCGCGCCCTTATACATGTCGCCGACCGAGCGGCCCAATTGATCGGCCAGCACGACGAGGACGAGCGAGGGCGGGATCAATTGCGTGATCGTGCCCGAAGCGGCGATGACGCCCGTCAAAAACTGCCGATCGTATTGATAACGCATCATCACGGGGAGCGAGATCATGCCCATGGCGATGACCGAGGCGGCGACGGTGCCGGTGATCGCGCCCAGAATGGCGCCGACGATGACGACGGCGTAAGCGAGGCCGCCCGGCACCTTGCCGAAGAGTTGTCCGGTTCCTTCCAGCAAATCCTCGGCCAAGCCGCAGCGTTCGAGAATGGCGCCCATGAAAGTGAAGAAGGGAATGGCGAGCAGCAGATCGTTCGACATGATGCCGAAAATCCGCAGCGGCATGTTTTCCAGGAAGACCGGCGGGAAATAGCCGAATTGAATGGCGAGGAATCCGAAGAAGAGCCCGACCGCCGCCAGCGAGAAGGCGACCGGATAACCGATCAGCATGAAGAGGATAAGGCCGCCGAACATGAGCGGGGCCATGAATTCGAGCGGGATCATTGCAGCGGCCGCTCGTAATGGGTATCGATCTCAACCTTGCCGAGAAGGGCGGCGCCGCGCTTGACGATCTCGGACAGACCCTGCAAGGCGAGCAGCGCGAAACCGATCGGCATCAGCAGCTTGACCGGCCAGCGAATGAGGCCGCCGGCATTGCCGGAAATTTCCTGCAGATACCAGGATTGCTCGAAAAAGAGCCAGCTCATATAGGCGAGAATGACCGTCGCCGGCATGAGAAAAAGAATGGCGCCGAGAGCGTCGATCCACAGCCGCGCGCGATCGGAGAGGAACATATAGACGAGATCGACCCGGACATGCTCGTTCAACCTAAGCGCCCGCGCGGCGCCCAGCAGGAAAATGCCGGAAAAAAGATACCATTGCACTTCGAGCCAGGCATTGGAGCTCAAATCGAAGAGATAGCGGCTGAAGGCATTGCCGGCGCTAATCAGGCAGGCGATGAGGACGCACCTTGTGGCCAGCCAGCCGCAAGCATCGCTGATCCGGTCAACCATCCGGCTGAAGGCAAGCAGTGCCGACAATGTCTATTCCCCCTGATCGAACGACAAGGCTAACCGATCGGGCTCGGCCTGACAATTCGTTTGCCGAGCTTCTGCCAGCCATCGGGTCCATAGGCTTCGAGCGGATGAAAGCGGCGCTTGTAATCCATTTTCCGGCTGCCGGCGACCCAATAGCCGAGATAGACATGGGGGATTTCCTGCGCGCGCGCGATCTCGACAAGGCTGAGAACGATATAACTCCCGAGACTGTCGCGGTGCCTTTCGGGCGCGAAGAAACTATAGACGGCGGAAAGCCCGTCCGGACTCCAATCGACGAGACAGGCCGCCGCCAAGGCGCCGTTCCCGTCGCGCCATTCGACGATCCTTGTATCGACCGGGCTGTCGGCGACCATGCTGGCGTAATCCTGGGCGCTCATCCCGACCATCTCGCCGTCGCCATGGCGCGCCGCCAGATAGCGCGCGAACAATTCGTATTGCTCGCGCGTCGGCTTGGCGGGATGGAGGACGGGACGAAGGTCGCTATTGCGTCGAAGAATCCGGCGGAAGGATCGCGCGGCACGAAAATCCCCGACCGGGATGCGGACGGGAACGCAAGCCTGGCAATCGGCGCAGGCGGGGCGATAGACGAGGGAATGGCTGCGGCGGAAACCGACGCTGGAGAGCAGATCGAAAAGCTCCAGCCGCGCCGTTAGGGAAGGATCGGCGGCAAGATCGGCGACGATCTTGCGCTCGCGCCGCCCGGGAAGATAGGGGCAGGGAAGCTCGCTCGTCATCAGAAAGGCGATGGGTGCCGATCGGCTTTCGACGCTCATGGGCGGAATCCTAGCGCCTTTTGCGGACGGCGGGAATTGCCCGCTTAGTTGGGCTCGCCTTCTTGCTCGCCCTCGCGGCCGAGCAGGCGGCGGGTCGAAAAGCCGGCGGCTTCCAAGGCGGCGACGATCTCGCCGACATGGGCGGCATTGCGGGTTTCAATCACGGCGTCGAGTTCGGCGCGCTTGACGGGGAGATCGAAGAACATGCGCTGGTGATGGATTTCGATGATATTGCCGCCGGTCGCGCCGATGAGCTTGGCGACTTCGGCGAGAACGCCGGGCGTATCGGAGATTTCAACGCGCAACGTGACGACGCGCCCGTCATGAATAAGGCCGCGCATCAGAACCTGGGCCAGCAGGCGCGCATCGATATTGCCGCCGGAAACGATGGCGACGGCGCGGCGATTGCGGAATCGCTCGGGTGCGGCCAGCAAGGCGGCGAGCGATGCCGCGCCCGCGCCTTCGGCGACGAGACGCTGCGTTTCGACAAGCAGGTGGACGGCGCGCTCGATCTCGTCCTCGTCGACCAGCATGAGATCGGCGACATGGCGCTCGATGATACGCCGGGTCAGCGCGCCCGGCGATTTCACGGCGATGCCGTCGGCTAGGGTCTGACCGCCATTCGCTGGGGCAAGCCCACGCACCGCATGATGCATCGAGGGGTAAAGACGGCATTCGACGCCAAAGATGTCGATGGCGGGGTTGAGGGATTTGACGGCGGTCGCGATGCCGGCAATCAAGCCGCCGCCGCCGATCGGCGCCAGGATAAGGTCGCAATCGGGCGCGTCTTCGAGGATTTCGAGGCCGATCGTTCCTTGCCCGGCGACGATCAGGGGATCGTCATAGGGGTGGACGAAGGTCAGCCCTTCGGCCTCGGCGATATCCCGGGCGTGGCCGGCGGCGGCATCGATCGTATCCCCTTTGAGAAGGATGCGCGCGCCAAGCGCCGCCGTGCGCTCGACCTTGGTGAAGGGGGTTCCTTCCGGCATGACGATGGTCGCCGGGATGCCGAGGCGCCGAGCGTGATAGGCGACGCCCTGCGCGTGATTGCCAGCCGACATGGCGATGACGCCGCGCGCGGCCGCTTCGACGCCCAGCGATTTCAGCTTCACGAAGGCGCCGCGATCCTTGAAGGAGCCGGTGAATTGCTGATTTTCGAGCTTCAGATGCAGACTGGCGAGGCCGAGTTCGCCGGCTAGGCGCGGCGCCGCGACCAAGGGCGTTCGGATCGCCTGGCCGCGGATAAGCTCGGCGGCGCGGCGGATATCGGCAAGGGCGGGCAGATCGGTCATGGAATCTCGCGTTCGGGAATGAGCAGAAGGCGGTGGATCGCGGGCGCCAGCATAGACCGATATCGCCCGTCGCGCCAATCGGCGAGGCCGTCGGCGTAATGGGGCGAGAAGGGATTGCCCGATTGCCCGCCGGCCAAGGCGAACCAAGCGGAATCGGGATCGGCGAGATCGATGACGAAGCGCATCCCGGCTCCGTGAACATGGCGGAGCGCGACGCCCTCGCCCGGCGGGATCGCTTGGCCGCGATCGATTGTGAAGCCGTCGCCCGGCGTGGCGAGGCTGCGATCCAGCCAATCGGCGATAATCGGCAAGCGGCCGAAAATCGGATGCGCAAAGGGTGCCCGATGCGCCTTTCCCCATTGCCAATCGTCGATATCGGGGCCGAAGGCGGCGGCGAGATCGCCGCGCGTCTTTTGCAAGGTGCGGGTCAGGATCGTCGCGCAATCCTCCGTTTCCGGCGTTCGCCGGTCGTCGCAAGCGCGACCATCGGCAAGCACGGCCTGGACGGCATCGATTTGCCAGAACCACCAATCCTCGAAATCGAGACCGGGTTCGTCGGCAAGCAGCCCGCGCGCCGCGCGATCGAGCCACAAAGTGGCGATGAGCGGGGCCGCCGCATCCATACGCATTTCGCCATCCCATGCCGCGAGAAGGGCGGCGAGTTCGGGATCGCTGGCTTCAGCGAAGGGCGCCCAGCCTCGCATGAGATCGCGGAGCGGCTGCGATAGGATATCGGTTTGCGGCCGGGCGGCGTCGGCGAGATCGAGCGAGGCGGATGGCGTCAACAATTCCGCGATGCGCTGCGCGCGTTCGCCCGAAGGCCAAACTGCGGTCAGGAAGGGGGCGTAGTCGGGAGGACGGATATCCTGATTGGCGGTCACGATCAGACCCAAGGCGCCGCCGTCATAAGCCGGAAGATCGTCGAAGGGAAGCGTGCCGGTCCAATCGTAATCGCCGCTCCAGCCGGGGGCCGGCAAGCGGCTATCGGCGAAGAGCGCGCGGCGCAATGGCACGCGGCCGGCGGCGACGAAACCGATAGACCCTTCGCGGTCGACGAAAACGACATTTTGCTGCGGCGTATGGAAATCCCGCAGCGCCCTGCGAAATTCACCGGCATCGATCGCGCGATTCATTGCCAGCAGGGCTTCCGCCGAACGATCGTCCGGCAAGAATCCCGACCAGGCGAGCGCCAGGATTTTCCCGGCATCGGGATCGAGATCGGAAACGATCGGGCCGTGACGGCTCCAGCGCAGATCGATCGCGCGATCTTCTCCGCCGCGCACTTTGATGAGGATGCGTTTCGTGACGAAAGCCAGCTTGCCCACGGGCGTCGCGTAGAAACCGGGATCGCCGGGAACGGGCTTTTCCTCGAAAAGATCCTGCGTATCGCTATGCGTCGTCGTGAAGCCCCAGGCGATTGCGCGATTGCTCCCGATGACGATGAAGGGGAGGCCCGGCGCGGTCGCACCGAAGAGCGCCCGCTGCGGGGTTTCTATCCGCGCCAGATACCATGTCGCCGGCAGATCGAGCGCCAGATGCGGATCGTTGGCGAGGAGCGGAAAGCCGCTCCGGCTCCGCTGCGGCCCGATCGCCCAATTGTTCGAGGCATCCCGGCTCGGCCCGAAGGGCATACCGCCCGGCCAGGCGAGGCTTTCCACTTGCGGCGCCAGCAAGGCGAAGAGCCAGGGCGGAAGTTTCGCTTTCAGCGCCGCCAATTCCTTTTCCTCGCGCCAATTTCCGGAAAGCTGCAAGGCCATCAATCGCCCCCAGATCAGGGAATCGACCGGCCGCCAGGGTTCCGGCTCATGCCGGAGAATCAGGAATTCGGGCGGGAGCGCGCCGCGATGTCGGGCGAGATAGGCATTGACGCCCTCGGCATAGGCTTCGAGGGCGGCTTTGAGTTCGGGGCTGGCGGCGGCGAATTGCGCCTCGGCCTGATCGGCAAGGCCGAGCAGGCGCATCAGCCGATCGTTGCGGATTCCCGCTTCGCCGACGATTTCGGCGAGGCGCCCCGCGCCGATGCGGCGCATCATCTCCATTTGGAAAAGGCGATCCTGGGCGTGGACGAAACCGAGCGCCCGATAGGCATCGCCATCGTTCGCGGCGCGGATCGTCGGATAGCCGCGCGCATCGCGCAGGATTTCGACCGGCGCCGCAAGGCCGGGCAAGGCAATCCGGCCGTCGAGTTGCGGCAGAGAGGTTCGCAATCCGGCGATAGCGAGGAAAACGGCGCCGGCAAGAGTGAAGGCGATCCAGAATAGCGCCCAGCGCCAACGCCGCTGGCGATGCGTTATCTTATTCATTCCGGAAAATCGGTGAGAATCCGCGCGCGATCGGCATCGAGATCGGGGGCCGCCGGGCGTATCCGCGCTTCGGCATAATCGGAAAATTTGATCGGCGATCCGGCGACCCGGAAATCGGGAAGCGCGGGATCGTCGATGGGAAGGACGAGCTGGCGATGGCGGATTTGCGGATCGTCCAACACGTCGGCGATGGTATTGATGGGCGCGCTGGGAATGCCGGCGGCGAGCAGGATATCGAGCCAAGCGGCGGTCGTCTTGCGGATCAGGATCGTTTCCAGCGCGGCTTTCAAGTCGAGGACGTTTTCGCTGCGCGCGTGATTGTCGATAAAACGCGGATCCTCGGCAAGATCGGGACGGTCGAGGGCGGCTGCCAAACGCCGGAACAGGGCATCGTTGCCGCAGGCGATGACGATATAGCCGTCGGCGCTGCGATAGGGCTCGAAAGGCGCGATCGAGGAATGACGCGCGCCGAGCGGCTCGGGCGGCTTGCCGCTGGCGAGATAGCGGGCGATGGCGTTTTCGAGGAGGGCGACCTGGGAATCCAGCATGGCGACGTCGATCGCCATGCCGCGCCCCGTGCGGGCACGGTGATTGAGGGCGGCGAGGATGCCGAGCGCCGTGAACAATCCGGCGCCGAGATCGCCGATCGAAGCGCCGACCCGAACCGGCACACCATCGCCATGCCCAGTGAGGCTCATGATGCCGCCCATCGCCTGGGCGATGATGTCGTAAGCCGGACGTTGCGCATAAGGCCCGGTCTGACCGAAGCCGGAGGTCGAGGCATAGATCAGCCGCGGATAAAGCGGCGACAATTCGGCAAAGCCGAGGCCGAGGCGCGCCATGGCGCCGGGGCGGAAATTCTCGACCAGAATGTCGGCGCGGCGCAGCAGGCGATGCAGGATCGTCTTATCCGCCGCGCGCTTGAGATCGAGGGCGATCGATTCCTTGCCGCGATTCTGCGAGACGAAATAGCCCGATTTGCCGTTGACGAAGGGGCCGTAGCGCCGGGAATCGTCGCCGCTTTCCGGCTGCTCGACCTTGATGACGCGCGCGCCCATATCGGCGAGCAGCAGGGTGCAGAACGGTCCCGCGAGAACGCGGGTGAGATCGACGACGATCAGATCGGCAAGCGGGCCGGACATGGGCCATTCCTTCGGGTTCTTTAGGAAAATCGGGCCGATGATATCGACTTTTTCGCGCCGATCCACTAGACCGAATTTCCTTAGGGAACAGAACCGGTCTCCGAGACCGGCCCATGGACCCTTCGGCAACGATCGCGAGGCCAACGAGAATGATCCGGGATTTCGCCACCGTCGAGGACATGATCGCGGCTTTGACGCCGAGCTATCCCGTCTATTGCCTGCGCCCGGAGATCGTGACGCGGACGGTGGGCAAATTCCTCGACCTCTTTCCCGGGCGCGTCCTCTATGCGGTCAAATGCAATCCGCATCCCGAAGTGCTGAAGGCGCTCTATAAGGCGGGCATCCGCCATTTCGATACCGCCTCCTTGCCCGAGATCGCCCAGGTGCGGGAGAATTTTCCCGACGCCGCTTGCTATTTCATGCATCCGGTCAAGGGAAGGGCGGTGATCGCGGCGGCTTCGCGCATTTATAACGTCGATGCCTATGTCATCGATCATCCGCGCGAACTCGATAAAATTCTCGACGAAACGGGTGGGGCCGAGGGCTTGACGATTTTCGTGCGCCTGACGACGCCGCCCGTCGCCGGCGCCTTTTATCATCTGGCGGCAAAATTCGGCGCCGAAATCGAGGCGGCGGCGGCGATGATGAAGGATGCCAGGTCGCGCGGCGCGCAAGTCGGACTTGCCTTCCATGTCGGTTCGCAATGCCTGGTGCCGGGCGCCTATGGCGAGGCGCTGCGGATCGTCGGCGAGACGATCGCCAAGGCCGGAATCGATATCGTCGCCTTGGATGTCGGCGGCGGCTTCCCGGCCGAATATGTCGGCACCAATATGCCGCCGCTCGAAGCCTTCATGGCGGAAATCGAATCCGGCCTCGCCGCGCTGAAATTGCGGCGCGATTGCGTCATCATGTGCGAGCCGGGGCGGGCACTCGTCGCCCATGCCATGTCGCTCGTCGTTCAGGTGCAGCTGCGCAAGGATAATCAGCTTTACATCAATGACGGCATTTACGGTTCGCTCTCCGAAACGGTGGATGCGGGATTGCGCCTGCCGGTGCGCGCGATCCGTCCGAAAGGCGTCTTGAGCGCCGAACGGCGCGAATACGTCTTGAACGGGCCGACTTGCGATTCGCTCGACGTTTTGCCCTCGACCTTCAGTCTGCCCGCCGATATCGACGAGGGCGATTGGATCGAAATCGACCGCATCGGCGCTTATTCCCATGCGCTGGCGACGCGTTTCAACGGTTTGACGCCGGAAACCTTGGTGACGGTCCATGACCGGCCGCTGGGGCTGGACGCGGCATGAAAGCCGGGCGCGCTCGCGGCCTTTCGCCCGCCGGCTTTCACGATATCGCTTATGTCGCCTGGGGCGAGGCCGCATCCGCACGGCCGCCGGTTCTCTGCTGCCACGGTCTGACGCGGAACGGTCGCGATTTCGATATCCTGGCGAAGGCTTTGGCGGCGGATCGCTTCGTCCTTGCGCCCGATATGGTCGGTCGCGGTCGCAGCGATTGGCTGCGCGATCCGCAGCATTACGCCTATCCGCAATATCTCGCCGACATGAATGCCGTGCTGCAACTTCTGCCCGACCGGGAAGTCGATTGGGTCGGCACCTCGATGGGCGGGTTGATCGGCATGATGCTGGCAGCGATGCCGGGTTCGCCCATTCGTCGCCTCGTCATCAACGATATCGGGCCCTTCGTGCCGCAGGCCGCCCTAACCCGGATCGCGGGCTATGTCGGCCGCGACGAAAGCTTCGCCGATCTTGCCGAACTCGAGGCGCAGCTGCGGCGCAATCATGCGCCCTTCGGCCCCTTGAGCGATGCGCAATGGCGTCATCTCGCCGAACATAGCCATCGCCGCCGCGCCGATGGCCGCCTCGCGCTCGCTTACGACCCGGCGATCGCGGTCAATCTGCGCTTGGCCTTGCGCGATTGGGATTTATGGGAAATCTGGGAAAAGGTGAATTGCCCGGTTCTGGTGCTGCGCGGCGCCGATTCCGATCTGCTGCTGCCGGAAACGGCCGCGCGCATGATGCAAAGCGGCGCCGATCTTTCCGTCTTTCCGGGGATCGGCCATGCCCCGGCTCTGATGGCGGAAGATCAGATCGCCCTCGTCAAGGCATGGCTCGATCGGGACTGAGCCAGCGCTCGGCGATATCGAGCGCGGCATAGGTGAAGATCGCATCCGCGCCGGCGCGTTTGAAGCCGATCAGGCTTTCCAGCATGGCGCGGTCGAAATCGACCAGTCCCGCAGCGGCGCCGGCCTTCAGCAACGCATATTCGCCCGAGACTTGATAGGCGAAGACCGGCATGCGGAATTCCTGCTTCACGCGCCACAGGATATCGAGATAGGGCATGCCCGGCTTGATCATCAGCATGTCCGCGCCCTCGGCGACGTCGAGCGCGCATTCGCGCAAGGCCTCGTCGCCATTGGCGGGATTCATCTGATAGCTGCGTTTGTCGCTCTTGCCGAGAGCGCTTTTCGACCCCAAAGCCTCGCGGAAGGGGCCGTAAAAGGCCGAAGCGTATTTCGCGGCATAGGCCAGAATCCGCACGCGCTCGTATCCCGCCTTATCCAGGGCATCGCGCAGATGCCCGACGCGGCCATCCATCATGTCCGAGGGCGCGATCGCATCGACGCCGGCTGCGGCCTGCGCCAATGCCTGTTTTTCGAGAGTGTCGAGCGTCGGGTCGTTGGCAATTTCGTCCCCGATCAAAAGCCCGTCATGGCCGTGACTGGTATAGGGATCGAGCGCCACATCGCAGATGACGCCGATTTCCGGAACCGCTCGTCTGAGGGCGGCGATGGCCCGGTTGCATAGATTCTTCGCGCGCCAGGCTTCGCGGCCATCGGCGCTTTTGAGATCGCCCGGCACGACGGGGAAGAGGGCGATTGCGGGAATACCGAGCTTGGCGGCCTTTTCCGCTTGGCGGAGCAGGGCCGGAATGGTCAGGCGTTCGACGCCCGGCATGGCGGGGATGGCTTCCCGCGCGCTGCCGCCATCCTTCACGAAAACCGGCCAGACGAGATCGGCGATCCCGAGCCGCGTTTCGGCGACGAGGCGGCGCGACCAATCGGCGGCTCGATTGCGGCGCAGGCGCAGGCGCGGAAATTGCCCGGGGAAGCGCCCGGATGCCGCCTGCCGCGATGCGTCGCGGCTCATGCCGCCGCCAACGCCTGGTCGAGATCGGCGATGAGATCGGCGCTGTGTTCGAGGCCGATCGAAAGGCGGATATAGGATTCCGAGACGCCGCTCGCCAATTGTTCCTCGCTCCCCAATTGCGAATGCGTCGTCGTCGCCGGATGGATGGCGAGGCTGCGCGCATCGCCGATATTGGCGACGTGATAGAAAAGCTGCAAAGCGTCGATGAAGCGACGGCCCGCTTCGCGGCCGCCCTTGATCTCGAAGCCGATCAGAGCGCCGAAGCCGCCGGCGAGATAACGCTCGGCCCTTGCCTTGGCATTGCCCGCAGCGAGGCCGGGGAAAATGACTTTCGCGACCTTGGAATGGCGGGCGAGATGGGCGGCGACGGTTTCCGCATTGGCGCAATGCTGGCGCATGCGCAGCGGCAGGGTTTCCAAGCCCTGGATGAAAAGGAAGGCGTTGAAGGGACTCATGGCGGCGCCGAGATCGCGCAGCAAGGTCACGCGCGCCTTGATGATATAGGCGATGGGGCCCAAGGGCTTCACCGCCTCGGTCCAGATGGCGCCGTGATAGGAAGGATCGGGTTCGTTGAGACCGGGGAAGCGCGCCTTATGCGCCGCCCAGTCGAAATTGCCGCCGTCGACGATAATGCCGCCGATCGAGGTGCCGTGCCCGCCGATATATTTCGTCGTCGAATAGACGACGATCGCCGCGCCATGCGCGAGGGGACGGCACAGAATCGGGCAGGCGGTATTGTCCATGATGAGCGGAACGCCGAGGCGCCGGCCGATCGCCGCGACTTCGGCGATGGGAAAGACGGTGAGCTTGGGATTGGGCAGAGTCTCGGCGTAATAGGCGCGGGTCTTGGCATCGGTCGCGCGCGCGAAGGCTTCCGGGTCGGCGGGATCGACGAAGCGGACTTCGATCCCCATTTCCTTCATCGTATTGGCGAAGAGATTCCAGGTGCCGCCGTAAAGATCGGTCGAACTGACGATATTGTCGCCGGCGCGCGCGATGTTCTGGATCGCCATGGCGCTGGCTGCTTGGCCGGAAGCGACCGCGAGGGCGCCGACGCCGCCTTCGAGCGCCGTCAGGCGTTCTTCCAGCACGGCCGTCGTCGGGTTCATGATCCGCGTATAGATATTGCCGAAGCGCTTCAGGGCGAAAAGATCGGCGGCATGGGCCGTATCGTCGAATTGGTAGGAGGTCGTCTGATAGATCGGCACGGCGACGGCATTGGTCGCGGCGTCGCGGCGATAGCCGGCATGCAAAACGATGGTTTCGGGATGTTGGCTCTTGACGGTCATGGCGGGCTCCTCGTTCGGTCCAGCAGAACTTGCCCGATGCAAAAGCCCGATTGCGCGGAAAAGTCAAGCGCTTGACGTTGTGTGAAATAGCCGGGAAAGTCGGCAAGACCGAGCGAACGGAGGAATGCGTATCATGACGGCCGGCGAACCGATTCTATGCGAGAAACGCGGCGCCCAGGGCCGGATCCTGCTCAATCGGCCGGAAAAGCTGAACGCGCTCGACCTTTCCATGATCGAGGCGATCGATCGGCAATTGGCGATCTGGGCGGAAGATCCCGATATCGCGGAAATCTGCTTGACGAGCTCGACGCCTGGGAATTTCTGCGCCGGCGGCGATGTCCGTCAACTCGCCGAGGCGCGCGATGCCGGCGACATGGCCTATGTCGAAAATTTCTTCCGCCGCGAATACGCGCTCATCCATCGCCTCGCGCATTATCCGAAGCCGAGCTTGGCCGTGATCGACGGGCCGTTCCTCGGCGGCGGGGCGGGGCTTGCCATGCATTGCCGCCATCGCGCGATCACGCAGAATGCGCGCTTCGCCATGCCCGAATGCCGCATCGGCCTCATCCCCGATGTCGGGGCGGCGCGGTTCCTCGGGCGCTGCCCCGGCGCCATGGGCCTCTTTCTCGCCTTGAGCGGCATCTCGCTCGGTTCGGCCGGGTTGCATGCGATCGGTCTTGCCGAATCCTTCGTGCCCAACGATCGGATCGATTTCCTGGACATGGGACTCATCGGCAAGCTCGCCATGAAACCGCCGCCGCCGCCGATCGCGGCTTTCATGGCCGATATCGAGGCGGTCTTTTCCCTGCCGCGCCTTACCGAGATGCTGACCGTGCTCGCGGCGCGCAAGGATCGCTTCGGGCGCGATACCTTCGCGGCACTCTCGGGCGCATCGCCCTTGAGCCTCGCGCTTACCTTCCGTCATATGCAAGAAGGGCGCGATCTGACTTTGGCGGCTCTGTTGCAGCGCGATTTCCGCCTGATGATGCGCCTTGCCGCTTCGCCCGATTTCAGTGCCGGCATGCGCGCTTTGCTGATCGAGCGCAAGGGAGCGCCTAGCTGGTCGTGGCCCGATCTCGCTGGCATTCCCGAAAGCGAGATCGAACGTCATTTCGTGCCCTTGGAGCATATCGCGGAATGGCAGGCCGCGGCCTGAAGACGGTCAATCGCCGGCGATCATCGGCCAATCGAGCGCAGTCCCGCGCGGAATATCGACCCGCGCCGCGTGGCCGAGAATTTCGCGATAATGCTTGGGCGGCAAGCCTTTGCCGGGGCGGATCGAACGCAGATTGGCGGGGGTAAAAACTTCCCCGGCCTTCATATCGGCGACGACATAGAGCGAGCGGCGCAGGGGTCGCGTCACGGCTTCGCTCGGCGACGGCCCGTAATGAATGCGACCGCGCGCCGCCCAGGCGATATTGACGCCTTCGATCAGCGCGCGCAATTCCGCCGGTTCCAGGCTGAAGGCGGAATCGACGCCGCCATCGGCGCGCGCCAGGGTGACATGCTTTTCGATCGCCGTCGCGCCGAGCGCGATGGCGGCGATGGGGACGGCGATTCCCATCGTATGATCCGAAAGCCCTACTTGGCAGCCGAACATTTCGGCGAGATGCGGCAGGGTGGCGAGATGGCTTTCCTCGGGCGGGGTCGGATAGCCGCTGGTGCATTTGAGGAGCAGGATTTCCCGAGCGCCAGCCCGGCGCGCCGCGGCAACGGCTTCCGCGATTTCCGGCAATTCGGAAGCGCCGGTTGACATGATGATCGGCTTGCCGGTCGCGGCGACGCGTTCGATCAGCGGAATATCGACGAGTTCCAGCGAAGCGATCTTGTAGGCGGGTGCGTTCAAGGATTCCAAAAGATCGACTGCGCTCGCGTCGAAGGGCGAGCTGAAAACGGCGATCCCGATCTCGCGCCCCAAGGCGAAAAGCGGTTCGTGCCATTCCCAGGGCATGGCGGCCTTGGCATAAAGATCGAACAGCCGCGCGCCGTCCCAAAGCCCGCCTTGGACGCGAAAATCGGGGCCGTCGTGATCGATGGTGATCGTGTCGGCGCGATAGGTCTGCAATTTCAGCGCGTCCGCGCCGGCATCCTTAGCCGCGCGCAGAATCGCCATGGCATGGTCTAGCGAGCCGTTATGATTGGCGGAAAGTTCGGCAATGACATAAGGCGGTCGGTCGGGGCCGATCGGCCTGCCGGCGATGGCGATTTCGGGAATCATGTCAGGTCGCCTCCGCTCATGCCTTTTCCGCGCGCCGAGGGCGGGAATGATAATAGCCATCGGCTTCGGATTCATAACCGGCGCTGCGGAAAAGCGCCAGCGAGGCGACGTTGCCCGGCAGGATCTCGGCGTAGAAATGCGCCCCCGGCGCCAGAGCGCGCGCGCCGGCGAGCAGGGCGCGGCCGATCCCCTGGCCATGGCGGCCGGGTGCGGCGGCGATCGAGATCAGGAATTGCGGGCACCCATGATCCTCGCCGAAACGATCGAGGCGCAGAAAGCCGCAAGGCGTAACGGCAATCTCGCCGATCAGGAACCAATCGCCATCCGCCGCCAGTTTCGCCGCTAGCCATCGCCGATGCGCCTCGGCTTCCGGCGGGTCGGGATTGCGAGCGAAACGCCGCGTTTCGGGCGCGCGCTGCCAATCGAGGAGGCGCGTCTCATCCGCCGTTTCGGCAAGACGCAGGACGAGTTCGCCGCGACCCATGCCCAAGGGCAAAGCGGGCAGCAAGGCGAGGGCGAGGCGCGCGACGCCGCGCGCATCGCAAAACCTTGCGGCTCGTTCCGCCATTTGCTGCCGAAGCGCCGGATCGGCGTCGAGCGCGCGCAGGCGCTCGCGCAATTCCCCGGCGATAGCGGCACGGGATTCGTTCGTCAGGAAACCGGCGAGCTGGGCCGCGCCCGATTTCTCCAGAAAGGCGGCATTGGCGCGCTGATTTTCGGCGATGCCGACGAGCAGGCTGGGCAATCCCAGGGCGCAGCGCTCGAAGGTCGAGGTTCCGGGCGCGCCGATGACGAGATCGCATTCCGCCATCAATTCGGCCATGTTCGCACGATCGATATGGAGGGCGACGGATGCGGTCCCCAGCGACGCGACGGCGGCAACGATGGCGGCGAGATGCGGCGCTCCGCGACCGAGGACAATGTCGATCCGGGGAATGCCGAGATCGCGCGCGACCGTAAGCGCCAATTCCGTCGCGTTCAAGGGATCGACGCCGCCGAAGGCGATGAGGAGGTGCGTGATGGGGCCCGAAGCGATCGGCCGCGTCATCGCGATCTTGCGCGCGAATGCGAATTGACGGCGCAGCAGCGCATAATCGGGGCCGAGGCAGAGGCGCGGTACCGGGACGCCGGGCGAAGACGGATAATCCTCGGGCGTAAAACCCGGCGTCGGATTGACGATAAGATCGGCAGCGAGGCCGGGGCGCCCAAGATCGTCCATGATAGCGATCCGGGCGCCGCTTGCTTCCCGGAAAGCGGCGCAGAATTCCGGCTCGGCATCGTAATCGTCGACGATTGCCCAAGCGCAGCCGGGCTGAGCGGCGGCGAGATTCCGCGCCGCTTCGCGCGATGGGGCGGCAATCAGCCGCGTCAGTTTTTCCGGCGGCAGAAGATCGCCGAGGAAATCCGCCGTTTCCGGCGTCGTCGCCCAGCGGCAATCCCAACCGAGTTCGGCGAGTTGCGAGGCGAGAGCCATGGAGCGCATGGCATGGCCTTGCCCGATCGCGGCGCCGGCGGCGATGCGGAAGAGGAGGATCGGCGCGCCGGGGCCGGCGACGGGTCGCAGGCGATGGTGCGCGTTCTCGCTGCCGAGGCCGGGCCGGGCGGCGATCGCGGACAGGATGTCCTGCATGCCGGCGGTCGCGGGATCGGGCAAAGCGCGATAGAGGGCGGCGATGGCCGCGTAATCCTCGGGATAATCGAGCGTCCAGCGTTGCCGATCCGCCGGCCAGCCGGGGCCGATCAGGCTGGCGCGTTTGATGGCCGGCGATCGGCGGAGCCAGGGCGTCACATGTTCGCGATCCTGCGGGTCGGTCGCCTGGGAGGCCGCCAGCGCCAAGGCGGCAGGCGTGAAGGCTTCGCAATCCAGACCATGCGGGAAAAGTCGCGGCATGTTGTTGGCGGCGTAATCGGCGCCCGTAGCGATCAAGCGATCGATCACCTGGCGGCAGATGGCGGGATCGATCAGCGGGCAATCGCCGGTCACGCGCATGAGGATATCGGCATCCGCCTTGGCGGCGGCGCCAAGATAGCGGGCGAGCACGTCGCTGGCGCTGCCGCGATGGGCGATTGCGCCGCAAGCCGCGATGACGGGCAGGAGCGCATCGTCCTCGGGATTTTCCGTCGTCGCGCAGATGACGGCATCGATTCCGGGAATAGCCCGGCATCGGCGGATCGTGGCTTCGAGTGCGGTGATTTCGCCCAATTTCAGCAAGACCTTATCGGGCAAGCGCGTCGAGCCGCGTCGCGCCTGGATGATGACCACGATGCGGCGATTGCCGATCAAGGCTGCAATCGCGCAAGCAGGCGGCCGCCGAAATAGCGGCGCAGGCGCAGCGGCCAGGGCAGGGGATGGGGACCCAGCAAAACGAGTTTAGTACCGCAATTCTGGACGGTGAGTGGGATATCGAGGTCGAGCGCCGCGGCGATCGCCTGCAAGCGTTGGCGCAGGCGAGAGCGCCGGATGGTCGGATAAAGGCTCCCGCGCACATTGCGGTCGGCGATATGCCAGCGATAGCCGACGCGCGGCGCGAATTGCGTTTGAGGACCGGGCGCGGCCAGAGAAAAACCGGGCACGGTCATGAGTTCGTCGAGCAAGGCGGCGGCGCCAAGGCGCGCCGGATCGAGCGACATGGCGGCGGCAAAATCGGTTCGCATGGCTGGCGAATAGAAAGCGGGGGGATCCGCGATCCTGCCATCCGCCAGCAGGGTCACGGTCTCGGCCGCGTTGCGCGCGACCGGGTTCAGTCGGTTGACGATGTAGCGCCGCGTCGAATGGGTTTCGATCGGGATCAAGCAGATGGCCGGCCGATCGAGGGCGATCGCTTCGATGCCGGTCGTGCAATTCGTATGAATCAGCGCCGCGCTGCCGAGGATCCAGGGAATTGCCGACCCGTCGCGGATGACGCTAATGCCGCTGCGGCCGCGCAAATCCTCCCGCCAGGTTTCGAGGCGTTCGCTCGGATGCGGCCGCAAGACGATATGCCGATCGGGGAAAGCGGATTGCAATCGCGGCAGCAAATCGAGGATCGCCGCGCGATTGGCCTCTTCCATGGCGACGATATCGCGAAAATAGGTGGCGTGATCGGGATTGGCGAGGTCGAGCTTACCGAGGCGGACTTGTTCCTTTAGAATGTCCTCGGCCTTGCCTTTCTCGGAATTGATGAAACCGAGATTGGTGTTGATGAGGAAATAGGCGCCGAACCGGCGCCGCAAATCTTCGGCTTCGGCCGCGTAAATCGAACGTAGGCGCGGACCGAGCAAATCCCAGCGCGGATTCATGCAGGCGCGGATGCGGTCGGCGGCTCCAGGAAAGCGCTCGGCCACGGAATCGCGATTGCCGGCGCCGGCGACGAAAATGCGATGCGCGGCGGTGACGGCTTCCTCCGCCATCCAGCGCAATTCCGAGGGCGCCAATTGCAGGCCGGGAATTTCCTCGTCGAGCGCGCCGACCAGATAGCCCGCTTGGCGCGCCGCGGCCATGAAGGCGGCATCGCGCTTGGTCAGCGTCTTGGCGAGATAGATGCCGGGCGGCATGGCGGCGATATTGCGCTCCATCAGCCATTTCTGGCCGAGCACGATTTCGAAACCCCGCGCCAGAGCGAGTGCGGCGATCAGCAGGCGCGAATCCAATTCGCGCGCGGCGATTTCCATCGGCAGATACAGAATGCGGCGGAGCGGGAGCGGCGCGGAACGGCGCACGGCATCCGCCGCGATCGCTTCGCGTTCCTCGGGGGCTGCTATTTCGCTCCTGGCAAGCGCCATATCGCCGATTGCTCCTCGTAAAATATCCTATATTTTCAGCTAATTGAACGAAACCGTGCGGATCGTCGCAGCCTTGGCCTGGATAGCAGTCGTGCTGCTAGGTCGCAAGTGGGGGCGTTGTGGGGGCGGGTTCGGCGGTCTATGCGCGCGCCTCTTCTCCCCGTATCGGCGAACGTGTATGCGAGAAGAAGATTGCTGGATAACGGAGGGGATTTTATGCGAATCGAACCGCTTAAAGACATGCTGAACGGCGAAAAGCTGCGTTCCGTCGATGTCGGCGCGCGCGGCGGCTTGCAGGCGCATTGGCGACCCTTCGCCGATCTGATCGCGGTCGATGCCTTCGAACCCGATGCCGCGGCCTGCGCCGCGCAACAGGCGAAGGCGCGCCCCGGCGAAACGTGGCATGCTTGCGCACTCGGCGGGACGAGCGGCCGAGCCAAGCTCCACGTCCTGCGCAAGGCTTCGAGTTCCTCGCTCTTTCCGCCTAACCCGGACTATATGCGCGATTATGTGCATAAGGGATTCGGCGATTTACAGAAGATCGTGGATGTCGATCTGCTGTCTTTCGCCGATTTTTTGGATCGCCATCGCCGGCCGGCGCCGGAACTCGTCAAACTCGATGTCCAAGGCGCCGAATTGGCGATCCTGCAATCCTTACGGCCTGAGCATTGGCGTAACGTCCTCGCGATCCAGACGGAGATCGAGTTCCTCGATATCTATCTTGGCCAACCGCTATTCGCCGATGTCGATCGATTCTTGACGCAGCAGGGTTTCTTTCTTTTCGATCTTCTGCCCAACCGACGTTATCGCGTCGCCGATGCCGAGGAACATTATTATCTCAAGAAACACCTCGGCATCGCGCGCAACCGCCGCGATCTTTCGGCCCGGATCGTCGCCGGCGATGCGCTTTATTTCCGACCGCCCTCCTTGCTGCTGAAGGATTTCGATCGATCGCGGGCGATGAAGATGTTGCTGATTTTCATCATCTATCGTTGCCTCGATGAAGCGCTTTGGTTCATCGAGGCCGCAGCAGCAGCGGGACACATCGCGGCGTCGGAAGCGACTGCGCTAATCGCCATCGTCAAGCAAGCGGCGCCGCGCCCTAGCCTACGGCAACGCGCCGATGGATTGGGGCGCGTCGCGCGCAAAATCTCCAAACTTCTGCGGCTGGGTCGCGGACGAAGAGCCGAATATTGGCTTGATCGATCCTGGGATTACTGACCCGGCCTCAATATCCCCACATATGCTGCAGAGCGACCGCGCCTTTATCGTTGACGGTCACAAGCTGGCAATTCATATCGCCTTCATGGGAATGGACGAGTAGAGGCCCGATCCCGCTCGGCCGCAGATGATCGGCCAATCCCGGCAGGATATCGTCGAGCCAGATAAGGCGCCATTGGAAGCCGCCGAGTTCGATTTCGGCGCGAATCGGTGCGCCTTTCGCATCGAGCGCTTCGATCGTCAGGCAGGCTTGCCGCGCGTAACGGCTCCAACCGCTGGCATGAACGACGAGGAGCGCGCTGCGGTAACCGGGTGTCGCCCTCGCGCGGCCGAAGAGATTGGTGCGACCGAAAGCCGAGGCATTGGGGCTGACGAAATAGGGAAGCCCCGGGATCGCCAAACCGCAATTGCGCCAGGAATTTTGAAATTCCGTGACGTCGCGATCGCCTGTCCGCCGATGCTCGACGATCAGATTGCCTTGCAACTTCAATCCGGCGCGACGATAGCCAAGCTTCACGAGATCGGGCGTCACGATCGCGAGGCCGCCATCGGCATCGCTGGGCGCGATCAGGTCTTCGGCGAAAATCGGTCCCGGCTCGGTCTTCGCGAATTCCCGCGTGCCGCGTAATCGGCCTTCGGCGCTGAAATGGTGAATGACGAAATCGGCGATATGGGGGTTGCTGGCATCGAATTCGAATCCGAAATGGAGCGGGCTATCGGCGCTCGCGATCGGAAGCGCGAAGGGTTCGATCATATAGTCCGCTTGCCGCAAGGCCCGCCAACGATCGCGCTCGGCCTCGATTGCCGCGAAATCCGAACGATCGAGCCAGGGCACGCTGGCATGATGGTTGCCGGATAGGGATCCGGAATGGCCATTGCGGCAAGCCGATTTTTCCTCGAAGGCGAACCAGTTGGAGCCGCCGTAGCCGCGATATTTCCAGCCGAAAAAGGGCCCCATCTCCCGCTCGGGCATGGCGAGGCGCGATTCGTCGAGATAGGCTTCGCCTCGCCGCGCTTGACGGCCGATTTTACCGCCGGCCATGAATGCCAATTCGACATCGCTCATGTCGCGATCGTAATTGGGGAGCGTAAAGGCGACTTCGCCCTCGCGCAGTAAAGCGGCGGGCAGGCGGAACTCGACCTTATGCGCCGGCGGGCGGTTGAATTCGTGGGCGCTGTGCAAGGTCGTGAAGGAATCCCGCCAGAAAAGATCGGCGCAGACGCGATGCCGATAATGCCGATCGCGCGTGAGAATCGGATGCGTGACTTCGACCCGCAACACGGTGGGCGCAAGGCGCGGCGAGAAGAACTCGCTCACCTTGACGGCGATCGATTCGTTGGCGCGCAGAATCCTGTAGACATGCTTGCGATTTTCGCCTTGCAATATATCGATGCGGAATTGCAGCGTATCCTTGATCCCGAAGAAGCGCTGAAAGTGATTGAAGACCAAGGCCTCGCAATCGTCGATACCCGAAGCGATCGCCAACGTGCCGGCGCAGAATTCCCAATCCTTGGCAACCCAATGGACCGGCCGGTCCGGGGCAGCCTGGGCCATGCGCATCACGGCCAGGCGATAGCCGGTCGCCGCATCCGGACCGCCGACGATTACGGCATCGAAGCGGGAAAAATCGACCGCCTCGGGATTGACGGCGCCGTTCAGAATATCGTCAACCTGGGTCGAAGCCCAAGTCGATTGGGGCCCCGGCAGGGCGGCCGTTACAGCCACGTGGAAGGCGCGATCGCCGAGGATAAGGATTCGTTCGACCGAATCGGCGGCAATCGCCTGGATAACGTCGCTGAGGCTACGCGATAGCCGCGTTTCCAAACGGACCGGGGCGCCGGGATGAGCCTTGCGGCGTTTGCGCTTGAAGAATTTGGCGAGGTCGAGAAGCATCGGCGGATTTCCAAGAGGGGTTTCGGGAATCTAGGACACTTCCCGCCGCGACGGGAAGGGGTTGGTCCATCGGGGATCGCCGCCGCCTCGTCAGGAATCGCCGAGGGACGATAAGGCTTCGGCCAAGCGGAAATCGTCTTCGTCGTCGATATCGACAGCGGCGCGCCATTCGATTTCGCAAAGCCGATAGCCAGGGCCGTAAAAACTGCCGGCTCGGCGCAAGGCCGCGCTGCGAGCGATCCAGATGGCGCCCGTCGGGCAATAAAGCGCCGGCAGATCCTGCGACCGGGCCTTCATTTCATCGGGAAAAAGCGGCTCCGGCCGATCCTCCTCCCGCAAGCGATGCGCCCACCACGGATTGAGCCAGCCATAGCGCGCGGCGCTGATCTGGAATTCGTGACGGCGTTCGACGAAATGATCGATCGCTGCGCCGATATGTCGCGCCCGGCGCAGCGGGCAATTCGGCATCAGCTGAACGACGCTCGGAAATTCTTGGCCGTAATGCGATTCCGCTTGATCGAGGGCGGCCAAGCTGGCCGAGGATATCGGGGCCAGATCGTCGGCATGAATGGCGCGCAGAAAGGGGACTTCGGCGCCGGCTAGGCGCGCAATCTCGGCAATCTCGCGATCGTCGGTGCTGACGATGACATGCGCGAAGCGACCGCTTTCGCGGGCGGCGGCAATCGTCCATTCGATCATCGGCCGCCCGGCGAAGGCGCGAATGTTCTTTCGCGGCAATCGTTTCGAGCCGCCCCGAGCCGGAATGATGGCGATCATCTCGCTGCCCATCGGCGATCACCAGATCGTCCAGCCGCCATCGACCATCAAGGTTTGACCGGTCATGGCGCCGGCGCTTTCCGATAGCAGGAAAAGGACGGCGCCCGGTAAATCCGCAGGCGCCAGCATCCGGCGTGCCGGCGCCAAATCGGCATAGCGCGCGACGAAATCCGGATCGGCCCGACCGGCAACCCCGCCGAAGGCGACGCAATTGACGGTCGCGCCCTGTCGCGCAAGCCGGACGGCGAGATCGCGCGTCGTTTGGATCAGAGCGCCTTTGGCGGCGGAATAATTCATCGGCGCCGAACGCGCGAAATCGTCGCCGGCATCGGCGAGGCCGCGATGCGCGGCGACGCTGCCATAGATGGAGCCGATATTGACGATGCGCCGCAATTCGCCAAGATGCCGAGTGGCGATCTTCATGCCGAGATAAGCGGGCGCGACGACATCGATCGCGAATTCGTCCAGCCAATCCTGCCAGGCAGGCAAGCCATCGGCGGCGACCTTTAGAAAATCGCGGCTGCGGGCATTGTTGATGACGCCGTAGAGCGGCACCGACAAGCGATCGATATTGGCTAGGAGAGCTTGCACGCCGGCCTCATTGGCAAGGTCGGCACGCAGTAACCGCAGATCGCCGGCGGCGATCCGCCCGCTATGCTGCGCGGCCAGTCGATCGGCCCCATCTTGCGACCGGGTCGTCGCGATAACGGTATAGCGGGAATCGAGCAGGGCCGATATCAGGCTTGCGCCGACGATGCCGCTCGCTCCCGTCAGAAGAATATGCCGTCGCGACGTCGTCATGGCGGCGTCGCCGTGCGGCCGGTTTCGATGATCGCGGTCACGGCCAGCAATCGATCGATATCGATCTGAGGCCGTCTCGTCGCGATGCCGATGCAAAACCGCCGCAAGGCTTCCTTGAAAGCGGAGAAACTGTCGCGGAACGTCAAAGCGAGGGTTCCGGCGGTGCCGAACAATTCGATCCGGATGGGGGCCGAAACCGAGCCCAAGGCCATGAAGGCGGCGGTCAATCCGTCCGGCCAAGCGGCCAGCGCGCCGCTCGCCGGATAATCGGCTAGCGGCAGACGCGCCAAAGACGATGGCATATAGCGGTCAAGCATGGTCAAGGTCGGCTCGATGACATGAACGGCATAGGTATTCCAGGCTTTCGGCGTCACGGCAAGCACTCGGCGAATATCGCCTAGCGCCGCTAAAGCGGCGGCATCGGGCCGAAACTCGGCCGCATGCGCCAAGGCCGTGCCGGTGAAGATTTGTCCCGGATAGCGTTCTTCGGCAAGGAGGTCGCGCGCGGCGGCGCTGCTGAGGGCGAAGGGCTTGTCGATATAGATCGGCAGGCCGGCAGCCAGGAAGGGCAGCGCGAATTGTCGATGATGTTCCGCATCGTCGCGCGCCAGCAAGATGCCGTCGACGGCGCCGATCATATCTTCCGGCCGATCGACGATAGTCGCGATCAAGCTGGCCTTGGCGATTTGCGTCGATACCGATCGATCCTGCGACCAGACATGGGTGACTTTCGCGAGTTCGAGGCGATCGCGCGGAAATTCCTGCCGGCCCAGATATTCGGGAATGGCGGGGAAGGGACATAGCGCCATCGCCGCCTTGTCGTAGCCGTTGCAAATCGCCGCCCAGGAAAAGGGATGACCGTTGCCGGGGCTGATGCCTATAATGCCCAATCTCAGCGACATGAGCCGATGATCCTATGCCGCAAATTCGTTCCGATCGATCTGGCGCCGCGAACTCATGGCATGAGGCTTGCCGTTTGACAAGCCGGTGCCCTTTCGCCCAGCACGCTTTTGCCGAGTGAGCGCCCATCATGCGGATCGTCATCCAGGCGCGCACGGCATCCAATCGGTTTCCCGGCAAGGCGCTATTGCCGATCAACGGCCTGCCAGCCGCCGCGCTGGCCGCTTTGCGCGCCGGGAATGCCGGCGGCGATGTCGTCGTCGCGACATCGAGCGAAGCCAGCGACGATGCTTTGGCGCATTTCGTCGACGCCTTGGGAATCCGCGTATTGCGCGGCCCAGCCGAAGACGTGATGGCGCGATACCTGATGGCGGCCGAAGACCTCGGCGATCGCGACGTTCTCGTCCGTTTTACCGGCGATAACGTTCTGCCGGACGGTCATTTCGCGCGCGATCTCGCGCGCCGCTTGTTGGCCTCGACCAGCGAGATCGTCGGCGTCAAATGGCCGCAAAGCCGTCTGCCCTACGGCATGTTCGGCGAGGCTTTTTACGTCGGCGCCTTGCGGCGGGCCGCCGCGGCGGCGCCCAGCGGCTACGAACGCCAGCATGTCACGCCCTGGCTGTGGCGGAACGGCAATGGCGTGGTTCTAAACGATCTTGGCCCGAACGAAGACCTGTCCGATCGGCGCTGCACGCTCGCCAATTTCGAAGATTACGAGCGATTGCAACGTATCTTCGCCGACATTCCCGATCCGGTGCGCATCGAATGGCGAGCGCTGATCGAGCGATTGCGCGCGCTGACCGAATCTGTCGTCGCTACGTTGGCGCGGCGCTCCGTTCCCGGCGCGCGGCCTTGCGAAATGGTTCTCGGCACGGCGCAAATCGGCATGGATTACGGATCGGTCCGCAAGATGCCGATGCCGAGCTTCGCCGATGCCGTCGAATTGGTACGCATCGCCGCCGATCTGGGCGTGCGGCAATTCGATACGGCGCGGGCCTATCATCATGCCGAGCATCGGCTTGGCCACAGTCTGCAGAAATTGGCCCTCGATCAGGCCATCGTCATCACCAAGCTCGATCCCTTGGCGCAGGTTCCGCCGGATGCGCCCGGCTGGGGCGTCGAGGCGGCCGTCGAGGCGAGCGTCTTCGCTTCCTGCCGGGCTCTGGGGCGAGCGAATTTACCCGTCCTGCTTTTGCATCGCGCATCCCATCGCGGAAATTGGAACGGGATCGCTTGGCGCCGTTTGCTGGAATTGCGCAGCCAGGGCGTGATCGGCAAACTAGGCATTTCGGTGCAATCGCCGATTGATGCGCGCGAGGTCATCGGCGATCCCGATATCGAATGGCTGCAAATGCCGTTCAATCTGTTCGATCGGCGTTGGCGGGAGAGCGGCATCCTGGCGGCGCTTGCCGATCGCGCCGATATCGTCGTCCATGTTCGCAGCGTTTTCCTGCAGGGCGTTTTGCTGCGCGGCGATCCGAGCGCTTGGCCGATGCGGCCGGATTTCGCGCCGCAGATATGGATCGAACGCTTGCGGGAATTGGCGCAGCGCTACGATCGCCGTAACGTCGCCGATCTCTGTCTCGCTTACGTCCGCAGTCAATCCTGGGTTGACGGCATCGTCATCGGCGTCGAAAACGCCGCTCAGCTCCGAGAGAATGTCGATCTCTTCCGAGCGCCGGATTTGCCTCCGGCGGCGCTCGCCGCAATCGCGGCGGCCTTCGCCGACATTCCGGCCTGGCTGCTCGATCCCGCCGGTTGGTGAGCGAGCCGTTCAGGCGCGATTTCGGTTGCGCAAAGCTTCCGTCACGAAGGATCGAACGCGCTGCGAAGCGGTCGTTTCCGCATCGACCGCGCTGTGCCGGGAAAATCGCGCCAGACGTTCCGCGCGCGTCCCCAAGGCCGGCAATTCGTTTCCGGCGACGGCTTCCAGAAGATTCCCGAAAGCCTCGCGCGAACGGGGAAAATAACAGACGGCCGAATCTTCCGGGCGATCGGCGTGCAGCAGGCTGCGATGCGCGCCGCGTTCGGCATCGCCCCAAAGCGGCACGATCACGGCGGTATCGCCCAGCAGAGCTTCGAGAACCGCAAGCGTGTTGAACCCGATCACGGCGCGCGATTGCGCGACGAGTTGCGGAAGGGGCGCATCGGCAGTCATTTCGATTCCGGCGGCCTGAAAGTCCGAGCAGATATCGGCGAGATAACCGCCTTCATTGGGTTTCTTCAGCTTGACGACGAAACGCAGCTTGCGGGAATGCCGCCGCGCCGCCGCCACGAAGGCCTGGAATACGTCGCGGAAATTGCCGGCGGCATATTGCACGGCGCGTGGATCGCCGTAAGCCATCAGCGTGACGATGGGGCGGCGATCGAGCGGCGGCAAGTCGATCTCCGACCAGGCATCGTAACGCGGCCAGCCGGTGGCGACGATCAAATCCGTCGCGATGGCGCCAGTCTGGCGCATGAAATCGACGCAAGTGGCGGAGGCGAGCGCTAGTCCGTCGCCTTCGAATCGGAAGGCGGCTTCTCGATAAAGCTTATCGACATAATCGCGCGCATGGCCGATGCCGTAGCTTTCGCGCGAGAGAACCAGAAAGGGCGTGGCGCGACGCCGGCAGGCCAGTTTTAGCGCCTCGTCCTGCCAATAATCGACATTGGCCGCCATGACGGCATCGATCGGGTGAATTCGCTCGACGGCGGCGAGGAAGGATTCGGCAAAATCGGCGAGATAAGGTCGCGATGCCGCGAGATCGGTCTGCAGATCGTGATAGAGATAAGTCTGCCGGCGCCTTGCCGGCGCCACCCATCGCATCTGCAGGCGCTTGATGCGCTTGACGCCGATCGTCGCTAGATTGAGATCCGCATATCGGCGCATCTCGGCGATATCCTTGCGGAACAAGGCGCGATCCAGGCAAAGAATTGTCGGGCGACTCGGCTGCCAATCGTGCCAATTTATGGATTGCGCCAATCGGCGCGCGATGCGATCGCTGGCGCCGGACCAATGATCGAAGCGCAGCCGCCAAGCATAGAGGCGATCGATTATGGACAACATTCCCCGTCACCGTCGGAATCGAGCGGTCGCAGTATGCGATCCGTGGCTTGGCGCGGCGAGTTCGCGATGCTGAGGCCGATTGTCGCATCGATTGCCGGCGCGCATTTACCGCCTGCCCGTTCTCTTGTTATAGCGGGGCCGGGCATAAGCCCTGGCCGCAAGCGATGAGGGCTAAATGCGCCATTTCCTGAAACCGGATATCGATCTTAACGGACATTCGATTCTCGTCACCGGCGGCACCGGGTCTTTCGGTCGCGCGCTCGTGCGCGCCATTCTGACCCGCTATCGGCCGAAGCGGCTGATCGTCTATTCGCGCGACGAATTGAAACAATTCGACATGGCGCAGGATTTTCCGCAATCGCGCCACCCCAATCTGCGCTATTTCATCGGCGACGTGCGCAATCGCGAACGCTTGCAAATGGCCATGCGCGGCGTCGATATCGTCGTCCATGCCGCCGCTTTGAAGCAGGTGCCGACCGCCGAATACAATCCCTTCGAATGCATCGCGACCAACGTTCATGGCGCGGAGAATGTGGTCAATGCCGCGATCGCGGCCGGCGTCAAGCGAATCGTCGCGCTCTCGACGGATAAGGCTGCTAATCCGGTCAATCTTTACGGCGCCAGCAAGCTCGCTTCCGATAAGATCTTCGTTGCCGCCAATCATCTTTCCGGCCATGACGGTTGCCGCTTCTCGGTCGTGCGTTACGGCAATGTCGTCGGCTCGCGCGGCAGTATCGTGCCCTTTTTCCGCCGCTTGCTGAAGGAGGGAGCGCGCGAATTGCCGATCACCGATCCCCGGATGACGCGGTTCTTGATCACGCTGGAGCAGGGCGTCGATTTCGTGCTCTCGTCGCTGGCGATGATGCGCGGCGGCGAGATTTTCGTGCCCAAGATTCCCAGCATGAAAATGACCGACCTCGCCCTCGCTCTAGCGCCGGGCGTCGCGCATAAGGTCGTCGGCATTCGTCCCGGCGAGAAATTGCACGAGGTGATGATCACGGCCGAGGATTCCTGGTCGACTTTCGAGCTTGCCGATCGCTACATCATCGAGCCCGCGATCGCGCTCTGGGATTCGCGACACGCGCCGCCCGCCGAGGCGAAGCCGGTCGCCGAGGGCTTCCGGTTCGCGAGCGACAGCAATGCCGAATGGCTGGACGCCGCCGGCTTGCTGGAAATGCTCGCCGCGACCCATGTGGCCGAGGTTTAGGGTTTTTACGCGCCGGTAAAAGCCTGCAGACCGGTTTGCGCACGCCCGAGGATGAGGGCGTGGATATCGTGCGTGCCTTCATAGGTATTGACGGCTTCCAGATTCATGACATGGCGGATGACGTGGAATTCGTCGGAAACGCCGTTGCCGCCATGCATGTCGCGCGCTTGGCGGGCGATATCGAGCGCCTTGCCGCAGGAATTGCGCTTTAGCATGGAGATCGCTTCCGGCGGGCAGCGACCCTCGTCCTTCAAACGGCCGAGACGCAGGCAGGCTTGAAGGCCGAGGGCGATTTCCGTCTGCATGTCGGCAAGCTTCTTCTGAATGAGCTGATTGGCGGCCAGGGGCCGGCCGAATTGACGCCGCGCCAAAGTATAATCGCGCGCCTGATGCCAGCAGAATTCCGCAGCGCCGAGCGCGCCCCAGGAAATGCCGTAGCGCGCATTGTTGAGACAGCCGAAGGGGCCCTTGAGGCCGCTGACATGGGGCAGGAGATTTTCCTCCGGCACCAGAACGTCGGCCATGACGATTTCGCCCGTGACGGAAGCGCGCAGCGAAAATTTGCCTTCGATCTTCGGGGTCGTCAGCCCGGCCATGCCGCGCTCCAGGATGAAGCCGCGGATGACGTCATCCTCGGTCTTTCCCCAGACGATGCAGATATCGGCGATGGGGGAATTGGTGATCCACATCTTCGCGCCGGTCAGAAGATAGCCGCCGGCGACTTTCTTGGCGCGCGTTTTCATGCCGCCGGGATCGGAGCCGTGATCGGGTTCGGTCAGGCCGAAACAGCCGACGATTTCGCCGGTCGCGAGGCGCGGCAGGTATTTTTGTTTCTGCGCTTCGCTGCCATAGGCATGGATCGGATGCATGACGAGGCTGGATTGCACCGACATGGCCGAGCGATAGCCGCTATCGACGCGCTCGATCTCGCGGGCGACGAGGCCGTAACAGACGTAATTGGTGCCGGCGCAGCCATAGCCGTCGATGGTCGAACCCAAGAGGCCGAGTTCGCCGAGTTCGCCCATGATCGCGCGGTCGAAGCGCTCGTGCCGATTGGCTTCGAGAATGCGCGGCATCAGCCGATCTTGCGCATAGGCGCGCGCGGTATCGCGCACGAGGCGCTCGTCCTCGCTCAACTGATCTTCGAGCCGCAGCGGGTCTTCCCATTGAAATTCGGGCTTGGCGCTAGGTTTTGCAGCCATGTCATTCCTCATTCGGCTCGGTGGCGATTGCGGCCATCCTATATCATGGCGGGATCGGAGCGGGTAGGCGCCGCGGGCGATGGCGTCCATGCGCTGATCGGCGATCCGCCGCGATGGCGCGGGGGAGATATGCGCTACGCGATAGCCTAGCCGGAACGGGCGGCGAACGGGAAGCGCGGGGCAGATCGAGAAACATCTTGTCGGCGTCTTGGCGAATCGCTACGGTCCGCCCGGCAGGCTGAAGGCTTGGCGGCGCTGGGGGAAACTGCGCCGCGGAGGGGATTAAGCGGCATGAATGCGGATTTTGTATATTTCGTGCAGCAGCTTATCAACGGGCTGACGCTCGGATCCATTTACGGTCTGATCGCCATCGGCTACACGATGGTTTACGGCATCATCGGCATGGTCAATTTCGCTCATGGCGATGTCTATATGATCGGCGCCTTCCAGGCCATGATCATGCTGCTAATTTGCGGCGCGCTCGGCATTTCCTGGGTGCCGCTGCAATTGCTGCTGATGCTGGTCGTGGCCGTCATCCTCACCTCCGCCTATGGCTGGACGGTCGAACGCATCGCCTATCGGCCCTTGCGCGGCTCGACGCGGTTGGCACCGCTGATCTCGGCCATCGGCATGTCGATCCTGCTGCAGAATTACGTGCAATTGCTGCAGGGACCGCGACCCAAGCCCGTCGAGCCCTTGCTGCGCGGCGGTTTCGAACTCCTCGAACATGACGGCTTCGTCGTGCAGCTCGGTTATAAGCAGATCATGATCGTGCTGGTGACGGTGGCGCTGATGACGGGCTTCGCCCTGCTGATTGGCAAGACCGCCTTGGGCCGCGCGCAGCGGGCTTGCGAGCAGGATATGAAGATGGCCTCGCTGCTCGGCGTCGATGTCGATCGCACGATTTCGCTGACCTTCGTCATGGGCGCGGCCTTGGCGGCCGTCGCCGGCATGATGGTGACGCTCTATTGGGGCGTGAACGACTTTTTCATGGGCTTCGTCGCCGGCATCAAGGCCTTCACGGCGGCGGTTCTGGGCGGCATCGGCTCCTTGCCCGGCGCGATGCTGGGGGGATTGCTGATCGGCCTGATCGAAGCCTTTTGGTCGGCCTATTTCACCGTCGAGTATAAGGATGTCGCGGCGTTCTCGATCCTGGTCCTGGTGCTGATCTTCCGGCCGACCGGATTGCTCGGCAAGCCGGAAGTGGAGAAGGTCTGACCATGGCCGTCGATGTCCTCGCCGCTAAGTCGCGCTCGGCCGTTCATGATGCGATTCTGGGTGCGCTCAAGGAAGCCAGCATCACCGCCGTTTTGATTTTTCTGCTGTCGATCTACATGGTCGGTTTCGCGACCGAAGCCAATCAGGGGCAGAATCTGACCTATGTCACGCGTCTTCTCGATGTGGCTTGGGCCATCATCCTGATCCCGATCGGGCGATTTCTGCTCTCGCTCGATCTGCGCGGCCATTCCCGACCGGCGTTGATCGGGGGGAGCCTCGGTTTCTTCTACCTTTTCCTCGCCGGCGTCGTGGGCCTCGAAGAGGCTTCCCTTTATGCCGATTTGCCGCTGCCTTTCGTGGCGCCCATGGTCAACATCATTTTCGGTCTCGGCGCGGGCTATATCGCCATTCGCGCCTTGATCTCGCGCCGCGCCATCGCCACGGGCGGAATGACCCCGGAGGCTCGCGAGGCTCGCGAAGCCCGTTCGGCGCGGTTCGCGCGCGAATTCTCGGGCATTGCCGGCCCCATCCTCATCCTTCTGGCGATCGTGATCCCGATCGTTCTCCCCTTTACGTCATGGGCCAATTCCAGCCGTCAGATCGTCGATACCGGCGTACTCATCCTCACTTATGTCATGCTGGGCTGGGGGCTCAATATCGTGGTCGGCCTCGCCGGATTGCTCGATCTCGGCTATGTCGCCTTCTATGCGGTCGGCGCTTATACCTATGCCAAGCTCTCGACCGAACTCGGCTTCGGTTTCTGGGAATGCCTGCCGATCGCCGGCGTGTTCGCCGCGAGTTTCGGCGTCCTGCTCGGTTTTCCCGTCCTGCGCCTGCGCGGCGATTATCTCGCCATCGTCACTTTGGGCTTCGGCGAGATGGTCAGGATCGTCCTCATCAACTGGCAGGTTTTCACCGGCGGCCCCAACGGTATCGGCAATATCCCGAAGATCACCTTTTTCGGTCTTCCCTTCGAGCGCAATCCGGCGCCGGGCGATGTTACCTTCGCCACCTATTTCGGCCTCGACTTCAACGGCGCGCATCGCGTCTATTTTCTCTATTACGTCATCCTCGTCCTGGCGCTTATCACCAATTTCGTGACCATTCGTCTCCGCCGTCTGCCGATCGGCCGCGCCTGGGAAGCCTTGCGCGAAGACGAGACCGCTTGCCGCGCGCTCGGCATCAATCCGACCAATACCAAGCTCACCGCCTTCGCCATGGGCGCAATGTTCGCCGGTTTTGCCGGCTCCTTCTTCGCCAGCCGGCAGGGCTTCGTCAGCCCGGAAAGCTTCGTCTTTATCGAATCGGCGCAAATCCTGGCGATCGTGGTGCTGGGCGGCATGGGCAGCCAAGTCGGCGTCGCCTTGGCGGCGATCCTGCTCGTCGGCCTGCCCGAGGTGATGCGCGAATTGTCGCTTTATCGCATGCTGTTCTACGGCATGAGCATGGTCTTCATCATGCTCTGGCGTCCCAAGGGCCTGCTGGCCTATCGCGAGCCGACGATCCAACTCCATAAATCGTCTCGGCGAGGCGCCGCATGATGGCCGCCGCATCGGTCGCGACGAAGGCGACAGCGGGAGATGTCCTGCTCGACGTCGCGCATTTGACCATGCGCTTCGGCGGGTTGACGGCGGTCGATAATGTTTCCTTCGTCGCGCGCAAACGGCAAATCACGGGGCTGATCGGTCCCAACGGCGCCGGCAAGACGACAGTCTTCAATTGCATCACCGGCTTCTATAAGCCGACGATCGGTCGGATCACGCTGTTGCGGGGCGATGGCGAACCGCTGCTGCTCGAACGCATGGACGGTTTCCGCATCGGGCAGGTGGCGAGGGTCGCGCGCACTTTCCAGAATATCCGCCTCTTCACCGGCATGTCGGTTCTGGAAAACCTGATGGTCGCTCAGCATAACCGCTTGATGCGCGCCTCGGGTCTGACTTTCGCCGGTTTGATCGGCCTTCCCGTCTATCGCCGGGCCGAGGCGGAGGCGCTCGATAAGGCCCTAGCCTGGCTGCGGCGTATCGATCTCGTCGCTGCTGCCGATCAGCCGGCCGGTTCCTTGCCCTATGGCGATCAACGGCGCCTCGAAATCGCGCGCGCCATGTGCATGGATCCCGTTCTGCTCTGCCTCGACGAACCGGCGGCTGGCCTTAACCCTAAGGAATCGGCCGACCTCAATCGATTGCTGCTCTCGATCCGCGACGAATTCGGCATCGGTCTCTTGCTGATCGAACACGATATGAGCGTCGTCATGGGAATTTCCGACCATATCGTCGTGCTGGATTACGGCCGCAAGATCGCCGACGGCACGCCGGACGCGATCAAGCGCAACCCGGCCGTCATCCGCGCCTATCTCGGCGAAGAGGAGGCGTGAAAATGGCCGAGCCGCTTCTCGCCATCTCCGACGTGCATACTTTCTACGGCCATATCGAGGCTTTGAAGGGCATCGATCTCGATGTCCGCGAGGGCGAGATTGCGACCCTGATCGGCGCCAATGGCGCCGGTAAATCGACGCTATTGATGACGATTTGCGGCGCGCCGCGCGCGCGCCATGGCAGCATTCGCTTCGCCGGGGCGGAAATCTCGCGCCGGCCGACCAATGCGATTATGCGCCTCGGCATTGCGCAATCGCCGGAGGGCAGGCGCATCTTCCCGCGCATGACGGTGATGGAAAATTTGCAGATGGGCGCGCTCATCGCCAAGCCGCAGCATTTCCAGCAAGATGTCGAACGGGCTTTCGCGCTTTTCCCCATTCTGAAGCAACGTCAGGGCCAACGCGGCGGTACGCTTTCGGGCGGCGAGCAGCAGATGCTGGCGATCGCCCGCGCGCTGATGAGCCGGCCGCGCCTGTTGCTGCTGGACGAACCGTCGCTCGGTCTGGCGCCGCTCGTCGTCAAGCAGATTTTCGAGATCATCCGCGAGATCAATCGCGAGCAAGGCGTCACCGTTTTCCTGGTCGAGCAGAACGCCAATCATGCGCTGAGGCTGGCGCATCGGGGTTATGTTCTGGTCAACGGCAAGGTCACGCTCTCCGGCACGGGTCAGGAATTGTTGAACAATCCCGAAGTCCGCGCCGCCTATCTCGACGGCGGACACTAATCGGCGGAGAGCCATATGGACGATATGTTTTTTATAGCATGGAAGATTGTAGAATGGAGCGTTGAAGGACTGCTGTATATCTGTTTTCCTTATCTCATGGGGCAAGCGGTAGCCGAAACTTGGAGACCGGCTTGGCAAATTATCGTTTATAGCTTCTTGCTGGCTCTAGGTTATCATTTCATAAGATGCGCGTTGTTTAATGGAGAATGGCTGAGTATCTTGCAATACATGCTCAATTCCCTCGTCATTCTGGTCATTTCAGCCCTTGCCTACCGTCTGACCCAGGCGCGCAAGATGGTGACTCAATATCCCTGGCTCTATGAGCGGTCGGGGCTGCTGGGCTGGAAGGAAAAATCCGCCGCCTGAAATCCCGAAGGGAAGGCAGGGTGGGCGCAAACGGATCGGGAACAAAGCCGCCCGAAAGCGGTTGACCGGTCGATGATAAATAAGCCAGAATCCGGCCCAGCCCGTTTGCGTGCAAACCGGGTGCAAACCGATCAACCGAGAGGAAGACATGTTCAAGAAAATTCTGACGACCACTGCCGTCGCGGTCGCTCTGGCCGCCGGGTCGCTGACCTATGGCAGTGCGGTTCGCGCGGATGAAATCACCATCGCCGTTGCCGGTCCGATGACCGGCGATCTCGCGGCTTTCGGTGAGCAATTGCGTCGCGGCGCCGAAATGGCCGTCGCCGACATCAATGCCGCCGGCGGGGTTATGGGCAAGCAGCTGAAGCTGGAGATCGGCGACGATCAATGCGATCCGAAGCAGGCCGTTCAGGTCGCCAACGACCTCGTGAAGAAGGGCGTGGTTTTCGTGGCCGGGCATTTCTGCTCGGGTTCCTCGATCCCGGCCTCGGACGTCTATGCCGAAGAAGGTATCCTGCAGATCACCCCGGCTTCGACCAATCCGAAATTCACCGATGACGCGGCCGGCAAGGGCATCACGACCGTGATGCGGACTTGCGGTCGCGACGACAAGCAGGGCGCCTTCGCTGGCCCCTGGATCGCCAAGACCTATGCCGGCAAGAATGTCGCCATTCTCGACGACAAGTCGGCTTACGGCCAGGGCCTCGCCAACGAGACCGAGAAGAACCTGACCGCCGCCGGCGGCACGGTCGCGATGCGCGAGACCTATACGCAGAAGGAGAAGGATTTCTCCGCTCTGATCTCCAAGCTGAAGGATGCGAAGATCGACGTCGTCTATATCGGCGGTTATCATAACGATGCCGCTCTGATGATGCGCCAAGCCCGCGAACAGGGTCTGGCGGCCGATTTCGTCTCCGGCGACGCGCTGAACTCGGCCGAATTCTGGTCGATCTCGGGCCCGGCGGGCGAGGGGATGCGCTTCTCGGATGCCGCCTCGGCGATCAATCTCGATTCCGCGAAGGCGGTGGTCGAGAAGTTCCGCGCCGGCAATTACGAGCCGGAAGGCTACACGCTGAGCTCCTATGCCGCGATCCAGACCTTCGCCGCTGCCGCTGCCGGCACGGGTGGGACCGATGGTGCGGCCATGGCGGCTTGGCTGCGCGCCAACAAGGTGCCGACGGTGATCGGCGAATTGTCCTGGGACGAGAAGGGCGATCTGACGGAAGTCAATTACGCCTGGTTCGTCTGGCATGACGGCAAGTACACTCAAGAACCGATGAACTGATCCTGATCGCATAATCGTGCGAGAAGGGAAGCCCGGGCCTCGCGGCCCGGGCTTCTTCTTTGGGAAAATGCGGATTGGCGGCGCCCATCCCGGGCGATATGCTGCCGCCAGCGAAGACGAGGGGAGCGAGGCCGAATTGCGCGAAGCCATTGCCATCGCCAGCGATCATGCCGGGTTCGAGCTGAAGGAAATCCTGAAGCGCGAAATCGAGGCTTTGGGTTATGCCGCGCTCGATCTCGGCACCGAAACGACGGATTCGGTCGATTACCCGGATTTCGCCGACCGCCTGGCGGCGGCCTTGGCCGCGGGGCAAGCGCGCCGCGGCGTTCTCGTCTGCGGCTCAGGCATCGGCATTTCGATTGCCGCCAATCGCCATCGCCATATTCGCGCGGCCCTCGTCCACGATGCGCTCTCCGCCCGTCTTGCCCGCGAGCATAACGACGCCAACGTCATCTGCTTCGGCGGCCGCCTGATCGGCCGGGATGTCGCGCGCGATGGCTTGGGCGTGTTTTTGAGGACAGATTTCGCCGGCGGGCGGCATCAATCTCGCATCGCCAAGATGAGTTGATCTATTGAGGATTACGCCATGACCGCTTCCCTGTCGGGTTTCTTTTCCCTGCCGCTCGCCGAGCGCGATCCCGAAATCCAGGCCGCCATCGGCAAGGAACTCGCGCGCCAGCAGGATCAGATCGAGTTGATCGCCTCCGAGAACATCGTCTCCAAGGCCGTCCTCGAAGCGCAGGGTTCGGTCCTCACCAACAAATATGCCGAAGGCTATCCGGGACGGCGCTATTACGGCGGCTGCGAATTCGTCGATATCGCCGAAACGCTCGCCATCGATCGCGCGAAACGGCTCTTCGGTTGCGCCTTCGCCAATGTCCAACCCCATTCCGGCGCCCAGGCCAATCAGGGCGTCTTCATGGCTTTGCTGCAGCCCGGCGATACCTTCATGGGCCTCAATCTTGCGGCCGGCGGCCATCTCACCCACGGGTCGCCCGCCAATCAATCGGGCAAATGGTTCAAGGTCGTGCCCTATAACGTCGATCGCGAAACTCTGCGCGTCGATATGGAAGAGGTCGAGCGCCTCGCCCATCAGCATAAACCGAAGCTCATTCTCGCCGGCGGTTCGGGCTATCCGCGCTTTTGGGATTTCGCCAAATTTCGGCAGATCGCCGATGCGGTCGGCGCCTATTTCATGGTCGATATGGCGCATTTCGCGGGTCTAGTGGCGGCGGGCGTGCATCCCAGCCCCTTCCCGCATGCCCATGTCGTGACGACGACGACCCATAAAACCTTGCGCGGTCCGCGTGGCGGCATGATCCTCAGCAATGACGAGGAGATCGGCAAGAAGATCAATTCCGCCGTCTTCCCCGGTCTTCAGGGCGGGCCGCTGATGCATGTGATCGCCGCCAAGGCGGTCGCCTTCGGCGAGGCCCTGCAGCCCGCCTTCAAGGATTATGCCCGTCAGGTTATCGCCAATGCCAAGGTCTTGGCCGAGACTCTAATCGGCGCCGGCTATGCGATCACGACCGGCGGCACGGATAATCATTTGATGCTGGTCGATCTTCGGCCGAAGCGCCTGACCGGCAAGGCGGCCGAGGCCAGCCTCGATCATGCCGGCATCACCTGCAACAAGAACGGCATTCCCTACGATACCGAGAAGCCGATGATCACTTCGGGTATTCGCCTCGGCTCGCCGGCGGGAACGACGCGCGGTTTCGGCAGCGTCGAATTCGCCGAAATCGGCCGCCTGATCGCGCGGACGCTTGATTCGCTGGCGCAACATCCCGATGATAACCGCGCGATGGAAAGCGACGTGCGGCGCGCCGTGCTGGATCTATGCCGGCGCTTCCCGATCTATCGGTAAGGCGCGAAAAGGGGGCGAGGGGGAAACATGCGCTGTCCGTTCTGCGGCAACGAAGATACGCAGGTGAAGGATTCGCGGCCGACGGACGATAATTCGGCCATTCGGCGGCGGCGGCAATGCACCAATTGCGGTGCGCGCTTCACGACCTTCGAGCGCGTGCAATTGCGCGAATTGACCGTGGTCAAGAGCAACGGCCAGCGCGAACCTTTCGATCGCGAGAAATTGCTGCGCTCGATGCAGATTTCGCTGCGCAAGCGCCCGGTCGAGGCCGAACGCCTGGAGCGTGTCGTCAACGGCATCGTGCGGCGCCTGGAAAGTTCGGGCGAGAACGAGATTCCGACCTCGATGATCGGCGAGGTGGTGATGGATGCCCTCGCCAGCCTCGACAAGGTCGCTTATGTCCGCTTCGCCTCCGTCTATCGCAATTTCCGCGAGGCGAAGGATTTCGAAACCTTCGTCGGCAAGCTTGGCGGCGATAGCGACTGAGCGCGCGCGCGATTCCGCGCATATGGCGGCGGCGCTTGGCCTCGCTAGGCGGGGCCTGGGTCGCGTCTGGCCCAATCCCAGCGTCGGTTGCGTCATTCTGGATCGCAATGGCCGCGTCGCGGGGCGCGGCCATACGGGCAGCGGCGGCCGACCCCATGCCGAAACCCGGGCTCTTGCCGAAGCGAGCGCGCTGGCCGAAGGCGGGACGGCCTATGTCACGCTCGAACCCTGCGCGCATTGGGGCGAAACGCCGCCTTGCGTCGAGGCTTTGATCGCCGCGCGCCTTGCCCGCGTCGTCGTCGCGATTGAGGATCCCGATCCCCGCGTCGCGGGGCGCGGGTTGCGCCGACTTGCCGAAGCCGGGATCGCGCTCGATATCGGTTGCCGCGCCGAGGAAGCGCGCGATCTCAATGCCGGCTTTTTCTCGCGCGTGACGCAGGGGCGACCACTCGTCACGCTGAAGCTCGCGACCTCCCTCGATGGTCGGATCGCCTTGGCGAACGGCGCAAGCCGCTGGATCACCGGCGAGACTTCGCGTCGGCGCGGGCATCTGCTGCGCGCCGATCACGACGCGATCCTGATTGGCAGCGGCACGGCGCTTGCCGACGATCCGCAGCTCGATTGCCGCTTGCCGGGACTGGAAGCCGCTTCGCCCCTGCGCATCCTGCTCGATCGCCGCCGCCGCGTTTCGCCGGAGGCGCGGATTTTCGCGGCGACGGATTGCCAGCCGACTTGGCTCATGACGGCGCCGGGCGGCGATCTCGATGCCTATCGCCGCCGGAGCGTCGAAGTGGTGGAAATGACGGCAAGCGATCCCCCGGCGATTCTCGCCGAGCTTGGCCGGCGCGGCTTGACGCGGGTGCTGATCGAAGGCGGGGCGGGGGTGGCGACCGCTTTCTTGCGCGCCGGCCTTGTCGATCGTCTCGCTTGGTTCCGGGCGGGTCGCCTGATCGGCGGGGATGGGTTGGCCGGAATCGGGGTGCTCGATCTTGCCGATTTGACGGCGGCGCCGGATTTCCGCCTTATCGAAAGCTGTGCGATCGACCGCGACATCTTCGAGCTTTACCGGCGGGAAAATTAAGGCGATAGTAGCGCATCGCTTGGTAATTATCTGATTTTTCAGCATGTTCACGGGAATCATCACCGATTGCGGCGCTGTGCGCGAATTTTCCGGCCGCGACCTTGCGGCGGGCGGAATCGCGCGGCTTGTGATCGCCACCGGCTACGATACCGCCGCCATTGCCGATGGCGCCTCCGTCGCCTGCAACGGCTGCTGCCTCAGCGTCGTCGCGAAAGGGCCGGATTGGCTGGCCTTCGAGGTGAGCCGAGAAAGCCTTGGCGTCACCGCGCTTGCGAATTGGCGAATCGGCGAGAAGGTCAATCTGGAACGGGCCTTGCGCGCCGGCGACGAATTGGGCGGGCATCTCGTCAGCGGCCATGTCGACGGCATCGGTCATGTCGCGGAGATTCGTCCCGACGGCGACGCGCGAATTCTGGAGATTGCGGCTCCCGCCCGGCTCATGAAATTCGTCGCGCCCAAAGGGTCGATCGCAATCGATGGGGTTTCGCTCACCGTCAATCGCGTGGCGGCGGAGCGGTTTTCGGTGACGATCATTCCCTTGACCCTGCGGCTTACCAATCTGGGTGGGCTCGGGGCCGGGGATGCGGTCAATCTGGAAATCGATCCGATCGCGCGATATGTTGCCCGCCTTCTGGAGAGCGAGGCCCGATGAGTTTCGAAAGCATCAAATCGACCACCAACGAAATCATCGCCGATGCGAAAGCCGGGCGGATGGTGATCCTGGTCGATGACGAGGAGCGCGAGAACGAAGGCGATCTCGTGGTGCCGGCCGCCATGGCGACGCCGGAAGCCATCAATTTCATGGCGAAATTCGGCCGCGGCCTGATTTGCCTCGCTTTGGAGCGCCAGCGCATCGAACGCCTCGGCCTACCCTTGATGGCGCAGCGCAACGGCTCGCGTCACCAAACGGCCTTCACCGTTTCCATCGAGGCCCGCGAAGGGGTTTCGACCGGCATTTCCGCCGCCGATCGGGCACGGACCATCGCGGTCGCCATCGATCCCGCTGCGGGACCGAGTGATCTGGTGACGCCGGGTCATGTCTTTCCGCTGGTCGCGCGCGATGGCGGCGTTCTGGTGCGGACCGGCCATACCGAGGCGGCGGTCGATATTTCGCGCCTCGCCGGCCTCGATCCTTCGGGCGTGATCTGCGAGATCATGAACGAGGACGGATCGATGGCGAGACGCGACGACCTTGTCCGCTTCGCGCAATTCCATAATCTGAAGATCGGCACCATCGCCGACCTCATCGCTTATCGCCGGCGCTACGATCGTATCGTCGAACGCACATTGGCGGCCGATTTCGTCAGCCGCTGGGGCGGCGATTTCCGCCTTTACATCTATACCAACCGCATCGCCCATGCCGAGCATGTCGCCCTCGTCAAGGGCGATATCCGCACCGACGAGCCGGTGCTCGTGCGCATGCATGCGATGAGCGTGCTCGACGACGTTCTGGCCGATGCGCGTTCCGGGCGCGGCGGCGAATTGGCGGCGGCCATGCAGGCGATCGCGGCGGCGGGGCGGGGAATCGTCGTTCTCATCCGCGAACCCTTGCCGAATTCGCTTTCCGATGCGGTCCGCCATCGCCTCGGCACGGAACCGGTGCCGGTGCAGCGCGAATTGCGCGATTACGGCATCGGCGCGCAGATTCTGCTCGATCTCGGCGTCAGGCGCATGATCCTGCTCTCCAATCGCAAGAAGACCATCGTCGGCCTCGAAGGTTACGGCCTCATCGTCGAGGGCGAACAGGCGATCCCCCATGCGCCGATCTGAAAAAGCGGCCGTGCGCGCACCCATCCGGCGCCGGACCGAGGCGCCGATCCGCATCCTGGTGGTCGAAGCCCGGTTTTACGAGGATATCGCCGCCGAATTATGGCGCGGCGCGAAAGCGGCGCTCGATGCGGCGGGGGCGAGCTATCGCCGCATTGCCGTTCCGGGCGCGCTCGAAATTCCCGCCGCCATTCGCTTCGCCCTCGATGGCGCGAAAGGTTTCGACGGTTATCTGGCCTTAGGCTGCGTCATTCGCGGCGAAACCTCGCATTACGATATCGTCAGCGGCGAAAGCGCGCGGGGCCTCATGGATCTGGCGCGGGATTTCGCGATCGCCATCGGCAATGGCATCCTGACCTGCGAGACGGAAGCCCAGGCCATGGCGCGCGCCAGGCGCGACGAGCTCGACAAGGGCGGTTTTGCCGCGCGCGCCTGTCTCGACATGATCGCGCTCAGGCGGCGATTGGCCGGCCGGCGATGAAAGCCGCAGCCTCCCATCGCCCGACGGCGCCCGAACGCCGCGCCGCCCGGCTCGCCGCGATCCAGGCGCTTTATCAATGGGAGATGATCGGCGGCGGCGCTTCCGGCCCGCTGATCGCCGAATTCGCCGCGCATCGCCTGGGACGTATCCCCGAAAGCGAATCCCTGCCCGAACCCGATGCCAAGCTTTTCGCCGCGATTATCGACGGCGCGATCGCCCATCTTGCCGAGATCGACGACATGCTGGCCGGGCTCCTGGCCGAGGATTGGCCGCTCGACCGTTTGACGGCGATTTTGCGCGCGCTTCTGCGCTGCGGCGCCTTCGAGCTTGCCCATGCGCCGCAAGTTCCGCCGAAAGTGGTCATCAGCGAATATGTTGCCTTAGCCGGGCTTTTCTTCGACGAGAAGGAAATCGGCATGGCGAACGGGGTTCTCGATAAACTAGCCAAGGCCCTGCGCGCCGAGGAAATGGCGTCCGATGCGAAACCGCGCGCCGCCGGCGAGAATGACCGGAAGCGGTGAATTCGCCTGGATCGCCCGCCACTTCGCGCCGCTGGCCGCTTCGATGCCGGGGGCGGATGGCCTGACCGACGATGCTTTCGTCGGGAAGATGCCGCCGGGGCGCGCGATCGTTCTCAGCGCCGATGCGCTGGTTGCCGGCGTGCATTTCTTCGCGGAGATGGCGCCTGCGGATATCGCGCGCCGCGCCTTGCGGGTCAATCTGTCCGATCTGGCGGCGAAGGGCGCGTTGCCTATCGGCTATCTCCTGACCCTCGCTTTGCCCGATGCGACGACGGAAGACTGGGTCGCGGAATTCGCCGCGGGGCTTGGAACGGATCAGACGGAATTCGGTCTCTCCTTGCTGGGCGGGGATACGGTGCGGATAGCGGGGCCCCTGGTCGTGTCGATCGCGGTCGTGGGCCATGCCGCGCCGGGCCGAGCGCCGCGCCGCTCGCAAGCGCGCTCCGGCGATCGCATTCTCGTTTCGGGCACGATCGGCGATGCCGCTTTCGGCCTCGATCTTCTCGCCCGGCGTCGTGCGGGTCGCGCGGAAACTCGGATTCCGGCGGCCTCGGCGGATTATCTTCGGGAACGCTACGAACGGCCGCAGCCACGCCTTGCCCTCGGCCAGGCGCTGAGCGCGGGCGGCCTCGTTCATGCCATGATGGATGTTTCCGACGGCCTCGTCGGCGATCTGATGCGGATTGCCGAAGCGAGTGGGATCGGTGCTGATCTGCGGGCGGCCGAGGTGCCGATCTCGCCGGCCGCGCGGGAATATCTCGCCGAAAGCGGCGGCGATCTTGCGCGCGCGATCACGGGCGGCGACGATTACGAACTTCTCTTGACGACCGCGCCCGAAAATGTCGCGGAATTGCGTAGAATTGCCGGTTCTTGCCGGGTGCCCTTAACGGAAATCGGCTTCATGACGGAAGCGAAGGGCGTCACGGTTGCCGATGAAGCGGGCCGGGCGATGACTTTCGATCGGCCCGGCTATCGGCATTTCTGAAAACGCGCGCAGCGAGGAAACAGAATGGCCATCGGCATCAAACTCTCTTCCGCTCGGCAAGCGGTTCCGCTTCTCGCTGGCGTGCAGGCGCTCGGCATGATCGGCGCGACGATCATGATCGTGACCTCCGCCTTGACGGGCGCGATGCTGGCCGAGACCAAGGGTCTCGCGACCCTGCCGCTCGGCCTGCAATTCCTGGCGACGATGCTGGCGACCTTGCCGGCCTCCTTCCTGATGAAACGTTACGGCCGGAGACCGGGCTTCATTCTCGGCGCGTGCTTCGGCTTTCTCGGCGCGGCGATCATGCTGATCGGCGTCCAGGGCGCTTCCTTCGCGATCTTCGCCCTCGGCAATGGCGTTTTCGGCATCGCCATGAGCTTCGCGCAATTCTATCGCTTCGCCGCGGCCGAGATCGCCGAACCCGCCTTTCGGCCGAAGGCGATTTCCTTCGTGCTTGCGGGCGGCGTGATCGCCGCCCTTTTCGGACCCGAACTCGCCAAACGCGGCGAGCATCTTTTCCCCGCGACGCCCTTTGCCGGCGGTTTCCTTTTCATCCTCGGCCTTGCCGGCGCGGCGATCCTGCTGTTGGCCTTTTTCCGCCTGCCGCCGCCGCTGCCCGATTCGGCCGCGATCGAAGCCGCCCCGCCGCGTTCCTGGCGCGAAATCTTGGCGCAGCCCCGCGCCATCGCCGCCATGATTTCCGCCATGTTCGGCTACGGCATCATGTCCTTCGTCATGACGGCGTCCCCGCTCGCCATGAAAGGCTGCGCCTTCACGCTGGAGACGGGCATCGCCTTCGTCATTCAATGGCATGTGCTGGCCATGTTCGCGCCGAGTTTCGTCACCGGCCATCTCATCCGCCGTTTCGGCGAATACCCGATCCTGCTGACGGGGCTTGCCTGTTATGTCTTCACCATCGTTATCGGGCTTGCCGGAATCGATATCCATCATTTCTGGCTGGCGCTGTTCGCGCTCGGCTTGGGCTGGAATTTCCTTTATGTCGGCGGCACGAGCTTGCTCACGAAATGCTATCGGAGTTCCGAACGGGCGAAGGTCCAGGGCGTCAACGATACCTTGACCTTCAGCGCGGTCGCCCTCTGTTCGCTGATCGCCGGCACGATCGAGCAATGGGCGGGCTGGAATTGGGTGCTGGTGGGCTCGATCGTGCCCGTCCTCCTGATCGCCGCCGCCTTGGCCTGGGGTCTTAGCGGGGAAGGGAGAGGGCAGATGTCAGAAGTCAGATGACAGAGGGCAGGGGCTCCCTGACGCTTGAGACTGCCATTGCAAGGACTTGACCGTGCCATGTCTGAATTGCCGCCGGGCAAGATCCGGCCAAAGCGGTGTCGATCCATGAAAACTCTTGGAAAATCGACCGCCGCCGATCCTGACGAAATTATTCTGGAAAGGGTGCGGCGTGCCCCCTGTCATCTGAAATCTGTCCTCTGATCTCTTTCCATTCCC
>CAYQAG010000004.1:0-1890 GCA_964415425.1 uncultured Rhodospirillaceae bacterium | reverse complement strand
GGTGCGGCGTGCCCCCTGTCATCTGAAATCTGTCCTCTGATCTCTTTCCATTCCCCATATTGCATCGCAACAGGGTTTCGATTATGGTCGCGCCCGCTTTCGAGGGGGCTCAGGGGATTCCGGCCCGCCGGATCGAGGATAGGGGGTTATCATGGACGGGATGTTGTGGGGCGTTCTCGGCGCCGGCGTTTTCGCGCTCGTTTACGGCGCCTGGGCGACGCAATCGGTGCTTTCGGCCTCGGCCGGAACGGCGCGGATGCAGGAAATCGCCGCCGCCATCCAGGAAGGCGCCCGCGCCTATCTCAATAAGCAATATGCCACGATCGGCATCGTCGGCGTGATCGTCGCCGCCATCCTCTTCTTCGCTTTGTCCGGGCTTTCGGCGCTTGGCTTCGTTATCGGCGCTGTGCTTTCGGGCGCCGCCGGTTATATCGGCATGAATGTCTCGGTCCGCGCCAATGTGCGGACGGCGGAAGCCGCGCGGGCTGGCCTCGCCCCCGCGCTCGCCATCGCCGCCAAGGCGGGCGCGATCACCGGGCTGCTCGTCGTCGGGCTCGGCCTTCTCGGCGTTGCCGGCTATTACGCTTATTTGACCCAGGCCGGGACCGAAATGCGGCCCATGCTGGAAGCCCTGGTCGGGCTTTCCTTCGGCGCCTCGCTGATTTCGATCTTCGCGCGTCTGGGCGGCGGCATCTTCACCAAGGGCGCCGATGTGGGCGCCGATCTCGTCGGCAAGATCGAAGCCGGCATCCCCGAGGACGATCCTCGCAACCCCGCCGTCATCGCCGATAATGTCGGCGACAATGTCGGCGATTGCGCCGGCATGGCGGCCGATCTCTTCGAGACCTTCGCCGTCACCATCGTCGCCACCATGCTGCTGGGCTCTATCTTCTTCACGGGCGCGGTTCAGGCGCAGTTGATGTTCTTCCCGCTTGCCGTCTGCGGCGCCAGCATCATCGCCTCGGTCATCGGCACCTTCGCCATCCGCCTCGGCGCCAGCCAGAGCATCATGGGCGCGCTTTATAAGGGGCTGATCGTCGCCAGCGTCATCGCCATCGGCCTCATCTTCCTGCTGGTGCGGAATCTATTAGGCTTGGGCGCGCTCGAAGGCACCGAGGTCACGGGGATGGCCATCTTCTGGTGCGCCGCGATCGGGCTTGGCGTGACGGGACTCCTCGTCTGGATCACCGAATATTATACCTCGACCGCCTATCGCCCGGTGCGCTCCGTCGCTCAGGCCTCGAATACCGGCCATGCCACCAATATCATCCAGGGCTTGGCGGTTTCGATGGAAGCCTGCGCGCTTCCCGCCATCGTCATCTCGGCGGCGATTGTCGGCGCCTATAGCCTCGCCGGGCTTTACGGCATCGCCATTTCGGCGACCACCATGCTGTCGCTGGCCGGCATCATCGTCGCCCTCGACGCCTATGGCCCCGTCACCGACAATGCCGGCGGCATTGCCGAAATGGCCGAATTGCCGAAGGATGTGCGGAAAGTTACGGATGCCTTGGACGCCGTCGGCAATACGACGAAGGCCGTCACCAAGGGCTATGCGATCGGCTCGGCGGGTTTGGCGGCGCTCGTTCTCTTCGCCGCCTATACCGAGGATCTGAAGCATTATTTCCCCAATCTCGTCGGCGCGATCCATTTCGAGCTTAACGATCCCTATGTCGTGATCGGCCTTTTCATCGGCGGCGCCTTGCCGTTCCTGTTCGGGGCCATGGGCATGATGGCGGTCGGGCGCGCGGCGGGGGCCGTCGTGATCGAAGTCCGCCGCCAATTCAAGGAAATCGCCGGCATCATGGAAGGGAAGGCGAAGCCCGAATATGGCCGCGCCGTCGCCATGCTGACGGCGGCCGCGATCAAGGAGATGATCCTCCCCTCGCTGCT
>CAYQAG010000003.1:2179-81513 GCA_964415425.1 uncultured Rhodospirillaceae bacterium | reverse complement strand
AAGGCCTCTCGCCGACCGAGCTCAAGCGCTATATCCGCCATATCGCGGATTTCCGCCTCGCTCAACTCGGCTATGCCCCGATGTTCGATATCCGCAGCCACCCCCTACCCTGGCTCGATACGCATCTCAACGCCTTGGAATTCGCCAATTTCTTCGAAACGCGATCGACCGAGTATTCCAAAGGCGCGATCCGCGGATCCTTTCCCGAGGCCTGGAAGCTGTTCGAGGATCGCGCGGCGCAAAAGGCGGCGCCGATATCCCAGTAATGAACCCATGCAGACCAAAAGAAGGAGTGACATGAAAATTTCCGCAGCCGGAGTTTTCCAAACCCTGATCCTATCCGTCGCGATTTTAGGGATGGGCCTTATCGCCGTTATCATGGGTCTCTCGACATGGATCCTTCAAAACCCTGAGGTTGCTCAGACCGCAAACCCCTCTTGGCTCATGCGCTTGTCGCTCCGCTTCATGAACTCGCCATTTGAACTGCTGCTGTATGCCTGGGGCCTCGGGATGACCTGTTGCGCAGGGCTTTCGATATTCAATCCGAAGATATCGGAAAAACAAACGATCATCTACCTGCTGGCGGCCGCCCTACCGCTGGCTTTATTGGTAATCTTTCGTTTTGCTTAGAGCGTGATTGGTTCATGATGAAGCGTAACCGACGTTGGTGAAGTGGTTGATGCATTCGCCAAGGCCCGTGTGAAACCTGAGCCACCAGCCGTGCCCCGCGTAGGGTGTGATCGCAGGTTCGCGTCAGGTTGATCTTGGCCCAAGCCTCATCGATGAACATAAATCTTCATAGGTCGATCCGGCCTTAGATTAATCCGCGATCCGTTGCTTGGGTTGCCTCGAGGAGCGATAATAGCCAAACGGGCATCGTGACGACAATCCGCGCACGTTTGTTTTTGTCTTTGCCGCTCGTCATGCACAGATCTCGAAGAAACCGGTGAGGTAGTCGTGACCGCCTTCACGTGTTTCCCACATGGGCAAGGAGCCGCCGGCAAGCGCCGCACGCGATACAAGCTGATTCCCAGCGATGCAAGAAATATCGGAAATGAGGATGCAAGCGGGACAGGCGGCCCCACGGGCATCGCACAAACTCCCGGAGCCGCACCGGAGCGACCGAGGATCCATCATATGACCAAGAAACGACGCTGCTTGATTGCGCCACATGGCGGAGATGTTGCCAAGATCGGGGGTCATGCCCCGGCGATAGAGGACGAACGCGAGATCGGCAGGGTAGAGATGTTCACCGATTCCATCGCGATCGAGACCGGACGTTTCGGCCAGTGCCTCAATCATTTGATGGGCAACGGAATGGAGCAACATATAGATGTAGGAGCAGAGGCTCCTCGGCGTCCGCCCCTTTTCCCGCGTCCGATACGCATCCATGAATGGTTGGAAGTCCTCATACTGCTCCAGATAGGTCGCGCCCAACTGTTCATGCGACGGAAGGTCAGGAACGCCATTGGCCTCAAGCCATCTGAGGACTTGAGCATTGTCGAACCGGACGTAAAACGCCTCGTTGTCCTGTTCAAGGACGTAGATCGGGCTGCGACTGCCCGAATTCTCACTGACCAACGGCGGAAACGCCATGAGTCGGACCGGCATTGGCACCGAACGGTTATTATGTTCGCGAGTGTAAATCGGTGTTGGCGATACTCGCGAGTAGCCAAAGGTATATTCGCAGATCGGCAAATTGCGGATTAACACCATCTCCTTGATGCCGCTGCGCTTGAGCAAGCCGCCGATCTGGCGCTGATATTCCGCAACCCGGAGGGGATTTCCCACCGCATCTGAGAGCGTGCGATCCGGGAACAGCACGTTGTTCGCCTTGTGCTCCTCGATCTTGCGGCGAACATGTTCCTCGTAGAGGGTGGCGTGTTCCAAGGTGAGTCGTATCGGATCGAACCGTCTCGCCCATCCGCCGCGATGCCCGATGTTGTGCCGGAGGGCCGGGCTCTGAACTGAACCTTTTTCGATTAGGCTATCCGTGAACCATTTCTGCCGGATCGCGTCAGCCCCCTTTCGAAAGGCGCGCCCCCGCGCCGTCGAACCGGCTTTTTTTGCATCGCCGTCGAGTTCCACCCAATCGTTCCATTCTTGTTGGCGCTGTCGTTCCTTAAGAATTTCCTGAATCTCGGCGTCGGAGGGTTCGGCGAATGGTATGTTGTGAATGGTGGCGATCTCGCGGGCCAATGCCTCGTGCTCGCTAGGACCGAGCAAGGTGAGTCGCCGACCGTCCTCCAGAACGATGAATCGGCTCCCTTGCACATACTGCAAGGCGTTGGCGCGATAGGAGACTGGAAGCATGTTGATCTCGATGAACTCATGCGTTTCGCCAGCCTGACGTGCACGTCCGAGGATCCTCGAGGTGAACTCGTCGGCCTTGGTGAGATCTGAGGTATCCGAGCAGCCGATACAGCGGAAATGCCAGTCGGAGAAGCTGGTGCTTTTGTTATGAAGCGTAAATTCGTCGCTCCCGCATTTGCCGCATTTTTCATAAGTGACGACACGGCGCTCATTGGGCAGGTATTCATACCGCGTCGGCGTGAGCGGCTCAAGTGTTCCCGACCAATGGACGAAGACGACATCGACTTGCGTCCAATCCGAGGCATGATCCGTGCACCGCCCCGGCAACGGATCCTTGTCCTGCGCCTCCGGGCTTTCGTAGTGCCGTAACCGCTTGCAGTTCGTGCATTGAAACAGCAACGGATAGGGGACGTACCCCATCTTGGTTGGATTAGTGAATTCGAAGCCGGCCTCCAGATCGATTTGAACGTCGTGGCCGTTTAGGAATTTCCGGTCGAGACATTGCTCCATGTAGATTGGCGTGCCGTTCGGCCGACAGTTGACGGCGCGCGCAGCCCAAGTCGCGACAAATTCGTCGATCCCCTCCTTGATCATGCGTCGCTGCGTGGGATGCGGCTTCTTCACGTCCGCTAGCGGCACCGATAGGCAGATGCCGCGCCCGCCTTCCCAGGTGAAGAGCTTGCCCGGCGCGTAGGTGGTGGCGACCTGGCCGCGCGAGCGAACCATGGTCGGCGGCTTCGGTCCTTGGTCTTCGGCGAACTCCGGCTTTCCGAAGTAACGCGGCGGCTTGCGTCCGCCCGATGTAGGAGATGAGTTCTTGCTCATACCACGTTTGCGCCCTTTCAGGCTTCCTCCGGCCTTATCTCAGGCTCATCGACATCGTTTACGCGGGATTTCTGGCCTCGGATCGACCGCATGACGCGCTCGACCGATTCATTGGTCAGCCATCGGTTCATATTGGGAGCACGGCGCGCAGCGACGATGATGGCCGCCTCGTCAACGTCGCGAAGCGATGTCATCGGCTTTTGGGTCGGCACGAGATCGCCCCACAACTCGCGCAGCTCCACCGCGCTCGGCGGAAGCGCGTCAGAAAAATCCTTGATAAGTTTCAGAATGACATTGGTGTAGTGCTCGCCGTGATGGGGCTTGCCCAGGCCGTCGCGGCCCTGCCCGTCGAAGCCGACGGCGGCTTTCATGAAGGTGGCCAGCGCGTCGCGGAAGGCGATGCGATCATGCTCGAATGTCGCGTGCAGCGTTTTGGCGATGTCGTTGCGCTGCGTCTTATGCTTTTGTGCATCCGCTAGCCGGCAAAACTGTTCGATCTCGCGGAGAACACCCCAAGCCTGAATGATCGAGGCCGTAATGCGGCGAAGCGCGTTGTCCGCCCATCGTTCCGCCGCGGGCGCGGCGATCATCCGCTCCAGGAAGCGATGATACATCTGATGCGCCTCGACGATATAGCGGTCGCGTTTACTTTGAGGTATCGGGATCAAGACCACGAACCCGACATGGGTCCGGCCGACACGGCTTGACGCCTGGATATACTCGGCGACGTTGGACGGCATTCCCGCGAAAAACATGCTGTTAAAACGGTCAACGTCGACGCCGTGCGAAATGGCCGAGGTAGCGACGATGCTGCGCATCAACTTCGTGACGCTCGGTATCGGTGTGCCGGTTGGAATTCCGGCTTCCGCACGTTTCATGATCCCCTGGATGGAGCCCATGTCGATCCCGCCCGTGATTAATTCGCTCTCGAATTCGTGCATCTCCAGGGCGTTGGTTTCGTGATCGCGACGGACCTGGGTTTCGAGCGCGTCCATGACTTGGTCGCCGCCCTTCTTGTTGGTGACATAAGTCAAGGCGATGCGATGAAGATCGATGAGTGCCAGAGCTTCATCGTGGCGTTTCTGTTGTCGCAAGGCCGCGAGCGCGGCCCGGCGCCAATCCCCGCCTTGCCCCGGCGAGACAAAGGATTCCAGCCGCTGGAGGGCACTGTCGGGCTGATCGCTGAGAAGCGCCTCCCACAATTCAGAAATGCAGACATGGAATGCGGACAGGGCGGCGACGGTGGTTACGGTGTGGCTCGCCCCGTTAGTCATGAGTGAGCAGAACAGCCGCATCCAGGGTGCGGCAGCCTGGGGGCCATGCACGGCTCCAAGCTGACTACCTAAAGCCTGACGATCCGCGTTCCCGGAAGGCGGATCCGCAGGCGCGGCGTAGAACGAGCGGTAGAGGTCGGGGCCGGGATACGGAAATTGCAGCGGCTTCCGTTGATACAGAACAGCCAGTTGCTTGTCGGGATCAGATACGGTCGCCGTCGCCGCGATAATCTTCGGCATGCGCGGACGGTCTTTCTTGGAGCGCGCCGCTTCCAGATCCTTGCCGCAAATCTGGTCGATGCCACTCAGCAACGTCTCAAGGGTGGTCTCGAACAAGCCGCTGAAGGTTCCCAGGCTTTCTTCAAGAAGATGCATTTCGTCTTGAATGATGATCGAGGGAAACGGGTCTTTGAAGATCCGGCGTCCGTTCTGGTACGCCGGAAACACGGGCTCGTATCCTTCGCTCTCCGGCCCGGATTCAAGCTGGTCAGCAGGACGTGGCGAGAAGAGATGGCCGTCGGGTGCCATCCAGCGCGCGGTTCCGAACATGCCCAGCACGTTTGTGATCGTATTCGGATGCTGGCCGATCATAGCTAGCTTATCGACGGTGCCGAGCACGACACTGGGGGCCCGTTGGTAGATCGTATCGTCGGTGAGCAGGAATGGCAGCGGCGTCCGGACCTCGCCGGGATGAGCCTTGTTCCAGGCACAGGAATCGTTGAAGCAGACGATGCCAACCCGTTTGGACCGGGTAACGGCGCCCTCGAATAGGCGCAGTCCTGTCTCTTCCTGGCAAATCGGGCACATCGGAATCTTGCAATAAGCAACGCGCATGTCCGTATAGCCGCGCGCGAAGTCTCTGTCTTTGTCCGACGCGCTCGGCGAGACAGCGGTTGCCTTGAGCAAATCGTCGTCACGATGCGTCTTGTCGTCGGCGGCTGGAACGGTCTTGATGCCGCCTACATTGTTCGGCGTATTGGCGCTGCCGACCCAGAATCCAACTTCGAACGGCCAATCGCCTAAGCCGACGGTCTTGCGGATCAATTCGGCTTGGATCAGAAGCCGAAGGAGCCGTTGCGCCTGCTGGAGCGTCAAAAGGCGTAACGGATATCGGACAAGCGCCGTTACACCGCGCTCCTTCCCTCGCAAACGGTCGAGGAACAGCGCAAAGACCAAGATGCCGTAGAAGGCTTCGGACTTTCCGCCGCCGGTGGCGAAATAGAGAAGCGTCGCCGCCTCTTCATCGAATGCGGGATCATGCCAATCGGCGAATTCCGCCATACGTGAAGCGATGGTCGGCAGATGCGCAAGCACAAAAGCCATCTGGAACAGGCGCCAACCTGCCGTGACATTCCCCTTCTCGCGATCGAGCAGGGCGCGGTTCATCAAGAGCCAGGCGCGATATGGCGCACCTTGGCGCAAGAAGTCAGCCCGTTTCTCGCCCGAAGCGGATTGCGCGTCGAGATAGGCGCGTCTCGATTGGATGAGGAGCTTGATACCGCGCTCGATGAGTCCCGCTTCTCGGCTCCAGGCTGCGATATCCTCAGCGAGCCGTTCGGATTCGAGTGCGGCGTCATCCGGTGACAAGCCCTGACGGACTTCGATCTTGAGCCGCGCAGATTCCTGATCGATCCACGTTCGATAGGCGGCAGGCAGCGGCAACAGCTCGTCCGGATTGAAGGCGTCGGCCGACAGCTTGGAAAATTCGACCGGCACGCCAAGGCCGAGAGGCACGATCCTGATCTGAACGAACCGAGGCGACCAGGTCGTGGCGAGTTTCAAGCGCCCGTCCAAAGCGGATGCCGTGATGCCGTTATTCAGGCCAATTGCCGGATATTCCATATGGTGGCGAAAGCGATAGGATGGTTCGATGCGATCCGGAATAAGCGGCCTGTGAACGGCTTCGGGAAGGTCGATCTCGATGCCAGCTGCAAAGACGGATGCGCACTGATGTTGCCGGCGCTTCTTGCTGAGTTGCCGATTGTTGTTCTCCAGCGCGACACGCACGCTGCGGACATCCGGGTTTGCGAAATTGGCCGCGTCTTGCACCGTGACACGCATCTCGTCGATTGGCGGCCGAACCGCCTGCAGATCAGGCTTCATCTTGCGGACGCGCTCCAGAAACGCTTTCCACGTCGCCTCGTTGGCGATATCGGTCGGCTGCACCGTCTCATCCCGCCACGCTTCTGCTTGGCCTTCCGGCGAAGACAACCAGGCATCGACTTGCGCGGTTACCGCGGCGGCCATTTCCTGTTCAAAAGCAACCAGCTCGGCCTCCCGCAGACGAGCGTCCATCTCCCAGTGCAAGACAGGAAGCGTGACGTCGATGCGTTTCCACTTGATGGGAATATCGGCCGGGCGCGCCAGATGCGACGGGACATGATGGTCGCCCCAGACGAACTTGAACGAGATTTCGCGCTCCGGCGGCGGCGCATCGATAGGTATCTCCTGCTCTGTGGATCCCTCGATCGCCTCTGGCGAATCATTGTCCTCACGTTCCGGAAGGCGAGCGCTTTCGATCCCGTACTCCTTATAGATCTGTTTGGTCGCCTCCTCTTTGAGCGCTGTGCGCCGGAACTGGCGCTGACGGCGCACGTCCCGCGAAATGCTTTTCGGGTCGTCGCGACCGACAAGCCCTTCCGTGGCGCAACGAGCTTTCGTCGCGGCACGTATCTTTTGTACAATCTCTTTGCGGACCGCCGAGATGAGATCGAATGTCGGCTGGATGCCCAAGCGACGATCGACCAATTCGCTCCATTCCGGAAGGACGCGGACATAAACGGAAAACCAAGGTCGAACTACCGCCGTCCCAGTTGCGTCTTTCGTCACCTGCAGGTCCAGTCCGACCACCGCGATATGGATATCGGAGGTTTCGTCGTCGTCGCCGATCTCGGCGAAGCGCGGCAACAAGAATCCTGACACAAACGCCCGTTGCGGCGAGCGCCCATAGACGACACGGCCGAAATCGCTGATGCCGGAGCATCGTGCGATGGTCATGTTCACCAGGGCGTCGGCGACCGCTTCCTTGGCTTCCTGGAGCGATGGATTCAACGCTTGAGGGGCGATACTCAGACGAGTCATGCGGTCGTCTCCGCCCCAATGATGGTCTTCTTCTCGATGCGCCCGACGAAATCCTCGGCAAGGAGGCGCAGCGAGCGCATGCCGTCGGCCAGCCTCGGATTCTCGGCCGCCATAGCGTGCGGATCGACGAGAATGCCGAGATAAGCCTCGTGGAACTGTAGCGCGGCCGAGACCCGCCGCGAGCGCGTGGCGACCACCGCCCAGATCCAGTCGATGCGGGCGGCGCGCTCGCCGCGCTCAATCGCCGTCATGAACTGGAGGAACATCGGGAATGTCTGCGGTGCATGCGGCCGCACCAATCTCATATCCTCCTGCAGATATTTTTCCACGTTGATCCAGTCGTAGACCCGATCGACAAGCTCAGGCTCGCCCATGCGGTTGGCGATCTCAATCGCTTTATACTTTCGCGTGTTGCCCGGTATCCGCGGGAGCGCGTCGCGAACCGTTTCGTGGTAGTTGCGCAACCCGGTCGCGGCCGTCGCGCGGATGTCCAAGAGACCGCGCGCGCCCTCGATGAAGGCCTCGCCGAGGACCGCAATCTCGTCGCCCTCGCTGATCTGATCGGCTCGGCCCTTCTGGAACGGATTCGCTGGATCGTCCCAATCGCAGACAACCAGGTCGCTGCCGGGCCGCGCTTTGATCTCATAGTTGTTACTGGTCTTGAGGAGAATGACCTGCGGGCTTCCCTTGGTCCCCAAATCGAGCTCGGTCGACATAGGCACGAATTCGACGTCTTCCTCTGGCGGTTCGTCCCACGTCACGGGAGTCCGAGTGGCATCGCGCCGCACAATCTCGGCAGAGCCTTCCTCCGCGAGCATGACGAGACGCTTCTGGACCGGAACGCCGAACGCCGTGAAGCGCGAGAGCCGCTTCGCGTCTCCGGCAATATTCCTCAGGAGATCGAGATCGCCGATCACGATGACCTCGCGTGGCAGCCAAGGAAGCGCCATGAGCCGCGTTGCATCCACCCGTTTCGGACCGACGAGCACCAGCCAGTTGATCTGGTTGCGGAAGGTGCGCGGATCGTTGCCACCCCCTTCGCGGAGCAGGGCTTCGGTGCTCGGATAATCCATGGCGATCAGCATTTCCTGCTCCAGGCGCTTCTTGAAGCGCTCGCCGATCGGTGAGGCCGACAGGCGCGCCCGCGCGAAGTCCAGGGCCGTGCCGTCGCGCATGGTGAGTAGAACTTTCGACGACTTCCCCATCAGTTCGCCCACCACGGTTTCTAGGACGGATCCCATGGGCGTCGTCGTCTTGTATTGATCCAGAAATTCCCCGGTCTTTTGGCGCAGCGATTTAATGTCCTCGGGATAACCTTGAACGAGCGCCAGGGCCGGATTCTCGAGTTCGCCGAAAATGGTATGAGGTCGATAGCCGCGCATAACTTGCATTGCGACCTCAATGCCGTCCTGCTCGGTCACGAAATCGTCTAGGAGCTGGAGACCGCCGGGCGCGTTGGCGCATCGGCGGATCACGGATTTCACCGTGCGCAGCAGCCGTGCGGACTGCTCGTCATCGATCGCCAGCGCACGCGCATGAAGACTGTTCAGCGCACTCAGGACTTCGCCGCCGATCCCGCCGAAACCGACGGCCCGAATGCGTTCGCATCCATCGAAGATGAGCGGCGCGGCATTGGTCGCAGCGACGATGGACCCCTGCTCGCAATAGAGCGCCGGTTGGCCGATCGGTGCCTGTCCCTTCTTCGGCATCTCCCCCTTGGCATCGTGCATCGCGAGCAGGTCACGGACAAAGACTGTGTGCACAAACGGATCGTCGGTGATGGCCAGGGCCGGGATATGGCCGAACGTCCGCCTGACCGTGGTCAGCACCTCCGCATATTTTTCCTTCCAAGCGTCACCCAGTCCTCGCTTGGCCCGGCTCGTCGCATCAACGAGAACGGCATGCACGGGCGCCAGGGACTTGCTCAAGGCCCGCCTCGGCCGCGTGCTGCGATGCAGCCCGAGCAGCATGTAATGCGCAGTCTTGGGGTCATCATGCGAGCCGAGGTTGAGGTCCGGGAGTTGCGTGAAGCGCCGCGTTCGATGCAACAGACCAAGCAACGTTGCAGAGTCGTCCATCAGCACCGCTTGGGGTGAGACCTCCGTCAGCGTCGGATGCGAGTATTCGGGGATCTTGCTCTTCGGCCGCCCTCGCCGCCCCTTAACCTCGCCATCCAAGTCTTTCACTCGGATCAAGGCGCGATGCATGTCTGCCAGCGGCGACGAATGGTTCTTCTTGCTATCGCGGCTTTGGTTGATGTGGCGCAGATTGGTCTTGAGAACCCAAGTCTTATCGACCAGAACGCCGGACTGCGCCATGCGGGATGGCCGCACCCACGGATAAAACAGGGTGCGAAGCGGCAACGGCTCGTCCGCACCTTGCCCATCCGCACTCGGCGGCGGGGGGACCGAGAGCAAGGCCTGCACGGCTAGGGAATGCACGATGGCGATGTTCGGCGGTGCATAGGGCCAGCAGAGAACCGCTTCGGAACGATCCGTGCGCTGCACTCGCAGCAGTGCTTCAACCAACTCGGGAACGGGAGGCCGGGGCGCTGCGCGTTCGTCGATGCGATCCGCTTGAATGAGTGGAAGGTTTTTTGTCGCCGCGATGATCGTTTCAGCCGGCGGAACTGGACGCCCTTCGGGTTGGACGGCCGGTTCAACGGACTTGGCGGGCTTCGGCTTGGCACTCGTCTGCCTCATTTTTTCGATCAACGCCCGCTTTTGCTTCGCCATCTCTAGATCGCGCTCTTTGATCTTGTTCAGGTCGTGATCCTGACGGCGGAACGGCAGCGCCGGCGCGGACGGGCGTTTCATTGGCGTACTGCCCTGACCTGCGGTAGCAACTGCGGCGACGCCGATGACTTTTGGTAGGCAAGCTCAACCGCCTGATCGAAATCATCCACAACGCGAAGCGCGTCCAGAAGGTGGTCGGGCTTGGGTAACGGCAGGTCGCGCAACGACGACACCGAAACGCTGGCCGTGCCGGCGATGCGCCGATATCGGGCGTCAACGGCGGCACTGTTCAAGAGCCGACAGATGAGATCAAGGCGTGCACCATCTTTCGGCAAAACTAGAATGGTATGGTTCTCACTGACGAAGCCGCCATAGGCATCGATCACAGTCGAGGGAATGATCGCCGCCAGCAGGCGGCGACGCTGCTTATTGTTGGTCGTGCGTTGGAGCGCAATGGCCGATGTCTTGATCACACCGGAACTCTCGCCGGCAAAGGATACAAAGTCGACCCTCGCTCCGTCCTTTGATGCCGGCCAGCACCACCGTCCCGCGCTGATATTCTTCGCCCATAGCAACGGGTATTGACTCTCCGTTCTCTTCGGCCTCTTCTTGTTGAGGCGAACTTTTTCTCGATTCCACACGAAGTAGCCGGTCTTGATCTCGACGTTGTAGTCGCCGAGCCGACCCGGACAGGAGACGAACGCAACGTCGTCGCGCTCCCCCAACCCGCTCGGTAGAATCCAGGCAGATCCGAATTGGTTGTCGGCAGAGCGTGCGGTGCCGATCTCCTTTGAGCGCCAACTACATCTGATCCGACCGCATGAGACGAAGAACAAGGAACGATTTGTCCGGGGCTCGTACCGTTTGCGGAAGAGCGCCGTCACCGTATCCTGTTGAACATTGAAAAAAACATTGTCCCGACCTAAGATATCAAGGCGGATTACATCAGTTGATCGGCGTATCTCTTCGCGCATCTTGGAAAACAAAGGACCGGCGATGTAGCTCGCCGGTGAAATTAGCGCGATCAGACCCCCCGGTCGCACTAGGCGCAGGCCAAGCGCGAAGAACAGCACATACTTGTTGACGTGCCGAGGATCGCAGATCGTGCTCCATTTTTCGGTATTAAGATGAGCGCTGCCGAGGAGCCGGCCGAACGGCGGATTCATGAACACCGCATCGTAGAGCTCGGTACCGCGAGTCTGCAGCGCGTCGCCGACGCGGATGGTCTTCAAGATACTAGGCTGATCGTAACCACCCGTAAGGGCATGGGAAAGGTGGATTTCAGCCAGCGCTGCAAGGTTCTTGTCGATTTCGATGCCCCGCAAACGATCTCGAACGTCGTCCGGTGCACATCCCTCGCCGATCATTCGACCTGCGAGACTGGCGACGAAGGCAGCGCCGCCGGCCGCCGGGTCGAGTATCGTATGTTTCCTGAGATCGAACCCCGCTTCTTCGGCGCAACGGATGAGGTGACGAACGATGTATGGCGGCGTGAAGTAGGTCGCATTCTTCCTCTTCGTCTCGTCATCCATCAACAGCGTGTAGAAGGTGCTGACCCAATAGTGCCGTTCTTCCCGCGGCTGCCCGATCAGGGCGTCACGAAGCGGCTCAAGGATGTATTCGTAACGCCCACTGAGGGGGCATTGCTTCTGCAGATCCTGGAGAAGGCGGAAACAAAGATCCAATCGGATTGAGGGCAGCGGGCGTTTAGCGAAGCCGCGCGTGGAGATGACGCGCGCGCCAGACTTGCGCAAAGCAGCCTTAATATCTCCAATCCCCGCCATTTTAGATGTAACTTCCCCTACGATACTGGTTATCGCCCCCGTGTTTAAGGTGGTTAGCAAGCCTTTGTTTGCTCCTTGGGCTCGTTACCGAGTGTGCGCTATCGGCGATAGGCGGTCAACTAGCAATTGTCCCGAGGCGAGCGGTTATACCTCCCTGCAAGCCGATACGCGGACAATGACTTGAATGCCTTATAAAGACATTGATTTTATTTTGCCATCGCTCGGACTCAGGCGGCCCGCTTTGCCCTCATGCGATACATTGGTTCCGAGCAATGCCCGATAGACCATGGTCTTCTCCAGCAGGGGCAGATTTCCATCGGGATAGGCCTGATAGCGCCTTGTCACGCGTTGTAGCAGCGAACATGCCACTGAGGTCGAAGCTTGCGTAGAACTCCTTCAGATACCTCTTGATGGCGAAGACGTTCTGCCCCGGATCGGTCGGCGGTCCGCCGAGACCCATCGCCGCAACTGATGCGGCAACGAGCGACTAACTAAGGTAAAGTTCGTCCTCGCAAACCTGCGCCAAGTGTACGCTCCCGAATCGCTACCATCTATGGATTCGTGAACAAACAAATCCAAGCATCGGCTTTTAGAATGGTCGTGATCCTGCTATATTGACATTACGGCCTTGAGCGAGAGTGTGGAGAAGAGCATGAAGCTTTTACATTATGCATTTCTTGTTGCGTCTTTGATAGCCATTGGCTCTTGCGCGATATCAAGAGGGCCCGTCGCGCCGGAGCCTGAATTCACCTTTCTTAGTGCAGTCGTTATGGACGGAGTTACCGAAGATTGTCCATTTGGTTGTCCGGTGGGACACACGGAGGAATCTGTAATCGTAGACCGTGACATTTACACTCTCGCCTTTAACAGACGGACGAAGTTCGCGGACTGGGTCTCGTTTAGTTTGAAGAAAGACAGCATCGGCAAAACTCGACCGAGAGATTGGCAGGTTGACGATAACTTTCCTCCCAATAAACGAATCAACGAGGCCGATTGGGCCGATGCCTATGCCAAAGTCGGCTATGAGCGCGGCCACTTGGCGCTGCTTACGGATTTTACTGGGCTCGCTGATGATCAGTGGCAGCAGGCGAACATCCTGTCGAACATTGTTCCGCAATGCGGCGAATTCAATGTAGGCCCGTGGGGAGCACTTGAAGAAGCCGAAAAGAAATTAGCTCAGTCGATTGACCAACCGATCCTCATCTCTGTCGGCTCCCTCTACGAACTCCCCATGCCAGGCCTGCCATCGGCCAAGCTTCAGAACGGCCGACCCAAGCCGCACGTCGTGCCAAGTGGCTTTTGGAAGGTCATTGCCATCGAGAATGGTCAGAAGGTCGAAGTTGCGGCTTTTAACTTCGATCAATACCACCTGATTCCGAGGAGCTGCAAACGCGGCTCGACTGGCTCGGAAGGGCGAAACTATTGCCCTGCTCTGGTGCCGTTGAGCTTGGTCGAGGAAGCCGCTTCGTTAAACCTGCTGCCTATCATCGACGCCAATCGAATAAAGGACGCCAGTAAAGTACCGACGCGACTGTTGGAAAGACTAGGATGCCCGCAGCCCAATTGACGGATTGTAGAGTGATTGGCACTTGCGGTTCGTTGCAGGAATCTATCGAGGAAGCAATCGTTGGGAAGGGGTTGTTCTCGTCAATCAACACATGGAATGTGAGAGGGGATAGCGTGGGCCCGAAGCTTTATCCAATGTCGCCGTGATTTGAACTCACCTGGGTGCTTGGGGGAACGGCTGATATAAACCGCCTCTCGCTAGTTCAGTGCGACATTGCCGAAATCCGTATCGACAGCAACCAGCTTGCCGAGATTGGCGAAGACCGTATAACCCGATAAGATCAGTGATGAGGTCGTCCAGCCGCCGCCGGTCAGAGAAATCGAATCGCCGATCTCTCCTTCGATGGTCAGCAGATTGGGAAGCCCGGCGCCAGCGCTAACGCTCGATAGGTCCAGGATATCGAATTTGCTGAGCGTGATCGTATCTGGAACGCCATTTCCGAAATCGAGACTCTCGATATCGTCGATCTTCCCGTAAAGACTGCCCGCCGCCAGCGTCAAGGCGCCGCCCCCGGCAAAGACCAGCCGATCGCTCCCGCCGCCGCCATCGATCCGGAAGAATCCGGAATCGGGGACGACGATCGTATCGTCGCCGGCTCCGGCCCTGATCACATCGGCGCCGGCTTGGCCGCTCAGAATATCGTCCTGGAAGCTGCCGATCAGGATATCGGCGCCGGCGGTGCCGGAACCGTTGACCGGAGATCCGAAAGGTGCGAAAGGCCCGCCGTAAATCACATAGGCCTCGCCACCTTTCCAAGGTCCCGAATCGTCGCCGTAAGGTGCGCCGATTATGAAATCGTCGAATCCGTCGGCATTGATATCGCCAGCCGCATTGACGCTCCATCCGGCGTTATCGCCGCTGAAATCCCCGACCGTGCTCGTCCGACCCTCATCGCCGAGGATTTGATAACCGTCGCTAGGCATGAGATTTCCGACCTTGAGGACTTGGCGATCGCCTCCGGCGGTATTGACCGTCTGGCCGAAGAATCCGCCATGACCGAGGATCACATAGCCCGCGCCGGCATCCCAGCCGGCATCGTCGGCATAAGGCGCGCCGATGATGAGATCGTCATACCCATCGCCATTGACATCTCCCGCCGCGGCGACGCTATGCCCGAATCGCCCGCCAAGGCTTTGTCCCTCGATGATGAAGCCTTGAGCCTGAGAGAGGGATTTGAGATTGACGGCGGGAAAAGCGCCGGCATGGCCGAAGACCACATAGGCCTCGCCGACATCTCCCCCCGCATCGTCGCCGTAAGGGGCGCCGATTATGAGATCGTCGAATCCGTCGCCATTGATATCGCCGGCGGTCGAAACGCTCAATCCGGCCGCATCGTATTTACTGTCGCCGCGGATGACGAAACCTTCCCCGGCGCTAAGCAGGGTTAAGTCTATCGTTTGCCGCTGGGTCAGGAAATCGGCTATCCCGAAGGCCGATCCGCCATCATGCCCGAAGATGATATAGGCTGCCCCGGCCTTGGCCGTCAGATGCTGAGGGGCGCCGAGCGCGATATCGGCAAACCCGTCGCCATTGACATCGCCGGCCGCGGCGACGCTATACCCCGCGTCGTCATAGCCGGTATCCCCGCGGATCAAGAAGCCTTCCGCCGCTTTCAAGCTCGAAACATCGATCACCTGGCGATCGTTTCCTCCGCTATTCACGGTCTGGCCGAATCCCCCGCTTTGACCGAAGACGACATAGACAGCGCCCGAACCCAGACCGCTCAGGCCGCCCCCGACATTGTCGATTGGCGCACCCACCGCCAAATCTCCGAATCCGTCGCCATTGATATCGCCGAGGAAAGCGACGCTTCGCCCCAGATGGTCGCCAGCCGAATCGCCTTGGACGATGAACCCGTCCCCGGCCAAGAGCGTGTCGAGATAGAGGATCTGCTGGCTGGTTCCCCCCGAGACGACCGTTTGGCCGAAAGCCCCGCTGCGCCCGAAGACGATATAGGCTTCCCCGGCATCGGCACCGCCATCGCTGCCGTGCCATGCGCCGATCGCGAGATCGGCGAAGCCGTCGCCATTGATATCGCCCGCGCCCGAAACGCTCCAGCCGGCGACATCGCCCTTCGCATCGCCGAAAACCATGAATCCTTGCGCATCTGTGAAACCGGTGAGATCCATCACCGCGCGATCGTAGCCCCCGGCCGTCACGCTCTGACCGAAAGCCCACGCCCCCCCGAAAACCACATAAACCCGACCCGAATTATAGGCGCCGAGGCGCCCATCCATGAAGGGCGCGCCGAGGGCGAAATCCTCGAATCCATCGCCATTGATATCCCCGACAACGCTTACGCTCCAGCCAACATGATCCGTGGGCAGGTCGCTTTGCACGATGAAGCCCGCATGCGCCGGCAATTTGGTGAGATCGATCGTATCCGCGCTGTTCAAAACCGCGATATCGAATTCCTGAACGCTGAACAGACTGGGATCGGTTGCCGACTCGGCCTTGACGGCGATCTTATGATGCGACGAACTTTCGTAATCGAGGCTTGTTGCCGTCGTCACCGCGCCGCTCGAGGCATCGATCGTAAATCGCCCGCCGGCATCGTCGATCAAGCTATAGATCATGCCGCCGCCCTTCGGGTTGACGGCATTGGCCGTAAAGCCGACGCTCGTTCCCGGCGCTGCGTTTTCCGCGACGGCGTCGGGAGTCCCATCGAGATCGCCGATCGTCCAAGGAGCAACCCCGATCGAAAAGGCCGCTGTCGAGAAGAGCCCCCGATCGTCGGTCGCCTTGACGACGATCCGATAGGATCCCGCCAAAGCGTCGATCTTGCTGGGATCGGCGAGCGAGACGAGGCCGGTCAGCGCGTCGATCGCAAAGCCGCCGACGCTCGAATCGCCGACGAGGCTGTAGGCGATGCCGGATCCGGCTTGGAAACCCGTCACCGCGACCTGCAGACCGCTCGCACTTCCGGCCATCGCATTGGCGAAGACCAGATCGGGAGTGCTATCCATATCCGCGAAACCATGCGGGATCGTTAGACTGGAAACGCTGCTGCCGTTTACGAATTCCAGCATTTCGATATTGACGAGACGGTCGCTGCCCTCGCCGGATTTCCGAAGATCGGTTATCGAAAGCCTGTCGTCTTCTGTGCCGGAGAGCCCATCCGCGCCCAATGCGGCCGCGATCTGAAAATTGCCGATCGCTCCCATATAGAGCGCGCGATCGAAGCCGGCCCCGCCATCGAGGCTATCATTGCCGGCGCCGCCCTTAAGCCGGTCATTGCCGCTGCCCCCGATCAGCAGATTGTCCGCCTTATTGCCGGCGAGAGCGAACCCGGAAACCGCGTTCGCGAAATCGAGGTTTTCCACATTTGCCAGCTTTGCCAGGCTGTAACTGGGCAGGGTTCCGTTTTTAGGGATAAAGCCGGCCTCATCGGCGCCGCTCGCCAGCCTGATCGTATCGATCCCGCCGAGCTGGCTCGATTCGACCACGATGTCCTGAGGGATATCGATGATGAAATCGTCATTGCCGGAACCCCCGATCAGCGTATCCTTGCCGCTACCGCCATCGAGCGTGTCATCGCCGGCGCCGCCATCGAGTTTATCGTTGCCGGCCAAGCCTTGGAGCCGATTATCGCCGCCATTGCCGATGATGATATTGCCGAGCGCATTGCCGGTTCCGTCGATCGCGCTCGTTCCCGTCAGGGTCAGATTTTCCAGCCATATTCCGGTCGTCGTCTGCGCCGTATCGCCGAAATCGAAAGAAATCGAGGACCGGACGAGATCGATACCGCCCTTGATCTTCGCGATCGGATCGTCGGCGATTTCGACGACGAAATCCCCGCTATTATCGACGACGAAGGTATCGTTGCCGGCATTGCCGACCAGGAGATCGGCGCCGCCGCGGCCATCCAGCCAATTATTGCCGGCATTGCCGGTAATGACGTTCGCCCCGGCATCGCCTAGAGCCGATAATGCGGTTTTCCCGGGACGCAGATCGATATTCTCAATACCGATGCCGTGGATCGCGAGATCGACCGATATCGCGGCCACGATCTTATCGCCCGTATCGGCAAGACCGAGATCGACCGCCCGATCGGCGACATTGTCCAGGTAATAGACATCGTCGCCGTCGCCGCCGAGCAGGAAATCGCCGCCCTTGCCGCCATCGATCATATCCGCCCAAACCGTGCCTTGGATGAGATCGCTTCCGCCCCCGCCGAAAATCGAGAGGCCGCTCGTCGCCGCGTTTCCGGCTATGAAAGTCCAGTTCCCCTTGCCCGTAAACGCATAGCGCTCGACCTCGGCGATCGCCCCGAAAACCGAGAGGCTGGTCGAGATCGTATCGATGCCCTCATTCGGATCTTCGAGAACGAGATCGAGAACATTGTCCACGAAATAGGTATCGTCGCCATCGCCGCCGATCATGAGATCGGCGCCGAGACCGCCATCGAGCTTGTCCTTGCCGCCCTGACCCTGGAGGACGTCATTCCCGGCGAGACCCAGAATGATATCGTCGCCGATCGTGCCGATCAGGCCAGGATCGTCTTTCGCGGTGCCGCGGATCGGGACAATGGCCATGACTTGCTCCTTTCCAACCCGGCGGAATTCAGCCGATAGAATAGGCTTATCGGTAAGAGTTTTCTACCGAAATTAGCGGGGACGCGGCGCCGACGCGCCTTAGGAGCCGCCGCGGAGCCTGTTGCGGATCGCCCTATAACCGGCTTTGAGACCCCTGCCGGTGGCTCGGCCGGCCGCCATTCCGGCTCGGCCGGCGCCGCGCGCGACCATCCCGCCCACGCCCGGCGCCAAGGATCCCATGGCGATATTCGCGCCGAATTCGGCCAATTCCCCGGCGATCGTCTCGCAGAGCGAGAGAATGATCCAACCGCCGATCGCCATGACGATCAGAAACAGGAAAAATGGAAAGACGTCTCCGAACGAGTCGGCCATGCGCATATTTTCGTCATTCACCATTTCGCAAATCGTCGAACATGTGCCGCTGATCCCATTGAAGCTGACCGGTACGGTTACCGAGACGTAAACTCCGCCGATGATGGCGAAGCCTGCGGAAAGCGTGAACATCAATATGCTCGAATAGACGATATTGCGGAGAGCGGCGCCGGCAATGTTTTTGGTAAAGGGGAAGACATACGCGCCCAGAATTGCCGGCGATAAAATCAACACGATCAGAAACCTCACCACGCCGCTGATCAGAAGATAGAGAAACTTCAAATACAGAACGACATAGATGGCGGTCAACAAAAGGCCGGTCACAAAATACGCGAGCCCGATGCCGCTCAAGCCGATCTTCCCCATCATCCAGACCCCGATCGCCATGCCCGTCGCGAGGACGGATTGCATGGAATAGATCAGGTCCACCATGCCTTGCTTCACATCCATGATCATCGAGCCGGCCGAGCCGCTGGCCGAGGCCAGGGCGATTCCATCGATGCCGTTCAAGAGATCCGTTCCCAGACCCATTCCCAGCAGCATGATCGGGCCGACGATATAGTCGAACAGGAAGTCGAAAGCCCCACCGCTGCCGGCACCCGGAGCGCCATGCCGGCCGATCGTCATCGGTGAGATTATGGCCCCAACCAGCGTCAATCGCGCGATTGTCCCGAGAATGTCCTTCCAATGCGCGAGGCTTTCGCTGGGAACCGAAAGCCAGGCGCGGCCGATTCGTATAGCCATCCACAGCGCGACGCCCACCAGGATCAGCCCCAGCACTTTGGAGGCTAAGGCCGACATCGAGTTTTTGCCGATATCGTAAGCGATCTGCACCATATTCGCTCCGATCGAACAGCCGGGGCAGACAGCATTGATGAAATCGCGAATCGATGCGACGCGGCCGCCGCCCTTGCCCTGGCAAAATTGCCCGAGCCCCGCGCTCGGCGAAACGCTGCCAGGGCATTTCGGCGGCGCTTTCGGCGTAGTATCGACGGGAGGCTGCGAAGGCGGCGGCATAACGATTGCCGCCGCCTCCATCATGGGGAAAAGGGTAAGACAAGCCAGGATTGGAAAGATCCTGGCGAAAGCCAACCAAGGCGAGGCGAGCAAGCCCCTCGGCATCGCGCTATCCCGATTACTCGATGGCCGAAAGCCGTCTCTGTTGGATGAAGCCGATTAGACTCTTCTTGGTGACCACGATATTGCGGTCGCCATCCATGGCCGCCAGAAAGGTCGATTCCTCCGAACCGTATGTGCCCCAGATCCTCAGAGCCGCTTCATGCGCATCTTCCATAGAAAGGATGCGATCGCCAATGGCGACAATATCGTCCAGCGGCTCATCCAAGAGCAGAACTTGCAAGTAATCCCGATCCGACGGCTTCGTTTGAGCGAAAGCGCTAAGCCTGTCGTTAAACGTCGCCGGCATCGCCAGGGGAGAATTCGTCGCCATGGACCTTGCTCCTCGTAATTGCAATAAGGCCTCTTCTTCAGCCCAATGCGCTTATACAGCCAAATAGCCAAAATATCAATATCGGCAAGCCATTGATATCAAATAGGATAGATAGACGTCCGGCAGGATTCTTAAAATTTATTGCCAAAAGTCCAAAATTCTATAAGCTGCCTCCCGTCGGAGCTCGATCGGGGGTTTTCGCGCATGCTGCCTTCGCTATATCGGCCGTTGCGTCCTTTTGCCGGCGCGCTGCTGCTTTTTCTCGCGGCCTGTCAACCGCAATCCCGTGCGCCGGATTCGCAAGACGGTCCGGGAAACGGCCTTTTACGGCCTATCGCGCCGAGTGCCGTTCCGATCCAAACCGCGCGCATCCCCAATCTCTCGACCCCGCCCGGCGATCCGCTTTCGATGCCGGCGAGCGCAGCGCCCATATCCGCCCCGCTCGCTTCCCCGCCTTCCCCCGCACCTTTGCCCATTGCGCCTTCCGTTCCTGTCGCGAATCCGGCTACGCCGGTCGCCCCCAATGCCTGGAGAGCCGAAGCCGGCGCCACGCTCGATCAGGTTCTCTATTCGTGGGCGAAAATTGCCGGCTGGGAGGTCGTCTACGACGCGAATTACCTCTATCCCCTGTCGGCCGGCGGAACCTTCGCCGGCACATTCGAGGAAGCCGTCGCCTCGCTTCTATCGGGCTTCGCTCATGCCTCGCCGCCCATCGTCGGCAAACTTTACACCGGCAACAAGGTTCTCGTGATCACCGCGCAGGAGACCGAGTGATGGCGCGTTTTATCCTCTCGATTCTCTGCCTGGCGCTTCTTTCGGCCTGTCAAGTCATCAAGGAGGCCGATCGTCAAACCTCGGTTCGCTATCAAGAGGCTCAGTCCAATTACGCGCTCGCCGCCAATCCGGAATCGGTTCTCGAAGCCGCAATGCTGCAAAGCTCGGACGATGTCTATCTCGGTTCGCGCGGTATCCGCGCAGCCCGCGGTCAACCCTTGCCCCCCAAGCTCGAACGACCGCAAGCCGTTACCATCATCTCCGCCATTCCGCTGACGCTTTACGAAATCGGCGCCGAAATCACCCAAACGACCGGCATACCGGTTCGCATCCGCGTCACGCCGCCCGCCGAAGTCGAAGCCGTTCCGGTCGAGACTTCCGGGCAACAAGCCGTCCAACCGGCCGACGGCGCCGCCGCGCCGCAATTGGCGCCGCTGCCCGCGGATTTCAACCTCGGGGGCGAGACGGGGCGCGAGACGATCATCGCCAATTGGCGCGCGCCGCTCTCCACCATTCTCAATCAGATCGCCGCCCAATTCGGGTTGAGCTGGGAATATCGCGATGGGCAGATCACTTTCGCCAAATATCGAACCCGCACATTCTCGATCACCGCGCTCCCCGTCGACACGACCGCCAATTCCGCCATCTCGTCCGGTATCGCCGCGACCTCCAATGGCGAGGACAGCGCCGATACCACTTCCCAGACCAGCCAGAACATCGAGGCCAATTCCGCCATCAATATCTGGAAGGAGATCGAGGACGCGATCAAGACCATCGTTCCCGAAGGCGCCAAGGTCGCCGTCGCGCCCGCCAATGGCACGGTCACCGTCACCGCGCCCGACGACGCTCTGGAATCGGTCGAAGATTACATCAAGGACATGAATAAGCGCTTCAGCCGACAAGTCGTGATCGAGGTCAAAGTCCTCTCCGTCGATATCGGCAAATCCGATAATTTCAGTCTCGATTTGCGCGCCGCTTTCGAGGACATGGCCAAAAGCGGTCTCGGCATCGCCGCGGGACCGGCCGTGCCGGCGGCGACGGCCTTGGGCGAACTCTCGGTCGGCATCGTCGATCCCCAAAGCCGCTTCTCCGGCTCGCAAGCCTTGATTTCGGCGCTTTCCAAACAGGGCAAGGTCGCCGTCTTGACCGAAACCGCCGTCACCACGCTTAACAACCAGCTGGTTCCGGTTCAGGACGCGACCCAGACCTCTTTCCTGAAAGAGGTTTCGGTTGCGCAGGTCGACGGCGCGGGAACCGTCACCAGCCTTGTTCCCGGAACCGTCGTCACAGGATTCAATCTGCAATTGCTGCCGCGCATTCTCGGCAATGGCGAAGTGCTGCTGCAATACAGCCTCAATCTCTCGAATCTGACCGCGCTTAACGAAGTCGCCAGCGGCGACCAGAAGATCCAAATCCCCGAGATCGACAGCCGCGGCTTCAGCCAGCAAACGCGGCTGCGCAGCGGCAATACCCTGGTTCTGACCGGATTCCGCAAGGATCTCTCCTCGCTCGACAAGCAAGGCATCGGCGATCCCTCGTTCTGGGGCTTGGGGGGCTCGCAAGAGGGCGAGCGAAACAACACCGTGATCGTCATCATGATCACCCCGAAAATCGTCGATCTCGGATTCTAGGGTCCGATTCATGAACCCGCTTCGCGCCGATCCCGAATATCTCGCAAGGCCGTCCCAGGCGCCATCCGAAGCGGCCGGATCAGCAAGCGAGAAGGCCGAGTCCGGCATTCTCGAAATCGGCGGCAGGCATTATGCGATCGGCGTCTCCTGGTTGCCGAGCGATATCGTCATCCTGAAACCTTTCGCGACGGCGAAAATTCATGCCGCCAAGCTTACGCCCAAGCCCGATCTTTTCGTCTATCGCCAGACCCCGCTCGCGCGTCCGCAGATCGGCTACGGCCAGAGCCGCATGGGCCATAAGCCCGGCATGGTCGTTGCCGCCTCCATTCTCGGCCAGCATCTGGGACAGGATTACATCGCGGCTTTCGATCTCGGCCATCGCCATTGGCTGGTAGCCTGCCGCGACGGCAATGTCATCGCCGCCCGCGATGCCGTCTACGAGAATGCCGAAACTTGCGCCGCGGCCATGCGCGACCTCCTCGCCTTCGGCACCGCGACTTGGAACAAGATCATTGCCCCCGCCGCCTGGAACCTCGCGACCGCCGAGCAGATTCCCCTCGAGACCCTTCTCTCCGATTTTAATGCGCGCAACGTCGCCCGATTGCAATCCCTATCGCGGCGCGGCCTCATCTTGCGTCTCGCCATGCTGGGATGCCTTATCTTCGCGGCGGGCTATGGCACGCTCGCTTATCTCGATTGGCAGGCCGAGCTCGAATTGCAGCGCCTCGCCGCCGAAGCCGCCGCGCAATCTCCCAATGCCAACCTGCCGGAGCTCAAACCCTGGCTGCAGGCTCCCGCCATTCCCGACTTCCTCAAAGCCTGCGACCGTGCCCTCGCGCGCCTTTATCTCGCGATTCCGGGATGGGAGCTTGCGAGCCTCCATTGCGATGGAGCTTCCGCCCAAGCGCGCTGGACGCGCAAGGACGGCCAGATCGCTCATATCGTCCAAATCGCCCGCCAGGCGGGTCTCGATGCTCCTCTCATCGCCGATGGCGGCGAAAGCGCGACGATTTCTCTCGCCCTCCCCCAACTCTCGCCCCCATCTTCGACCGCCGCGCCGCTTTCCATGCGCGAGGGGCGCACGCGACTTTGGAACAATTTCCAGGCCGCCGGGCTCACAATCAAGATCTCCGATCCGGAGCCGCTCCCGCCGATTCCCAGCGGCAGCGCGGAAGCGCCTAAACCCCCGGCGCCCAAACTTCCCATCCTCGTCGAAACCGCAATTCATCCCGATTCGATCGCGCCGCTTCTCGCCATTCCGGCTTTGGCGCTGGAGCGCATCTCGTGGCAGGCGCAATCGCAAACCTGGAAAATGGAGGGCAATCTTTATGCGGCTCCTTAACCATCTTCGCCGGCTCGGCATTTTATCGGCCATCGGGATGACCATGATCGCGCTTCCGGCTCTGGCGCAATCTCCATCGCCCGGCCAGCCGCTCGATCCCTTGGCGCCAGCGCCGCCGGCAGCGGAAGCGCCGCTTCCTCCCCAGGCGACACCCTCGCCGCAGCCGGACTCGGCCGATAGCCAAATTCCGCCGACCGCGCCGGTCGACGGTCTCCTCGCGCGATTGCAGCAGATCCAAGGCGAGATCCAGATTGCCAAAGGCGAATTGGAACTCGCCGAATTGCGCAAGAAGCTCGCCGATCTCGGTGCCGCCGCCGCACCCGAAAATCCCGATTTCTCCAATCCGCTTGTCGCCGCCAGTTACCAGCAGAATGCCGTACCGGCCAATACGCCCTATATCCTCAAACTCTCCGGAATCGCCGGCCATATGAGCGCCACCATCCTGATGCCGGATGGGTCAACCTTGAACGTCCGCCCAGGCTTGCGCCTCGCCAACGGATGGAGGATCACGACGATCGATGCCGATGGCGTCTCCGCCCTTGACGGCAATGCCGTCGATGTTCGCCTCGGCATCAGCGCCGGCGCCGCGCAGCCCAGCGCCGATCCGACGCCGTCGGCGACGACGGCGGGGAATTGATCGCGATGTCGCGGCCGCAAGTCCATATCGTCGAGAAGCCCCAACCCGATAAGGCGGCCGCAGCGGCGAGCTCGATGGCGAAATCCCTCGCCATCGCCGGCGATCTCCCGGATTCGGATCTTATCGAACGCGCCAAGATTTGGGCCCGAGACGGAAAATTGCTGACGGCCCAGAATAGCGAATTCGCGATCTCGGAATCGACCCGGCAGATCTGCGCGCTCTTCGATAACGGGCTGTTCCTGATCGCCCGCGGCCATGAGGGTTCTTCCGAATTCTATAACCTCTACGCGATGGCCAAGGATCGAGGATTGCCGATCGAACAGCCGCGCAGCATCCCCATGGGGCAATTGGCCGAGATTTATCAGAATGTCCGCCGCGGCCAAACCGGAGAAATTTCCGCCGGCGAGACGCAGGGGCGGCTTCGCGAGCTGATCGGCGAAGCGGTCAAGCGCAACGCGACCGACATTCATATCGTCTTGACCAAAGCCACGAGCCGCATCTCGTTCCGCATTTATGGGGCACTCGTCCATTATCGGGATATTCGTCCCGATGAGGGTTTCGCGCTGGTCGGCGGCGCTTTCGCCGCGACCGATTCCTCCGACAATGCCACCGGCTGGGCGAATTTCCGCGCCGCTCGCATCACCCAGAGCGCTTCCAAAATCCTCCCCATCGAGATCGATCTTTTGCGGCTGCAATACTCGCCCAACGCCAATGACGGCGGCAAATGCGTCATGCGCTTGCTGCGCTCCGCGCGCGACGACAATACCGATATCGAAAGCCTCGGCTATACCGAGTTGCAAAAGCAGGATTTTCAGGTCATGCGTCTGAAATCCGTCGGCTTCAACGCTATCAGCGGCCCGACAGGTAGCGGCAAGACCACCACCCTGCAGCGCGCCCTCATCGCCGAATTGCGCGAAAAGCGCGGCGAGATATCGGTCTACACGATCGAGGATCCGCCCGAATTGCCGATCCCCGGCGCGGCCCAAATCCCCATCATGAACGCCAATTCTCCGGGCGAGCGCGAGCAGCGCTACACCGAGGCCATCCGCGCTGCCTTGCGCTCCGATCCCGATGTCATCATGGTCGGCGAAATTCGCGATCGGCAAGCGGCCGAGCTCACCTTTCAGGCCGTCTTATCGGGCCATCAGGTCTGGTGTTCCGTCCACGCCAATAGCGCGCTCGGCATCCTCGATCGCTTGCGCGATGTCGGCGTCGACGAGTGGAAACTCCGCGATCCCGCCCTCATCTCCGGTCTCGTCGCGCAGCGACTGGTCCGCTTACTCTGTCCCGCTTGCTCGCAATCCCTCGTCGAAGCCGTCGAGGCTCAATTGGTCGACCGCGAGCGCGCGCGTCTTGCGGCCCAGTATTGCGGCGTTTCCTCCAATCAACTGCGCTATCGCGGCACCGGTTGCGACGCCAAAGGCTGCGTCAACGGCTTCGTCGGTCGCACCGTCTGCGCCGAGACGCTCATTCCCGACGGCCAATTGCTGGATCTCTATTTCAGCGCGAAATCGGCGGCCCGCGCATATTGGCTCCGCGAAATGCGCGGCCATTCCATGATCCAGCACGGCTTGCAGCTTCTGACGGCCGGCAAGACCGACCTTGTCGAGATCGAGGAGAAAGTCGCCTTGCTGAGCGAACTCGACGGGAAGGGCGCGGGATGAGCGGTATCTCTTCTCTCGATGTCCCCCAGCCGGATCTCGCCTCGAGCTTCGCGAGCGCCAATCGCTTCATTGCGAGGATGCTTTTCAAGGGGCCGCTGCCGGGGGCGGCGGGACGCCGTCTCGCCGTCTATCGGATTTACGCCTCCTTCCTGAAGCATGGGCGCCCCGTGCATCAGATTATCGCCGCGCATTGGTCCTTCGCGAGCCATGACGGATTGAAGCCGACGCGCAGCGAAGCGATCATGGCCAGCCATTGGTTGGCCGATTACAAGCGTCACGGCGATCTCGGTCGCGCCATCCGCGATTGGATCCCTCAGAACGAGGCCGTGATGCTCGCCGCCGCCGAAGCCGCGGGGCATCTCAAGACCGGTCTCGACAATGCGGCCATGATGCTGATCGGTCTGCGCGACATGCGCCAGGCCCTGATCGGCAGCCTCGCTTATCCCTTCTTGATATTGCTGGCGGTCTTTGCCGCCCTCTATGGCATGGGCACCGAGGTTCTGCCCGTGTTCGATCAAGTCTATCCCATGGCGAAATGGACCGGCGGCGCGGCCTCGCTCGCGCAAATGGCCTATTTCTCGCAGCATTTATTGGTGCCGACGATGGCAGCGCTTCTTTTGCTGATCGGCGTCATCGTCTGGACATTGCCGCGTTGGACGGGATCGTTGCGCCGATTCGCCGATCGCTTACCGCCCTGGAATCTCTACCGGCAGGCCTCCGGCACAAGCTTCATGCTCAGCATGGCGGCTCTGGTCTCGGCCGGGATCAGCCAGCACGAGGCCTTGGCCAAGATCGCCAATCACTCTTCGCCTTATCTGGAGCGGCATGCCCAGAACATGCTGCGCGAAATGCTGCAAGGCGCTAGCTCCTTCGGCGAGGCTATGTATCGAACCGGTGCCAATTGGCCCGACGAGCATATCGTCCTCTACATGCGCGCTTTCGGCGCCGCCCCGGATTTCTCGCAGCTGATCGTCGAGATCGCCAAGGAATGGCTCCAGACCTCGATCGCTTCGGTGCGCGCCAAGGCCGCGCTCATCCGCAACGGCATGTTTCTGTTGCTGGGCGCGCTCGTCGCGCAAATCGTGATCGGCATGACCGCGTTGCAACAGCAGCTCGGCGACAGCTTGCAGCAATCGCTTTGAGTTAACCCTAAGAGAAAAAGGAGAAAGATTATGAGAGCTTTGAGACGACTTTTCGCCCAGCGTGCCGATAAACGGAACGCCGGCGTCACAATGATGGAATTGCTGGTCTGGATCGCCGTGGCCGGCATCATTCTCGCCGGCGTGATCGTCACCTTCCAGAAGGTTCTCGGCGGCAATAAGACGAATACCGCCCAAACTCAGCTAATGGAGCTGCAGACCGGCATTCGCAATCTCTGGGCCAACACCAACGATTTCGGTACCGGCGATCTCACCGCCACGCTGAAGAGCGCGAATCAGTTGCCGGCGACCATGATCGACGGCGCCAATGTCGTCAATCCCTGGGGCGGGTCCGTCACCGTGACCGGCGCCACGGCGCAATTCACCATCCAGTTCAATGGCGTCCCGACCGATGCCTGCACCAAGCTGTCCCTCGTCTCAGCCGCCAATACCGCCGGGGCCGGGAGCGGCATCACCAGCGTCAAGGTGAACGGGTCCACCTTATCGATCCCCGTCGCGCCGGCGGCGGCGACCGCCGCCTGCGGCCAATCGGGTTCGGGGGCTTCCGGTGGAAATACTCTCGTTTGGACGTTTACCCGGTAATTGCGATGTCTTCGAGCCCGAACTCTCCTTCGCGAAGCACGCGCTCATATCGCGGAGCGGGTTCGGGCCGCGGGGATAAAGCAGCCCTAAGCGAGGTCGAGCCATGTGGCCGCTGGTTTTTGCTCTCATGATCGTCGGCGTCATTCTCGCTTGGACCTTGAGCGGGGCCGAGACCCATCGCGACACGATCGTCGCGCAGAATAGCTTGACGATCGCGACCTCTCTCGTCCGCTATCATAATCGGGCCCAGCAATATCAGAGCCTTCATCCCGATGGGTCGGGGCAGATCCTCCTCGACAATGTCGCCGATTTATCGCCGCTCCTTCCTTGGGTCGTGGTGATTACCGCCGATCCGGCCGCCATCGTCACTTACGCGGTTCCACCCGATTCCGCTCTCGATCTCGCCCAAGCTCTCCAGAGGGTAAGCCAGGGCGATATCTGCGCCGGAATTGTGCGTAATCACGCGATCAACGGCATCCCCCTTCCCAACGACGCTGCGATCCCGGACGGCGCCGTTGCCTATGTCACCTTTCTCGAAGCCGATCCGGAATCCTGAAACGCCCCAAGCTCTAGCCCTAACCCTCACAAGAGGAGTTTCCCATGAATAGATTTCGACGCTCTCACCTCCATCGCGGCATTACCTTGCTGGATGCGCTAGGCGGGGTCATCGTCGCCTCTGCCCTCCTCGTTCTCATCCTCAGCATCGTCAATTCTCAGAATGCCGATCAGCGCAATCAGATCGCGGCCGGGCATATTCAACAAGTGGCCACCGCGGCCTCGCGCTATCTCGACGACAATTACGATACCCTGCAGGGCGCGCTCGCCGCGGGGCCGATCTATCTGCAGACTAGCGGCAGCAGTATCGCCGCCTTGAAGGCGGCCGGCTATCTCGATCCCGGGTTTTCCGACACCAATGCCCTCGGGCAAGGCTATAAGATCGTCTTCATGGCGACCGCCGCCGGCGATATCGAAGGCCTGCTGGCAACCGATGGCGGCAGCGGCGTCAGCCGCGGCGATCTCGGCGCCATATCCCGACGTCTGGGGGCCGACAGCGCCGTGATCGAAGGCAGCACGGCCAAGGGCGCCCTCGGCGGATGGACGCGCGATCTGGCGCCCTACCAGAGCGTCGTTCCCATCGCCGATAAGCAGATCGCCGTGCTGTTTATGAGTACGAAGAGCGGAGATGTCACTAACAATTCGCTTTATCGTACACCGGTTCCCGGCAAGCCCGATGCGAATGCCATGCAAACCACCCTCAACATGAACGGTGAAGACATTTCTGGCGCGATGGATATTCAAGCCGAAGGCCTCGTGGTCGGCGGAGGCGGCCTACTCCCTCAGAAGATTGCCGAAATCGGCGAGGATTGCACTCTACCAGGCCTGATCGCCCAAACCAGCGACGGCACGCCGGTCTATTGCAATGGCAAGACTGCCAAATTCGCCTCGCTCGAGGGCGACCCGGGAACGCCCGGAACCGGCGGCGTCAATCTTCCGCCCAATACCAGCCCCGCTTTCGTCATCTATAAGAATACGACCAAGATTCCCAGAATCATGTCCTGGTACGACGGCACCTATTGGCAGGCCTCCTATTCCCTAGGCGGAAACTGTTATTGGTGCGGAACTTATATCATCTCCTGCAAATGGACCGCCAAAACGCAAAAGTCGAGTTGCTCTGCCTTCCCAACCTGCCCTGGAAAAAATGCCTGCGGCATGGGTAAATAAAGCGGTGCGGCGATAATTCTCAGCGGCCTTGCTCCGCGAAGCCGCCGAGCAGACCATCGCCTACATGGAAATCGATTCCTAAAGCATTGCCGAACGGCGACAACCCATATAAACTCCGAACGATCATACCAGCCCCACCATCGATCGGAGGCCCCATGCAATCCGCCAAGAAACCCGCCCGCTACGCGCTCCGCGACCAAGACGGCGCCGTCGCCCTCATCTGCTTCGAATCCGCCGAAGCCGCCCAAAAATTCAACGAAACTTGGCTCGAACGCCTGACCGAGAAGATGGCAAAAGACCGAGAGACCAAGGGCTATACCTATAGCGACGATGCCGGCCGCGTCTTCGCCGTTCGCCCCGACGGCAGAACTCTCGAAATCCTCGACATCGAGGGCAGACTCGAATATCGCGAAATCCACAAGGAGCCATGATCGCGAAACCGACAGCCACCTTCTACCTCGGCACCAGCCAGCCCGAGGATATCGGCAATCTCGAAGATCGAATGACAACCGTAATAGAGCCTATAGATTACTCGCAAAACCCCGAGAAACGCCGGCAGCAAATCCAGCAGGAAATCGACGAAATCCGCGACGAAAAAAAGAGCTTCGCCACGCGCGGCCAACCCAACCACAACTGCAAAGCTCTCATTCAAGCCTTGAAGCGCGACGGCTACGAAATCGCGATCGTCTTCCACAGCGTGGACGATCCCCGCCACATCATGGAACGCGCCCGCGCGGCCGGCCGCCAAGCCGATTACGATACCGTTAAAAGCCAATTCTACGACGCGCTGCGAACGCTCCCGGAGATCGCGCAACTCGCCGACAAAGTGACCGTCATCGATGTCAGTCAAACTCGGCCGAACCCCCTCCTCGTCGTCAACGGCTACGCGATCGGCGAGGCCGAAAAAATCCCCCTACCGATCAAAGGCACGGCCGACCAGATCGCCGGCGAACGCCGCGCCGAAGCCTTCGTCAACCAAAACCCCGAGGAAATCCTCGCGCGCTCGCGCGATCCCGTACTGCGGCGAGCGGCGGAAAAATTCCAGCAAGCCAAGGCGCAGATCGAACGATTAATGCCCGGTCAACAACATCGCGTCGGTTATCGGGAAATGATCGATCGCGGCATCAAGGAAATCGCGAAGAGACTCCGCAACGGCGATCGCTTCGAACCCAATACCCCCAAGCCGACCAAAACCCCGTCCCGATCGCGCAGCCCCGATCGCGGCCGCGATCGCTGACTCTCACTCGATCTGATCGGCATCCTTCAAAAATTGCTTATTCTTCTTACGCCATTCTTCCGGCATCATGAACTCGCCCCGCCAAAGGCCCTTCTTCTCGGCCTTGGCTTTCTCTTCAAGAGCCACATATCGGTTGCTGTAACGGCGATAGGCGACCGCCTTCCCCTCCTCCACCAGCCAAGCCCCCAAATCCCGCATGGCCCCCTTATCGTCGGCCACATAGCAAATCCCGATGCGGCGGCCGTAACTCCTCTCCGCCGTCAAATCGCAATAAAGCGGCCGCAATTCCAACCCCCCAGCATACCATTCGACAAAGGCGCGCGCTTCCTGACCGCAAGCATATTGCTCTTCCCCATTCCAGCACATCTGCTCCCATTCGGGCGCATCGATGCCGAACAAGCGAATAACGATATCGCCAATCCGAATCGTATCGCCATCCGTAACTCCACTACTCTTCTTCCCGAAACCGAGGCCCGGTTCCTTCTCGATTCTCTCGACGATGACCGGATCGTCGATCGGAGCGCTCGCCGGTTCCGGTTCCTCGGCCGCATTCTCGGCCGAGACCTCATCCTGCGGGATTTCGGAAGCCGGCCGATCCTGCGCGACGATCCACACGACCCCGCCGCCGGCCAGGGCGGCGATCGCGATCAAAAAGCCCCATTTCGTCCACATGCTAAACCACTCCCAGCCAACGCAGACTTGCGAAGGCACTGAATACGGCACCGCCCAAAAAGACGCCGGCCGTCGCTACGCAAATCAACCGGCCGAACTCGCGAAAGCAGAGAACACTATCGATCAAAGCCGAGAAGAAAAACGAAGTCAATTTCGGATCCCTTCCAGCAGCGCTAGGCCGGACAAAGCGCCCTAGCTTCGAGCTTTAGCGGTTTTGAAACCCTAAAGCGCTAAAGAGCGCTTCCGACCTTCAGAAAAGGATCCATCATGGCCTTGACGCGCTTTGGCGCGCGCCTTCACGCGCGCGACGATCGGCAATTATCGCTATTCGCCATATCGAGCACTTCCCCCCAATCTTTCACGCTCATCCCCTTCCCCACGGCAAAGCCGGCGCGCAATTACCGCATTGCTCCCAATTCTCTCGCCGAAACCCGCTCCTGGCGGCAAAAGGCCGCCGACAATCTTGCCGCGATCCGCCTCTTGCTAACGATCGAAAGCGCCGATCGCCCGGCGACCGAAGCCGAAAAGGTTCAACTCGCTCTCTATGTCGGCTGGGGCGGTCTCAAAGGTGCCTTTCCGGATGCCGAGGGTCGATATTCCGACGGGCTCGACAAGATCGGCGCGGAGCTTCGCCGGCTTCTGCCCGATGCCGATTATGCCGCCGCCAGGCGCTCCATCCAATATGCGCATTTCACCAGCGAGACCATCATCGCTGCCATCTGGCAAGGCGTGATGCGCTTCGGTTTCGAAGGCGGCCGGATCTTCGAACCGGGCCTAGGCATCGGTCATTTTCTGGGCCTTATGCCCGAATCCTTGCGCGAGGCAAGCGACTATACCGGTCTCGACTGCGATTCGATCTCGATCCGGATCGCCAAGCTTTTATACCCCGAAGCGCGCCTCTCTCTCGCCGATTTCGTCAAGATCAAACTCCCGCGCGAGAGTTTCGATCTCGCGATCGGCAATCCGCCTTTCTCGGATCTTGCGATCAGCGCCGATCCCGATTACCCGCAAGGCTTCCGACTCCACGATTATTTCCTCGCCAAATCGCTCGATCTCCTGCGCCCCGGCGGATTGCTGGCTTTCGTGACGACGGCGGGCACATTGAACAAGCAGGTCGCCAAAGCCCGCACCTATCTCGCCGATCGCGGCCGCCTGCTCGGCGCCATTCGCCTTCCGAATACGGCATTTCTCGCCAATGCCGGCACGGAAGTGACCAGCGATATACTGTTCTTCCAGAAGCGCGAGCGGGAATCGTCCAACGCGATTCCCGCTCAAGACTGGACGGAAACCGAGATCGTCGATCTTCCCCATAGCGATGGCGGGTTTTGTCAGAAGCGCGTCTCGCGCTACTTTCGAGACCACCCGGAGATGATTCTCGGCCGCGAAAGCGTCAGTAACAGGCGTTACGCTCATCAATACGAGGTTATCCCCTTCCCCGATCGTAGCCTTAGCGCCAGCTTGGCGGAAGCGATCGCGGCGCTTCCCCAGAGCGTCGCCGTGACGGCCCCGACCGAGATCCAGGGCGAAGCCCCCTGCGATCTTGCCCCGGAGGCCATGAAGGAGGGCAGCTTCTACTTCCAGTCAGGGCAGCTCTTCCAAAAACGCGATGGCGCCGGCCATCCCGTTCGGCAGCGTTCCCGAGAGCACCCCGATGGCAAGCCGGCCGGCGATATCGCGCGAATCAAGGCGCTGATCCCGATCCGCGACGCCTTGGCCGCGCTCTATGAAGCCGATCGGCAAGGCGCGCCGATCAATTCGCCTGCGCGCGCGGCCTTGAATGCCGCTTACGACGATTTTCTGCGACGTTTCGGGCCGATCAATCGGCTCGAGCGCCGATATCGGCGACCCAGCGCGCCGCAACAGGAATTGGCGCGCGCCGAAGCGCGCGAGGATGCGCGATATGCGGGTCAAGCTTTCGAAGAGGGAAGCTTCGATGCCGCGCCGCATTTTGCAGCCGAGTGCAGCCTCGCCGAAATCGCTCGCTTAAGGTCCGCGGCGCGCGACCTTGCCAAGGCTTCCGGTCAAGACTGGGACGAGGGCAGTTTCGATCCCGACGCGATGCCCGATATCCTCATCGACCGCCGGCCCAATATCGATCCCTTCATCGAGGACCCCGAGAGCTATCGCCTGCGGGCGATCGAGCGCTACGACGAGGAAACCGGCGAAGCCTCCAAAACCCGAATCTTCGTCGAGAACGCCGTTTCCAAACTCAAAACCCCGAAGATCGAATCTCTCGGCGATGCCCTGCTGGCGTCGCTCAATCGCTTCGGTCGTATCGATCTCGATTATATCGGGAAAGCCCTCGGGCTCGACCAAGACGAGATCATCGCGGGCCTTGGCGATGCCATCTACCTCGACCCCGCGACGCGGCTCTGGGTAACCCGGGATGCCTATCTCTCCGGAAACGTTCTCGAAAAGCTCGATCGGGCAAGGATCGCGGCCCAATCCAACGAGAACTTCCGCCGCAACGTCGATGCCTTGATCGCGGCCCAGCCGGCCCCCATACCGACCAGCGAGATCTCGGCCGGCCTCGGCATGCCCTGGATTCCGGTTCCGATCGTCGAGGAATTCGGCCGCTCTCTCGGTCTTAGCGCGATCGCGATCCGCTACCTCCCGCCTCTCGCCCGCTGGGTCGTCGAGGGCGATAAGACCTCCGCCGCCGCCCTATCCCAATGGGGAACGCCCGATCGCCATGCCATCGCCTTGATCCAGGATGCGCTCAACCGCCAGACGCCGCGAATCTTCGATACGATTTCGGATGGCGAGGGCAAGCGCCAAATCCTCAATGTCGCGGCCACCCAAGCGGCGCAGGACAAGATCCGCGATTTGAAGGCCCGATTCGAGGAATGGATTTGGGCCGATGCCGAGCGCAGCCGAGAATTGACGGCTATCTACAATCGCAGCTTCAACAATCTCGTCGTGCGCGAATACGACGGCGATTACCTGACGACGCCCGGCATTGCCGTCGATTGGACCTGGCGCCCGCATCAGAAGCGGGTGATCTCGCGGATCATCCAGTCCGGCAATACCTATATCGCCCATGCCGTCGGCGCCGGCAAAACCTCCGAAATGATCGGCGCCGTCATGGAAATGCGCCGCCTCGGATTGATCCGCAAGGCGATGATCGCCGTTCCCAATCATATGCTCGGCCAATTCGCGCAAGAGTTCTACCAGCAATACCCCTTGGCTCGCATCGCCATCGCCGACGAGCGCCGGTTTCATACCCATTGCCGGCGGCAATTCATCGCCAGGATCGCGAATGAGGATCTCGACGCCGTCATTCTTACGCATTCCGCTTTCGGCATGATCCCGATCTCGGAGGAGTTTCATCAGAACCTTCTCAACGAGCAGATCGAGATCCATCGCGAAATGCTCCAGCAATTCGACAAGCGGGATCCCGATACGCGCCGCTCGCGCCGCTATATCGAGAATGCCTTGGAGAAGCTCCAACAACGCCTCGCCGCCCGAGCGCAAAAGCGACAGGATCAAGTTTATACGTTCGAGCAAATCGGCGTCGATTTTCTCTGCATCGACGAGGCGCATCTCTTCCGCAAGCTCGATTTCGCGACCAAAATGGCCGATATCCGCGGCATCAATCCGATCGGATCCAAGGCCGCCTTCGATCTTTACGCCAAAGCCCGCTATCTCGAATCCCGCAATCCCGGCCGTAGCCTCGTCCTCGCTTCGGGAACGCCGATCACCAATACCATGGCCGAACTCTTCACCATCAGCCGATATTTGCAGCCCCAGGAGCTCGTAAAGCGCGATCTCGCTCATTTCGATGCTTGGGCCGGCACTTTCGGCGATACGGTGACGGCTTTGGAACAAGACCCGGCCGGCGGCTATAAATCGGTCACCCGCTTCGCCAAGTTTACCAACGTTCCCGAATTATCCGCCATGGTGCGACAGGTGATGGATGTCGTGACTAATGCCCAATTGGGCGCCTATGTGACGCGGCCGCAACTCGCGACGGGCAAGCGGCAGATGCATCTTGCCGCGAAGAGTCGCGCGCTAACCGATTATCAGGAGAGTTTGGCCGCGCGCATGCAGGCGATCGCCGCGCGTTCGGGTCGCCCTTTGCCGGGCCAGGATATCCTGCTCAATGTCATCAATGACGGCCGACATGCCGCGATCGACATGCGCCTCGTCGATCCCGATTATCCCAACGATCCCGGCTCGAAGCTCAATCTTCTGATCGATCAGGTTTTCGCGATCTGGCGGAGAACCGACCGGGCCGCTTTCCACCGTGCAACCTCGGATGGCTACGCGGCCGAGCCTTTCGATCGGGGTCCCGCGACCCAGCTCGTCTTCACCAATCTCGGCCATGGCGCGCGGGCTTTCTGCGTCCCCGATTATATCGCCCGCGAGCTTACCCGGCGCGGCATTCCCGCGACCGAGATCGCGCGCATCGCCGATTTCAAGACGCATGCCGAGCGCCAACGGCTTTTCAACGATATGAACGAGGGCAAAATCCGCATTCTGATCGGCTCGACCGGCAAAATGGCGACGGGCGTCAATGTGCAGCGCCGTTTGATCGCGATCCACAATCTCGACCCGCTCTGGTATCCGGCCGATGACGAGCAGCGCAACGGCCGCATCCTGCGGCAGGGCAATGCCAATCCGATCGTCGAGATCCACGATTATTCGACGATCGGGACCTATGACGCCGCCATGTGGGGATTGATGGAGACCAAGGCCCGCTTCATCCAAGGATTTTTCGAAGGCGACGTCACCTTGCGGAACATGGAGGATTTGGGTCAGGCCAGCCAATACGAGACCGCCAAAGCCGTAACGGCTTCGGATCCTCGACTGCTCAAACTGACCGAGCTCAGGCAAGAGCTCGAACGCGCGCGCCGGCGGCGGACCGCTTTCGATCGCGATCGCGCCGCCGTCGAAGCTCGGATCGGCGCCGCACGCCGCTATATCGACTATGCCGATACTAATCTTCCCAAGATCGATGCCGATCTCCGGCGGCGCCGATCCTTTCCCGCCGATCGGTTCCAAGCCAGCCTCGACGGCCGAGCCGTGACCTCGCGCGCCGAATTCGGCGCCGGCGTGATTGCCAAGCTCGACGCATTGCTCGCGAAGCGGCGCCAGGCAGAGGCCTGCCCGATCGGCGAGATCCGCGGCTTCCCGCTGCGGGCCGATATCCTCCCCCGAAATGGGGCGGAGCGCCTGGACGAGGCTCCTTACGAAGCGGTGACTTATCTCTGCCGCGCCGGCGATCGCCAAAGCGAGGTGAGGCTTTCCCGATCCCCCTTGGGCGTCGTGAAAACTCTCGAAGGCGCTCTCGATCGTTTCGAGGCCGAGCGCGACGCGCTCCAAACCCGAAAAGCCGCGGAAATCCAGGCCATCGCCGATTTCACCAGACAACTCGATCGCCGCTTTACCGGCCAAGACGAGATCGATCGCCTGAATACGGCCGCACGCCATCTCGAAATCGAGATGGCGGCGGCCGAAAAGGCCGCTTCCGCCGCTGGGCCCGGCGACACGCCCTCGTTGTCTAAAGCCGCGTAAATGGTGGAGAATGGACAAAAGTCCAAAAATGATTACAATTTCGGGCGGCGTTGACCCGAAGGAGAAACCCCATGTCAGACACCGTCCCTATCGATTTCTCCAAGGCGCTGGAGCATCTGCAAAACGCAATCTCCTCTCTTGATGCCACTTGTGCGAAAGCGCCCTATCCCATCCTAGCCCAGTACCGCCTTCGTCACGACATTGCCAAGCTGCGTGACGATCTCCGGCGTCTCGACGGCCGAACTCTTCCTGCCGATCTTAGCGGGTCGAGGTTCTAGCCAACCCTGCCGATGCCGCCTCCCCTCAATCCGGCCGCCGATCGCATCCAGCGCCGTATCGTCGAGGATGCGAGGCAAGCGCTCGATCGCGAAGGTGCCTGTCTCATCCAGGCGCCGACCGGGGCCGGCAAGACGCGGATCTTCTCCCTGCTCGGCGATCGCGATATCGCGGCCGGCCGCAAGATCATGATCCTGCAGGGCCGGCATAATCTGCTCGATCAGAATAGCCGGGCCTTCAAGGATTGGACGGGCCGGGACGATAAATGGGTTTCGGCGATCACGGAAGGAAGGCTCGATCAATCGGGCACCGCCGTTTTCGCCATGGTCCAAACCGCCGCGGCCGCGGCCGAGCGCTTGGCGCGCTACGATGCGGTTTACATCGACGAAGCCCATCATTCCAAGGAGGAGGCGGGCGTTTATAAGACCGTTTTGGCCGCTTTGCGGGCCAAGAACCCCGATCTTCGCATCTGCGGCCTCACGGCGACGCCTTTTCGCGCCGATGGCCTCTGCCTCGACGATCGCCTGGCGTCCGCGCCGCAGATCACCATCCCCTATGCCGATCTCGTGGCGGCCGGGCAAATCCTGCGGCCGCGAACGCTCCCCCTCCGTATCGAGACCGCCAAGGGAGCGGATTTTCTGGCCGAAGCCATCGATCGCTTCAGCGAGGATCTAGGCACGATCGATGCGATGGGCGCCGCCGCCTGGTTCGAAAAGCGCCGGCCGGCCGATTATTTCGCGCAATGCGCTCGGCAATGCCGTCACCATGCCGGGACGCGATCGACGCTCGCTTTCGTCTATCGGATCGAAGACGCCGAGAAGCTCTCCGAAGCCTTTCAAGATGTCGGCATCAGTGCGGCCGTCATCCACTCCGCCTTGAAACCCCGCGAAAAGATCGACGAAGCCATTGCCGCTTATCGGCAAGGGCGCATCCAGGCTCTGATCTCCGTCGATATGATCGGCGAAGGCTTCGATGTCCCGAAAACCGATGCCGTTCTGATCGCCAGGCCCATGACGAGCCGCGCTCAGTATTTCCAGATGATCGGCCGCGCCATGCGGGCAAGCCCCGGCAAAACCGAGCCCCTCGTGCTCGATGCCGGCATCAATCTCCGCCTCCACGGCGATCTCGCCACTTATATCGTGACCCAGAAATACGCCCTCGCCCGAGCGGCACAAATCGGCGATCGGAAGATCGTCGCTCGCGAAGCCGGCGGCGAATATTCGCCCTGGAGCCGCATCCAGGAAAACCCGCCGGTATTCTATCTGCGCGGCGCGACCAAAGGCATCGTCGCTATTCCGCTCGGCGAAGACCGCTATCGATTTCACTACTTCGCGCGCGATAAGTCCGGCGGCATGGTGCTTGACCGCGAAGCCCAGCCGAAATTCGAGATCGTCGACGCCGCCAAGGGCGTCGATATCGAAGCCGAATTCCTGCGTCGCAACGATTCCTACCTCAATGCCATGTTGCTGCCGGTCGGCAATGCCGCCGATGGCCGGACGCAGCTCGACATTTTGATCGATCGCGAGAAAGATCGGGTCTTGACCTCGGCCTTAGCCACCGAGGAGATTTTGAAAACCCTGCCGATCCTCGATCGGCGTAGGCTTATGGAGCGCGAGCGATGACCCAATCCGCCGATACTCGACCGACGATTTTCCTGGCGCTCGATATGATCGCCGCGGACGACCGCACCCAGCGCGGCCCGATCAGTGTCGCTTGGGCGACCGCATCCGACGAATTGCCGCAATGGACGATTCTCGATCCGGGATTTCCGATCCGGCCCAATATGCTGCAAGAGGCCCGGATCTATCGAGAGGCGGTCGCGGAGCATCTCCCGGATCGGTTCTTCGTGTCGCACCACCTAGCCGAAGCCCATCCGGAAGCGCCGATCGTGACCTTCGCGGCGCAGCCCGAGGATCTCTTCCGGCAGCTCGAGCGAAATGGCCATCGGGTCACCGCCTTGATGCCGGAATGGCTGAAGGACCCCGCCCATTTGTCGATGGCCAGCCTTGCCGAGGTCTACCAGACCTATCAACTCGGCCAGCGGCAAATCCCGCGCGTATTGGAACATCTTTCGGCCCTTTTCAAGGTTCATAGCCTGCTCCGGGCTTCCCGGTAATCCTCTCCAAAATTGACAAAAGTCCTAAAATGATCGATTCTCCCCTTGACGGCCCCTGAGGGCCGCCAGGGGGAGCGCATGGATGCGCCGAATATCGGCGGCCCGGCGGCCGCGATGATAGTCAGGCTCGAGATCGCTCCTGCTGCCGATCTCGGCAGAATGGCGGCGAGCGGCCGCTATGCCCGATATGCTCGCGGAAAGTCCCGGAAAAGGCCGATAGGTCGCAATTCCTCCCCCCTCCGTTTCAAGGCTCGGCCGGATTTCGGTTTTAGCGCGGCCGAGAGGCCATTTCCCCCCGATCCCGGGGACGGACTCTTTCCCGGCCGATTCGCAAGAGCAAAATTTTCCGATCCCTCCGAGTCGGGGCAGAAAATCAGTTTGACCGACTCTAAAGGGGCGGCGCCTATTGCCCATGTGTTTAACAATGGGTGCCCTGCGATGGCCGCCGACCCACAATCCCTTGAGAGGAGCAGCTTCTGCGCTTTCCGCCTCTCCCCGCGCAAGAAGAGGCTGCTTCTGGCCTATGCCGCCGCCAACGGATCGCGGTTTTCGACCCTGATCCGCCAAGCGCTCGATCTCTGGATGGAATCGGAGGCGGAGCGATTCGCGAGGATCGCGGCCGCACTTCCCGAAACCGATGCCCCGTCGGCCCCAGACGCCCCCATCGCCTCCTTTCCGCGGGCCGAAGCCCCGGATCCCGGCTTTTGCAACGAAGAGCGAGGTGTCGGCAGGACCTAGGGCAAAGCGCATAGCGAAAAACCCGGCGTTGGCGCGCCGGGCTTTTCGAAACTGGATAGAAGTGGAGCCTACCTCGTAGGGCCCACTTCTATCCCGACATTCCGGCCTTGTCAAGCGTTGCAAAAGACGCCACGGCTTTGCGTTGCCTAAAGGTGCTGCCCTACGGATAGAGGGCAAGATGACCAAGCCAAACCGTCAAACCGCCACAACCCCGGATTTCGGCATCCGGGGCGATTCCTCGCCATGCGCCTTATCCCGGCGCCCCAGCCGCGGGAGGTGAGCCATGTTGCAGCCTCTCGGAGCGATCCCGACCGGGCGTCGGCGCCTCACCCTGCGCCAACTCCAAACCGAGTCACACCCAATGCGGCATCGGCGCCGGGATAACGAGGTCCATCCCGGCCATTACATCGCCGCCTTGAAGCAGGCCGCGCCCAAGCTGGGAATTCCGGCGCGCCTCGTCGCGTTCATGGACCAGATCTATAGCCTGACGAAGCCGCAGGACTGGCAAGAGGGCTATTCCCCGATCGTCTGGCCCAGCAATCGCTGGCTTCAGGATCAGTTGGAACTCGGCCGAAGCGCCGTTAAGGGCTATGTGCGCCTGGCCATCGAATATGGATTGATCCTGCCCAAGGACAGCCCTAACGGCACGCGCTTCGGCTATCGGAACGAGGATGGGCATATCGTCGAAGCCTATGGCTTCGATCTCTCGCCGATCGCGGCCCGCCATCAGGAATTCGTGGCTGCGGCCGCCACCTGGCAAGAAGAGCGTCGCCGGCGTCGCCGGCTGCGGGCCGAGCTCACGACGCTGCGCAATCGGATTTTCGCCTGTTGCGAATTCGCTATGCGAGAGCTCGCGGAAGGCGAGGACTGGGCCGCGATCGCCGCTCAAGCCGCCACTCTCTGGCAGCAGCATCGCGAAGACGATCTCGGAGGCCTAGAAGAGGCCGTGAAGCGGCTTCGGAATATGTCGTTCGACGTCAAGATCCTGATCGACGACTACGCGAAAGCGAAAGCCTCGCTTTCCGTGGAAAATGACCCCTACGGGACGGAAAAGCGACCTCATAATACAACTACAAACCAACCCCCAGCCTCTAAAGAGGCAACAAGCGAGCAAGCCCAAGACCGAGCGGCAAGCGCAAAAGCGCTTGGTAGTGCTCCCGAAGGCGCACGCAGTCGCAGTCCGGAATCGGCATCGAACGCCTTAAGGGGATTCGAGATAACGCCGACCGAGATTCTGACCATCGCACCGCGGTTCCGGGCTTATTTCAGAGCGAGCGATAGGGTCGATTGGCGGAATATCGTCGAAGCGGCCGATTTCGTGCGAAGCGATCTCGGCATCAGTCCGGATGCCTGGCGACAGGCCTGCCACGGGTTCAACCGGCAGATCGCCGCCATTGCCGTCGCCGTGATCTCGGCCCGCTACGATTCCGGCGAGGTCCGAAGCCCCGGCGGGCTGCTCCGATTCATGATCGGGGCCAATACCACCGGCAAGCTTCATCTCGATCGGACGCTTTACGGCCTTTTCGAGAAGCACAAGCTGGGCAAGCCGTCCGATCGATCGTCGGTTTTGCGAAATTGAGGGAGGGCGCGAAGGCGGGTAACCGAGAAGATCGGGCCCAAAGGTCGGGATTGCGAAGCTGCAATAGGCTTGAAAAAGGCCAAGTTCTCTCTATGATCTTTCGAAGGGAAGGTTAGCCATGACCGAAGAACCGGAGAATCTGACGCTGGTTTTCATGCGTCGCCTTGATGGAAAGATGGATGCGCTCATTCATGACGTCCGAGAAGTGAAGGTGCGACAGACCGAGACCACTCGTTTGCTCGTATCCCTGCGCCGGGATATCGTCAACGAGGAGGAAACTTCTGCTCGAGTGCAAGCGGAGGTCGACCGTCTTCGCAATGAAATTGACCGCATCAAGACGCGACTCGACCTCACCGATTGAAGACTCCTAGAAGCGAGATCGCCGGCAAGACCCAGCGCGCCCCTTTCTCAACCTATACAAGAACTCGTACGCTACCTTGCGCCAGTAACCGGCTTGTAAAAAACCAAGTCCTCTATGATCTTTCGCGGAGAAGGTTAACCATGACCCAAGAGCCGATCAACCTCATGCTGGAACCTCTGCGCGCTATCCGGAGCGATCTTGTCACGCTGGGTCAAGGCCAACGAGAACTCATCGATCGCGTCGGACGCCTCGAGCGACAAGTTGCGGATCTTCATCCGGATTATGCCAGTTTGTCGATCCGACTGGATCGGCTCGATGGACGAGTAGAGCGTATCGAGCAGCGATTGACGCTCGCTGACGCTTAAAGATGCGCCTCTCGATCTCACCGAATCGCGCGTGCCATGAAGACGCTCTTCCTATGACGCTGGTTTTTATGCGGCGCCTTGATGCGAAAATCGATGGCCTCGACCACAAAATGGACGACTTGCAGGGCCGCGTCTCCGAATTGGCCCACCTATTCGTATCTCAGCGCCGCGACATTTCCGTCGGAGAGGACATGGCCTTCCGTCAGCAGCAAGAGCTTGATCGCTTACGCGGCGATGTCGAGCGCATCAAAATCCGCCTCAACCTCACCGACTAGGGTTCTTGAAGAGACTCCGTGCTCACCGAGTCCGACCTCGCAGAAGCGCTCGCGCCAATCCGCGCTGACCAGCGCCTTCTCAAGTGGATGCTGGGCTTGGTCGTTGCCGGCATTATCGCGCTTCTCATGAAGATGTTCTTCCTATGATCGAAGAGTTGAAGAATTTAGCGCTCGTTTTCCTGCGTCGCCTCGATGCGAAGTTCGATGAAATGCTTGCTATCCAGGGCCAGCATGGCCATCGGCTTAGTCGTATAGAAGATTCCGTTGCCAGCCTCCGCAGCCAGCCGGCTAACAAAGCTTTGACCTAGAAGCGCAACCGCCGGAAAAGCTTCGCTAGCAAGGCCGGCTCCCCATCTAAGCCCGCGGCAGATATCGACTTCACCATCACCCTGACTGGCAAGCGCAATCGATAAGTTCTCAACCGCCGCTGTTTGCCGTGGCATCCAGGGTCCCTACTTGCGGCTCTTCGCCGACCATAGGGAAGCTCTCTTATTCTGCCGACGCAAGAATTTGTAGGTTGCCTCGGACTTTACCGGGCTTGAAAAAGACCGATTCCCATCTTAATCTCTCGCTAAGGAAGGTTAGCTCATGACCCTACCTGCTTACAAACTCGAGGAAGCCGGTTTCAAGCGCAACCAAGTCGAGGCGCTGACCGAGTTTTTTGGAGCAAATAGCGCCAGCAAAACAGATCTTCTCGAGCTAAAGATCGATCTCAAGGGCGATATCGCTGGATTTCGGACGAAATTCGACACCGATATCGCCAGCCTCCGGAGCGACATCGTCGATATCCGCGGAACTGCGAAATTGCACTTCTGGATGCTAAGCATCCTTCTCACTTTCGTCGTCATGATTGCCGGCAAACTGCTTCTCCTCTAAGACCGGCCCTAGCGAACTCGCCATCGCCGTCGAAAATCCCTTGGAGCCGCGGTCCGCCGCGGCTGAATGAATGTGCTCACGGGGGGGGGGGGGCGGCGATCGCCCCCCGTATTCCCCTAACCTTTCGAGCCCGGCATCCCTGACAAATTCAGGGGGGCCGGGCTCTTTCTTTTCCGGAGGCATCATGACCGACTGGTACGCCCGCTGCGCTTACAACCCGCTCGTCAAACGTCGCTTCCACGCCGCTGCCCGGATGCGGCTGCGTCAGCTCGCCGCCGCGCTCGGCTTTGCACCCGCGTCGTTCGATCTACGCTCGAACCAGGGTGGGATCGCCGTCTCCGGCGAGATCGTCCTGCATCATGAGCATGTCTATGTGCTGATCGACCAACCGCCATACGGCGGCGATAGCGGCATCCTGATTCGCAATTGCAAGGGGCGGAAGGATTATCTCGGCGGACCCAATCATCATGCGCCGCTATCGCTCCTCGACGATATTCCGGCGCTCGCCGAACGAGTCCGCTCAGTGATGCCGAGGGACTGGATTCGTGCCGCGTGAGAGGCAGAAGCGGAACGAGCCGGATCGAGTTGAAAAAACTCGCCGGCCGCGCCGCAACCCCTTCAATCGGAACCAACACCACATCGTTTCCTGTTCTCAACCCAGACTGAAAGGCCAAGTCAGCCATGCCCGAGACCATCGATGCTGCGAAAGCCATTGCCGCCAATAAAAAGGTCATTTTCGAGGCGCTGAAAGCGGCCGGCATCACTAGCCTCGTCGTCAGCTTCGACGGCTACGGCGATCAAGGTCAAATCGAGGGCATCGAGGCCCATACCGGCGAAGCCCCGACGGAATTGCCTTCCGATTCGGTGACCTTCCTGCAGCCGAAATACAAGGGCCTTGGCATCGAAGAGACGCCGCTTCCTCTCAAAGAGGCGATCGAAGATTTCATTTATCAACTTCTCTCCGAGAACAATTTCGGCTGGGAGAATGACGGCGGCGCTTTCGGCGATTTTCGCTTCGACGTCGCCGCCGGCGCGATCCATCTGGAATTCAACCAGCGCATCGAGACCACCGAATATTCCGAATACGAATTCTGAGGGGTTAGGCCATGGGACATTGTTATCATCATGCGCTGGCCTCGGCCAGGAAATGGGGCGGGCGACCCGAGGAATATCTGCCGCTGCACCAATGGTTCGACGAGCCTTCCAAGATGATCACGGCGGATTTCCGGCACCGCGCCTTGCGCCACCATGCCGAGGGCATCTTCATGCTGGAACGCTTCTTCGGCCCCATTCTTGAACTTTCGACCGGCCGCGCGCTTCCCGTCAGATTCGTCGGCGAGCAGCATGTACGCGAGGATCTGGGCTTCATCCCGAGCTTTGCCGATTGGGTCCGCTGCATCAGGCCGGAGCCTTGGATGGGCCGCGCTCAGCCCATCCATCGCGATGTCGATCCCTTCGCGGCAGCAACGCCGGCCGGCAAAGGCGAACCTATCGAGGCGAAAATCGCACTCGAAGTCTGACGTCAGATTCCGACCTTGGGATTACTTATCCCCACGCCAAGCCAAACCGAGGAAGACAGGCCATGAGCTACTATCTCGCCGAATTCGAATATATCGGGCCGCATTCCCGCAAACGCTACAATGCTCATTGGATCGACATCGCCAAAACGCCATTTCGGACGAGTATGAGCCGCGAACCCAGAACCACAGGGTGGCTAGGGGCAACCGACGATGTCAGCGGCCACGCTTTAGGCAGATTCAAAACGCTGAGCCAAGCTCGACGCGCCGCCGAAGCGCGTTACCCCTTGCGGCCGACGGAAATCTACGATTCCGATATCGTCGAGAGCTATCTCGTCGGCGAATTCGAGGAATGCGACGGCAAAGCGACCGACGCTTACGTTCGCGACATTCTGGATGCCCTCGTTACAGCCGAAACGACCAATGCCGCCATCGAGGGATTTATCGACGAATTCGAACGGGTCGGTCGAAACGACGAAGAAATTCAAATCTGCCGCGTCACGACCCGCCGAATTGCTTGGCGCATCCGCCGGAACGCCATCCGACAGCGGCAGGACGAAAGAGCGCCCGACTGCCGGCAATAGCAAGCGCGAGCCAAGCGGTGATCGAGGAGTGAAGCAGCCGCGCCGAAGCCGCGCAAGCCCCCAAATCCATCTTGCCGGTTGCGGCAGTTTCGAAAAGGCCGAGCTGACCCGCGCCTTCGACAATCTCAAGTGGAACCCGACCGACGCCGAGGATCGCGTTGAGATCGTCGGCACATCGATCATAGCACGGAGAAAAACCATGAGCGGAAGATTTTTCAGTAAGCACGAACGATACGACTTAATGGTCCGAGGCCTCGATAGCGCCTTGCGCCGCCGGCGAAAGCAAGAGCCGTTCGACTTCTGGCCCTATGTCCGAATCGTTGCCCGCTGGAAGGGGGCTTCCTGGCTAATCGCCGAGCTTGATTACGACAACCCTGATCGGGCCTTCGGCCTTGTCGATAACGGCAACGGCCGCGCCATCATTGGCACCTTCTCCGTTGCCTGGATCGCCCGACAACGCGGCCCGAACGGAGAGAAAACCGAGCGGGATTGTCATTTCTGGCCGCGCCAATCCCTCGACGATTACGCTCGAGACGCCGCCCGCTAAGCCGCAAAGCCCTTACGGCGAGGGCATCGTCTCCTAGGCCCCTTCCCCATTCGCTTTTTCCATGCTGGCCGCGCACAGCAGGCTCGGTCTCGCTCGCAATCGATCGGGCATCGAGAACGCTCGGCGCTAAAGGTTCGTCGCAAAGGAGATCCCGTGCCAACCTACGAAACCAAGACAGATTTTATCGCGGACCTTGATGCGCATCCCGATCGGCAATTCTCGCTATTCGCGCCTCCGGATGTCGGCCAGCCGCCTCGTTACGGAACGAACTCGGAAGCGGAACTAGAGGATGCGCCGATCCCCCGGAAAATCGAAAGCTTGCAGCGTCTAGCGCGCGTTCTTCGCATGGCCGAACGACTACACGACGCCGGAATCAGGCACTGGTGGAAAAGGGGAAGCGGCCGGAAAATCGCTCAGAAATACGGCTTAGCGCTCGACGTCGACGATATGATCGACTGGTTTCGGCTTCCCGTTTTCGGCGGGCGGTCGATTCGCAACGAATGGGTCATATCCTGGGATCACGAAAACGCGATGATCGTGGAGGGTCCCTTCAATCGCGATCTTCGAATCGTGCCGCGCCGGAAAGTCGCTCGCGAATTGGCGCGCAACGATTACTGATTGACGGGGCAGGCGAAGCCGCGCCGGCGGCCGGATCCCCGGTGACAGGCCTTGATTCCAGTCTTTCCGGGAATTGACGGATGGCGAGGTAAGTGGGATAGTTTTTCATCTCAAGGTCGTAGGGGCGGTCTTGCCGATCGGTGAGGTTGAAAACCCAGGTTATGGGGAGGCTCAGATGAAAATGTTGCCGATGCTCAAGAATACGCTTTTCCTGATCCTGCTATGGATCAGACCCCCCGTCTATTGGCTGGCGACACTGGCGGGAATTTTCAGCCTGATGGGTTTTCTCATCCTCGGAGCTGTATATCTTGCCGATATTCGGTTCCCGGACCATCTGCTGAAGGTCGTGAGTCTCGGCCTTGCGAGCTTCGGCTTCTTCGCCTTTCGCTTCGGTTACGACGTTCTCCTCCTTCGCTTGCAGCCGGAATCGGTCGACATGGTCTTGATGCAGTAGCGAAGAGCTTATCGCGCCTTAGGAGATGGAAGAGAGCCACGGCATGCGGTTCCCCTTGCAATGCTTATTGCTCAATATCGCTGTTGTCGCTCTCGTCATCCTTGTCATCCGGCCGGATCTATTTCGCTCCTGGATAGGGCATACCACCTCCGAAGTAGCTCCGGCCGATTCATCGGCTGCATTGCCTCCGCACAAGCCCGCGCAGATCCATGGCGCTACCATCGTTCAGACGATCCATATCGGATACGGTGATCGTTGGCATGCGATCGACGGCGATACCGCGCTGGTAAAATTCGGTACAGGGCAAAAGATGAAGATCCGCCTCTTTGGCATTGATGCTCCTGAAATCGATCAGCAGTGCAAGGATGCCGAAGGCAAGGAATATTCTTGCGGGCAAACTGCGCAGCTATTTGCTTCGATGCTTTTTGACCCCATCCTCCTCTGCGATATAACCAATCAGGATTTCTATGATCGGCAGGTAGCCATCTGTTATTACCCTTCCGATGATAACAAGACCTGGATCGACTTGGGAGATTTGCTGGTCCGCAGCGGCGTTGCCATTGCGGACCGGCGCTACAGCGATCGTTACGTTGCGGCGGAGGAAGAGGCCAAAGCGGCACGGCGCAATCTCTGGTCGGGCGAATTCATGATGCCCGAAGAATGGCGAGCGCAGCATAAGAGCGAGACGCAAGATGACGGCGGATGAGATTGCGCGTCGCCCGCGATAAATAGGGGAGGGAATTATGGCATCTGATTTCGGGCTAAAGGCCATGGTCGTATTGGGCCTATTCGTTTGGGCGAGCATGACCTTGCTGAACTGCTAGGTCTTCGCATCTTCCCGCTAAGGATAAAGTTGGCCTTCTTGGCCGGCTTTATCTTTCTCTGCCGGGATCGCGTGGGCCTCGCGGCCGAACCAGCGCGGGCCTTGGTTCAGCCTCGAATCGCTCGCCCTCGACCAGTCGTTTGATAATTTCGCTGCGCGCCCTTTCGGCCATTAGCCGATAGGTATCGTCGCCAGGTTTCGTCATCGCTTTTAACTGCTCTTGCCCTGCCTTCAATCGCTGCAAAGCGCGATTGAGCACGGGATCGTTCAATCGTTCGATCTCGGCCGGTGACGAATTTTCGAAGGTTCTGGCTCGGCGATCGGCACATATCTTCTTGATCGTGCCCATAGCCCAAGCCGGGAGTCTTTCGGTCTCTCGGATGCGCCGGCCGTCGATCGCAAGGAGAGTGCGCCGATTGGTCGGATCGCTGCTATCGACGATTCTCACGCGCTCGGCAAGGGCGACAAGAGAGGGGAGAGCGGCGAGCCGGGCATAGTGATTACCGACAATTTTATCGATATCGGGAGCCTGGCCTCGCCGGCGGAGAGTCTCGGCCTGCTGGCTAGGGTTCTGGCCGCCAAGATAGACGAGGCGCGTTTCGTAGCCGGCTTTCGTCAGATCCTTTAGCATGGTCTGGCAATCCACTTCGCTATGCCCGAAAGTGGCGATCAGCTGCTTCGTGCGGATGGCATCGTAGATGGCCTCCCGCGTCGCGTCGCGCGGCGGGAGGCCGCTTTCCGCCGCCAATTCCAGGGGATCGAGTTTTTGGCTGTCGGGCGGGAATGCTATTTCGGCGAAATAAGACTTAGCCTCGTGGCCGAGGACGAAAAGAGCGACCGGCCGGCTCATGATTTATCGAGAGGCCTCTCGCGCAATGCGCCATTTTCGATCCAAACTTCGATCTCGCGGCCGTCGGGATAGCGCGTGACGGCCTTTCCGTCCTCTCGGCTATAGGTATAGGCCTTCGTCGCCGCGTCTTCTTTGCCTTGCTCGATATAAGCATCAAGCATCGTATCCATGAGCGCATCTGCGGTTTCCTCGTCGGCGTTCTGGATCAAGAGGACTTGGGAAGATTTCGGATGCGGCACGATCTCGCATTGCGCGACGAGTTTCCTGAGCTTCTCTCTCGCCTTCGTCTCGAATTGTGCCATGGCCAGCCTCTCTTTTCGGGAGACGCGCACTATAGCCCAGTTGAAGTCGCAGGACAATTCGGGAGTGGGCCGCGAACCTCGGCCTAATTCACGCTCGCTTGGCGAGAACACTGCCGACCGATATCGGGCGAAGATTGGCGAAGGCTCTATCAGACGGGGCACAAGAGCGGCGGCTGTTAGAAAGTCAGCCTCTGGGGCCAGATACATCTTTCGTAGTTATTTCTGTTTGGGTCGAGTTTTCAAGGCGGTTGAAAGCTTTGCGAGGGAAGGAACCGAATATGCCAGCAATTATCCAATACCGTAGCGGCGGCGATATGCTCGCCGATCGCGATGCCGAAGCTCTCGTCAATCCCGTCAATTGCGCCGGCGTCATGGGCAAGGGTCTGGCCTTGCAGATCAAGACGGCTTATCCCGACAATTTTAAGGCCTATGCGACGGTCTGCGCGCGCGGAGAGCTTCGCCCCGGTCGCCTTTTCACCTATATCCGCCATGTCTTCCCCACCAAGCGCCATTGGCGCGACCCAAGCCGCTTAGGGGATATCGAACTCGGCTTAGCGGCGCTGGCCGATACGATCGCAGAATGCCGTATTCGCTCGATCGCTATCCCCCAGCTCGGCTGCGGATTGGGCGGTCTGAACTGGGCAGAGGCGAGGCCCCTCATCCTGAAGGCTCTAAGCCCGATCGATAATCTCCAACTTAGGATTTACGGGCCCGGTCCCGATCGCGCCTGACCCCGAAAGGGGATTTAGCCTCTTTCAGCAACGCTTCGCGCGATGAACAGGCCCAAGATCCTCACCCCAGGAAAATGCTCGGCCAGAAGCGCTTTCGCGGCCTTGAAATGACAGCCTGATGTCAAAACGTCGTCCACAAGGGCTAGGCAACGAGGCTCGGGCCGAAGAAGCCTGCGATCTATTTCATAGAGTTTTCTGAGCTCTTCGGGATCGCGCCTGCCTGAGGTTCTATGGCTGGCTTCCCGGCTTTCGCGTTGGACGATAAGCTCTCGGACATCAACCGGAGGGCTTTCTCGAATCGCCCGGGCCAATCGCGCAATCCGATCGTCATAGAGCGGATCCGAACGAGCTTTCGATGGCGGGATAGGGACCAAGGTCGCCTGGTCCAGAAACGTGCTATGCAGAGACTGACAAAAGGCATTCGCGGCTTTGATAATGGCCGATTCTTTATAGCTCCATTCCGGCAATCCCCGCTTCTCCGGCGACTTCTTGATGTTCAAGATTAACTGATTGATCTCGCTATGCTGGTAGCCCTTCCCGGGCGTATATTCCCAGAGGTAATAGCACTCATCTGTCGCTTCGAGACGAGAGTGATCTCCAAGGGTCAATTCGTCGATCTTAGTGAGTCGCATTGAGTAAGGATTGTCGGATATCATCATATTCCCGTACGCGAATGGCTCCTAGCTCCGCAAATTTATGCGGCCAAGTCAGATGGGGATTACGAAAGCAACTTTCAAGGATGAACAATTTCCGCCGCTGCTTCAGCGCCGCCCGCGCCTGAATCAGCGTTCCGGAAGTCTCTCCGGCCTCGACGATGATCGTTGCTTCCGTCAGGGCCGACATAGTCACATTCCGCTCGGGGAAGAAGAGCCGATTGAGCCGATAATCCTGGCTTTCGTAGCGCTTCAGGGGAACCTGGCTCACGACCAAGAAATCGCGGGCGATCTGTTGCTGCAAATCACTATTGCTCTTCGGATAGGTGTGCGAAAGCGGCGTACCGATCACGGCAGTCGTTCGGCCGCCCTCCTCGATCGCCGTCCTATGCGCGATCGAATCGATCCCGGCGGCCAATCCCGAAACGATCGTGAAGCCGTCTCGCACCAATTCTCTCACCATGCGCCTGGTGCGGGCAGCCCCCTCTTCCGTCGGCTTGCGGGTTCCGACAACGGCGACGGATCTCGTTTCGGTCAGAGTCCAATCGCCCCGATAATAGAGCATTGCGACCGGGTGATCGGCATCCCTAAGCTTTTGTGGATAATCTCCGGTACCCTGAATACGGACCCCGAAATTCTCGACGCCGGCTGCCTTGAAGCGCTGGCGGACAAAATCCGAGGCCTGCAGCGCCGTCTTCTCCGGCACGAAATCCGAGGGTACCGATCCCGGCCGGGCAGCGAATCTCTGCGCCAGGGACTTGAAGGATGCACCCTTCTCCTCCCAGAGGGCTTCGTAAGCGCCAAGCTCCCGGGCCGGCGAAATGGCGTGGGCCGCGACATCGCTTCCCGAAAAGTCGAGTTCTCCGATCATGGGCTGTGTCTCTTCTATGGGCTAAAATTTCTCTCTCAGGACCGAGAGTTGCACTTACAGAACGAAGGCGCAACAGGATTTTTCCTCGACTAAACGGTACAAACCACAGCCGCCATTCCATATGACTATGCGAAAAAAGTAACTTTCACCTGAGACTGCTGTCGTCTCATGGGTATGACTGTGTCGATGCCAGCCGACAGCTTGATGCATGACCCTAAGCAAATTTAGATGCGCTCAATCATTAGACAATACATGACCACAGTAAACGGTATCCGTCTCGCGTATCCCATCACTCCATCTGCCTAAAAGTGGGATACCCTTTTGTTGTAGCGCCATTTTGATCAAGTACACACACGACTTATAAGTTTCATATTCTTTATCGTAACGAGTCTGTCCAACACACGCTATATATGGCCACGCTTCCATCAGTAATCGTTGTTTTTCCGGCAAGGTCTCAACGGCCACAAGACGCTCATTTGGAGAGATTGCGGTGTGAGCTTGCCTGCCAACTACAACATGAACAAATTCTAGAATTTTCTTGCCAAGTTCTTGGGACGATGTATACCTAGGATCTTTCCCAAATACACAGAGTGGGTAATATTTAACCTGAACACACCCAGAAATCACTATCACAAATCCGACCGCAGCTATTCGAAGGGCCAATATATAGTTCATCCCGCACGGTTCCTTCTAAAACTGGCAGTTTAACTCCGCACCTTCGATTTCTGCTGCATCACTTTAATGTGCTCAGCCTGCAAGACACTTCGATCTAGGAGCGTGCCTTCTCTTGATAGCGCGCTCTGAGCTGCTTCTACTAATGTGGGTATCTGCCAGATAGGGCGACCATTTGATAGTAGATCCACGAAGCTAACGTTAGAATTTACCTGTGTTACACGAAGGCCAACCAAGCGACAGGTATTGGTGTCATCAGCAAAGGTAACTGTCTGCGTATTCGTATCAATCACATGGTTGTTGTAGCTTGACGAGCCGCCCCCCCTTCCACCTAACTGGAGGCCAAGAATATTAATGCCTCCTCCGCCGGAAGATGAGGAGGCTCCCCATTCTTGTACATCCAAAGAATCCTTAAACTCCAGTGTAATTTTGAGCCCTCTTCCCACAATCACACCCGTGGTCAACAAAGCGAGTTTTTCAGCAAGCACAGGTCGCGCCTTTAAGAACTCAACTACTCGTCTGTTATCAGTGAACACGGTCGATGAGAACCACCTATCGCGGATGATCTGAAGCTCTCCTAAATGCTCAAAGTGCACCGAAATTTTCCTAATTTTTTCAATTGTGGATTGGAAATGCGATGCATTCCTAGTCCCGATGCTTCCTTTAACAAATGGTATAAAGGAGCCACTGCCCGATACATTCCATTCACGATCATGAACGTGGGTTTCTTTCGTTGATGCTTCTACGTGATATCCGTATCCCCCCTGGGGACCTCCGTTGAGAATAGTCCTAGGATCGACTATCGACTGCAGTCCGGGTGCAATGTCCATCAACGATGGCATAGCAAAGTTTTGTGGATTCTGGATCGTAAACGCATCCCACTCATGAGTAAGCTCCAAATCAGGCCTCTTCGGCCGGACAACCAGCTCATCAATGACCGCCGTATACATATCGTGGATCTGCGCATAATCATCGTCAGGAAATGCTTGGCGCCGAATGCTGCCGATTGCGATCTCGCGATCACGAATATCGCTGTTATAACCTCCTGCGCCCCACAGCTTCTGTGCATAACGCTTCTCTGTAAGAAAAATTACTCGCTCATCAGTGTAACGCTTCCTAGTTTTCTCGTCGTCGTCTATTTTACCGAGATCAAGCCCGAGTTGCGCCGCCTTCTGTTGCCATTGATTTTCTATTTGTTCCAACCACTTATCTCGATCGGCTGAAAGAGCCTCTATGGCAGCCTTGTGACGAGAAATCTGCGCCTGCAAATCCGAAGACAATTCAGCATCAAGAGATTCCACTATTTGTCTCAGCATCGCTGTGTAGTGGAATGAATAACGATCCGCAAAATCACCAGCTGCCTGCCCTGGTACGGGAGAAACCCTAACAGACCGATCCGCAAACGCACGCACAACATAATCATTATAGAGAATTGATTTTGGGGTGATATCGAATTCAACGAGCATTCCAAGTAGCGCAACACGATCACCCATTCCGAGTGAGATATTGGTCTTAAGAAAGTCATAGAAAACGTCAATCGCCGCTGGAATTGGCGACTGATTGATCGGAATATTCAATGTAATCTCACCCATAACAGCCCCCTTAGATCGCGACGACTCTGAGCCCATTACTGCATAGAATAAGATACAAGTCAATGACTATTTTCTAGCCTTAAGTGCTCAATTAACGAAGGCTTCGTCGAGCTCATAGCTCAACCTGAATTTCAATCCCATCCACTGTTCTTGGATTGCGACCAACGCCGCCCAAGGCGACCAATCCCCCGCTATGAACTCATACTGGCCAACCGGCTCAATCTTGGCGCCCGTCCGCCGATAGGCGAAAGCGAAAGAGACCTTCCGCAACGGCCAAGCCGTTCCCCAATTCTGTCGGCACCATTCCGCTCCTGCTCGGCGATGTCCGGTCCGCAAGATTTCGGAGGGGATAGGGATTAAGGCATTGAGATCGAGCGGGACGATCGAAAGTCCACGCTCGGCGGCCGATCGAGCATCCTCGATGGCAAACCAAAGTTTCTCGCGATAACGATGCGCGAGTTTCTCGGCCGCCGCTAGGTTGGGTGCGCCGCCACGCCTTATCAATGCGGCCGTATATTCCAAATCCCCCGTCTCTCCCCAATCCCAGGGTACGAATCCCGGCCCTTGAGCGGCATGGATGAAGGACTGCAAATCCTCCTGCGGCCCCGAGACATCGAGGCGATTCCAGAACCAGTCCACCTCTTGCGGGTTCGAGCCGCTCACTCCAGCAGGCCTTTGGCCGAGGATTGCGAGAAGAGTGTGGCCGCTCGGTTATAGCGTCTTGTCGAGGCGGGGTTGCGATGCCGAGCCTGCGATTGGATCTGGGCTTCAGCGACATTCTTCTCGTAAGCCTGGGTGATGTGACCGGCCCGGAGCGAATGCCCGGAAATCCCGGCAATTTCAGCCTTGCTGAAGCCGGCCGATTTGGCCAGAGATTTCAGGATGAGATTGACCGCACGCTCCGAGAGCCGATAGAGCGAAACCCTTCCCCAGCGATCGATCCCTCGAAAAACCGGGCCGCCATCGATATCGGCATGGCGCAGCCAAGCTTCGAGAGCGAGTACCGGGCAGAGGCTCTCCTCCCCGGCGCGCGGCAACCCGACCAGGGCCCCCTCGCCTTCCTGATCGGTTTTGCTTCGGGGAATGACGAGGCGATAGCCTCCCCCCTCCTCTTGGAGGTGCTCGAGATCGATGCCGACCAATTCCGAGCGCCGCAAAGCGCCGTAAAAGCCGGTCAACAGCAAAGCGCGATCGCGAATCCCAACGATATCCTGACCGCAAGCTTCCAGAAGCCGCTTCAGCCGAGGGGCGGTTAAGGGCAAGGCTTGACGAAGCGGGTTCGGTTTCTCGCGCTTGGCGCCCGCCAAAACTTCGGCGATGGCCGAGTGCCGGCGGTCGAGCGCATGGCCCTCGAGGCGATGGCGATAGAGGATTCCCGCGATCGCGCGCTCCAGAGAGCGGGGATTAAGCTGAGCGATCCCGCGGCTGCGATCGGCGATATAGAGGCCGAGCGTTTGGGGTTCGGCCGGCAAGAAGCCCAGGCCTCGATCTTGGCACCAGGCGACAAAGGCCTGCCAATCTGCCCGATAGGCGGCGAGCGTCCGCGGGGCTTTGGCAGCCCTCCCCAGTTCCGCGGCGCGCTCGGCAAGCGGGGCTAGAGAATGGGGAAGCCTTGCGGGAGGGGTAAGCGCGCTCATTCCCTCCCCTCGCCGGCGGAAAGTCGGCCCCACCCTGCCCGGCCCTTAAGACGTTGGCGCCCAGTGCCGGCTTCACCGCTCCCCTCTTTCGCTTTCGAGCGGCGCGTCTCGACCGGTATCGCCTTTGTCACCACCATATCCTCCATGACCATAGCTTCCGATAATATCACTTAGCGGAAGTGAATACAAGATTGCCTTAATTTATAAAATCCATGCGAAATCAGCAAGATACCGCTCGCCTTCGGATATCGCAGCGCTCTCTCGCGAGTCGATCTCGGAATTCGTGTCTGCCGTTTCCCTAAGGGTCAAAAGTGGCGTAAATATCAATCGCTTTCTTGATGCTACATATAGCAACTTGTTGCGTTTTATAGCAACATATTATAATATCGTTCTATATCAAATGGATATGGCCTTGCATGAAAACTGATAGATACATGTTGCAACTAAATGCTTTATGTAGCAATATGTTGCATGTTGTAGCTTCATCTCCGATAAGGATAGGAGTTCCGCCATGCCGATCATCGTCTGCGCCAATCCGAAGGGTGGCGCGGGAAAATCGACGACAGCGCTGATTCTGGCGCAGACTTTCGCCGCTCAAGGGGCTTCGGTCGCCATTATCGATGCCGATCCCAATAAGCCGATCGCTGATTGGCGATCGGGGCAATCGACCCTGGCGCTCGATGTCATCAAGGATGTAACCGAGAGCAACATCATCAAAGTGATCCGCGAAGAACAAGCGAGACGGCAGTTCGTCTTCATCGATCTCGAAGGCACGGCCAGCCGCATGGTCTCGCGCGCCATCACCCAGGCGGATCTCGTGATCATCCCCCTGCAGGCGAGTGGAGTCGATGCCCGTCAAGCTAGCCGTGCCGTCGCCCTCATTCACGAAGAGGAGGAAGCTCTCGACGGCCGCCATATTCCATTCCGCATCCTGTTCACACGGACCAGCCCTATCATTGCGACCCGGATCGAGCGGGAAATTCTCTCGGCTCTCGGTAGTGCTCAATTGCCGATCTTCAAGACACGACTGAACGAGCGGCAAGCCTATAAAGCCGTTTTCGTCCGGAGGTTATCCTTGGCCGAGCTTGATCCGGCTCAGATCAGTGGCCTAGCCGAGGCGATCGCCAATGCCGAACAGCTGGCCGAGGAGCTCGTTGAGATCCTGTCGCGAAAAGAGGAATCGTCTCATGACCGATAATAACGATGCCTTCGGCTTCGCGAGCGCCACGCAGAAGCCCATTCGAAGCTTGGCGGATAAGCTGCAGCAATTCCAACCGCGAATCGTCGCCACGCCCGAAATCTCCGTCGAAAAGATTGACAAGATCGCCGAAGAGCGCGGCTTCGTCAGTCGAGAAGCCGGCGAAGCCGTGCCCACTCGTCTTGATGCGGCACCGACTAGGGCACTGTCTGGCCGAAAGCGGGGAGGGGGGGGGGCCTTTGTCGCTATCAATACCCGGGCGCCCCTTCGGGTTGCCGAGCCGTTCATCGAATACTGCGAAAAGAACCGATACTCTTATTGGCAGGGGATAGAAGCTTTAATGCGGCAAGCGGGATTGCTGCCGTGATCAGACTAAGTTTGCAGTCCGCTAAGCCCACTAGTAAAGTCAGAATATGATGGTTGCAGCAATGTTCAAAATCCGGGAGACAACGACGATTATGCCTATTACTGCGACAATGCTATATGATTTGCTTATGTGTCCGCATCGGGTGACGATGGATCTCTTCGGTGATTCAACCAAACGCGATGCGCCGAACCCGTTTGTAGAGCTTCTTTGGGAAAAGAGCACGCTTTACAAGCGTGAAGTAATTGCCAAGCTTCAGATACCTTTTCTGGATCTTTCGTCATATGCTGGCGAAGAGAAGGAACGCCTCACGCTAGAAGCAATGCGACGGGGCGAATCTCTCATCTACGGAGGCCGTATCCAGGCGGATGGCCTTCTTGGTGATCCCGATCTGCTTAGGAAGGAAAATGCAGGCTACATCGCAGGCGATATTAAGTCTGGCGCGGGTGAAGAAGGGAGTGAAGATAATTCAAAGCCGAAGGTTCATTACGCCGTTCAGCTTGCTCTCTATACAGACATTCTTAAGAGAAAGGGCCTCTCTGGAGGCCCTCATGCGTTCATATGGGACGTCCACGCTGTAGAAGTACCCTATAATTTCCTGGCAGAATACGGCAACCGCAATCCAAGAATGCTTTGGCAAGATTATCAAGACACTCTTCGCCAAGCCGAAGCCATCATCAATAGCAGCGATAAGACCTTGCCAGCTTTTAGCGCCGCCTGCAAACTCTGTCATTGGCGTTCCGCTTGCGTCGAAAAGCTGAAAGAAACTGACGATCTAACTATTATTCCAGAGCTTGGTCGCACGAAACGTGACACAATGTTAAGCCAAGTCAAGACGGTTACCGAACTTTCTGACGTAAATCCGGAAACATTCGTCCGTGGGAAGAAGACCGTATTTTCCGGCATCGGCCCGCGCACACTGTTCAAATTCTATGATCGCGCAAATCTTCTAGTAGCCAAGGATGCTAGGCCCTTCTTACGGACGCCAATCTATTTTCCAGATCATGGCCGAGAGCTTTTTTTCGATATCGAAGTCGATCCATTGCGCGATGTTTGTTATCTACATGGGTTTGTTGAGCGCCGCGGGTGCGATAACACGACAGAAAGGTTTGTATTTTTTTTTGCAGACGAGCCAACACAAGAAGGGGAAAAGAAGGCGTTCGCCGAAGCTTGGCACTACATAAAGGGTTCCCGCCCTTGTTCTATCTACTACTATTCGAAATATGAGCGCACAATTTACCGGAAGCTTCAGGCAAAATATCCTGATATATGCAACTCTGATGAAGTCGAAGAACTTTTTAAGCAAACCCATGCCATTGACCTCTACAATGATGTAGTCAAAAAGGCCACAGAATGGCCAACATGGGACTTCTCGATCAAGACGCTTGCCAAGTACCTTGGCTTTTCGTGGCGTGACACACATCCTTCAGGAGCAGCATCGGTTGAATGGTTCGATAAATGGATACAGACAGGTGACTCTGCAATTCGACAGCGCATTATTGATTATAACGAGGACGATTGCCGGGCGACCCGTGTTCTGCTTGACGGCATTAAGAGGCTCCCAATCAACCATAGCGCAGAAGAGGGGGCTGACGATGAGTAATGGCTTACGATTTAGGGATAAAAGGAATAGATGATTCTCGAAGAAATATCTCCGCAACCTCTATGCCCCGTCGATTAAGTGTTTGCTCCGCATGAGGCGGCAACTCGTCGACGGCACGGCGCCAATCATCAAGCTCTATCTTCTTCTCATTGGTCGGCGCGTCGATACGGATAACGGATTGAGGTCCAAGAAGTAAACTAGCTTGATTTGTTGCTGAAAGAGATTGTAAGCGCATCGCAGCGTAAATAATGTCCACCCAAGCGAGAAAGCCGCCGCCACGGATCTGCCACGGCGAGACGACGTAGGGGTTATCTCCGCAGCCGAGGCTTAAGACCTCAATCTGATCAGGCCTAACATCGAAGCATACTAATGCTTCGATGACACCCAGCATGATTGGGTTATTTGCCCAGACTCCACCATCCACAAAGACATACCCATTGTCCGGAAGGGGTTTAAAAAAGGTCGGTGCAGCCGCCGTCGCCAACGCAACCTTGATCATTCGCTCATCCCGATCCGCTAGATAATCCGGATGATGCGGCGTCTTGAAGACATAAACTTCACTATGATGGCCGTCAAAAGCCGGAATGCACAACCGGTTTGTGGCGGTGCCCAATGACCGATCCCTAAGAACGCTCGTGAGGAGACGTTCTAAGCCGCCTCGATCGTAGCGAACTCTCATGTAGCGACCAAGTTTCCCAACGACCCCTCTGGGTCCCGGGGGAAAAACTTCGCAACCTCGATCGACATAGAGCTTAAGGAGATCTTGCCCTGTCAGGCCGCTTGCAAGTCCGAGCGCCAGGATTCCACCGGTGGATGTTCCTGCAATGAGATCGAAGTACCCGGCAATCGACTTTCCGACCAAAAATCGCTCTTCAAGCCCGGCCAATATCGCGGCGGGAAATATCCCGCGGATGCCGCCGCCATCAATGCATAAGATGCGAAATTTCCGGTCCTTTGGCCAAGCTTGTGGAATGCGGCGCTCACGGCGCGCTCCCACTGAGCGCGGAACTCCGGGTCCAAGTCGTCCGGTGATTTCCATGAGATATCGCTCCTTTCAGGGTGCCGACCGCCCCCTAACCACTCGCCCGTCGCCATCCAACCCTCAAAGAAAAACAGCCATCGTGCTGTCCAGGGCAAGATCGTTTCCGCGATGAGTTTGCTCCCGTCCCATTCGTTCCTTGTGGGGTCGAACAGACAAAGTCGTGGAAACTCGGGACGCAAGGGATTTTGGTAGATATGCGGCGGAGGCTCCTTTGTTCCACGAGGATCAACTCCAATGACGGGTTCTTCCACGGTTACCGAAACTCTTGGGTTTTCAATCCAGAATTCCGGGAAGAAGATGCGTGGAAAATAAACGATGCGAACACGATATGATCGTCGACTAGGAGTAAGCATGCCCTCCCACACAGCCCAGAGGCCCACATCACTTATGAGCCTAAACGCTGGAAACCTGCGCTGTATTTCTCGATCCTGATCGGCAGTTGATAGTCCCATGTTCAATCCCCAAAAAACGTATGAGGAGGACTCGTTTGGGCAATGCTAGGCATGACCGACAAGCCCGTTATGGCAACTGGAATTCGTCCAGACGTTGGGACGACTAGCCCAGAACCTGGTGGAATTACATCACCTACCCGCTCGAAATACCCGCGCACTGCATTCCGAGCCGGCCGTTCGCCGAACAGCCTTTCCAAAATTGGAAGCATTTCCGCTGGCGTTTGCGCAAGTCGAAGCGCGGCCATGTCTATTAGGAATACCGATAAGTCTTCGGCGAACTGCTGCTGATCAGCGCGCCCCTCTGGCCACCTATCCGTCAGCACGTCGGCCGGGCAGATCGGATTTACAACATGGACAAGCTGACCTAGATCTTCGGCTTTCAACAAAATGTTGCGGAGTGCCTCTGCCTGCCAGATAAGCTCATCGACCAAGGTTTTTCTTTGGTTGGCGTGGGCTGCAACCGACCAGGACATCAGGATAGAAGGCGGACGGCGTTGTCCTTCCCGATCGGCATATAGAATGTTACGCTGGCGCTTAAGTAGCTGAAGGGCTATAACGGCCCTCGACTTGCAGTATGCTGGCACTTGCTCCGGTACAGGCTCGGTATCGGCCTTTGCCAAGGCAATGGATCGGCGCTCAAAATATAGTCCAAAGGCTTTATCGGCGGGCGTCTGAGCCTTGAACCATTCTCCAAACCCATATGGATTGGCGGCAATACGGGTCCTGGCCTCTTTCGGGTCTTCAGGCTTGCTGTGGAAAATGTCGCACTCGCGATCCGGCGTATTGATACGCCGCTCTGCCGGCGTGATGTCAAGATGTAGTCCATCTCCATAGGAGACCGTCACGCAGCGCGTCCGCCGCTCGGTCTTGCCCCAGTAACGGGAACCTTGCTCACCTCGGATGGCTTGGTGCAGTGTGCCTAGCACAGCTTCGGGCGTCGCTCCGGGCCACAAATCGAGTTCAGCTATCAAGTCGATATCATACTCGTCGCGATCCGAATGTCGGGCAACAGTGGTGCCGATCGCCATGGACCCCTGCGGATAGACAAGCCCGATCCGGCCACACAGGGGGCTTCCGGGGCGATCGATCCAATCTGCTATCGCCTTATAACGACTTTCTGCCTTGGCATAATCTGTTGGGCTGAGTTGGATTCGAGCAGCAACATCCGCCAGTAGAATATCGACCGGGGCCATATGCGCTAACACATTGGTAAACTGTGCTATTTCGTTCATGAGGTACTCCTGGGGTAGAAGACTATGGGTTCCTACTATGTAATTATAGGAGTTTACAAAATACATTTCAATATATATTATTGTAAACCTGGATGGGAGGACACAATGATTGGCCAACGACTTAAGCTAGCGCGTAAGGCGGCCGGGCTGTCGCTACGCGAGCTCGAAGCTCGTCTTGAAAACATCGTTACCGCACAGGCTATTGGTAAGTATGAGCGCGACCAATCGATGCCGAGCTCTCGGATATTGATTGCGCTTGCTCGAGCCTTGGACGTATCTGAGGACTACCTACTCTCTACGGCCGAATTGGTTCTCGATGGCGTCGAATTTCGCAAAAGAGCCATCGCGTCCAAGAAAGAGGAGGCCTTCGTCGAGGGCCGGACACTGCATCTTCTGGAACGTTATCTCGCGATCGAGGACGCTTTAGCGTTGTCTAATACGCCTTGGGATAAGCCGCGAAAAGCTCCATACCCTGTGCAAGACTTGGCGGAGGCTGAGGATGCAGCCGAAGCCATTCGGAAACATTGGAATCTCGGCATTGATGCTATCCCGAAATGCGTCGAACTCTTCGAAGAACGCGGCATTAAAGTACTATCAATCGACTTGACGGATATTGATGGTCTCACGGCAATGGTGAAGTATAAGACGCGAGACCCTCTTCCCGTTATCGTCGTAAAGAGGGGAGCATGGGCGGAACGCAAGCGCTTTACGCTTGCCCATGAGCTCGGGCATATGATTGTCAAAGCTTGCCCGGGCGTCGATGATGAAAGAGCAGCCAATCGATTTGCCGGCGCCTTCCTTATGCCGCGCGATGCATTGTGGAGTGAAATCGGGAAACACCGAAGCTCGATCAGTTTCGGTGAGCTTCTTCGGTTGAAGCAACTCTTTGGAACGAGCTTCCAGGCAATCGTTTATCGTTGCCGCGATCTCGGCATTTTCAAGGAGGCGCTCTTCCGATACCTATTCCAGGCTTTTGATCAACTTGGTTGGCGAAAAGAACCCTACAAGGAGCCAGGGGCGCTATCGCCTGAGTCGGAAGAACCTGCTCGCTTAGAACGGCTCTGCTTCCGCGCACTTGCCGAAGGTGCCGTCAGCGAGGCACGCGCTGCCGAAGTCCTTGGAATATCGGTTCGCGAGCTCGGTCAGCGTATGGATAATCCCACGGCCGTATGACACATGCGGATACTCGTTTCAGACACCTCGGTCTTGGTGGATCTGGAGCGCGGCGGGCTCATTGAGGCCACATGCCGGTTACCGCATCAACTTGTTGTGCCCGATCTTGTCTACCATCGTGAGCTCGAGGCCTATGAAGGACCGCACTGGAAGGCATTAGGCCTTCAAATAGCAGAACTTTCTGAACCAGAGGTTCAAATCGCTCAGGCTGTCCGCCGAGAAGCCTCCCAACTCAGCCTTCCGGACTGCTTTTCGTTTGCTTTAGCCTATCAACGCCGGTGGGGGCTCTTAACTGCGGACAGCACTCTGAGAAGCTACGCATCTTCCCGTCAGGTTCAAGTGCATGGCGTGTTATGGGTAATAGACGAGCTCGGTAATAACCAAGTAATCGATAACCGCAAGCTACTTGCTGCTCTCACGACAATTAGCAAGCATCCGAGATGCCGCTTGCCGCGCGACGAGGTCGAGCGACGACAGGTGGAGCTTGCTCGCCGGGAATGAGCGAGAAAAATCTTCCCGCCATCTTGGCGTACGATGAGGCGCTTGACAGCTAGCTCACTCCATAATTTGACAAAAATCCTAAAAATATGCATAACTATCATTATAAAACTTCGGAAGCTTTTTTCATGATGACCTTCCTTGGACAACGCTCCCGATTCGCCATCGCTCTGGCTATCGCTGCCGGCTGCGGGATACTGTCGACGTATTTTCTCGGTTTCGGTAGCGCCGACCATTCCGAAGCTCCTTCTGCTCCTGCCATCGAGTCGCTTGCGCCCGTTTCTTCCGAGCCGCCCCCAATTCTTGGTCCCGCATTAGCGGGGGATCTCTGGGCCGAGATGCGCGGCGCGCCAGGCGGCATTGCCGAAGGTAATTCGCATCCATCGGAGGTCATGGTCGTTTTCGTCGATTATCGTTGTCCTTATTGCCATGAATTAGAAGGACAGGTCGCCGAAATCCTGCAGCGCCGGCCTGGTCTTCAGATCATTTGGCGACCCTGGCCGATCTTGGGGATTTCCAGCCAGCAGATGGCTGTCGATGTGCTTTCGGAGCCTCTTCCGGAGCAGCTTGCCGCCCATAAGGCTCAATATGCCGATCCGCCGCCAGCCGCATCGCTTCGCCTCTTAGCGCCCGATCAGGCTTATCAGGCGATCGCAGCCAACAAGGATTTGGCGACCCGCCTCGATCTCTCCGGCGTACCCAGCCTGTTCATCGCCGGCCGGCCCTATGGGGGCGACTTGGAAGCCGACGAGATAGTCGGCGCCATAGAAAACGCGGCTGATCCTGGGGCCTCTCCATAGTTGCCTAATATCCTAAAACTTGCTAGCCTTCCGGAAACTGCCCCATAGCGAGCCGTCCATGGGGTAGGTCGGGGAGGGTCATTTATGAGGCTCAGCGATCGGCGGACATTCCTGCTCGGGTGCTTGGGCTTCGGGCTTTCCAGCTTTGCCACTCCGGCTTTTGCCGCTCGATCTTATCGGGCGATCGCCTTGTGGCGCCCCTCGACAGGCGAAAAGCTCTTCGCCCCTTATTACGCCGATGGCCAATGGCAGCGCGAAACCTTCCGGGCGATTTCCTGGATCATGCGCGATCATCATGAAGATCGTGTTCATAAGATCGATCCCCGGCTGATCGTCATTCTCTCCGAATTGCAGCGCTTAAGTGGAACCCGCTATTACATCGAGATCACTTCCGGCTATCGCACCCAAGAGACCAATACGGCCGTGGAAGGGGCGCCGCATTCTCTCCACATGCAGGGAATGGCGGCCGATATCCGGCTGAAAGACGTCGATCTCGATAAGCTTGCGGCCCTCGCCATCTCGTTTCGCGGCGGCGGTTGCGGTCGCTATCCGTCTTGGCTCCACATCGATTGCGGAAAGCGGCGAGTTTGGTGACGACCCAACTGCCCCCTGGCGCTTCGATCCCTGGGAAGCCGCCAGAACGAAGGGCCCGCCAGTTCATCCCCCGGCTGGCGGGCTCTTTTTATCTGCCGCGATTATCATTATGATTGTCCCATGAGCAAAAAGCCCCTCCACATCGCCTATGAGGTTAGCCTTCCGCCAGAAGCGGATCCCGAACGGATTCGCAAGCTGATCGAGGCGATCATACCGGAGGCCAAGGTCACGGCCATCCGCGTGGTCGGCTCCGAGGCGGCCGCGACGTCTCATCCCCAGAAAACCAGGCAGCCCCAGCCTCTCTATCGCAGCGAACATATCGACCGCCTCAACGGGGCATTGAAGCAATTCGGCCCGCAAACCACGGCGCAGCTTCAGGCGATCCTGTCGGATATTTTCCCCGATGTCGAAAGCCTAAAAAACCTGGCAGAGGATTTGATACGGCAAGGCCGACTTCGCAGCCACAACAATCCCTTTACCGGAGGGCCGACATTCTTTTTACCAACCAGCCCATGACCCTATTCCTCATCTCCGTCGGGACGGCGCTCCTTATTCACGGCGTTCGCAGATTAGCCTTTGGTGAGTTCTCGAATGCATTCGAACGCCGGCAACCCCACGAGACCCTATTGATCTTCTCTGGTGTCGTCGGTTCCGGCCTAGGCGCTGCGATCGCCGGGCTCAATTATGATTTCGATATAGCCCATATAAGCCCAGCACATATCGTAGCGATCGCGACAGCCTTGTGGTTCTCTCTCCTCCTCGCCATGGCTGCCGTCGATTGGTGCTTCCATCTCTTGCATCGATCCTTGAGCTATGTTTTGGCTGTCCTTTCCTATTTCCCGTACAGAGCCATCCATGGCCACTATGATTGGCAAGACGCCGTCTTGGGCGGTTTGGCCGGCATCCTTCTTCTGGAATTCATCGATCGGTTCTATCGCTTGCGCCATCGCCGGATCGGCCTTGGCGGTGGGGATAGCCGCTTTGCCGGAGCGATCGGCCTTGCCATCGGTCTCTCTTTACCGGGCATAGCCGTCGTTTTGCTCCTCGCGCCTCTGATAACCCTGGTCGTTTCCCTCTTCAATCGAGACGAGAGCGAGATAGGGTCTCCCGATCGGCCGGCAGCCCCCTTCGGAATCGGTCTTGCTCTGGGTGGGGTAGCGGTCGCCTGTTGGCAAGTCTGGGGATAATCGACCAAGGCCGTAGCGTTAGGGGCCAAAAGCGATGAATCGAGGGCGAAGCGTCATAACCGGGTACCAGCCGGCGAGATTTTGCCGATCGATCACGATTGCCATTCCTTCCGGCGTCAAGCTCGTTGCGATCGGCCCCCGAGCAATACCGTCCGCGACATAGGACAATCTGACTTCAAGCGCCTGATCCGCAAAATGCTCGACCGCAAGGTCTATGCCCTTATCCTGCCAGGCCGCTATCCCTCCGCAATCGGCAATTCGCGCCGAAAGTTCCCATCCCAATCCCCCGGCCATGCGTTCTTTTGACATTTCGACCAGAGAGCCTTCGCGGGCCAAGGATTCGAGCGCCCGGTCCGGAGAGGATGCAATTAGGGTTGTCGCGCGGCGGCTGGGAAAGATCCTGTTGGCTTCCGAAATCCTTGCCCAGTCGATCTCCCCATCTGTCGGGCGCAATCGATAAAATCGGACATCCCAGGCGATGCCTCGCGCGATCGGCGTCAACCAGGACAGCGCCGTCTTCGCTGCCGCGCCCCGATTCCCGGTCTCATAACCGATCTCGAAATCTCCAGAATCGCTTTTCGGCGAGGTTACCAGGCGAACGGCTTCAAGTCCGGCCGAGCGCAAGGCCTCGATCAACATCAGCACGAGTTCCGGCGAGCCGCGCCCTGTAATCCGTCTTTCGCGCGGCGTATAGAATCGAAATCCGCTGCCGTCATAGCGCCATTTCGCGCCGGCCGTTCCGGCAATGAAATCGAGTACGCCGGAGACCGTGCCGGTTAACCTTTCGCCCGTCACCGGTATCGCTTCGAGACGGCTCTCGATATCGATAGGCTGCCCCATATCCTTCAACAAGGTTCGAATCACCTTGCCGAAAGGCTGATCGCGGAACGTATAGCTCGTGACCTCGAAGGGGATCGGGGTCAAAGCTTCGCTATCATCGGCCATCTCTTCATCGGCGATCGTTCTCCAGTCGCCGCCGGCGATATTGGCTGAAGGATCGGCGGTGCTCCCTGCGCAGCGTAGGGAGCGCTCGAGGTCCGCCGGCGCCGGAATTGCCGCAGAGGGGAGGGCGCTACCCGATCGGGGATCGTTTTTAACGCACCCCACCAAGAGAATCGCCAAGGCCATGAAGAGGGTCTGCCGATTCATGCTTGCGCTCCCGCTTTGCCGGCTTTTTGAAGGACATAATCGGTTACAGCTTCCAGATTCCTGGCGCGGAACACCGTTGTCAGGCCCTGCTCGTAGACGAGAAGGTCGTCTTCCGCCATGCTTTCCTCTTCGCGCCGCATCAAGAGGACAACCACGCTTTTCAGGCGCCGCTTAATCGTCAGCAGCTCGGCCGCGCCGATCACGGCGCGGAGATGCGCCGTCTTGAGACCGCTATCGCCGCCCGAATCGATCGCCGCGCAGACGTCGTCGGGGAAAACGTGCAATGCCAGACCGATTCCATTGGCGCAGTGAATGACTTCCTCGAAAGTTATGAATTCGTTACCGAATTTCAGGACGAAATCCGCGGCGACTTCGACGATGGCCGAGGTCACGGCGTAGCGAATTTTCCTTTCGCGGAACTCGAAGGATTTTTTACTGCCGGCGCGCTGTTCTTCGAGCTGGTCTCGCCGCGATAGCGATCGCACTTGCGTCAGCAATTGATCTCGCTCGAGCTTCGTCGCGGCCAATTCGCGCTCGATCGCCTCGCTCTGGCCCGAATTGCCTTGAGTTTTCAACTTGGCGATTGCGGCTTCGGCCGCGAGGCGAGTCTCTTTTTCCAATTCGAGCTTTTGCGTCATTACTTGTTCGCGGATCTCCAAATCCCGAATTTTCGCTTGCAGGGCTGCGATCGCCAAAGCTTGCTCGCTTGCCTCTGCCCGCGCTTGCTCGGGCGATGCCTGTTGCCCGGCCTCGATCCCGAGGCACCTCCTGGCCTCCTCCTTGACCTCTTCAAGGGATATCGAGGGTTTCTCCCCGTCGAGCGCGTGATCCGCCAAAATCTCCCAACGTTTGATGTCCTGCCAAATCTCCCCATTCTCGGCGCTTGCTTCGATCGGATAGGCATGGCGCAAGGCGAAGGCCGCGTCCTGCAGCAGGAAGTGATTGACGACGCGCAGGAATTCCGTGTTCAGCTGATCGACGGCGGGGCAGGGGACGGGGTATTTCAGATTCGCCGATCGCGCGAGACGCAGACCGGCGACGGCGCGCATCATCAATTGGCTGCCTTGGGCGAGGTCGCTGGACGATTTGAGCACGATGCCGATTCCTCCCAAGCTCTGCTCGACGAGCCGCCGCATAGCCTTACGCCGAGAATCTTCGGCATCTTTCGCTTTGCTCTCGGGTATTTTCTCCGCGCCATCGCCGATCGATTTCCGAACCGCCGTTATCGGTTCGGATAAGCGAGATTCGAGCTCGGCCTTCAGCCTCGACAATAGGGGTTGCCAGTTTCCCAAAATCGAGCCCGGCGCATCGATAAAGCCCATCAATTGCTCAACTTTTGCCGACAATTCCCGACATTTGTCGGAGGAGAGATCGGACAAGGCCTCCGCCTGGTCATAGCGGGAAAAGCTTTCGAGGAGGAAGACGAGGGACCGATAAGTCTCGACCGCCCCTAACGCCGCTTCGAGTTCGGCCGGCGACCAGTATCCCGCCGGTAAATCCGTCGCTAAAGCCGCCCGTAATTTTTCTTCGGGCCAGTCTCCCTCGAGAAGATTGACGAGCTGCCGAATATCCCGATGATCCCCGGCAACGATACCGTAATAAGCTTCCCGATCCGCCAATAAATCCGGTCCTTGCCAAGCGATCCGCGATTTCGCGGGCGGGCTTTCGATCGGTTTTTGCTCCTTCGGAGGATGGTTAAGGGGGGCAGTCTTCCCCGAATTCCCGAACAGGGAACGCAATCGCTCGCTCACGATAGGCCTCCATTTTTGTGCTAACCTCAATGGCCGGGAGGTCGATAGGATTTTCCGCGATGGTCCAAGCTTTTTCCTGAGTCGGGGTAGCCAGAAGATCCCGCCAAGGCTCCAGATCGCCAAAAGACCGATCGCGGAAAAGACGATTCCCGGCGCGAAGGGATCATGCGGCCAGACCCGAAAGCGCCATTCCCAATGCGCGCGATCGAGGCTGTCGAAATTCGGATGTTCCCAGAATTCCACGGCCGCCAGGAAAAGCCCGACCGATATCCCCGTCCAGAGCGTCGCTAGCCCTAAACCGCCGCGGCTGGCGCATAGACCGAAAATCAACGAAAGGCCCGCCCATATCGGCGGGGCGAACCAAACTGCGGGAATCCAAAACCGCGCCGCGATGAACGCCCCAGCCGAGAAAATCGTCATGCGAATGACGAGCGAGCCCCAGGGCCCTAATCCTTTCCAGAGCCGCTTCGCTTGGTCGGTCGCCGTCTTCCCCAGCATTTGGCGGCTGCATTAGGCGGATGCCGATTCGAGAGCGCGATCTTTCTTTTTGCTCCCGGCCGGTCGGCCGCGCCCGCGGCGTTCGTTGGATACCAGCGCGCCGTTGCCGATTTGCTGCAGGAGATCCGTCAACGACTTGGCATTGGCCAGCGTCCCGATATTGTGACCGGATTCCTTCATCTTCTCCACCAGGGGTTTTGCCAAGGCCTGAACATTATTGACCGCGGCGAGTTCGATAGCGGCCTCGCATTTCGCGATTTCCCCATCCAGGGCTTCGGCGGTTTCCCTAAGCCGCTCGCGTTTTTTCTTGAGCTTGTCGCAATGGGCGATAAGGTCGCGGCTCTTCTCCGATCCGGCGCCTAGTGCAGATTCGTTCATTTTTCACCTCCGACGAGTTGTTTGATATGGCCGAGCCATTTCCTGGCTGCGGCGGCATCCGCGGCGAGAATTTCGATATTTATCCGATCGATTTTGTCTCGCCAGACCCCGGCATCGAGACTGAGCTCCAAAAGTTCGCCGAGCTTAACCATTTCCGCCTGGGCCTGCGGGTCTTGACCGATGCGGAAAATTTGCGCGGCCGGCGGAATATCCAAACGCGCTTTGGCGGCGGCGAATTTTCGCACGCGCTCCCAGACCATATCCATATGTACATGATGGAAGCCGGATGGAGGCCGATCGTCATCTGGTCGAATCTCCGGCTTTGCCCCGTCGATGCCTTGCGAAAAGACGATCGCCGAGAGCGCGGCATCCCTTACCCGGCTTTCTAGCAATTCTCGGATGATGCCGCTGAGATCCGGAGAAGGGTTCAGCATGACCTCTCGGAATTTCGGCAAAACGCCGGTGAGGCTCGTTAGCACCACGAGCTCTTCCGCGAAATTTCGCGCGACCCAATCGTCGATTTGCCTAGATCTGGTTTGCAGGCGTGCGCCCGCTCGCGGATCGTTCTCGATCTGCAACATAGCGGCGCGCTGCTCGCCGATTTTCTCGCTGGCGACCGCCAGGCGCCGGCGAATTTCTTGCCGGCCCAAGAGGAGCGCGGCGATATTCGCATCGATTTTGGCTAAAGCCTCGGCGTCCGCGCGCAGGCTCCGTAGCGATCGCCGTAAAGCTCGTGTGTCTACCGCTGGCATGTCCGGTGGAGGGATATTGTTTTAGGACTTTTGGCAATTTATCGCCGCGAACGGGTCGCGGTCAAGCGTCGGGCTCGATCCTCGGCGGCAAGATAAGCTGACGCGCTTGCCGCGGCGTATCTTCCGCCGATGTTTCGCTCGATCCCTCTGCGCGGCAAATCTCTTCCCGCGCCGCTGCGAGCCAAAGGCTCCGCAATCGCCAGGAATTTGCCGAATTCCGCTTTCTCTCGGTTGAAGCCGTCTCGATGCAGTCGAAGCCGCACCCAGAACCCGGACCTGAGGCGGCTTGTAAGTGGGTAGGAAGGGCGCAATACCTCAAAGGCGCAGTCCCTGCGCCTTTGATGGGGCGGGGCGTAGCCTAAAGCTGCAAGGAAAAAGAGAATCCCGCAAAAAGCGACAAGAATGGCGCAAAATGTGGCGTTCGTCGACTTATGGCAGCCGATCTCGCAATCGGTCATTGCCAAAAGTCCTAAGTTCAGCAAGATGGCCTCCATGACGCGCCTCGCGTCATTGCGGCAGCTGGGTTACGGGAGCATGGGCATTTCTTGGAATTTTCCGCTCGAGCGAACGATCTTGGCCCGCGGCCGATCCCTCGAGGAAGAGTTTTTCACCGGCCATGGCAAGGCGAAGCGCGTGGCGCTCGGCGTCAATTTCGCGCGGCCGAAGCTGAAAACTTCTCGCCCCCTATCGTCGCGCGGCGCGCAAAGCTTTCACTTTTCGCATCGGTTCATTACCAAGAGCGAGGCCGCCACTCTTACCGCCATTCCCAATTCCTCGCGCAAATCGGGCCGAGCCGCGGCCCATGCGCGCTATATCGAGCGCGAGAATTCGCTCGAGGCGATTTCCCCGGCGATGCGGAACGAAGCCTATATCGAGAGGCCCGGCGCCGTGGAGGAGATCGGCACCCCGACCGATATGAGCGAGCCCGCCTTGGCGTCCTTCGGGAATATCGGCGCCACGCTCGCCGAGCGGGTCGCTTTCTGGAAGCATGTCGAGGAGGCGGAAAGATCCCCCGGGCATGATCGCCTAAGACTCGATTTATCGAATCCCGAAGCGCGCGCCTGGTGGGATCGGCTTATTGCCGATCCCGCCTGTCCCGATTGTCTGAGAAGGCTCAATCTCCGAAAGACCGCTCTCGCCTTCCCCCTTTCGCCAGAAGATATGGCGAAAGCTCGCAGCCATCTCGACCGGCATAGCCGCGAATTCGACGGGCCGGCCCCCTATCGGATCAATCCCGGCCGCGGGGGGCGCATTCAGAATCGTATCATCGCCGAATTGCCCCATGAGATATCGCCCGCGAAACGCTTGGCCATTCTCAAGGGCTTTTGCGCGGAATTCGAGGCCCTGGGCCTGCCCTATTGGGCCGTCATTCACGCGCCCGATGCGCATAACGATCGACGTAATTTCCATGCGCATATCGCTTATTATGACCGACCCTGCCGGCGACTTCCGGACGGACGGTGGGATTTTGCCGTGGCCGAACGCCACAGGGATCCTTATGGCCGAGAACGGGTTCGCTATCCTTACCGGCGCGAAAAACTGCGCGCCGCCAATGGCCAGGATTGGATCGATCATCTGCGGCGGAATTGGGCGAAGATCAGCAACGAGATCCTGGCTGCCGCCGGCGTCGAGAAGCGATACGATCCCCGCAGCTACCGAAAAATGGGGATCGCGCGCCAACCGACCGCGCATCTCGGGACCAAGGCCGCCGCGCTCGAAGCGCGGGGCGAGCCCACTAAGACCGGCCTTGCCAATGCCGAGCGTCAATTCGCCGATGAATTCGCGCGCCTGCAACGGGATTTCGCATCGCGAATGTCCGAAATTACCGAAAGATTCGAGCAAGAGAAAATCCGGGCCCAGCAGCAAATTCGGAATCATCCGCAATCCAGCGGAGCCATGGTCCAATCTTTTGCCAGATATTCCGCGGCTCTTACCGCCCGCCAAAGCATCGAAATCGAGATCTGCCGAGCGGACCATGCCGATGCCCTCCTCGCCTTGGAAGTCGCCAGGCGCACGCAGCGCGCGCAAGACGCGCGGGAGGCCGCGATCCGCGAAATCGCCGGCGCGCCGGGCCGAAGCCTAAAGGCCCATGCCGTCCTTGAGGCCAGCGAAAATTATCTGCGCGAGGCCAATCTCTCCTTTTCATCGTTACGCTCGGGAATTCGTTCCGAAAGCGAGGCGGGCAAGCCTCTGCTTCTCAAGCTGAAAGCCGCCGGCGCGGAGGTCGGAGCGGCTCGGCAGGAATTCGAGGGGCAATCGGCGGAGGCGGCGATCGCATATGCGGCGCAAAGGCGTCTTAGGGTTAAGCCGACATCATCCGGCCGGTTCTCGATCGCCGGCCTCGATCGCGAAATGGCAATCCCGGCTCTGGATTCTCCGCGGATGCAGCGACGCCTGTCCGCGATCGCCGACAGTCAAAACCACGAAATCGCCAGATTTCTCGCCTGGTTGGAAAAGCATCCGGGAGATTACCGGGTAACCTCGGAAGGGTTCGATTTCGTTGCGGCGCCGAAAGCCGTTCGGACCTTGGCACGGCATTGGGCGAACGAAGCGGAGATTCGTACCGCCCTGGCCGTTAAATCCGATCCGGACACCGATAAGATCAAATCCGAGCGCCGCCGTATCGAGGCGGAGATCAGGAATCGGGATCGCCAGCGAACGCGCTGATCTTGGTCGCCTTGATGGCGGGAGAGAGAAGAATCGTGATGACCGGGTGAAGCCGCGTCGCAATATCGGGAATCTCGGCCGGGATGGGAATAGCTCGGCGATCGCCGATTTCTTGGATCAATTCCACACGTCCGGAGGGCGACATCTCCAAGATGCCGAATCGGGCTGTCGTTTGGGCTTCGTCGTAGAAGAGGGCCAGGCTGCCCATGACGATTTCCGCACCGGGCTTTACGATCATGATCGAGTCCCCCGGAATGGCGCGACCGAGAACGGGCGCGCTCAAACTGACGCCATAGCAGCCCTTATAATCGAAGGCGGGTAGGGTCGCGACCGGCGTTTGGCGGCGATCGATCCTAATCTCTCCCAGATTGCCCCCGGCCAAGCCGTAAATCGCCAATCCTTCCTCGGATATCGGCATATGTCGATGTTGCCATAATGAGCTCTTATCGGCCGAGACTTCCTCGTTCTCGGCGATAAAATCGCGCAGCTCCTGAGATTTCAGCAATTTCCCGATCCGAGCCTTTAAGATCTCCGCGCTTCTAAAACGCAGGCCTTTGGCCAATTTCAGGAATTCGCTATCCCTGACCTCGCGGCGGCCGGTTTCGATGACGTGGACGGTGTAGATGTTCAGTCCGGTGCGATCCGCAATCTCCTGCAGGGATTTTTTTTGTTCGATGCGAATATAGCGCAGGGCCGCGCCGGTCTGCGAAGCCGATGCCATCATCCGATCGAAGCGTTGGGCTTCGTCTGCCCAGAATTGTCGAACTTTTTCGGGCGCGGCTTTGGTAACCATCAGGGCTTCGGCCTTTTGTCCCAACTTCTTGGCCATCGCTTCCAAAATCTTCGCCGAGGGCCGTCGAAATCCTTTCTCGATCTTCGAGACATAAGCCACCGTAACTCCCGCCGCCATGGACAATTGAGCCGGCGTTAGGTTCAGGCTTCGCCGGAATTCCCGGATCCGATTGGGGAAAATCACCACACTCATCGCCAGCACCTCATTGTTCGATCTGACCCTCTCGTCGGGCGATTCGCCCTATGATCCTAAATAGTAAACCAAAAAGCGGGCTGCTCCAAAGATTCCATGTCAAAAGCGTATCTAAGGTATTGTAACCATACATGGTATATAACCAAAAGTGCAGTCACCTTAAAGCGGAAGACCTGTTGATCCGGCTGGCTTCGATCCAATTTGACAATTTTAGGATATTTGGACATAACTTTGCCGGAAACCATCCATATGGCAGGGGCCCATGTCCGAATTTCCACGATCCTATCCGCGCCTTGGCGGCCAGTCGCAACTGGCCGCCCTCGCTTTTGCCTTGGCGACGATTCTGCTCCTGTCGATCTGGGCCGACCCGGCTTTGGCCGATGTCCTCGGCACTCTTCGCCAAAAGGGACTTCAGACTTTCGAGGATATTCGCAGTATCCTCTACGTCCTGGCCGGCTTTGCCATCATCGGAGTAGCTACCATGGCTTACACCGGTCGCTGGCCTTGGTCTTGGCTGTTTTCGCTCATCGGTGCGCTCGTTCTCCTCGCTATTGCGGGATTTGTCGTCGAGTATTTCGGCGGCGCGAATAGCGGCATCGAGAATCTCTTGAAGTGAGTCCGGTTTCATGCAGGCCCAGGTCCTTCGCGTAATCGCCGAGCCGCAGTTATTCCTCTGGGCGCCACGAGCGCTCGCGCTGATGAGCTTCTGCGGCAATATGGGCATGGGTTTCATCTTGATCGCCGTTTTTTCGATCAACCCGCTTTATCTGATCGCCTCGATCGCTCTGATCCATTGCGCCCTCGTGCTCTGGGGGCTGCAAAACCCGCATGCGGCGACTTGGTTGGCGGCTTGCGCCGCGCCGCGTTGGCAAACGCGCAACCTTCTGCCGCCGAGAAAAAGGAGCGGCCGTCAGTCCCGCCGAAGCCCGATCGGGGTGCGCAAATATGGACAGTGACATCCTTGCGCTGTTCCAGCGGCATTACACGATCGGCGATCAGATCTTTGTCGCGCTCTCTCTCATCCTGATCGCCGGCACCATTCTGATGATGGTGCCGCGGATCGCCAGGACCATTCTTCCTAAGCCGCAAGAGGATAGACTCTGCGACTTTATCCCCTTCGAGAGTCTGCTCCCCGATCGGCAAACGATTCGCTGCAAGGATGGCTCCCTGTCGCGGGTTTACAAGATCGGCGGCCTCGATATCGGGTTCCTGCCCGAAGGCGAGCGCGAAGCTCATATGATGGCGCGGAAACAGTTCTTCGACGAGACGGCTCAAATCGGCGCCACGATCAAGGTTTTCGCTTTATCGCGACCGGTAAGATCTCCCGATCCTGGCGAATTCCAGCATTCCATGCTGAGGCAGATTGCCGAAGCGTGGCACAAATCCTTCGCCAACGCCTATGTCAAGAAAAGCTATATCCTGATCTCGGTCTCCGCCTCCGGCAATGCTCTCGAAAAACTCGATCATGCCGCTCAGATGCTGACGGCAACCCTCGCGCTTTATTCGCCGATCCTTCTCGCGCAAGCCGAAGGCGAAGAAATCGGCGAGACGGAGGAATCGCCCCTTCACGTATTGGCCGGTCTGATTTCGCCGATCTCTCAACCGAGACCGAAATGGCGATCCGGCCAAAATCTGGCGGAGATTCTCTGCGCCGATATCGTCGAATTCGGAGAGGAGGACGGCCTCACAATCTTCACCAGCGGCGAAAGGCGCAAATATTGCGCCGTCATCGGCATCAAGCGTCTCGGCGACAAGACCGATGAGGCCATGACGATCGAATTGGCGGCCTTGCCCTGCGAATCGACCATTCTCCACAATGTCGAACCTATCGGTCGCGGTAAGGCCATTCTCCAGCTGACCAATGATCGCCGGATCAGCGTCGCCGCGGCGCTTTCGACCAATCCCGCCGAGCAGTTTCAGGACGCCATCGACATGGTCGAGGCTCAAGGCCTCGGAGACGGGCAGAACATCGCCAATTACGCCATGTCGATCTTTCTCTTTAGCCATAGCCTCGAGGGCATCGCTCGGGCCGAGGAAGAGGTCAGACGCATCTGCGCCGCTTACGGCGTGACCCCGGTTCGGGAAGGCGCCGTGGCGCAAGCGACTTGGTTCTCTCAATTCCCGACTTACACCAAATGGCCGCGACCTTTCCGGTTCTTTACCGAGAATGTCGCCATGGCCGTGACGCTCGATCGTAGCGCCGAGGGCCGCGATCGCAGCGATTGGGGCGCGGGACCGATCGCTCTCTTTCGAACCGCTCAGGGAACCACCTATAAGTTCCAGTTTCACGTTCCCGGCGGCACGGAAGAGGTCGGACATGCTGCGGTCATCGGGCCGACGGGGACCGGCAAAACCACGCTCTTGACCTTTCTCGCCGGCATGGCTCTGCGCCATCCCGATGTTCGGGTTTTCATGTTCGATCGGTTCCGCGGCATGGAGGTCATGACTCGCGCGCTGGGCGGCGCCTATATCCGATTCGACGGCGATGTTGCCGATACCAGGCTCAATCCCTTCAAGATGAAGGACACCAGCGAAAACCGAAGATTCTTGAAGCTTTGGATGCGCGGCATTCTCCAACCCGGCAGTGACGTCATCGCCGAGCATGAATTGATGACGGCCGTCGATACGATCTACGACGTTTTACCGGACGAGATGCGTTCGCTCAAAAAGACCCATGAAGCGCTATTCGCCGTCAATTCCCGCAATCGCCGGGAGATCCAACGCTGGGTTAGCGACAATGCCTACGGCCACATGTTCAATGCCGAAACCGATACGCTCGACCTCTCCAGTCGATTAGTCGGCTTCGACATGACGCGCGTTCTCGCCGATGAGCGGCTGGCCCCGGCCGTCGTGAGTTACCTGATCCGGCGCATCCAGGATCTTACTTTCGATGCCGGCATGCCCGCTCTCATCATCGCCGACGAGACCGAGCCGATGCTGCGCGACGAGAATTTCAAGGAAGAATTCCTCCGCGGCCTGCAAGAGGGGCGCAAGAAACGCCATGCCTGGATCTGCGCCTTCCAGCGCCCGCAAGCGATCGAGACCTGCAATGTCTCCGATGCCATCCGCGGCCAGTGTCAGAGTCTATTCTTCCTCCGGAATCGCCAGGCCAAGCCCGAGGATTACGCCAAATGGGATCTGACCGAGCGCGAATTCGCTTTCGTGAAGGGTCGCAGCCATAACAATTTGCCTTATGCCGTGCTCTTGAAACGGCACCCGACCAGCGCGCCCGCCGAATCGATCATCCTGGATACGAACCTTTCGCCCCTCGGGCCCCTGCTGAAACTCTACGCCAGCGGGTCCCGCAGCGTGCTCTTGGCCGAGAAGCTGCATCGGCAATATGGGCCCGATTTCGTTCCGCATTACCTTAACGCAGCCTGAGAAGGAGACATCCCATGCGCCCGATTTTCCCCGCCGTCGCCCTCTTTGCCGCGCTCGGGCTCACGCCCGTAACCGCCGGCGCCGAAGTTCCGGTCATCGATCCCTCGGTTCTCGCCAAGGCCAAGGAACTGGTTGCCTCGAATGGCGAGCAATTGAGCCAATTGATGGATATCTTCAATACCGTCGACTATATCTCCAAGACCATCGGCAAAAGCGGCATCGGCGATGCGGTTGCCATTCTGAAAAGCGTCGGCATTTTCGGCGATGAAGGCGGCAAGAAGCCGCTTCAGGGATTGGCGGCCGTTCAACCCGTCAAAATCGAGACTTCGACTTCCGGTGCCACCGCATCTCCCGGCGACGACATTGCCGATGACGTTCAGACCGCCAAAACCTATACCCAAGATACCTTCTACACGACCGAGACGGATCCGCAAACCGCGACTCAGCTAGAACTCCAGAATGGCCGAGCCTTGGCCGTTCAGGAGGCCTCCATTTCGTCCTATGCCGTCGCGCTTCACGTCAAGCAGGAGGCCGCGGCTTCGGCGGATCGCTTGCAGAAGCTCTCCGAGCAGGTGACCGCCGCCAAGGACATGCGCAGCGACGTCGCCGCCAATTCGGCCATTCTCCTCGCCATTCTCGAAACTCTCAGTCAGCAGACCGCCCTCCAAGCCGCCTCGCTCGAAGCCGAGGCCGCGCAAATGATCGCCCAGGATCCGCTGACGATCTCCGCCCAAGGTCAAGTGCCGGGGCAATGACCGAGGCGGCCGGCGAAATATCGAACCGACAGCGCCGATACCGGCACAATTTCGAATAGGGAGCTGCCATGAAAATCCCTTGGTCTTTTACCGGCATCTCGCTCTTCGCCGCGATCGGTCTCTTCGCGGCCATGGCCGTGATTCCCGCTCGCGCTCAGGCCGCCTGTCCCGATGGCTGCCCCATCGAGATTCTCCCTTGCTGCTGCCCCTCCCCCTGTCCCGTCATCGATAAGGCCGAGCTCGGCCAGGACAATATTCAATCCGGCCTCGAGAAGAACATCCTCTCCGTCTATCGGAAGGTGAGCGACCTCTGGTCCGAGATCCGCGAGACGCTGGGCGAGGCCGAGGCCAAACCTTCGTCATCCGGAACCCCCGCGCAAGGCTCCGAGACCGCCGGCCTTGTCGATCCCGGCCCGACGGCCCCGAGCGAGATAGAAGCCAACGGCGACCCGGAGGATTATCGTCGAGAGGCGGATCGAGTTCTCATGTCGCCCACCAGCGATGATACCGCCGGATATGCGGAAACGGCGGCAATCAGGCTCGATGTCGGGCAAGAGACCGCCGTTTCGGCCTATGCCTATGCCTTGAATGGCCAAAGCTTGGTCCCCGGAGCCGGCATCGAGATGCAGCCGCTTCTCGACGAGATGGCCAAATCCGAGACCGAACGCCAGGACATGGCGGTCAATAGCCGGCTCCGGGCGGCATTGCTGGATGTCCTCACCGCCAATTTGCAACTCCGCGCCGCTCGCCAGGAGCTGAAATCCTTCCAGGCCCTCGCGACCCAGCCGATCGGGAAAAGCCCGCCCCCGATTGCCGCGGCGGCAATGCCCGGATCTTCCTCTTTCTCGGATGCCGCTTTTCAGCAAAGCGACGCCTTATATCGATTGGAAACCGTCGCGACCCGGGCCATGTACCTGCACAACGCTCAGGTTCTCTTCAATCGGTTAATGGCGGCTAAAGCCGCGCTTCTCAAGACGGTCGAGCAATACGAGCCTATTCGCGCGAAACTCGACCAGGATACCGAGCATCTCAGTCAAGCGCTGATCGAGTTGGTCGATTATTATCATAACGGCGCTTGGAAGACGGCGCCGCTGCACCAAAAGCCTCAGAATTCCGACCGATCTCTAGGCCCATCCAATCCGAAACCCAGGAAACCGCTCCCGCCGGCGAAAACCAAAGACGAGGTCAAGGCGATCGCCCAAGAATTGGGCGAGGATATCGTCGCCTCTCTCCGGCGCCTCGATCTCACCAGCTGGGCCGATTCCTGGAAGAAGGCCGCCGCCGCGCGCCGTGCCGCCAAGACGACCGTCGTTCAATATATCGATCCCTATCTCGTCGAATGCGAGATGAGCGAGGCCCAGCCGGGAAAGCCGGCAAAACCCAAGGATCCGCGTTGCACCACGCATGGCCAATGGGTTGCCGCGCTCGCGGCATGGCTCGATGCGGATAAGGCCGAGCGTTGGTGGCGACCCTTTCGCGACGAAGCGATTTTACGGATGGCCAAGCTCGATCAGATCATGCTCGAGCTCAAACGTCGTTACGCGGTCGATTTTGCCGAGAACGG
>CAYQAG010000003.1:0-2079 GCA_964415425.1 uncultured Rhodospirillaceae bacterium | reverse complement strand
TCCTGGCTTTCGGCTGCACCGCTTCGACGCAGAAGCCGGTCGGCATCGGCAACGATGTCAACGAGCTGAAACGCTCGCCTTGCGCCTGTTTTTCGTATCCTCAGAAACCGGGGATCCCCGATTGGATGCAATCCCCTCCCCGCGCATGAAACTCAAAAATCCTTTCGGCGGATTGAATGCGCCCGCCCATCGGGATCGTATCGGCGCCTATCCCAAGGATGTCGATCTGCCGACGCTTTCCGAGCGGCGCTATCTGTGGACCGCGCGGGCCATGGCGGTTGCGCTCACGGTCAGCCTCTTGGCCAATACCGCCTTGGGCTTCGGCATCGCCGCCTTGTTGCCCTTGGTCAGGGTCATGCCGGTTCTGATCGGCTTCCACGAGCCATCCAATCAAGTCGTTACCCTCGAACCCCTCGATCTCGAAGCGCGCGGCCTCGATTACATGACCGAATTCCTCATCCGACAATATGTCACCGTCAGGAATAGCGTCGTTAACGACGAGCAGGAGATGACGCGGCGCTGGGGAGTCGAGAATTCCACCATGCGCCTCATGTCGACCGACGACGCCTACAATCAATTCGCTCAAGAGACCAAGATCGCCTACGATCGTTTGGTTCAGGAAAAATTCACCCGATCGGTCGAGATTCTATCCGTCTCCAAGATTGCCGAGAATTACTGGCAAGCCGAATTCCAAACGCGCGACCATTCCCTGCTCGCCGGGCTTTCCGCGGATCAGGATCCGACCGGCCTCTGGGTCGCCTCGATGCGGATCGAATTCCACCCGCAAAGAATCAGCTTCGATAATCGTCTCGTCAATCCGCTCGGTTTCACGGTGACGGCCTATTCGGTTACGGCTAAGAAGGGGCCTTGAGATCATGCGTTTTCGATCCTGTTACTTGGCGGCCGCCATCCTTTCCCTCCTAGCGACTGCCGCGCCAGCTCAAGATCAAGCGGTGCCGGCGCCCGTCACGCCGGCCGCACCGGATTCTCCGCCCGCGCTGCCTTATATTCCCGCCGATTTAGGGCTGACTCAGCACGCTTGGGAAAATCCTCAGGCCGGCAAAGCCCCTAATCAGAAAGGACCCGGATATTTACGATATACCTGGACGCCCGAAAGCATCTTCCCCCTCCGTATTCGGGATGGCGTAATCACCAGCATCCGCTTGCCGGAGACCGAAGTCGTGCAAGAGGTTTTCCTAGGCGATCGCAATCAGTTCGAGGCCAAAATCGCCCGCACTAACCTCATTATGCTTCGCCCGAAGGCCATCGGGGTCGACGGCAACCTAACCGCCGTTACCCGTAGCGGAAATATCTACACCTTCTGGCTCAAATCCGAGGGCAACGACGCGCAGTACATCACGGACGTTACCGTCGATGTGGTCTTGGGCGAGATGGGGATGTCGCCGGTCACGTCCCATTCCGAATCCTTCGGCGGAACGGCTTCCGGCTTTTCCCAGGATGGAGTCGATACCGCGACCAAGGATTATCTGCGCGCGATCAATTTCGATCCCTCCAAAGTCGTGCACGATCTCGAAATCTACCTGCCCGACGAAGAATCGGCGAGCCTCGCGCCCGAGCGCGTCTTTCGCGACCAAGCCTTCACGTATCTCGATTTCGGCGAAAAGGCGGGCGCGATGAATGAGTGGCCGACCGTGTTACTGGTCGTCCAGGGCGTCGAAGAGCCGGTTCCGTTTCGAACGATCGGCGATCGCAATCAGATGATCGTGGTCGAGGCGATCGGGGATCTCTCTCTGCGCAATGGGCAAAAGGTCGTTTGCATCAAGCGAAAAGCCGAGAGTTCCACCGAGACCGCCGCCGCGCCCATTTATACGACGCCTGGCCAATCCCGATTGACGAGCGCGCCTGCCACCCAATCCCTGCCGCAGCCGGCCCCGATCCCGGCCCCGGCCTCGATGGCGCCTGGGTTTTCTCCGCCGTCGGCGCCCATCGCGGCGCGATTCATGCTGGACCTTGCCGGCGGTTTTACCGAAGCCGATCTCAATGGCCAATGGCAGGGGCTCGCTCAGTCTTATCCCGAGCTCAAGGCCCTGCGGCCGAATTTCGTCAAGGCCGCGACGA
>CAYQAG010000002.1:105501-107141 GCA_964415425.1 uncultured Rhodospirillaceae bacterium | reverse complement strand
CCGCCCGCATCGAGGATATAGGTATCGTTGCCGGTCCCGCCATCGAGCTGATCGTTGCCGGTCCCGCCATCCAGGATATCGTCGCCGCCATTCCCTTTGATGATGTCGTTGCCGACGCCGCCCGAAAGCGTATCGTTGCCGGAACCGCCGATGATCGTATTGTCCCTGGCATTGCCGACAAAAGTCCAGTTAACAGTGCCGTTATAAGTGAAATTCTCGATGCCGATAAATTGCCCGGCGCTGGTGATGGTCGCCGCGAGAGGGTCGCTGGCAATAATGATCGTATCGCCGGAATCCGTATTGTTGCCTTCATCGACCGCATCGTTGGCATCATCCAGGATATAGGTATCGTTGCCGGCACCGCCCTGCAAATTATCGGCCCCGCTGCCGCCGTCGAGCGTATCGTTCCCCGCCCCGCCTTGAAGATTGTCCGCGCCGCCGCCGCCCGAAAGCTGATCGTTGCCGGAGCCGCCGATGACGATATTGGCATTGCCATCGCCGCTAAAGGTCCAATCGGCCGTGCCCTTATACGTGACGCTTTCGATGCCGGCGAGTTGGCTCATATCGACGAAGGCCGCGGCGGCCGCGTCGCTGACGAGAATCGCGGCATCGTTGCTATCGGCATTGCCCTGTTCGTCGACGATATCGCTGGCGGAATCGATCTCGTAAATATCGTTACCGGAACCGCCTTGCATGAGGTCGTTATCCAGCCCGCCGATCAGACGATCGTCGCCCGAACTCCCTTCCAGCCAATCGTTGCCGGGCCCACCGTCGAGAAGATCGTTGCCCGGTCCGCCGATCAGATGATCGTCGCCGTCGAGGCCGAAGATTTGATCGTTGCCCTTGAGACCGTCGATCGTATCCGGGTTGTTGGTGCCGAAGATAATATCGTCGTTATCGCTGGCGCTTCCGCTGCCCAGCTTGTTCACATGCTCGATACCGAGCGCGTTCAACTGAAGCGCATAAGCATCGAAGGAAGCCTGATCGGGGAAGAGCGCGGCTAGAACCCAGGCGGTATCGTCGCTATCGCTATTGCCCTGCTCGTCGATAATGTCGTTGAGATCGTCGATATAATAGGTATCGTTGCCGGCTCCGCCTTGCAGCAAATCGGCCCCGGCAGGATTGGCGGAGGAAGCAACGCTGCCATCCAGGATATCGTCGCCCGCCCCGCCCTTCAGAGTATCGTTGCCGGCGCCGCCATCCAGAAGATCGTTGCCCGATCCGCCGGCGATGGCATTGGCCTGCGCATCGCCGAGGAAGGTCCAGGCGAGAGCGCCGGTATAAGTATAATTCTCGATCCCCAGCGGCGCGAAATGGCTGGTATCGGTGACGAGCGGCACCAGGGCAGCGGCAGCAAACTCGACCGTGTCGCCGCTATCCAGATTGTTTTCCTCGTCGATGATATCGTTCATCGTATCGACGACATAAGTATCGTTGCCGGTTCCGCCGGTCAGGATATCATTGCCGAGACCGCCATCCAGCCGATCGTCGCCGGCCGCGCCGAACAACTGATCGTTGCCGGAACCGCCGATAATCGTGTTGCCGTTTTCGTCGCCGTAAAAGAGCCAATCCTTAGACCCGGTGAAAACGAAATTCTCGATGCCGGGGAATTGCGCGGCGCTGACGATGGAATCGCCCAA
>CAYQAG010000002.1:99715-105401 GCA_964415425.1 uncultured Rhodospirillaceae bacterium | reverse complement strand
TATCGTCGCCCGCGCCGCCGGTCAGAAGATCGTTGCCGGTTCCGCCATCCAGCCAATCGTTGCCGATCCCGCCATCGAGCTTGTCGTTGCCGGCGCCGCCCAGCAATTTGTTATGCCCGCTATTGCCGATGATGGTGTTGCTGAGGGCATTGCCCGTGCCGTCGATATTGGCGCTACCGGTCAGCGTCAGATTCTCGATCGTCGTATGATCGTCCTTGGCGGCGACATTCGCGTTCTTGAAGCTAAGATCGAAAGCGACCGAGGATTTGACGAGATCGATCCCTTTATCGCCGGTCAAATCGTCGATTACCGTATCGCCGACATTATCGACGACATAGATATCGGCGCCCTTGCCGCCATCCATCTTATCGGCGCCGCCGCGCCCATCCAGGATATTGGCGGCGGCATTGCCGGTCAGGGTTTCGTTGGCGCTAGAGCCGAAGATATTGACCTTGGCTATGCCGGGTTGAGCGATGACGGTTTCGACGCCCTTATCGATTTCGAGATCGATTGTCGCGCTAGTAATGATTTTATCGTTGCTGCCGCCCAGGGGATCGGTCGGGTTTTCGTAGACCCGGTCGAGAATATTATCGATGTAATAAGTGTCATTGCCCTGGCCGCCGATCAGGAAATCGACGCCCTTGCCGCCATCGATAATGTCGTCGCCCTTGCCGCCATCGATCTGATCGCCGGCGGCTCCGCCGGTCAACTTATTGTCGCGATCGTCGGCGGTGAAGGCCCAGCCGGTCTTGCCGATGAAGATGTAATTCTCGATCCCGGCGATGGCGCTTAAGGAAGCGGCGCTGGTTTTCACCGTGTCGTTGGTATCGGTATTGCCCTGCTCGTCGACGATATCGCCGATGGAATCGACGATATAGGTATCGTCGCCGGCGCCGCCTTTCAGGATGTCGTTGCCCTTGCCGCCATCCAAGGTATTGGCACCGCTATTACCGAGGATCGTATTGTCGAGCGCATTGCCGGTGACGTTGACCGCGCCGCTGCCCAAGAGCGTGACATTGTCGATATTGGCGAGGCTGGCGATGCTGAACGTCCCCGACGCCACATTGGCCTGGATAATGACGGTATCGATGCCGCCGCCCTTGGCATTGGCGAGGCTTTCCGTGATCGTATCGCCCCTAACGATCGTATCGACGTAATAGAGATCGTCGCCCGCGCCGCCGATCATTTTGTCGTTGCCGGCCCCGCCGTCGAGAATGTCATTGCCGGTGCCGCCATCTAGCGTGTCGTTATCCTTTTCGCCGCGCAGAACATCGTTGCCGGAAAGCCCGGCGATGATGTCGTTGCCATCGCCGCCCCAGATTCCGTCGTTGCTATTATCCTTGCCGTTGATCTTATTGCCGAGCTTATCAAGCAGAATGGTGAGACCATCGACGATATTGACGCTGGGAATGCCCTTGGGCGCGACGGGTGCCACGCTCAAAATATCGACGCTGTCGGAAACCTTGATCTGGCCTTGGAATTGGAAATTGCCGGCATTGGCGGCGTTTTCCAATTGGTCGAGGCTGGCGATATTGTTGAGGATGACCTTGGTGCCGGTCTTGTCGCCCTCGAAAGTGATTTCGATATTATTCCCGTTCTGGGTCAGGATCATATTGGCGGCGCTGAAGCCGCTGCCGACGAAGATCAGCTTGTCGAGCTCGCCGGCATTGGCGGGCGCGGTCTCGCTCCCGCTGCCGAAGGCGCCAAAATTATCGATGGTGACCGTACTCCCCGCCGTGACGACGAAGGATTTGCTGCCGCCCGATCCATTAGCCATTTTGCGCTCCTTGCTCATTGCCGGCGGCATACAACCCACGCCGCCCGAGCCGCTACTCCCGGATGATACCCTAATCTATCTCAAAAATCCTGCAAAGAGAATGGGTAAGAGAGAAAAGATGAAGCAGTATCGGCATATCGGAGAATTAGTGGAGGGACGACAGGACGCCCCCATTAGCGGGCATCGGCAAAAAAGAAGCGCCCTCCCCTAAAGGAGGGCGCTTCGACTTCCCTATCTTTCGACCGCGTGATGAACCGTCAGAAGATACCGACAGTCATGCCGCCCGTGACCAAAATCGTGTAGCTGGTGGCGCCGGCGCCGTAATACCCGCCACCCAAGTCGACCCAGCCGTCAGCGCTGCTCAACGTCAAGCTGTCCGCAGCAGTACCCGTAAGCGTCAGCACATTGCTATGCCCGCCTTGCACGACATCGCTGCTCATATCGAGGACGTTATCGAGATAGAGAAAGACCGAATTGGCCTGATTGTTGTTGGCAAAATTCAGAATCTCGACGTTCTGAATCCGACCGCGATCGGAAGTCGCTTCATCGACATCGAGATTGCTGAAGTCGATAGGACCCGAGTAGTTGAAGATAAGCGTGTCGATTCCGGTACCGCCATCGACGCGGAAGAAGGCGCCGCTCGTCACCGAAATCGCATCGTTCCCGACGCCGCCATTGATGGCATCGGCTCCGCCCAGGCCGTTCAAGACATCGTTGCCGGCACCGCCGACGATGATATCGGCGCCGACCGTGCCGTTAAAGGTATCGCTGCCGGTCGTTCCGACAAAATCCGCCACGCCGGTGAAATCCTTGCCGTAGATGACGTAACCGCGACCGGTGTTGTTCGTTTGATCGTAGTGCTGGTCGCCAACGACGAGATCGTCGAAGCCGTCGCCATTGACATCGCCTGCGGCGGTCACGGTAGTCAAGGGCCGAGTCCCCGCCCCTGTAAGGGGATTGCCGCCGTTGTCGATGCGGAAGCCGTTCGCGCCATCAAGCTTGGAAAGATCGAAATTCAAGGCGAAACTGCTCGTACCGAAGACGACGTAAGTCGAACCGCCATTGACGACGCCGCCCGGCTGAGCGAAGGGCGCCGAGATCAGGAAATCGTCATAGCCATCGGCATTGATATCGCCAGCAGCGGAAACGCGATAGCCCGCATAATCGCCGGCGCTAAGGCCGTTAACAATGAAGCCGTTCTTTCCGGTGAGTTGGCCGGGATTCACCGTATTGCCGGTATCGGATTTGCCGAAGAGGACATAGCCCGCCCCCGTATTGCTATTATCGAAGGGTGCGCCGACGAAAACATCGTCAAAGCCGTCGCCATTGATATCGCCGATACCGGCGACCGAAGCGCCGGCGAAATCGCCGGGCGAATTGCCGTCGAAGCGAATTCCGGTAAGGGGGATTTTTCCGTTAACCAAGAAACCGCCGCCACTGGTTTCGCCGAGGACGACATAGGCGCTGCCCGATTGACCGGAAAATCCGCCGACATCTTTATTGGGTACGCCGATGATTATGTCCGCGATCCCGTCGCCGTTAAAATCGCCCGCCGAGGAGACCGAGAATCCTGCCAAATCATTAGCCGCATCCTCGACCAGCCGGACGCCATCGGCAACCTTAAGATTGGCAAGGTCGAGGGGGGAAGCGAATCCGCCGGCCTTGCCGTAAATGATATAGGCAGCTCCGGAATCCGTGCCATAGACGCTATCGAACCGCGCCGATCCGATCAAGATATCGTCGTAACCGTCGCCATTGACATCGCCGATCGTCGCCAGCGAGTAAGGAGCCTGATCCCCCGCCTTCGCGCCGTCGATCCGCAGCGCGAAATTCGCCGAATTGCCGAGATCGAGTGTTGCCGAGAAATTGGATTTGCCGAGCACGAGATAGCTCGAACCGGCATTGCTTCTGCCCGAGGGATCGTCATAAGGAGAGCCGATCACGAAATCGTCGATGCCGTCGCCGTTGACATCGCCGGCGCCCGATAGGGTTATACCTGCAAGGGTGCTTCCAGCGGCCGCGTCGATCTGGAAACCGTTGCTGCCATCGAGCGCGCCGAGATCGAAACTAGCGCCGAGGCCGCTAGTCTTGCCGAAGACGACATAGGTCCGATTGGCGGCAGCCGCGGAAACGGCTATGTCCTCCAAGCCGTCGCCATTGACATCGCCGATGCCGGAAACCGCGATTCCGGCAAGTTCATTAGCTATACCGATGGTAAGATTCGTGCCGTTCTTGCTGTCCAAGGCGGCAAGATCAAGGACTATTAGACCGTCGACACCGTCAAGAATGTCGATCGTAAAGGTCTTCTCCGTGAAAATACCGTATATGTTGGTCGCCCGCACGACGATATCGCGCGATGCATTGGCCTCGTAATCGATGAGCAACGCATCTTTCACGGAGACTTGGCCGGTACCTGAATTGATCAGGAAACGACCGCCGGCATCGTCGCTAAGAGAATACGTTATTGCCCCATCGAAATCGGTGGCAAAAGCCACAAGCGCGATAGGATTGGTGGTGTTCTCGATAACCGAGTTATTTCCTAAATCCGCATCCTTGATCACCGAAGGCAAAGAGACGGTCTTATCGTTGAACTGAGCATAGCCCATTCCCAACAGAAGATCCGTTCCGTCGTCGCCATTTGCTTTGTTATTGTCGGTAACGATGATTCCGCCATTGCCGTCGCTGGCAAAGCTGTATTCAGCGAATGCACCGGAGAATACGGCGGTATCGCCGCCGCCGGCATTGCCGCCGCCGATCAGGGTATCGTTACCGCCGCCGCCGGTTAGAACATCGTCGCCGCTGCCGCCGGTGATAATATTGTCCGCCGCATCGCCGGCGAAGGTCCAATTCGAACTGCCAGAGAAGGTCCAATTCTCGATGCCGGTAATATAGCTCGAATTGGTAACGACAGGCGCCAAGGCATCATTGGCGATAATGACGGTATCGCCGCTATCGGTATTGCCTTGCTCGTCGACATTATCGTTAACGCTGTCGATGACATAGGTATCGTTACCGGCGCCGCCTCTCAGCTTGTCGTCGCCCGTGCCGCCGATCAGCTTATCGTTGCCGCCAAGGCCATAGATGACATCGTTGCCGGCAGCGCCATCGATGACATCGTCGCCCTCGGTGCCGACAAGGAAATCGTTGCCGCCGGTCGCTGTCGCGCCTTCGACCAGGACGATCTCGATACCCTTCGCAATCAAACCGGCCGTATCATAACCGGCATCGAAGACCGCCTTGGTCAGGATGGCGACATCTTCCGTTCCGCCGCCGGGGATGTCTTTTTCGAACACGTCATCGCCGAGGTCGTCGATGTAATAAATATCGTTACCGTAGCCGCCGCTCATGAGATCCGCGCCGGCATCGCCATGCAGCATGTCGTTGCTGTCGCCGCCGGCTATCTCGTCATCGCCGCCCCCGCCGAAGATGAAATTCTTGCCGTCGCCACCGATCACGATATTGGCGTTGTTGTCGCCGGTAAAGGTCCAGTCGACACTCCCACTGAATTGGAATTGCTCGATGCCGACGAAATCGTCCGCCCGGTCGAAAATCGTCGCCAGGGAATTCTGGGTGATGATGACGGCATCGCGGCTATCGCTATTCCCCTGCTCGTCGACGATGTCGCCGGCGGAATCGATGATATAAATATCGTTTCCGGCCCCGCCCTGCATCAGATCGTTGCCGGCGCCGCCATCGAGGTTGTTACTGCCGCTATTGCCGATGATGATATTGTCAGCCGCATTGCCGACCCCGAAAGCATCATTGCTGCCGATCAGGGTAAGATTTTCGACATTGGCGCCGAGCTTGTAGCTGACTGAGGATTTGACCGTATCGATGCCTTCATTGAGATTCTCGGTCACGGCATCGAAATCGGTATCGATGATATAGGTATCGTTGCCGGCGCCGCCG
>CAYQAG010000002.1:27753-99615 GCA_964415425.1 uncultured Rhodospirillaceae bacterium | reverse complement strand
GGTCACGGCATCGAAATCGGTATCGATGATATAGGTATCGTTGCCGGCGCCGCCGATCAGCGTATCGGCTTCGCCGGTGTTGCCGCCATCCAGCACATTGTCGCCGCTATTGCCGATAATGAGGTTAATGAGATTGTTACCCGTGCCGTCGATATTCGCCGTCCCGGTCAAGGTCAGGTTCTCGATCCCGGTTCCGAGGGTGAAGGAGGCCGAAGATTTCACCAGATCGAGCCCGGTCCCAAAGACTTCGGAAACGACATCGCCGGTGGAATCGACGATATAAATATCGTTCCCGAAACCGCCGTCCATCGTATCGTTGCCGGCGCCGCCGTCGAGCACGTTATCGCCGAGATTGCCGGTGATGGTATTGTCCAGCGCATTGCCGGTCCCGTCGATATTGGCGGTGCCCGAAAGCGCCAGATTTTCGACATCGGCGCCGAGCACGTAAGCGATCGAGCTTTGCACTTTATCGGTGCCTTCGTTGGCATTCTCGATCACGGTATCGCCGGCATCGTCGACGACATAAATATCGTTGCCGGCGCCGCCTTGCAGCGTATCGGCCCCGGTCTTACCGTCCAATTTGTTATCGCCGCTATTGCCGATGATGACGTTATCGGCGGTATTGCCCGTGCCGTTGATATTGGCGCTGCCGGTCAGGGTCAGATTCTCGAACTCGGCGACAAGCGTATGCGTTACCGAGCTCAACACCGTATCGGTGCCTTCGCCCGCGTTCTCGACGATGAGGAAAGCGGAGGAGTAGAGGATATAGGTGTCGTTGCCTTTGCCGCCTGCCAGTTGGTCGCTGCCGCCGGCGCCATCGAGCGTATTATCGCCGTCATTGCCGATGATCGTATTGTCGCCGGCATTGCCGGTACCGTCGATATTGGCGCTGCCGGTCAGGGTCAGATTCTCGACATCGGCGCTCAAGGTATAGGTCGCCGAAGATGTGACGACATCAAAGCCCTCGCCGGCATTTTCGATGATGATGTCCTGGGTGCTGTCGACGATATAGGTATCGTTGCCTTTCTGGCCCTGCAACGTGTCGTTGCCGCCGGCGCCATCCAGGGTGTTATCGCCGTCGTTGCCGATAATGATGTTATCGAGATTGTTGCCTGTGCCATTGACATTGAAAGCCGGGGACACATTCAGCGTCAGATTCTCGACATTGGCTCCCAGCGTATAACTGAAGGCGAAAGCGGTTTTAATCAAAACCGTATCGATGCCTTCATTGGCGTTCTCCATCACACTGTCGAATTGGCTATCGACGATATAGGTATCGTTGCCAGCGCCGCCCTGCAGCGTATCGCCGAAGGCGCCGCCATCCAGCACGTTATCGCCGCTATTGCCGATGATGGTGTTGGAATTGTTATTGCCGGTCCCGTCGATATTGGCCGTCCCGGTCAAGGTCAAATCTTCAAGATTCCCGTTAACCGAAAGATCGAAGGTCACCGAACTCTTGACCAGATCTATGCCATTGCCCGATTCCGCCACGACATCGCCAATGGAATCGACGATATAGACGTCGCTGCCATTGCCGCCGTCCATTATATCGTTGCCGGCGCCGCCATCGAGGGTATTGGCGTTGAGAGTACCAATGATGATGTTGTCGAGCGCATTCCCCGTGCCGCTGAGGTTTGCCGCGGCGCCAGTCAAGGTCAGGTTTTCGAGATTGGCGCCGAGCGTATAGCTCACGGAGCTCAGCACCGTGTCGGTGCCTTCGTTCGCATTCTCGACGATGTTGTCCGTCGTGCTGTTCACGATATAGGTGTCATTGCCGGCCCCGCCTTGCAGCGTGTCGATACCGGCGCCGCCATCAAGCGTATTATCGCCGCTATTGCCGGTAATGACGTTATTGCCGGCATCGCCGGTGCCGTCGATATTCGATGTTCCGGTCAGCGTCAGATTTTCGATGCCGCTCACCGTCGAAAGATCGAAGGTCACCGAACTCTTGATAAGGTCGATGCCCGACGTATCGGCAATGCTGTCGGTCGTGCTGTCGACGACATAGGTATCATCGCCGGTGCCGCCCTGCAGCGTATCGATGCCGCCGCCGCCATCCAGAACGTCGTTGCCGAAGCCGCCGGTGATGACGTTGTCGTTGCCGTCGCCGGTGAAGGTCCAATCGACGCTGCCGGTGAAGGTGAAATTCTCGATGCCGACGAAATCGCTGGCCTGATCGTAAACCGGCGCCAAGGCGTCGGCCTGGATCACGACCGTATCGCCGGTATCGGTATTGCCCTGCTCGTCGATCGTATCCAAGGCATCGGCGAGGCGATAGGTATCGTTGCCGTCGCCGCCCTGCAGCAGATCGGTTCCCGTGCCGCCGATCAGAGTATCGTCGCCGGAATTACCTTCGATCCAATCGTCGCCGGAACCGCCGTCGAGATTATCGTTGCCCGCGCCGCCGATCAGATGGTCGTTGCCGCTGCCGCCCTTGATCTTGTCGTTATCGGTGCCGCCATCGATGAAGTCGTCCTCAGACCCGCCATCCAGCGTGTCGTTGCCGGTACCGCCAAGAATGGTGTCGTTGCCGGCGCTGCCGAACAGAATGTCGTCGAGGTCGAGGCCGGAAATCTGATCGTCGCCGCCAAGCCCGTCATAAGCATCGACGATATCGACGCCGGGCGCATCGTTATTGTCGCCGACGAAGATATCAGGATTAGGCGTGCCGACTTTCAAGCGCAGGACAATTTCGATATTGAGCGCGTTCAACTCGGCATCGGTATAGCCGCCGCCGGCGATATCGTCGGCGGCGCCGGAAAGAAGAACCATATCGTTGGTGCCGCCGGTATCGGCGCCGGAAAGTTTATCGCCGAGCGAATCCAGGTAATAGACATCGTTGCCGTCGCCACCATCGAAAAGATCGTTGCCCGTGCCGCCCAGCAAGGTATCGTCGCCGGCGCCGCCCTTCAGATTATCGTTACCAGTGCCGCCATCCAGCGTGTCATTGCCCGAACCGCCGGTAAGCGTATTGTCGCTGGCATTACCGGTGAAGGTCCAATCCTGCGATCCTGCATAGATCGCATTCTCAATGCCGGCATAATTCGTGAAATCGCTCACGACCGCCGCCATCGCATCGTTGGCAAGCAGGATCGTATCGCCCGTATCGCTTTGGCCGCTTTCATCGACGACGTCGCTCGTGCTGTCGATGGAATAAATATCGTTGCCCGAGCCGCCGGTCATGACATCGTCGCCAGTGCCGCCGGTCAGCTTGTCGTCGCCGGCGCCGCCCAGGAGCGTGTCATTTTCCGACCCGCCATCGAGCGTATCGTTGCCATTGCCGCCGTCGATCAAATCATTGCCTTCGCTGCCCGAAAGGAGATCGTCCATTTCGAAGCCGAAAATCCGATCGTTGCCGGCTAACCCGTCGAAGACATCGGCCGTCGGATTGCTATGGCTGATATCGCCGGGGAAAGCCGGGTCGCCGAAGAAGACATCGTCCAGCGACGTTCCCGCCGGCGCAGCGGCAACAATGAAGATATGCTCGATTAGGGCATTTTTCAGCGTTTGGATATCGTAAGTCTTCGCACCGCCGAAAAGATAGGCCGTGTCATCGCCGGAGGTATCGGAGACGGTATCCGTCAATTCATCGAGAAAATAAAGATCGTCGCCGGCACCGCCGCGCATGATGTCGCCGCCGGTGCCGCCATCGAGGATATCGTTACCGGCGCCGCTATCGATAATATCGTTGCCGGCGCCGCCCTTGAGGCTGTCGTTCCCCGATCCGGCGGTAATGACATTGTCGGCATTGTCGCCGGTGAAGGTCCAATCGGAAGTTCCGGTATAAGTCCAATTCTCGACATTCGGAATCTGGCTGGCATCGGTATAAACCGCCGCCAAGCTATCGCTCGCCAGAATGATCGTATCGATTCCGCCACCCGGATTCTCGGTGACGAGATCGGTCTGATTATCGACGATATAGGTATCGTCGCCCGCGCCGCCGATCATCGAATCGTCGCCGCTGCCGCCATCCAAAGTATCGTTGCCGGCACCGCCGAGGAGAACGTCGTTCCCGGCGCCGCCTTCGAGAAGGGTCGTCCCCGAACCGCCGATGACGTCGAGCTTGTCGTCGCCGGCGCCGCCGATCAGATGATCGTTACCGCCGCCGCCCGTGATGATGTCGTTGCCCGAACCGCCGGAAATGGTATTGGCATTGGCATCGCCGGTGAAGACCCAAGCGCCGCTGCCCGTGTAAGAAACATTCTCAATGCCGACGAGTTTCGAGAAATCGCCGAAAGCCGCCGCCGCCGCATCGCTCGAAAGAACGGCGCTATCGTTGCTGTCGGTATTGCTCTGTTCGTCCACAATATCGTTCGCGGAATCGACATCGTAAGTATCGTTGCCGGAACCGCCTTGCATCACATCGTCGCCGGTGCCGCCGATCAGAGTATCGTCGCCTGCGCCGCCAAGGAGCGTGTCGTTCTCCGACCCGCCATCAAGCAAATCGTTGCCGTTGCCGCCATCGATGAAATCGTTACCCGAGCTGCCCGAAAGCAGATCGTCCATTTCGTAACCGTAAATCTCATCGTCGCCGGCTAATCCATCGAACACATCCTTCGTCGGTACATTATGCAGCGGAAGACCGCCGTCACCGTGGAAGATCTCGTTGAGTGGCGTTCCGGGGCCTGTAGTAACGACTTTGATAATATCGATCCCTGCATCGATCAGGGTCTGCTGATTATAACCAACGGCATTGCCGGACAGGATTGCGACATCATTGGTGCCGGAAAGGTCGGAAACGATATCCGTCAATTCGTCGAGGTAATAGGTATCGTTACCGTCGCCGCCGCGCAGGATATCGCTGCCCGTGCCGCCTTTGAGCGTGTCATCGCCGGCATTGCCGACGAGCGTATCGTTGCCGGCGCCGCCGTCGAGAATATCCTTGCCGGAACCGCCGGAAATCGCATTGTTATTGGCATCGCCGGTGAAGGTCCAATCCTGGGCGCCCGCATAGGAAACGTTCTCGATCCCCGTGAAGCCCGAGAAATCGGAGACCGCCGCCGCGACGGCATCGCTGCCAAGGACGATTGTATCGCCGCTATCGCCGCCGGTTTCCTGGACCTGATCGGCAAGAGAATCGATCACATAGGTATCGTTGCCGGTATCGCCGCGCATGATGTCGGTGCCGGCGCCGCCATCGAGGATATCGTCGCCCGTGCCGCCGATCAGGCCGTCATTGCCGGCCCCACCGATCAGCGTGTCATTGCCGGCACCGCCGTCGAGCAGATCATTGCCCGAACCGCCAGAAAGGACGTTGGCATTGGCATCGCCGGTGAAAGTCCAATCCTGCGATCCCGCATAGGTCGCATTCTCGATCCCGGCATAATTCGCGAAATCGTGCACAATCGCCGCCATCGCATCACTGGCGAGCAGGATCGTATCGCCCGTATCGCTTTGGCCGCTCTCATCGACGATATCGGTCGCGCTGTCGATGGAATAGGTGTCGTTACCGGAACCGCCGGTCATCTTGTCGTCGCCGGTGCCGCCGGTCAGGGTATCGTCGCCGGCGCCGCCGATTAGCGTGTCGTTCTCCGACCCGCCATCGAGCGTATCGTTGCCGTTGCCGCCATCGATGAAATCGTTACCCGCGCTGCCCGAAAGCAGATCATCCATCTCGAAGCCGTAAATCTCATCGTCCCCGGCAAGGCCATCGAAAACATCCGCCGTCGGATTGCTATGGCTGATATCGCCGGGGAAAGCCGGATCGCCATAGAAGATATCGTTGAATTTGGTACCCGTGTCGGGGCCACCGTCGCTGCCGCCGATGATGTAATCGATGCCGGCATCGATCAGGGTTTGCGTGTTATAGTTTACGGCATTGCCGGAGAGAATCGCGACATCGCGAGTGCCGGAAAGATCGGAAACGGTATCCGTCAATTCGTCGAGATAATAGGTGTCGTTGCCCGAGCCGCCGCGCATGACATCGCTGCCCGTGCCGCCATCAAGGCTATCGTCGCCGGCATTGCCGTCGAGCGTATCGTTGCCCGCGCCGCCCTTGAGGTCGTCATTGCCCGAACCACCGGAAATGGCATTGTTATTGGCATCGCCGGTGAAGGCCCAATTTTGACTGCCCGAATAGGAAACGTTCTCGACGCCCGCGAGTTTCGAGAAATCGCCGAAGGCCGCCGCAGCCGCATCGCTGGCGAGGATCGCCGTATCGCCGCTATCGCTACCCGTCTCGTTCACCACGTCATTGGCGGAATCGAGCACATAGATATCGTTGCCAGCGCCGCCATCGAGCTTGTCGTTACCGGCTCCGCCATTCAGAATGTCGTTGCCGCCGCCGCCGGAAAGATTATCGTCGCCCGACCCGCCGGTGATCGTGTTGTCTTTGCCGTCGCCAGCGAAGGTCCAACTCTGCGATCCAGTATAGGAAACGTTCTCGATACCGGCGAGTTTCGAGAAATCGCCGAAGGCCGCCGCCGCCGCATCGCTGGAGAGGACGACGCTGTCGTTCGTATCGGTATTGCCTTGCTCGTCGACGATATCCGAGGCGCTATCGACATCGTAAGTGTCGTTGCCGGCGCCGCCTTGCATCACATCGTCGCCGGTGCCGCCGATGATATTGTCGTCGCCGGCGCCGCCGATGATCGTGTCGTTCTCCGACCCACCATCCAGAATATCGTTGCCGTTGCCGCCGTCGATCAGATCGTTGCCGGCGCTGCCCGAGAGAATATCGTCGAGCTCGTAGCCGAAAATCTGATCGTTGCCACCTTTCCCATCGAACACATCGGGCGTCGGCACGGTATGGCCGGTATCGCCCGGGAAAGCCTGGTCGCCATGGAAGATATCGTCGTTCGACGTGCCATTATTGGGAATGATGATGACGTTCTCGATTCCCTTGGCGTAAAGCGCGGCGATGTCGTAGCCCTGATCGACCACGCTTTGCGTGATATAGACGGTGTCGTTGGTATCGGTATTGCCGCCTTCGTCGACGATATCGTTGAGATCGTCGACATAATAGGTATCGTTGCCCGACCCGCCGGTCATAGTATCGGCGCCCTTGCCGCCATCGAGCTTGTCGTCACCGCTGCCGCCGATCAGGACGTCGTCGTTATCCTCGCCGAAGACCTGATCGTTGCCGTTGCCGCCATCGAGGAAATCGTTGCCCGGTCCGCCCCTCAGGATATCGTCGCCGTCATTGCCGAAAACCTGATCGTTGCCGGCACCGCCATCGAGATTATCGTTGCCGGTCCCGCCGACCAGATAATCGTCGCCGCCATGGCCGCGCACGATATCGTTGCCGCCCTTGGCGTCGATATAATCGTTGCCCGGCCCGCCATCGATGATGTCGTCTTGATCCGTGCCTTGAATCGGGAAATACGCGACGATGGTTTCGATGCCTTTCGCCTGCAGATAAGCCGCCATGCCCGGCAGCAGCGAGGGCAGTACCAAGGCCGTATCGTTGGTGCCGTTAGTCGTGGTTGTAATACTAGGGTCAAGGCCGACGCCCTCATCGACCGTGTCGTTGGCATCGTCGATGATATAGAGATCGTTGCCCGAACCGCCGATCAGGTTATCGGCACCCGCGCCGCCATCCAGGATATCGTCGCCGACCCCGCCTTTCAGCGTGTCGTTTCCGGCGCCGCCGATCAGATGATCGTTGCCGGTATTGCCGGCGAGAATGTCATCCCCCGAACCGCCGGTGATCGTATTATCGGCGCCGTCGCCAACGAAGGTCCAAGCCGCCGAGCCCTTGAAGGTGAAATTCTCGATGCCGGTAAATTGACCGGCATTGAAGAAATTAGCGACGAGCTTATCATCACTGAATTCGACCGTGTCGCCGGTATCGGTATTCCCCTGCTCGTCGACTTTATCATTGACGTCATCCAACACATAGGTGTCGTTGCCGGAACCGCCAAAGAGCTTGTCGTTGCCGGCACCGCCAATCAGCGTGTCGTCGCCCTGCATGCCGCGCAATTCGTCGTCGCCGGCCTTACCGTCGAATTGATCGTTGCCGAGCATGCCCTCGAAATAATCGGCTTTGCTGGTGCCGTCGATCTGCTGCGCGCTGGCATCGATCTTGAACCCGATGCGCTCAATCCCGGTTCCCCCGACCAAGGCGGAATAACCGATACTGGGCGAGGTCGAATCGACGACGGCGCCTTTGGAATTCTTATTAAAGATATTGGCCTTGAAGGTATTGAAAGTCGCCGAAGCTGCGCCGTCGCTGGCCAGAACCTCATTATAAATGGAAACGCCGTAACTCCCTTCGAAGATCACCATATCGCTGTCATTGACCAGCGATTTCCCGACTTTGATATCGCCGCCCTTGCTCTCGTCGACCTTGTCTTTATTGCTATCGACATAATAGGTGTCGTTGCCCGATCCGCCGATCAAGCGATCATCGCCGGCGCCGCCGATCAGCGTATCGTTGCCGATACCGCCATCGAGCGTGTCGTTGCCTTTTCCGGCCGTCAGGACGTTGTCGAGTTTGTTGCCGATGATGGTGATATTGGGCGTGGTCGCACCCGCGCCGCCGCCGGGGCCGACAACGCCGCCGGGCGTACCGGTCTTGCTACCCGTCGCATCGTCATACGCGACATAAGTCGCATTTTCGATATTGGCGAATTTGTTAAGGTCGAGCGCGTTATTGGACGCCGGGCTAGGATCGGAGACATTGTTGAAGGTGACCTTGCCCTTATGAAGCGGCGCATCGAAGAGGATCGTATCGATGCCGCCGCCCGCCTTCACATTGTCGAGCTTTTCCGAGATCGTGTCGATTTCGGTTGCGCCCCGCAGGACATAAGTATCGTCGCCGGCGCCGCCGGTCAGGCTATCCTTGCCGAACAATCCGCCATCCAGCCAATCGTTACCGAGCCCGCCATCGAGCTTATCGTTGCCCTTGCCGCCATCGAGGCGATTGTTGCCGGCATTGCCGAGGATGATGTTGTTGAGATCGTTGCCGGTGCCATTGATATTGGCCGAACCGGTCAACGTCAGATTCTCGATCGTCGTGTGATCGTCCTTGATATTCGGATTCTTGGTGGTATCGGCCTTGAAGCTCAGATCGAAATCGACCGAGGATTTGACGAGATCGACGCCCTTGCCGCCGACAAGGTCGAAGACCGTATCGCCGGTCACGAAGACGCCGTTTTGGTAGATGGAAACGGCGTCGACGACGTAAGTATCGGCTCCATCGCCGCCTTGCAGGCTGTCGGCACCGAAACGCCCATCGAGGATATTATTGCCGGTATTGCCGATCAGCGTTTCGGCGCCGTAGCCGCCATAGGCATCGGCCTTGTTCTTGCCGCTGCTGAGATCGACGATTTCGATGCCTTTATTGATGAGGAGATCGACCGACACCGTACTCTTGATCGTATCGACGCCGCTGCCGGTGCCGATGGTCGGATCCTCATAGGCGCGGTCGCCGACATTGTCGAAAACATATTTGTCGTCGCCGGCGCCGCCGATCATGAAATCGGCGCCCTTGCCGCCATCCAGAGTGTCGTTGCCCTGGCCGCCATCGAGGAAATCGTTGCCGGCGCCGCCTGTGATCGTATTGTTGGCGCTATCTCCGGCGAAAGCCCAGGAGCCTTTGCCGATGAAGACGTAATTCTCGATGCCGGCAACGAGCTTGGTCGCGGCGGCCGAGGTCTTAATCGTATCGCCCGTGCTGGTATTCCCCTGCTCGTCGACGATATCGTCGACGGAATCCACGATATAGGTATCGCTGCCGGCGCCGCCGGCCATGACATCGTTCCCCTTACCGCCATCCAGAGTATCGGCGCCGCTCGTCCCCATCAGCACATCGTCGCCGTCGAGGCCTTGAATGTTGCTGAGATTGAGGATCGTATCGCTGTCCTTCGTGCCCTTGGTCACGCCCTTGGTATCGGTCTTGAAGCTGCCGGTTTTAATCTCGACGATATTGCTGCCGCTGAAGCCTGCCGCATTCAAAACGGCGCGATCGTAAGCAAGCGCCGCGCCGGTCAGGATAACGGTATTCGTACCGCCGCTATCGATAATCTTGTCGTTGAGGTCGTCGAGGATATAGGTGTCGTTGCCGGCTCCGCCATCGAGAACATCCGCGCCGGCACCGCCCGAAAGCGTATCGTTGCCAAGCCCGCCGGAGATATTATCCTTGCCCGAACCGCCGGTGATGAAATTGTCGCCGCCATCGCCCGCGAAGGTCCAGTCGCGATTGCCGCCATAGATAATCTTCTCGACATTGGCGAGATTGGAAAAATCGGTAAAGGCGCCGACCGGCGTATTAAAGGAAAGATAGACCGTATCCGTGCCTTCGCCCGCATTCTCGATGACGACATCGCCAGCGGAATCGATTTCGTAGAAATCGTTGCCCGCGCCGCCCTTCATCGTATCGTTGCCGGCCCCGCCGAAGAGGTAATCGTCGCCCGTTGGGCCGTTCGCACCGCCGTTCAGAACGTCATTCCCGGTTCCGCCCATCTGACCGAAGACGAATTTGTCGACATTCGCGATCTTGTTGTTGAATTTGGTCGATAAGGCAGTGGCATTCGGGCCGACGAAGACGACGGTATCGGTTCCACCGCCCTTGGCATTGGTGATGGTTTCGGAAACCTTATCCTTATCGCTATCGACGATATAGATATCGTTGCCGGCGCCGCCGATCATCGTATCGTTGCCGGCGCCGCCATCGAGGATGTCGTTCCCCGCCCCGCCATCGAGCTTGTCGTTATTGTCGCCGCCTTCGAGGTAATTATTGCCGCTATTGCCGATAATCGTATTGATCAGATTGTTGCCGCGACCGTTCAAATCGCTCAGCCCCGTGAGCGTCAGATTCTCGATGCTGCTGCGATCGTCGGTCTTGGTCGGCGTCGCGCTGAGATCGAAGCTGATCGAGGCGCGAACCGTGTCGATATCCTTGGCGGCGCCGCCGATATCTTGCACCTGATCGCCGGCATTATCGACGACATAGATATCGGCGCCGGCCCCGCCGCTCATCTGATCGGCGCCCGCGCGGCCATCGAGGATATTCGCCGCGATATTACCCTTCAGCGTTTCGTTGGCGTCGCCGCCATAGGCATCGGCCTTATTCTTGCTGATGCTGAGATCGACGGTCTCGATTCCCTTATTGACCAGGAGATCGACGCTGGCGCTGGATTTGATGATGTCGTTGGTGCCGCCATTGGCGACATCCTCATAGGCGCGATCCCCGACATTATCGAAAGTATAGGTATCGTTGCCGGCGCCGCCGATCAGGAAATCGGCGCCCTTGAGGCCATCGATCGTATCGTTGCCGGCGCCGCCATCGATCATGTCGTTCTGGCCGCCGCCGGTAATCGTCTCGCCGCCGCGCCCGCCGGTGAAACCCCAGCTCGTCTTGCCGACATAAGTATAATTCTCGATGTCCAGGACGGCGCTCATCGAAACGCTCGTCTTGATCATGTCGCCGGTATCTTTATTGCCCTGCTCGTCGACGATATCGAAGAGCGAATCGACGAAATAGATATCGTCGCCGGCGCCGCCTTGGAGAATGTCGTTGCCCTTGCCGCCGTCGAGCGTGTTCTTAACCGGCGCCTTGCTATCGAGGACAGTGATGCGGTTGTCGAGCGCATTGCCGATCACGGTTTGCGCGTTGCCGCCGGTCACGACGACATTGTCGATATTCTTCAAACTGGCAATCGTATAGGTGCTCTTGGCGAGATCGGTCGCGCTGACATAAACGGTATCGATGCCGCCGCCCTTCAGATTATCGATCGTTTCGCTGACCGAATCCTTCGCCGTATTGACGACATAGGTATCGTTGCCGGTACCGCCGATCATCTTGTCGTTGCCGAGACCGCCATCCAGATAATCGTTGCCGGCGCCGCCATCCAAACTGTCATTGCCGTCGCCGCCGCCTAGCGTGTCGTTGCCGCCGAAACCGCGCAGGATATCGTTGCCGCCGCCCGCCCAGATACCGTCATTGCCGGTATCCTTGCCGTCGATCTTGTCGTTGCCGGTGGCGCCGGTCAGAATCGTCGTGCCGTTATCGATGGCGACGGTGAATTGCCCCACCGGCTTGGGTGCGGCGATCAAGGGCTCGTCGATATTGAGATCGTTCTGAACGGCGATCTGGCCGTTGAAGAGGAAATTGCCGCTGCCCGCGATGTTTTCGAGATTGGCGATGGAAACGCCGACTAGCGTGACCTTGGTGCCGCTGGTATCGCCGGCGAAGGTGACGATGACATCGCTGCCCGATTGCGTGAGGATGGCGTTGGCGGCACTCAGCGCGGGACCGAAGAAGGCAATCGTGTCGAAGCCGGTTCCGCCCGTACCGAAGGCAGTGAAGTTATTGACCGTGACGATATCGCCGGCATTGACTTCGAGCGTCTGCCCAGAGCCGCCGACCACCAAGTCCTTGGTGAATGTCGTCATCTTTTCTCTCCCTCATCGATCGCTGCCTCATACCGATCACAGGATCGGCAAAGGGAACGACTTGATCTCTACATGCGGGGCCCGAAATCGGGATCCTCGCCTAATCGCATTCTTCCCCAGTGAAATCCTACGCCCTTTTTTGACAAATAAAAGCAAAAAAGAAAAACAACATGATGAAATTAAACAATGTTGCTGGCGCGGGTCACGGGATTCCCGCCTCCCTGCGCAACGCTCAAAAGATCGCTGATCCATCAACTTATAGAAATTCGTTCAGCCAAAGACTCAGTATCTAGAGCCACCTCCTTTCTGCTGCGTTGCAACATGAGCGGCAAGCGCTAATCATGGCGATATTCGTGTCAGCGGCGCCAAGAGTGACGCCGCCCATCGCTCGGAACATGCCGCGGAATATACAACCTAACAGGGATAATTTATTGAGATTTTTGACACAGGATTTGCGTCCGCTTGCGGTTAGCGTTCTCTTTATATTCCTACATAGTTTCAATAAATTACAAAGAATCTTGGCATTGTCGAGATTGGCGGCGTTCTGGTTGAAATTAATCGCTTCAGAGAGATATAGCACTAAGGCTCTCGTAAAGCTATTTTCGGCGCTAAGGATTCCTAGATCGCTAGCTCTGTTGCGCAGATTTATATAATCTATGGTGCCAGAATTATTGAAGGCGAATTTATCCGGAAGATTGCGGCCCGAGACAAAACCGTCGCAACCAACGCCGGCAGACTTCTCATATGCCGCGACGATCAGCGCTTGTGGGTCGCTGCCATCGAGAGGCGTTGCCATCGGTCATCTCCCGCACCGCCATGCCGATCCATCCCTCGGCAGCCGAAGATATCCCGTCCCCTTTTCTCTTCATACGCCTTTTCGTGAGAATGGAAAGCCTCAATCCGAGAGGATTGTGATCGCCGTCACAGCGAAGACCATGAGAGCCCTCTCCCCGCCTCGCGGGGAGAGGGTCGGGGTGAGGGGCGGAATCGCCGCCGCCGCGACAAGAAAGCGATCGGCCGGATCGCTTTCGTTCCTGCCTTCGCTTTTCATTCGTTTCGATTTCGCGTATGCTTCCCGCGAACCCAGCCTTACGGATTGCGGGCGGAGGCGCCTGATGTCGATTATCGAGCCGCTATCGCCGCGCCAAAACGACATTCTCGATCTGGCGCGGGTTTCGGGCCGCGTCAATGTCGACGATCTCGCCGAGCGTTTCGCCGTTTCGCCGCAAACCATCCGCAAGGATTTGAACGATCTTTGCGATCGGCATTTGCTGAGCCGCATTCATGGCGGCGCCATTCTCGGCTCGGGCGTCGAAAATGTCGGTTACGATGCGCGGCGCTCGATTGCCGCCCCGGAAAAGCGGCTGATCGGTCTTGCCGCCGCCAAGCTCATTCCCGCTGGCGCCTCGCTTTTCATGAATATCGGCACGACGGTCGAGGAAGTCGCCCGCGCGCTGCTCGATCACGAGGATCTGCTCGTCATCACCAACAATCTGCATGTCGCCCTCCTGCTGCATCATCACCCTAAAATCGAGGTTATCGTCGCCGGCGGCGCGGTTCGGCGTCAGGATGCGGCCGTCGTCGGCAGTGCGGCCATCGACTTCATCAATCAATTCAAGGTCGATGTCGCGATCATCGGCGCCTCGGCCATCGACGAGGACGGAACGCTGCTCGATTACGATTATCGCGAAGTGCGCGTCGCCCGCGCCATCATCGAACGCGCGCGCCGAATCGTGCTGGTCGCCGACAAGATCAAGCTTGCCCGCAGCGCGCCCGTCCGGATCGCCCATCTTTCGGAAATGGATGTCTTCGTCACCGACGAATTGCCCTCCCCGCGCCTCGTCGATCTTTGCCGCGCGCATGAGGTCGAGGTGATCCAGGTTCTGGCCGAACCCTCTCCCGCCGCCGGATGAGGGTCGGCTTAAGTCTTCCGACCCCGTTTGGCCATTTTCCGGTTCCGGGGTGTGGTTTTCGGTTTTCTTTCGTTTCGATTTCGATTGCCTTCGCTTTTAGGGGAGGCTAACCTTCGCGGCGAAAGTCGGCGGGGGAATCGATTTGACCGATCCGATCTACGATATCGCCATCATCGGCGGCGGCATCAATGGCTGCGGCATTGCCCGCGATGCCGCCGGGCGGGGCTTGCGCGTTTATCTCTGCGAGCGCGACGACCTCGCGATCGGTACCTCCTCCCGCGCGACCAAGCTTATTCATGGCGGTCTGCGCTATCTGGAACATTACGAATTTCGCCTCGTGCGCGAAGCGCTGCTGGAGCGCGAAACGCTTTGGCGCCTCGCGCCGCATATCATTTGGCCTTTGCGTTTCATTCTTCCCTATCACAAGGGTCTGCGCCCGGCCTGGATGCTGCGGCTCGGGTTATTCCTTTACGACCATCTGGGCGGGCGCAAATTGCTGCCGCCGACGCGGATCGTCGATTTCGCCGCCGACGAATCCGGCCGGCCGCTGCGCTCGGGTTTCCAGCGCGGTTTCGAATATTCGGATTGCTGGGTCGACGATGCGCGGCTTGTCGTCTTGAATGCGCTCGATGCCCGCCAGCGCGGCGCGCAAATCGAAACCCGCACGGCCTTGCGCGAGGCTCGGCGCGGCGGGGAGGCTGCGGATTTTTGGGAATTGACCGTCGCGCGCCCAGGCCAAAGCGAAAGTTCCGTCATTCGCGCGCATTGCCTCGTCAATGCCGCCGGGCCATGGGTCGGCGAGGTTCTCGGCCATCGGATCGCAGCCGCTGGCGCGCCGCATTTGCGCATGGTTCAGGGCAGCCATATCGTCGTCCGGCGTCTGTTCGATCACGATCGCTGCTATATTTTCCAGAATGCCGATGGCCGCATCGTTTTCGCCATTCCCTATGAGCGGGATTTCACCCTGATCGGCACAACCGATCGCGATTACGAGGGCGATCCCAGTGCCGTCGCCGCGACGGGGGAAGAGATCGATTATCTCTGCGCCGTCGCCAATGCGCATTTCGATAAGGAGATCGGACGCAGCGATGTCGTCTGGGCCTATTCCGGCGTGAGACCCCTTTACGACGACGGCGCCAGCAGCGCCCAGGCGGCGACGCGCGATTATGTGCTCGCCCTCGATGGCAAGCCGGGGCAAGCGCCGCTTCTCAATATCTTCGGCGGCAAGATCACGACCTATCGCCGCCTCGCCGAAGCGGCATTGGATAAACTCGCCCCCTTCCTGAAACCGCGCGAAGGTCGCGCCAAAGGCTGGACGGCGGCTCACGCTTTGCCGGGCGGCGACTTCGCCGTCGATGGCATCGCGGACGAAATCGCCAATCTGCGCGCGCGCTATTCTTTCCTCGGCGGCGATTTCGCCCATCGCCTGATCCGCCTCTATGGCCGGCGCGCGGCCCTGATCCTCGGCGAAGCGGCAAAGCTTGGCGATCTCGGCCGCCATTTCGGCGCCGATCTCTATGCCGCGGAAGTCGATTATCTGATGCGCGAGGAATGGGCCGAAACCGCCGAGGATATTCTTTGGCGCCGCAGCAAGCTTGGCCTTAGGATGACGGCCGAACAAAAGGCGGCGCTCGAAGCCTGGATCACGCTTCACGGCCCTGGCAAGGCCGGAACGGTAACGGCGACGGCGCGATTGGGGAGCGCGATATGACCCTGGTTCTCGATAATGTCAGCAAGATCGTCGGCGAGGAAACGCATATCGCGGATGCCAGCCTCGTCCTGGAAAAGGGTTCGCTCAACGTCCTCTTGGGCCAGACGCTTTCCGGCAAGACCTCGCTGATGCGCCTGATGGCGGGGCTGGACCGGCCGAGCCGCGGCCGCATTCTGGTCGATGGTCGCGATGTCACCGGCGAGCCCGTGCGGCGGCGCAACGTCGCCATGGTCTATCAGCAATTCATCAATTACCCGAGCTTGACCGTCTTCGAAAATATCGCTTCGCCGCTACGCGTCGCGGGACGCGGGAATGAGGAAATCCGCCGCCGGGTCAAGGAAGCGGCCGGCTTGCTGCGGCTCGAAACTCTGCTGGAGCGCTATCCGCTGGAACTTTCGGGCGGCCAGCAACAGCGCACCGCCATCGCCCGTGCGCTCGTCAAGGATGCGCATCTCGTCCTCCTCGACGAACCCTTGGCCAATCTCGATTACAAATTGCGCGAGGAATTGCGCGAGGAATTGCCGCGCATCTTCCGTTCGACCGGCGCCATCTTCGTTTATGCGACGACGGAACCGAGCGAAGCCTTGTTGCTGGGCGGCCATACCGCTTGCCTATCGGCGGGGAAAATTCGGCAATTCGGCTCGACGCCGGACGTCTATCGCCGTCCCGCCGATCTCGTCGCGGCCGAAGTCTTCTCCGACCCGCCGCTCAATAGCTTGAGCGCGGAAAAAAGCGGCGGCGAGATCGTTCTTGCCGGCGGGCGGAGAATCGCGGCGACGGGGCCGCTCGCCTCGCTCGCCGATGGCCTCTATATCCTGGCGATCCGCGCCGATCGCGTCGGCCTCGCGCGGAGCGGTGCCGCCGATATCGCCTTGCCGGGCCGGGTCGCGGTCAGCGAGATCACGGGATCGGAAAGCTTTATCCATGCCGATCTCGCCGCCGGCGGCGAAGCCCGCTGGGTGGCGCTCGCGCATGGCGTCAAGGAAATCGAACCCGGCACCGCTATCGATCTTTTCATCGCGCCGGATCGGCTCTTCGTCTTCGCCGCCGAGGATCGAAGTTTGGTCTGGGCGCCGCCCTATGCCCGGGAGGGCCGCTGACATGGCCGAAATCAAATTGCAGGGCATGGCCCATTCCTACCTCGCCGAACCGCGCGCGCCGGCCGATTATGCGCTAAAGGCGTTGGATTTCGCGTTCCGCGACGGCGGCGCCTACGCTCTTCTCGGCCCTTCGGGCTGCGGCAAGACGACTTTGCTCAACGTCATGTCGGGCTTGATTGCACCGAGCCGGGGCCGCGTCCTTTTCGGCGATCGGGACGTGACCGATCTGCCGACCGAAGCCAGGAATATCGCTCAGGTTTTCCAATTCCCCGTCGTCTACGACACGATGACGGTGCGCGAGAATCTGGCCTTCCCCTTGCGCAATCGCCGCCTGCCGGCGAGCGAGATCGCGGCGCGCGTCGAGGAAATCGCCGCCATGCTCGATCTCGGCGCCGATCTTAACCGCAAGGCGAGCGGATTGACCGCCGATGCCAAGCAGAAAATTTCTCTGGGGCGCGGTCTCGTCCGCGCCGATGTCGCCGCCATCCTGTTCGACGAACCGCTCACCGTTATCGATCCCCATCTCAAATGGGAATTGCGCTCGAAGCTGAAGCAATTGCATCAGCGTTTCGGCCATACCATGATCTATGTCACGCACGATCAGACGGAAGCCCTGACCTTCGCCGATCAAGTCGTCGTCATGTTCGAAGGCGAAGTGGTGCAGATCGGTTCGCCCGAAGATCTTTTCCTCCGCCCCGCGCATGTCTTCGTCGGGCATTTCATCGGCTCGCCCGGCATGAACGTCCTCCCCGCCCGGGTCGCCGGGAATCGCGCGATCGTCAACGGCGCCGACATTCCGCTCGCGGGCGATTATGCGCCGCCTGCGGATAGCGAAATCGCGATCGGCATCCGCCCCGAATTCGTCCGCCTGGGGATGAACGGCACCCCTGTCAAAATCCTGCGCCTGCAGGATGTCGGCCGCTATCGCATCGCGGCACTCGATCTCGCCGGCGCCAAGCTCAACGCTATCGTGCCCGAAGGCGCCGCCATTCCGACCGAGGCCAGAATCGCCTTCGATCCCGCTCATATCCATGTCTATGCCGGCGGCAAGCTTCTCGCCGCCCGAGGGAGATGACCGATGGATAAACCCTTCGACAATCGCGCTTGGTTCTTCGTGCTGCCGGTCTTCCTGATCGTCGCTTTCAGCGCGATTCTGCCGCTGATGACGGTCGTCAATTATTCGGTTCAGGATACTTTCGGCAATAACGAATTCTTCTGGAACGGCGTCGGCTGGTATCAGGAATTGCTCGACCCGACCTCCGATGTCGGCGGTCGCTTCTTCGATTCGCTTTGGCGCAATCTGATCTTCTCGCTGATCGTGCTCGGCATCGAGATTCCGCTCGGCATCGGCATCGCGCTCGCCATGCCGCGACGCGGCGGCGGCGTCGCGCTCTGCCTCGTGCTGATGGCCCTGCCGCTGCTCATTCCGGGGAATGTCGTCGGCACGATCTGGCAGGTCTTCGGCCGCGAGGATATCGGCCTCCTGGGCTGGATCGTCAATCATCTCGGCATTGCCTACAATTACACGCTCAATACGCCCGATGCCTGGATCACCATCATCGTCATGGATGTCTGGCATTGGACGAGCCTCGTCGCCCTGCTCTGCTATGCCGGGCTGAAAGCCATACCCGATGCCTATTATCAGGCGGCCCGTATCGACGGCGCCTCGCGGCTCGCCGTCTTCCGTTACATTCAACTGCCGAAGATGAACCGCGTTCTCATCATCGCGGTTCTTTTGCGGTTCATGGATTCCTTCATGATCTATACCGAGCCTTTCGTCCTGACGGGCGGCGGCCCCGGCAATTCGACGACTTTCCTTTCGATCGATCTCGTCAAGATGGCGCTCGGTCAATTCGATCTCGGCCGCGCCGCCGCCTATTCCATCGTCTATTTCCTGATCGTGCTGCTGGTCTGCTGGGTCTTCTACACGGTGATGACCGCGACCGGACAGCCTACCCGCCGCCGGGGAGGTTAAGATGCGCCTCAAACCCATCGTCATCGTGCTTTATCTGCTCTTCTTGCTGCTGCCGATCTATTGGCTGCTCAATATGAGCCTGAAATCGAATGCGGAAATTCTTACCGGCCTCACGCTTTGGCCGCAGGCGCCGACGCTCGCCAATTATGCGGTCATCTTCACCGATCAATCCTGGTATGGCGGTTATATCAATTCGCTGATTTATGTCCTGCTCAATACCGTCATTTCCATTTCGCTTGCCCTGCCCGCGGCCTATGCCTTTTCGCGCTATCGTTTCCTCGGCGACAAGCATCTGTTCTTCTGGCTGCTTTCCAATCGCATGGCGCCGCCGGCGGTTTTCGCTTTGCCCTTCTTCCAGCTTTATTCCTCGCTCGGCCTTTTCGATACGCATATCGCCGTGGCGCTGGCGCATTGCCTGTTCAACGTGCCGCTGGCCGTTTGGATTCTGGAAGGGTTCATGTCCGGCGTGCCGCGCGAGATCGACGAGACTGCTTATATCGACGGCTATCGCTTCCCGCGCTTCTTCCTGCGCATCTTCGTGCCGCTGATCGCCTCCGGGATCGGCGTCGCCGCCTTTTTCTGCTTCATGTTCAGCTGGGTCGAATTGCTGATCGCGCGCACATTGACGACCGTCGATGCGAAACCGATCGCCGCCACCATGACGCGGACGATTTCCGCTGCCGGCATCGATTGGGGTGTGTTAGCCGCCGCCGGCATTCTCACCATCATTCCCGGCGCCATCGTCATCTGGTTCGTGCGCAATTACATCGCCAAGGGCTTTGCCCTGGGGCGCGTCTGAGCAGCGAGGAACGACGTCATGGATCAGGAAAGCGGCTTCGCCTTCGACATCGCTTGGATGGCCTGGACCTGGCCGACGGGTATCTTCTTTCTATCCGTGGCGGTCATGTTTCTCGCCATGTCGATCTGGCAGAGAGTCTCGCCGTCGGTCGAGCGGGTCGGTATTCTCAGGATCGCCACGACGCGCGGCGATCGGTTGTTCATCGCTTTGCTGGGTTCCGCCTACATTCATCTGGCTTGGCTGGGCTTGACCCAGATCGAGCTTTACTGGGCTTCCGGTCTAGCCCTGATCTATGCCGTCGCGGTGTTCCGCTGGGTCTAGATCGAGAAGATCGGTTCGCGCGCCGGGAATTCCCGGCGCATATGGAGGTCGCAAAAATGGGAGGTCCAACATGCGACGATTAGCTCTGACGACGGTGAGTTCGCTCGCCCTCGTCATCGCCGCCGGATCCGCTTTGGCGGATATGGCGGCCGCTCAGAAATGGGTGGATTCGGAGTTCCAACCTTCGACTCTCTCCAAGGAAGAGCAGATGAAGGAAATGGAATGGTTCATCAATGCGGCGGCGCCATTCCAGGGGATGGAGATCAACGTCGTCTCCGAAACCATCACCACGCACGAATACGAAGCGAAGACGCTGGCCAAGGCCTTCTACGAAATCACCGGCATTAAGGTCAATCACGACCTGATCCAGGAAGGCGACGTGGTCGAGAAGATCCAGACGCAGATGCAATCCGGTAAGAACATCTACGACGCCTGGATCAACGATTCCGATCTCATCGGCACGCATTATCGCTATCAGCAGGTGGTGCCGCTCTCCGATTGGATGGTCGGCGAAGGCAAGGATGTGACCAATCCCGGCCTCGACGTCGACGATTTCATCGGCAAGAGCTTCACCACCGGGCCGGACGGCAAGCTCTATCAGCTGCCCGACCAGCAATTCGCCAATCTCTATTGGTTCCGCTACGACTGGTTCACCAATCCCAAGATCAAGGAAATGTTCAAGGCCAAATACGGCTATGATCTTGGCGTTCCGGTCAATTGGTCGGCCTATGAGGATATCGCGCAGTTCTTCACCAACAATCCGGAAGTCGAAGCCGTGCTCGGTCAGACAGGCATCTTCGGCCATATGGATTACGGCAAGAAGGACCCCTCGCTCGGCTGGCGCTTCACCGACGCTTGGCTCTCCATGGCCGGCGAAGGCGATAAGGGCATTCCGAACGGTCTCCCCGTCGACGAATGGGGCATCCGCATGGAAGGCTGCCGTCCGGTCGGCTCCTCGGTCACGCGCGGCGGCGGCACCAATGCGCCTTCCGCCGTCTATGCCGTGCAGAAATATGTCGATTGGCTGAAGGCCTATGCGCCGCCCAATGCCGCCGGCATGACCTTCTCGGAAGCGGGCCCGGTCCCGGCGCAGGGATCGATCGCCCAGCAGATGTTCTGGTATACCGCCTTCACCGCCGACATGGTGAAAGACGGTCTGCCGGTCGTCAATGCCGACGGCACGCCGAAATGGCGCATGGCGCCATCGCCGCACGGCGCTTATTGGGAAGAAGGCATGAAGCTCGGCTATCAGGATGCCGGGTCCTGGACGTTGCTGAAATCGACGCCGACCGATCGCGCTAAGGCCGCTTGGCTCTACGCGCAATTCACGGTCTCCAAGACGGTCTCGCTGAAGAAGAGCCATGTCGGCTTGACCTTCATCCGCGAGAGCGACATTTGGGACAAGAGCTTCACCGAACGCGCGCCCAAGCTCGGCGGTCTGATCGAGTTCTATCGCTCGCCGGCCCGCCTGCAATGGACGCCGACCGGGTCTAACGTGCCGGATTATCCGAAGCTGGCGCAGCTCTGGTGGCAGAATATCGGCGATGCTTCTTCCGGCGCGAAGACGCCGCAGGAAGCGATGGACGCTCTTGCCGCCGCCCAGGACGACGTTCTGGCGCGGTTGGAGAAGGCCGGCGTCCAGGGCGAATGCGGTCCGAAGCTCAATCCCGAGCAGGATGCGCAATACTGGTTCGACCAGCCGGGCGAACCGAAGCCCAAGCTGGAGAACGAAAAGCCGCAGGGCGAGACCATCGATTACGACACGCTCATTCAGAGCTGGCCGGCCAATCCGCCGCAATAAGCGACGGACTTTCCGGTTCGACCTTCGGGGAGGGGCGTTTCGCCCCTCCCTTTTTCTTTCCGCCGATCGCGCTTATGCTGAGTAAGCAGCGATTCGCCGAGGCGATCCATGTCCAATCGGTTGCCGCACCCCGATCTCACGCCCGAAATGCTGCTGCGCGCCTATGCGTTGGGCGTCTTTCCGATGGCCGAGACCCGCGATGATCCCGCGCTCTATTGGCTCGACCCCGAAAGCCGCGGCATCATTCCGCTCGACCGCTTCCACGTGCCGCGCTCCTTGCGCAAGACGTTGCGGCAAAGCGATTTCCGCATCACCAGCGATCTCGCCTTCGCCGAAATTGTGCGCGCCTGCGCCGAACCGGCGCCGGGAAGGCGGGAAAGCTGGATCAACGCCACCATCTTCGATCTCTGCTGCCGCCTCTTCGCTATGGGCCATGCGCATAGCATTGAGATTTGGCGCGGCACCGCCCTGGTCGGCGGGCTTTACGGCATCGCTCTCAATGCCGCCTTCTTCGGCGAAAGCATGTTCAGCCGCGAGACCGATGCCAGCAAGATCGCGCTCGTCCATTTGGTCGCGCGATTGCGGGCCGGGAATTATCGCCTGCTCGATACGCAATTCCTGACCGACCATCTCGGTCGCTTCGGCGCCATCGAGATTCCCCGCGCCGAATATCGGCAGAAATTGGCGTCCGCCCTGGCGGCGCCGGCGCGGTTCTACGGCGAATTGCCGCCGGGCGCGCTCGAAGATTTATTGACGCAATCCACGACCCAGATATCGTAAACGGGATGCTCCATCGCCGATAAAGCCGGGCTCGACGCGAACATCCAGCCCTGAAAACGCAGCGCCTCCGCCTCGCCCTGACGTTTCTCCGAGATTTCGAGAAAGGCCGAAGCTTCCGGCGTTTCCTCGGGCGGCGCCTTGTCGCAAGCGCGCACCGCGATGCTGAGCGCGCCGAACTCGATCGTGGTTCCAACGGCAACTTCGAGGCGCGAGACCCGCGCCGTGATCTTGTCCATGGCCTGTAGCACAGCGGTATCGGCCGGCACGGCGCCGGCGAGGCCGGGCGCCAGAACGAAGACAGCCAAGGCGGCGATGGAAAAACTGCGCATCAGGAGCGGCGGCGATAGGCGGATTGAAGATCGCTCAAAAGATCGGCGAAGACGCGGCGAATCTGCGCCTCGTCGCAACCCATCAGCACTGCATCTTCCAGCGCATCGCGCGCGAGCGCACGAATCTCCGCGAGATTCTGATTGAGGATCTTGATCTTTTCGAGGCAGGAGACGGGCTTGCCCTCGGCATCGAGCCAGAGCGGCGGCTGGAAATCCTGATCCGGTCGGGAAGCAGCCATGCTCACGGCGTCTTGTCATCGCCCCCGGCGACGAATTTGGTGATGAGATCGGCAAGATCGAGCGCGCCTTGCGCATTTTGGATGCGATCGCCGGACTTCAGCATTTCCTCCTCGGCGCCGGGCAGAAGCTTGATATAGGCGCCGCCCAGAAGACCATCGCTGGTGACGACGGCCGAACTGTCCTTCGGCAATTTCACGGCGTCGTCGATATTGATGGTGACGACGGCCTGATAGGCTTCGGGATCGAAGCGCTGATCGGTGACGGCGCCGATCTTGACCCCGCTCATCCGCACATCGGTTCCCGGCAAGGTCGAACCGCCGCTATCGAAACGGATGACGAGATCGTAGCCGCCGCGATCCTCGCTGATGCCGCTGCCGGTATAGATGACGTAGAGGAAAGCCGCCGCCGCGGCGATCACCACGGCACCCATGATGGTTTCGATGACATTGCGGCGCATGGCTACCTATCCGTTCCTTCGCTTATTGCGGCGACCAAGCTTCGTAATCGCCGCTCTGCGGCGCGCGCTGCCCGCCCGCCAGGACATGACCCGGCGGCCGATAGGCAAGGTCGGTTCCCGTCAGATTGGGCTGATGCGGTTTCTGCCAAGCATAAGCGGAACCCGTCTCTTCCGGCGGCACGGCGCGATTATGGTGAAGCCAAGCATGCCATTCGGGCGGCACGCGGCTTGCCTCCGCCTCGCCCTTATAGATCACCCAGCGCCGTTCGCGCTTGGTCCCCGCCGAGCGTCGATCGACATAATAGCGATGGCCGAATTGGTCGCGGCCGACGCATTTGCCGAAAAGAAAAGAAAACAATCGCGTCCCGATGGTCATGATCCCTAACCGACGGCTTAATCTCAGTTTCGAGGCGGCGCCGACTATAACGACCCGGCCCCGGCAAGGCAAGAAAAGGCGCCGCTCAACGCCGATCGACCAAGCGCTTTTCCATGACATACCAAGTGGGTACGGCAAAACCGGGATGGGCACGCGCGCCGGTGATGCGAAAGCCGAGCTTCTCGAAAAGCGCGATATTGTGGGCAAGCGCGATGCGGACGCCGAGTTCCAGCTTTTCCGCCCCATCCCGCCTAGCCGCTTCCTCGGCGGCCGCGATCAGCCTTTGCGCCCAGCCGCACCGGCGATGGTGAGGATCGACCGCCAATCGGCCGATATAGGCACCTTGCGGCCTTTTCTCGACGAATAGGCAGGCGACAACCTCCCGGTCTTCTTCGCCGACCCAGAAGACGCCGCGCGTCAAGGCGTCGCGAAGGCTTTCCGCCGTTTCGCGCAAGGCGCCGGGTTCGGGATGGAGAAGACCGCGATATTCGCCGAAAGCGCGCCCGAGAAGCGCGGCGATCACCGGCATTTCGTCGATCCGGGCAAGGCGAGGCACCCTGCGCAAGGAAGGATTTTCTCCCGCGCGGGTCCGAGCCCGGCAAGGGCCGTGGCTACTTCTTCTTGCCGAGGCCGATGCCCTGGAAGCGCTTATTGAATTTCGCCAGCTGACCGCCGGAATCGACGAGGCGATGCACGCCCGTCCAGGCCGGATGCGATTTGGGATCGATGTCGAGGGTCAGCGTATCGCCGGCCTTGCCATAGGTCGACCGGGTGGTGAATTTGCTGCCATCGGTCATGACCACGTTGATCTCGTGGTAATCGGGGTGAATCTTGGGCTTCATGGCCGGAACTCCGCTATCGCCGAATTGGGGATCGGGCGCGGTTATACAGGTCTCGCCAAGCCCTGGCAAGTCCGGTTAACATATTATAGAAGAAAGGAAATCTGCCGCCGACGCAGGGCGGAAGATTCCGGAGCGCCGAAGGATTCGGAGAAATTCGAGGAACCCCGCCGATGCAAGACAGCGATTTTCGCGCCTTAGCGGACGAATGTCTCGCCCGGATCGAGGCCGCTCTCGCCGACCAGGCCGAGGATGCCGAACTCGCCGACGGCATTTTGAAGATCGTCTTCGCCGATGGTGCGACTTACCTCATCAACCGACATATGCCCAATCGGGAAATCTGGCTTTCCAGCCCGACGAGCGGCGCGCATCACTTCCGCCATCAGGGGAGCGAATGGCGCTCGACGCGCGGCGGCGCCGACTTGCGCGATCTGCTCGATGCGGAATTTTCGGCAAGACTCGGCCGCGCGATCCGGATTGCGCGCTGATCATGGCGCGTCGTTCAGAGAATGCCGAACGTCCGGCCGCGCGCGATCTTCGGCGCTTGCGCGATCTTCTCGCCTATCTTCGCCCCTATCGCTGGCGGATCGCGGGGGCCGGCATCGCGTTGCTGGTCGCCGCCGGAACGGTCTTGGGGCTCGGCTGGGTTCTGCGTCATCTGATCGATAGCGGCTTCGGGCTCGGCAACGAGGCGATCCTCGATCGGGCGCTCCTGCTGCTTTTCGGCGCGACCGTCTTGCTGGCACTTTCGACCTATGCGCGATTCTACCTCGTCACCTGGCTTGGCGAACGCGTCATCGCCGATATCCGCAAATCGGTCTTCGATCATCTGCTGTCGCTTTCGCCAGGTTTTTTCGAAACGACGCGCACCGGCGAAATTCTGTCGCGCCTGACGGCCGATACGACCTTGCTGCAAACCGTGATCGGCTCCTCGGCCTCGGTCGCGCTGCGCAATGCGATTCTGATGATCGGCGGTTTCGCTCTATTGGCGATCACCAGCCCGCGCCTCACTTTGCTGATCCTGATCGTGGTGCCGGTCGTGGTGGCGCCGATCGTCGTTTTCGGCCGCCGTTTGCGCAACCTCTCGCGCCAATCGCAAGATCAAGTCGCGGCGATTTCCGCCGATGCCGGCGAGGTTCTCTATGGCATCCGCACGGTTCAAGCCTTCGCACGGGAAGAGGACGAGAGCCGCCGCTTCGCCGATCGCGTCGAACAGGCTTTCGCCGCCGCGCGCCGCCGCTTCGCGATGCGCGCTTTTCTGACGGCGCTCGTCATCCTGCTCGTCTTCGGGGCGATTTCGATCCTGCTCTGGCTGGGCGGGGCCGACGTCCTCGCCGGACGATTGAGCGCCGGACAGCTTTCCGCCTTCGTTTTCTATGCCATTCTTGTCGCCGGTTCCGTCGGCGCCATTACCGAAGTCGTGAGCGATTTGCAGCATGCCGCCGGCGCCATGGGACGAATTCGCGAATTGCTGGCGATGCGCCCCGAAATCGCGCCGCCCGCCCATCCGCTGGCCCTGCCCGCGCCCCTCAAAGGCGAAATCGCATTTTCCCATGTCGGGTTTCGCTACCCGACGCGCCCGGAAATGCCGGCACTCGAAGACGTTTCGTTGGCGATCGCGCCCGGCGAGACGATCGCCATCGTCGGCCCGTCGGGCGCCGGCAAGACGACGATCCTGCATCTGCTGATGCGCTTTTACGACGTCGAATCCGGCCGCATCACCCTCGACGGCCAGGATATCCGCGATTTCGCGCCGGCCGATTTGCGTAGCGCCATGGGCCTCGTCCCCCAGGATCCCGTGATCTTTTCCGGCTCGGCCCTTGACAATATCCGCTACGGGCGACCGACGGCGAGCGAGGCCGAAATCCGCGCCGCCATCGAAGCCGCCCATGCCGGCGAATTTCTCGATCGCCTGCCCCAAGGCTTGGCGACACCCTTGGGCGAACGCGGTCAGCGCCTTTCCGGCGGGCAGAAGCAGCGCATCGCCATCGCGCGGGCGATTCTCAAAAATCCCGGCTTGCTTCTGCTCGACGAAGCGACGAGCGCCCTCGATTCGGAAAGCGAGCGCGCGATCCAGGAAGCGCTCGACACCCTGATGCGCGGCCGCACGACGTTGATCGTCGCGCATCGCCTCGCCACCATCCTCAAGGCCGATCGCATAATCGTCATGGATCGCGGCCGCATCGACGCGATCGGCACCCATGCCGAATTGATTGCGGCCGATGGGCTCTATGCGCGCCTCGCCGCTTGGCAATTCGACCGGCCGATCCTGGCGTCCCCGGACCGATCTTGATCGAAGCGATCTTGACGACGGGGCCCGCCGCCTTCACCTTGGCCGGCATCCCCGCCGCCGAGGATATCGCCATGCCGGAACCCGATCGCGCTTACGACGCTTTCCGCCTGCGGATTCGCGATTTCGTCGCGAAATCGCTGATTCCTTGGGAAATCCATGCCGAAATGAACGACGGGCTGATCCCCGAAGCGACCTGGACGGCGATCAAGGCGGAAGCTCGCGCCATCGGCCTCGACAATATGGACGTGCCGCGCCGTCATGGCGGCCGCGGGTATAGCAAATTGCAACAGGCGATCGCTCAGGAAGAAACCGGCCGCGTCACCAATGCGCTGGGCTGGTGCTACAACAATGCGCAAAGCTGGATGTTCGAAGCCTGCTCGGCCCATCAGATCGCAACCTGGATCGCGCCGCTGATGCGGGACGAGCGGCACGAATGCTATGCCATCACCGAGGCCGAGGCGGGATCCGATGTCGATGCCCTTCGCGCCACGGCGCGACGCGAGGGCGGGGATTATCGTCTTTCCGGCGAAAAATGGCATGTGACCGGCGGCAATCTTGCCGATTTCATGTTTTTTCAAGCCAAGCTGACGACAGGCGATCGCGCCGGCGCGCATGCGCTTTTTTTCGTCGATATGGATAGCCCGGGGATCGAGATTCTCCGCACGCCCGCTTATGCGCATCATTACCGCGCCCACCACCCGATCTATCGCCTGACCGATGTCCGAGTTCCCGCCGCCAATCTGATCGGCGCCGAGGGCGACGGCATGGAATTCACGCGCGCCTGGTTCCGCCACGAGCGGCTGATGATCGCCGCGCGCTGCTGCGGCGCGGCTTCGCGCTTGATCGAAGAGGCCGCCGCTTTCGCGAAATCGCGCATCGTCTTCGGCAAGCCCTTGGCCGCGCAGCAGGCCGTGCAATTCATGCTGGCCGACAGTATCGTCGAATTGCAGGGCGCGCGCCTCATGACCTATCGCGCGGCTGAGGTCATCGATTCCGGCATCGATGCGAAGATCGCGCATGGCCAATGTTCGATGGTCAAATTGGCAGCGAGCGAAATGGCCGGAAGGGTCGCCGATCGCGCGGTGCAGATTTTCGGCGGGCGCGGCTACATGCGCGAGAACGTGGCGGAGCGCTTCTATCGCGAATTGCGGGTCGATCGCATCTGGGAGGGCCCCAGCGAAATCCAGCGCCAGATCGTCGCCGACGGCCTTTTGAAACGCGGCCTCGATTCCCTGCTGTCATGAGCGAAGCCGCCGCCCCGCCATCCTCGACCGCGCAAGGCGCCTGGCGCGCCGTGCAGCCGGCCCTGCCGGTTCTCGCCGGAATCCTCCTCGTCGAGGCGGCGCTCGGCCTGCTCTCGCCCTTGATCGGCATCCAGCTCGCGCGCTGGAATATATCGAGCTTCCTGATCGGCATCGTCGCCTCGGCCTATTCCGTCGGCTTTCTCGTCGGCACGCTGATGACGCCTCGCATCATCGATCGCGTCGGCCATATCCGCGCCTTCTCCGTCTTCGTCGTCATCGCCGCCGATGCCACGATCCTGCATCTCGTCATCGGCGACGCCTATGCCTGGGCGGGATTGCGGGCGGCTTGCGGCTTCGCGCTCGCCGGCGCCTTCGTCGTGATCGAATCCTGGCTCAACGACAAATCGACCGAGGCCAATCGCAGCCGCATCTTCGCGGTTTATACGGCAGTGAGCTGGGGCGCATCGGGCGTGTCACCGCTTCTGCTCAATGTCGAGTTCGGCGGCGAAGTCAACGTGCCGCTTTTCGCGCTCTCCGCCTTGATGATCGCCAGCGCGATGATTCCCCTGGGACTGACCCGGATCGGCAATCCCGAAATCGGCGAGCGTGCGCATTTCGGCATTCTGCGCCTTTTCCTGATCTCGCCCTTGGGTTTCGTTTGTTGCTTCGGCTCGGGCGCCCTCAACGGCGCGCTTTACGGCCTCCTCCCCGCTTATATCGCCGGCGCCGGCATGGGCGAGGCCGAGCTTTCGCTCTTGATCTCGATCGGCACGATCGCGGCGCTCGGCGCGCAATTCCCGATCGGCGCCATCGCCGATCGTCGCGGCCGCCGCCCCGTCATCATCGCCGTCACGTTGATCTCGGCGCTGGCGGCAACGGCGATCTTCGCCTGGCCGCATCTTGGCTATAGCGGCCTCGTCGCGCTCTTCTTCCTGCTAACGGCCACGGCCTCGCCGCTTTACGGCCTCGGCGTCGGGCAAACCAACGATTACATCGAAAAATCGGATTTCGTGGCGGCGGCGAGCGGCCTGCTCTTCGCCTGGGGCTTAGGCGCGGCGCTGGGCCCGGCGGGAACCGGCCTCGTCATGGCCGCTTTCGGCAACGGGCATCTGTTCCTTGTCCTCGCGCTTTCCTATGCGGCGATCGCCCTCTATGCGCTCTATCGCGTCTTCCGCCGCAAGGCGAAGACGCCCGCCGAACAGGGGAATTACGTGCCGCCGCCCATGCCCTCGGCGAGCCAGGGCGCCGCCGAACTCGATCCGCGCGGCGAATATCATCATCATCGCTCCGCCCCCAGCCCGCTCGATCGGACGGATTGATCGCAAGCGATTATCCGATCTTATTCTGGCGGAAGGATCTGACGAGAAGAAGGGAAGCGCCGCCGCCCAGCGCCAGGATCGCCGCCGGCGGCAATCCCAAGCCGCCGCCGACAAGGGCTACGAGATTGGCCGCCAGCACGGCCAGCATGTTGAGAACGTTATTGGCGGCGATGCGGCGGCCGCGCGCGAGGGACGGCGCGGCTCGCTGCAGCAAGGCATTCAGCGGCACGGCATAAAGCCCGCCGAAAGCGCCGAGCGCAAGACAGACCATCAAGGCCGGCGCGAAATCCGCGACCGCCCAAAGGACCATGGCGGTAAGGCCGATCCCCGCCAAACTCGGCGCGATCAGCGCCTCGCCCAGACCGCCCTTCGCCCAGCGCCCGGCCAGCAGCGAGCCCAAACCGATGCCGATGCCGATCATCGCTTGCAACCAGCCGGTCGCCGCCTCGCCGAGGCCGAGATCGCGGGTTCCGTATAGCGGTATCGTCGCTTGCGCGAGCGCGCCCATGAACCAAAACCAGGAAATGCCGAGCGCCGTCAGCCAAAGCGGGCTTTCGGCATAAAGGTCGCGCAAGGCCCTCCCGATCCCGGCCAAGGGCAGAAGCGAAATCGCGGCGGATGGCGGAGCCGATGGCGGCGCTGTCGGCGCGATCGCGAAACTCGTAAGAAACCCGATGCCGGCGAGAGCGAGCGCCGTCGCGCCGAGGATAGCGAGATCGTCGCGCTGCCATTCGAAAATCGCCCCGCCCAGAATCGTGCCGATCAGAATGGCGAGAAAGGTCGACAATTCGATCAGCGCATTGCCGCGCGTAAGATCGCGATCGGGCAAGATTTCCGGCAGGATCGCGTATTTGGCGGGGCTGAACAAAGTCGATTGCCAAGCCATGGCGAACAGCGCCGCCAGCATCAGCGGCAGATTGGCCATGGCGAAAGCCAGCAGGCCGATCGCCATCGCCGGAATCTCCAGCCCCTTGGCGATGACGAGAACCCGGCTCTTCGCCGCGCGATCCGCCCAAGCGCCGGCGGCGCCGGAAAAAAGCAGGAAAGGCAGGATGAACAAAATACCGATCAGGGCGATATAGGCTTGGGCCGAAAATCCTTCCGGCGATCGGTTCGCCGCGGCGATAGCGAAATAGGTGATGCCGAAGCGGAAGAGATTGTCGTTGCAGGCGCCGAGGAATTGCGTGACGAGCAGCGCCAAAAATCCGCGATCCGCCATCAATTGCCGATAGGATCGCCCGCTCATGCCGCACCTTATAGCCGATAGCGAAGTTTCGTCAGCCGCGCGAAACTAACATAATCCTGGTGCCTATCGATTATAATATACCGAACTTCCGGCCTTTTCGGCTCACTAAGATCGTGATAGGTTTCGCCATCCGTCACTATTAAAAGCGGGAGGAAATTATGGCGACCATTCTTGCCGGCACGAAAATGACCGGCTTCGACATGAGTCTAATGGGACCGACTGGGGGCGCGAATAGCCTGCTCGAACCGCTCGCGGCCGTTCAGATTTCCGCCAATATGAGCAAGACTCTGTGGCGGATTCCGGATGCGACGCCGGGCAGCAAGATCAAGAACGAATTTACCGGCACCGGATTGGAATATGCAAACGGCATTCCCATCGCCGGCACGATCACCGGATTCAAGGTTTACGATTCGACCGGCGCCGTTGCTTTCTCCATCTCCAAACTGGCTATTCCGGCTGCGACTCTAGCCGCCATTTACCCAATCGGCGGCGGGCCGGTCGATCAGAATCTGCTGATGAACGTTCTGCTTTCCGGCAACGATACGCTGACTGGCTCGAATTTTGACGACGTCCTCGAAGGTCGCGGCGGCAACGATATCCTAAACGGCGGCGGCGGCAACGATACGCTCATCGGCGGCACCGGCAACGATACCTATCTTCTTAGCACGATACCGGATGCGATCGTGGAAAATGCCGGCGAAGGCATCGACACAATCAAATGGACGGTCGGCACGCCCTCTTCGGCCTTGACGCTGGCCGCCGGCATCTTCGCCGGCCAGGAAATCGAAAACGTTTCGGTCATCAGCAAATTCGGCGTCAGTCTGACCGGCAACGATCTCGACAATTCCCTCATCGGCGGCACCGGCATCGATACGATCGATGGCGGCAACGGCAACGATTTTCTCGACGGCGGCAAGGGCAACGATAATCTGATCGGTGGGGACGGCGACGACATTTACATTCTCGACAGCATCGGCGATACGGCCAGCGATTTCGCCGGGCTCGATGAAGGGCGCAGTGCCACGCTTAGCTTGCGCCTTGATCTGACGGCGGTGCAAATCGCTGCGGATACCGCCCTGAAAGGCAAGGCCATCGGGCTAGTAAATTCGGGAATCGAGAATCTGACTCTGCTCGGCAAGGCCAATATCAATGCCACGGGAGATGCGAATCCCAATATCCTGACCGGCAATAGCGGCGCAAACACTCTGACCGGCGGCGGCGGCAACGACACGCTGATCGGCGGCGCCGGCAAGGATGTCCTCGATGGCGGCGGCGGAATCGATACGGCCGATTACAGCAAGGCCAAAAGCGGCATCGTTGTCGATTTCAATATCGACGCTTCGACACCGACGAAATTCAACGTCACCGCCGATGGCGACAAGGGCATGGATCGCTTACTGAGCGTCGAGATCGTCATCGGCTCGGCCTTCGACGATGTGATGATTGCCAGAATGGCCCTATCGCCCAGCACAGGCTTTCTCGGCGGCGCCGGCAATGACATCCTGATCGGCGGCACGAATAACGACTTTCTAGGCGGCGGAGAGGGCCGGGATATCCTAATTGGCGGTGCCGGCAACGATACCTTTTCCTTCCTGTCAGCCGGCGAATTCCGGGAAGTCAATATTCCCGGCGCCGGAACGGATATTGCCAGATTCGACTTCGCCGTCGATTCTGCGACTTACGCTCAACTCGAAGCCGAGAATAGCCTCAATCAAGACTCGTTCGAGACGATGGAATATTATGGAGGCGTCTCGCTCGACGATTTCGGCGGGACTTACGTCTTCGGTGCCGGCGACGATATCATCAATGGCGGGGACGGCAACGATACGATCGCCGGAGGCGGCGGCAACAATGAACTCAACGGGCTTTCCGGCGACGATATCCTGATCGGCGGGGCCGGCGACGAGTATTTCGACGGCTGGGACGGCGACGATATCTTGACCGGCGGAGCCGGTAATGACGATTTCTATTTCTGGTTCGACAATGTCGGTTATACCGACATCATCACCGATTTCTCGGCAGGCGATCATATATTCCTGGATGGCACCGTTGTCACCGGATATCAGATTATCGCCGATCCGGCGAATGGCCAGAACTCGATCATTCAGATCGATGATGGGCAAGGCGGCTTCATGGATTTCGTCAAAATTCTTGCCGTCGATTCCAACAGCCCCTTGTTGGCGAATAACATTATCGTCTTCTGAGGTCGGGCATCCGAGAGTCGGAATCCCAATCTTGCCCATGTCGCGGTGAGGCGGGTGGCAACGGAAAAAACGATCATCCGTACCACCTGCCCGCGCGATTGCTACGATGCCTGCGGGATCGCCGTGGTCAAGGCCGAAGACGGCCGCGTGAAGATTCTCGGCGATCCCGATCATCCGGTCGCGCGCGGCGCGCTCTGCGGCAAATGCGCGATCGCCTATAACGGCGCCTTTCTCGACCCCGAGAGACGCCTAACCCAGCCCTTGCGGCGGCGCGGGCCGAAGGGCAGCGGCGATTTCGTCGCCATCTCCTGGGCGGAAGCGCTCGGCGAGATCGCGGCGCGCTGGCGCGACATCGCCGACCGCCACGGCGCCGGCACGATCTGGCATGCCCATTATACCGGCACCTGCTCGCTCTTGGCCGGCGGTTTCCCGCAACGTTTCTTCAATCGCCTGGGCGCCGGCGAGATCGAGCCCGATTCCATCTGCAACGCGGCGGGACATGAGGCGCTCGATCTCACCCTCGGTCTTTCCGATTGCGGCTTCGATCCGCGCACGGCCGCATCGGCCGCGAGCCTCTTCGTCTGGGGCGCCAATCCTTCCGCCAGTGCGCCGCATCGGCATAAACATTGGCTGAAGGAAAGTCCGGGCAAGGTCGTCGTCATCGATCCCGTGCGTCACGAAACGGCAGCGGCGGCGGATTTGCATCTGCAGCTTTTCCCGGGCAGCGATGCCGCCCTCGCCTTCGCTTTGCTGCATATTCTCGATCGCGCGGGAAAACTCGATCGCCGCTTCATCGCCGATCATGTGCTGGGCTGGGACGAGATCGCGCCCGCCATCGCCCGCGCAAACCCCGCCTGGGCTTCCGCCGCGACCGGGCTGGACCCGGCCGATATCGAACGGGCAGCGCAACTCTATGGCGCCGGCCCCGCCTTGATATGGCTCGGCCAGGGATTGCAGCGCCAGCCCCAAGGCGGCAACATTTTCCGCGCCATCGCCATGCTGCCGGCGGCGACGGGAAATTTCAGCAAGCCCGGTGCCGGATTGCTGTTCCTCAACGGTGCCCGGCATCGCGGCATCGACGGCGATTATCTGGAAGCCGCGCATCTGCGGAAAGATTCCAAGCCGCGCCTCAGCCATATGGATCTCGCCGGCCATCTCGAAAACCCCGAAGCGGCGCGCGCCTTCGTCACCTGGAATATCAATGTCGCTGCTTCCAACCCCGAGCAGCGGCGATTGCGTCAGGGCCTCGAACGCGAGGATCTCTTCCATGTCGCGATCGACAGCTTCGCGACCGATACGGTCGATTGCGCGGATATCGTTCTTCCCGCCGCGAGTTTCCTGGAATTCGACGACCTCGTGCTTTCTTATTTCGACCTCACCCTTTCGCCGCAGATCGCCGCTTTGCCGCCGATGGGCGAAGCCTTGCCCAATCAGGAAATCTTTCGCCGTTTGGCGCAAGCCATGGATTTCCGCGATCCCGAACTTTTCGAAAGCGATGCCGCCATGCTCGACCGGCTTTGCCGGCAGGCGGGCCTTGCCGATTTCGCCGAATTGCGCGCACGCGGCACGATCCCGCATCGCGCCGAGATCGGGATTCAATTTCCCGATCTCCGCTTTCCGACGCCCTCGGGGAAGATCGAGATCGCGAGCGAACGCGCCCAGATGCGCGGCTATCCGCGCCTGCCGCAATCCGCCCCCGATCCGAGGCCTCAGCCCGGCAAGCTGCGCTTGCTATCGCCCGCCAGCCCCTGGCTGATGAATTCCAGCTATCACGCCGATCCCGGCATCGCGCGAAAGCTCGGCCCCGAACGCCTCATCCTCAATGCGCGCGAAGCCGCGCGGCGCAGAATCGCTTCGGGCGATCGCCTGCTTGTCGGCAATGCGACCGGAAGCCTGATCATGATCGCCGAAATCGCCGACATTCTGCCCGATGGAACCGCCTTGGCGCATAAAAGCCGCTGGCCGAAGCTCGATCCGCAGCGCGCCAATGTGAACGCGCTCAATCCCGGCGCCAAGGCGGATATGGCGGAAAGCTCGGCCATACACGGCATCGAAATCGAAATCGCTCATGCCTGATTAGAGCGATTTCTCGTCGAGCCGTTTCTTGACGACGGCGCGATTGACGCGGGCGGTATTGTCGAGGGGATAGAGGTGCAGCACGCGCTCGAAGGCATCGAGCGCCGCCGCATCGCGGCCCAAGGCGGCATTGACGAGGCCGAGCCCGGCCAGCGCCCCGAAATGACGCGGCTCCAATTCCAGCGTGCGATCGATATCGGCGAGCGAAGCCGGATAATCCTGCATCAGATAATAAAGCGTCGCGCGCTTGTTCCAGCCCTCGGCGAAATCGGGCCGGCGGCGGATGAGATCGTCGAAGCGCGCGAGCGCCGTGGAAAACCGGCGCTCCGCCATGGCGGCGATGCCTTCGGCGAGGATGCGATCGAGCGCGGGATCGCCCGTTTCCGCCCAAATCGACCAGATCGCCATTTCCGCCTGCTGCGCGACGAGCGGATTGGGCGCATCGCGAAGCGCCAGAAAGAAGGCCGGCAAACGCTCGTCCTTCTGATCGGCCGTCGCCCCGCCGATGAAGAGCGCGAGACCGGCCGCGCCGGCCAAGATCGCCATCCGCATCATGATCGCATCCTCCCTTCCGCCTTGGCCCGCAAGGCGCTCGGCCTTTCGCCGCCTGTCGCCCAATCGAGCAATTCGACGCTATGCAGGAAAGGAAGATCGCTGCCCGCCGCCAGATGTTCGAGGCAGCCGATATTGCCGGCGGCAACGAGATCGGGCGCGATTTTGTCGATATTCGCCAATTTGCGAGCCTTCAACCTTCCGGCAAGTTCGGGTTCGAGCAGGTTATAGCTTCCCGCCGAACCGCAGCAGAGATGGCCTTCGGCGATGGAAATAACGTCGAAGCCCGCTCGGCGCAGGAGATCGACCGGCTGCGACGCGATCTTCTGCCCATGCTGCAGCGAGCAGGCGCTGTGATAAGCGATTCTAAGGCGCGGTCGATCGGGCGCGATATTCGGCAAGGCGATCCCGGCGAGATATTCGCCGATATCGCGCGTAAGACCGGCAATCTCGGCCGCCGCTTCGCGCCATTCCGGATCGGCGCGGAAAAGATGGCCGTAATCCTTGACCGTCGAACCGCAGCCCGAGGCCGTGATCAGAATCGCCTCGACCTCGCCGCCGCGCATCGCGGCTTGGCAAGCGGCGATGGTTCGGCGCGCGAAATCCAACGCCGCCGCTTCGGCGCCGAGATGAAGGGAGAGCGCGCCGCAGCACCCGCTTTCCCGGACCCTGACGACTTCGATCCCGCATCGCGCCAGCAGATTGCGGGCAGCGCGATCGATCTCGGGCCGCAACACCGATTGCACGCAGCCGCCCAATAGAATGACCCGGCGCGATGCCGCGATCGGCGCTCTCGGCGCCGACGGCGATCGCGCTTCCGGCGGCGACGAGCGGCGAGCCATCGCCGCGATCTGCCCGCGCCAGGATCTCGGCAAGAGGAATCCGCAGCGGAGCGACGACGCGATCTTCGCCGCGCCGAGGCCCAAGCGAAAGAGATGCGGTCGCGGCAGAAGATAGCCGAGCGCAAGGCGCAAGAGACGGCGCGGCCAGGAGCGCGGATCCGCCTTGGCGAGGCGCAGTCGCGCAATCTCCGCCAAGTGATGATAATCGACGCCCGACGGGCAGGCGCTCATGCAGGCTAGGCAATTCAAGCAGCGATCGAGATGATGCGCGAGGACGGGATCGGGCGCGGTCGAGGATTCCAGAAAGGATTTGGCGAGATAGATGCGGCCGCGCGGGCTGTCGCGCTCGTCCCCCGTCAGCACATAGGTCGGACAGGTCGGCAGGCAGAAACCGCAATGCACGCAGGCGCGTAAAATTCGATCCGCCTCGGCGAGGTCGGGTTCGGCCAATTGCGCCAGAGTGAAATGCGTCTGCATCGCGTCTAGAATTCCGGATAGAGCCGGCCGGGATTGAGGATGCCGGCGGGATCGAAAGCCTGCTTGATGCCGGCTAGCAACGAGGCCGGGACAAGATCGCCGATGGGGCGAAGCTTGCGGCGCAAATCGAGCGGTCCCCGCAGCAATTCGCAATGCCCACCGGCGCTTAAGAGATCGGAAAAGGCTTCGAGATCGCAGGCGAAATCCGGCGGCTGGTCCCAATAGATTCGTCCGCCGCCCCAATCCATGTACCAGCGGGTATCCGGCGTTAATTTTTCGAGCGCCTCGGCAAACGCAAAACCCCGCGACCGCGGAATTGTGAACCGCCAAAACACACTATCGTCATAGGGAAAGTAATATCGAACCTCATTGAGATCGCGCCACAGATCGTTAGAACTCGGCCCCATGGCAAAGCCGACCGGATCGCCGAAGGCTTCTTGCCAATGGTCGAACCGCGCGTAAACGCGGTCTTGCGGGCCGTCGCAGCGCAGGATGACAAGCCCCTTGCCGATTCCGCCCGGATAGCGATCCGAGAGATTGGCCGGAAGATAGGCTATTCCCGTGGGGCTCGCGCTATCGAGGATAGGGCTCAGCATGATGCGTTCCGCCTCGCGCGCATCGCGATCGAACAGCAGCAGGCTGTCGCTATGCTGCAAAGGATAGGTCTTGAGCGTGACCTCGGTCAGGATCGCCAGCGTGCCGAAGGAACCGGCCAGCAATTTCGGCAGATCGTAGCCGGTGACGTTCTTCATCACCTTGCCGCCCGCCTTGAAAATCTCGCCGCGGCCGTTGACGGCGCGAAAGCCGAGGACATGATCGCGCGCCGCACCGCGCCAAGGCCGCCGCGACCCGGAAAGATTAGTCGCGACAATGCCGCCGATGGTTTGCCGCGACGGCTTGCGGAACATTTTGCCGTAATCGTAAGGCTCGAAAGCCAAACATTGCACGAAAGCGGCAAGCCGCGCCTCAATCTTATAAAGCTCGGTTCCCGCCAAGGCGGTGATCGTCATTTCCTCGGGATCGTAATCGACGATTCCCGATAATCCGGCAAGCGAGAGGCTTTGCGCCGCCTCGACCGGCCGGCCCCATTCCCGTTTGCTGCCGCCCCCCAGGATTTCGAGCGGCGCTTTCCTGGCCGCGCAATCGGCAACGCATTCGGCGACTTCTGATTCCGATGTCGGAGCGAATGCGGTCATGGTTAGAATCGCGGCAGATCGGGGTGCGGCAGACGCCCGCCATGGACATGCAGCGCGCCGAATTCGGCGCAGCGATGGGGGCTCGGGAAAACCTTGCCGGGATTGAGCAAGCTGCCGGGATCGAACGCGCATTTCAATCGCTGCTGCTGATCGAGATCGACGGGTGAGAACATGACCGGCATCAGATCGCGCTTTTCGATGCCGATGCCGTGTTCGCCGGAAAGAACGCCGCCCATGGCGACGCAGGCTTTGAGGATGTCGGCGCCGAAGGCTTCGGCCGCCGCCAATTCGCCGGGCTTGTTGGCGTCGTACATGATGAGCGGATGGAGATTGCCGTCGCCGGCATGAAAGACATTGGCAACGCCAAGCCGATAGCGGCGCGAAAGATCGCCGATCGTCTTCAGCATCTCCGGCAATCGGCGCCGCGGGATCGATCCGTCCATGCAGAGATAATCGGGGGTCAAGCGGCCGATGGCCGGAAAGGCGGCCTTGCGCCCGGCCCACATTTTCAGGCGCTCGGCCTCGTCGGCGCTTTCGCGCCGCATGAAGGCGCCCTCGGCATCGAGAAGCGCGCCGACCTGCCGCGCGAGATCGTCGACTTCGTCTTGCGCGCCGTCGAGTTCGAGAATGAGCAGGGCTTCGGCATCCTGCGGATAACCGGCCGCGGCGAAAGCTTCGACGGCGAGAATAGCCGATCGGTCCATCATCTCCAGCCCGGCGGGAATGATGCCGGCGCGAATGATGGCCGCGACCGCGGCGCCGGCCGCCTCGTTGGTCGCGAATCCCGCCAGCATGGCGCGGGCCGCTTCCGGGCGTTTCAGCAGGCGCACCGTTACCTCGGTGACGAGGCCGAGCAATCCTTCCGATCCCGCGATAATGCCCATGAGATCGTAGCCGGCGGCATCGAAATGCTTGCCGCCGAGGCGAACGATTTCGCCGGTCGCCAAAATCATTTCCAGGCCGAGCAGATTGTTCGTCGTCAATCCGTATTTCAGGCAATGCACACCGCCGGAATTTTCGGCGACATTGCCGCCGATCGTGCAGACGACTTGGCTCGAAGGATCGGGCGCGTAATAGAATCCGGAATCGGCGACGGCATGGCTGATGGCGAGATTGGCGACGCCCGGCTCGACCACGGCGCAGCGATTGGCGTAATCGATTTCGAGAATGCGATTGAGCCGCGAAAGGCCGATGACGACGCCATCGGCAAGCGGCAAGGCGCCGCCCGAGAGCGATGTCCCCGCACCGCGCGGCACGATCTTGACGCCGGCTTCGGCGCAGGTTTTCAAAACCGCGATCGCCTCCGCGCGCGTCCCGGGGAGAACGGTCAGCAAGGGCGATTGGCGATAGGCGGTCAGCGCATCGGTTTCGAAAACCTTTTGCCCCGCCGCATCGTCGATCAATGCGGCGGGACCGACGATCGCGCGCAAAGCGGCGGCGAGTTCGGCCTTGCGGGCGATAATCGTAGGATCGGGATCGGGCATGCGCATGGGGCAAGCCTAGCGCAAAAGGAAAAGCGCGGCGAGGGAATCGCCGCTATCCTAATCTTCCGCTTATCGAGAAACGACCGGAATACCGGGCCGCGAACGAATCGAAGCGCGAGCGGCTTCAGCCCTGGCGCGCCTTGTAGCGCGGATTGGTCTTGTTGATGACATAGACCCGGCCCTTGCGGCGGACGATGCGGCAATTCTTATGGCGGGCCTTGGCCGATTTCAGCGAGTTAACGACCTTCATGGTCAAATTCCTGTCAGAAGCGCGCATGATTGAGCGAAGCGGCGCGCAACATAGGCGGCGGAATCCATCCTGTCAACCGGTCTGAACTTCCTCTATCTTATTGATATCAATAAGATTAACTGATAACGAAAACCGATGACAAAGGCAGAAACCCCGGAAGCGGCGGCCCTCGCGGCCGAATCTCCCCCCGCAGAGCCCATGCCGATCGGGCGCCATTTGCGGCGAACCCTGACTCTTGCCTTGCCGGTTATGGCGTCGCGAGCGGGCCTCGTCGTCATGATGACGGTCAGCAATCTGTTGCTGCGCGATTCGGGCGCGCTCGATCAGGCCGCCTTCGCCGCCAGCATCTTTCCCCAGCAAATCGTTCAGACGATCAATATCGGCCTCATGATCAGCACGACGATCCTGACCGCGCAAGCCATGGGCGCGGGCGAAAAATCGGCCGGCGGAAGGATTTGGCGTCAATCGCTGGTCGTCGCCTTTTTCGCCTCCCTGCTTCTCTCTAGCCCCCTGGTCTTCTCCGAAACCGTGCTCGGTCTGCTCGAGCAACCCGCCGAAATCATCCCCGAAGCCGCGCATTCGCTCCGCCTCCTCGCCCTCGGCATACCGGGCTTTCTGCTCTATGCCGTCTGCACCTTCTTTCTCGAAGGCATTCATCGGCCGGTCGTCGGCATGGTCGTGACTTGGTGCGGCAATGCGGTCAACTTAGTCCTCGCCTATGGCCTCATTCACGGTCTCTGGTTTTTGCCGGAAATGGGCCAAACGGGCGCCGCCTTGGCGATCACGCTGACGCGCTGGGCGATGTTCGCGACGATCCTCGGCTATTTGCTGACCATGAAGGATCGCGACGATTTCGCGCTGACGCGCCGCTCGCCGCTGCGCCTCGCCGATATACGCCGCCAGATCGGCATCGGCTTGCCGCTTGCCCTCGGCATCGCGCTCGAAACCAGCTGCTTTTCGGGAACGATCGCCATCGGCGGTTGGCTCGGCAAGGAATCGCTGGCGACGATGTCCTACACCATCAATTATGCGAGCTTCGTCTACATGCTGACGATCGGCTTGGCGACGGCGGCGGCGGTTCGCGTCGGCAATGCCGTCGGCCGCAATAGCCCGGTGGATTTGCGGCGCGCGGGCTGGGTCGCGCTCGGTCTCGAAACCTTGATCATGAGCGCGATCGCGATCGCGACCATTCTTTATGCCGATAACCTCGCGCAGCTTTATTCGCTCGATCCCACCGTCTCCGCCTTGCTTAAGATTACGCTCGTCATCGCCGGGCTCATGACCATCGTCGATGGCATTCAGGGCGTCCTCATGGGCGCCTTGCGCGGCGCGGGCGATGCGAAGGTCCCCACCCTCATCTACGGCCTCGTCTTCTGGGGAATCGGCATCCCCTTCGGCTATATCCTCGGCTATCGCCTCGGCCTCGGCACGGCCTGGCTGATGTGGGGGCTGGTTCTTTCCCTTGCCGTCGGCTCGGCGGCGCTCGCCTGGCGCTTCCATCGCATCGGCACGGGATCGCTGCGGCGCCTCTAAGATACGGCACGGCCCTTGCTCTTTCCCCTCAACTCTCGCTATCACAGCGGATCGATAGGGGAGAGATCAGGGGGAATCATGACGGCATTCCAGGCCGGAATCGACAAAGCGGCGATTGCGGCAATGCTGACGCGCGAGCGGGAAAAATTCGCTGCCGCCAATCCCCGCTCGCAAGCGCTGGCCGAGGCCGCCAAGGCCCATTGGCGATCCGGCGTGCCGCATCATTGGATGCTGGATTGGGGAACGCCCTTCCCGATCTTCGTCGCGACGGCGGAAGGCGCGCGGCTCCGCGACGTCGACGGCCATGCCTATGACGATTTCTGCCTCGGCGATACCGGCTCCATGTTCGGCCATTCTCCCGAACCCGTGGCGCGCGCCATTGCCGCTCAGGCTGCCCAAGGCCTCACCTATATGTTGCCGACCGCCGATATCCTTGCCATCGGCGAAAAATTGACCGCCATGTTCGGCTTGCCCTTCTGGCAGATCGCGACCACGGCCAGCGATGCCAATCGTTTCGTCCTGCGTTGGTGTCGCGGCCTGACGGGTCGGCGGAAAATTCTGATCTTCCACGGCTGCTATCACGGCGCCGTCGAGGATACGTTTCTGCGCCTGAAGAATGGCGAACCGATCCACCGCCCCGGCTTGATCGGGCAAAGCTACGACCTCCGGCAATTCACCGAGATCGTCGAATATAACGACCTTCCGGCGCTCGAAGCGGTCCTTGCCAAGCGCGAGATCGCCTGCCTCATCACCGAGCCGGCGCTGACCAATATCGGCATGGTCCTGCCGGCACCCGGCTATCTCGATGCCATGCAGGCGCTTTGCCGCCGCTACGGCACGCTGCTCGTCATCGACGAGACGCATACGATTTCGACCGGCTATGGCGGCTATACCCGCACCCATGGATTGCAGCCAGATTTCCTCACCCTCGGTAAGCCGATCGCCGGCGGCCTTCCCGCCTCGGTCTTCGGCTTCACCGCCGCCATTGCCGAACAGATGACGGCGGTGGAGCAAGCCGCCGGCCCCGGCTATAGCGGCATGGGGACGACCCTGAGCGCCAATCCCCTGCAATTCAAGGCGATGCGCGCCGCCTTGGAAGACGTCATCACGCCCGCTGCCTATGATCGCATGCTGCCGCTTTCGGCGGAATTGGCGGCGGGAATCGCCCAAGTCATCGCCGAGCGCGATCTTCCCTGGCATGTCTCGCAGGTCGGCGCTCGGGCGGAATTCGTCTGCGCGCGCGAAAAACCGCGCAACGGAACCGAGGCGGCGGCGGCCATGGCCGGCGATCTCGAATTGGCGATCCATCTTTATCTCATCAATCGCGGCATCCTGATCGCGCCCTTTCACAATATGACTCTGGTCAGCCCGCAAACCGGCCGCGATCAAATCGCGCGTTTGATTGCAACCCTGGCTCAGGCGCTCGACGAACTCGGCGCGCGCCCGAAGACGACGAGGCCATCATGATTGCCAAGATCGCTCCCCGCCGCGAAAGCGACGAATTTCTCGCGGCGCATCCCGAAATCCGCTTCGTGCAGATTTTCTTCACCAACCAATCCGGCGTGCCGCGCGGCAAGAATCTGCTGCGCCGCGATATCGCGCCGATCTACGATCACGGCCGTTTCCTGCCCGGCACCATGCTGGCGCTCGACATTACCGGCGCCGATGTCGAGGAAAGCGGCCTCGTCTGGGCCGATGGCGATGCCGACCGTCTGGGCAAACCCTGCTCCGGCGGATTGACGCTGGCACCCCATCTCGGGCCCGATTTCGCCGAACTCATGCTCTCGGTCTACGAACTCGACGGTTCGCCCTGCCGCTACGATCCGCGCCACGTTTTGCAAGGGATCATCGAGCGCTTCGGCGATTTCGGCCTCACCCCCGTCATCGCCTGCGAGATGGAATTCTATCTCGTCGATCGCGAAACCCGCGCCGACGGCGCGCGCCAAGCGCCGATCTCGCCGATAACCGGACGCCGGCCGAGCGATATCCAGGTCTATGGCTTGCGCGAACTCGACGATTTCGCGCCCTTCTTCCGCGATCTCTACGATGCCGGCGAACGCATGGGGCTGCCGCTCGAATCCGCCATTTCCGAATATGCGCCCGGTCAGTTGGAATTGGGCTTGCGCCACCGCGCCGATGCCCTCAAGGCCTGCGACGAAGCGGTGAAATACAAGCGCCTCGTCAAGGGCATCGCGCTCCGCCACGGTTTCGAGGCGACCTTCATGGCCAAACCCCATGCCGATCTCGCCGGATCGGGCATGCATCTCCATGTCAGTCTCGCCGATGACAAAGGCCATAATGCGTTCGCCAGCGACGATCCGGCGGGATCTCCGCTTCTCGCTCAAGCGATCGGCGGCATGCAGGCTTTGCTGAACGAATCCATGGCGATCTTCGCGCCCAACGCCAATTCCTATCGCCGCTTCCGCGCCAATTCCTATGCGCCGATCGCGCCCAGTTGGGGCATCAACAATCGGACGGTCAGCTTCCGCGTTCCCGCCGGAACGCCCGCTTCGCGCCATGTCGAACATCGCATTTGCGGCGCCGATGCCAATCCCTATCTCGCCGTCGCCGCCTTGCTCGCCGCCATTCACTGGGGATTGACGAAAAAGCTCGATCCGGGCTCGCCGGTGATCGGCAACGGCTATGCCCAGGCGGCGGCGGCAGGATTGAGCCTGCCGACGAATTGGCCGGCGGCGCTCGATCTTTTCGCGGGATCGGCGCGCATGAAGGATTATCTGGGCGCCGATTTCCACCGCGTCTTCACCGCCGTCAAACGCGCCGAAATCGACCGTTTCATGAGCCTCGTCACCGAAGCCGATTACGATTGGTATCTGCGCAACGCCTGATCGGGATCGTCATCCACGCCGCTTGTCGCTGCGACCGGGCTTTGATAGCCTTGCTTGCCTGCCCAGCGCAGGTTCGAATCGGGAGCTCGGCCAGATCATGTTCGGCCTTTTTCGTCGCCGCAAGGATCATCAGATCACGATCGGCACGCGCTATCGCGCCGCCGAGACGCCGCTTTTGACCTGGGAGGTCGCCAGTATCTTCACCGGCATCGACGGTCAGGCCTATGCGCAGATTTTCTGCGTCACCGATCAAACCCGCCGCAAGACGGTCGCGCAAAGCGCGCTCGAACACGGCGTGCAATATATCCGTCTGCCGGCTTGAGCGCGCGGCCTTCCCCGTCTTTCAGGCGGAAGGCAAGAGGATGATTTTCCCGGCCTGCTGCTTGGCGAGGAAATCCTTTTGCGCGGCGACGATTTCGCGCAAAGGTCGGATGCTGGCGACGAGCGGGCGAATCTCGCCCCGTTCGATATAGCCGACGAGATTGGCAAAGACTTCGGGTTCCAGAATCGTGCAGCCGAAAAGGCGGATATCCTTCAGATAGAGTGTGCGCAGATCGAGTTCGACGACCGGTCCCGCGATCGCGCCGGCGGTCGCATAACGACCGCCGCGAACGAGAACTTCCAGCCAAGCGCCGAACGCCGCGCCGCCGACCACATCGATCACGACATCGATCGTTTCGCGCCCCAACTCGGCCAGGAAATCCGCATCGCGAGCGATGACTCGGGCGGCGCCGAGGGCCAGCACCGCTTCCGCCTTGGCGGGATGGGCGACAGCGAGAATTTCGGCACCGCGGCGCTTCGCCAGTTGCAAAGCGGCCGAACCGACCCCGCCCGAGGCGCCGGTGACGAGAACTTTCTCCCCCGCTTTGACGCCAGCCCGCGTCAGCATGTTTTCGGCGGCGGAATAGGCGCAAGGGAAAGATGCAAGCTCGGCATCGGCGAGCGCGCTGGCGATTTTATGCGCATGCGCCGAGGGCGCCTTCGCGAATTCGGCGAAACCGCCATCGCATTCCGAGCCGAAATAGATCGCCCGATAGGGCACCCAACCAAGGGGCGCGCGAAAGACGGGTTCGATCAGCACGCGCTCGCCGATCCGGACGGGATCGACCCCAGACCCGACGGCGACGATACGGCCGCAGGCATCGGCGCCCTGGATGCGCGGGAAAACCGGCGGTTTCCCGGTCCAGCCCGAATCCTCGCTCTTCGCCGCCGCATAGCCGCCGGCGCCGCCCGCTTCATGCGTGCCTTCGGTGACGGATTTCGAATACCAGGCGGTGCGGGTATTGATATCCGTGTTATTGATTCCGGCGGCGCCGACGCGGATCAGAACCTCGCTCGGGCCGGGAACGGGCACCGGGACATCCTCGCGATATTCCAATTGATCGAAGCCGCCATTGCCCTTGAGGAGGACGGCTTTCATCGTCTTCGGGATTTCCGTCATCGATCACTCCGCGCCAAGACCGGGATAGAGGACAAGGTCGCCCTCGCGAATGCCGAGCGCGTCGGCGGTGCCGCCATTCACCTCCAGCACGGCCTTGGCCTTGCCTTGCGAGAGGATAGGATCGTCGGTCATCGGCGGGGCGCGGCGCGCGATAGAAAGGATGCGGCCATCGGCGCCGATGAAAAGGAGATCGAGGGAAAGCGGCGTATTGTGCATCCAATAGCGCCGCTCGGCCGCTTCGGAATAAAGGAAAAGCATGCCGGCATTGGCGGCAAGCTGCGTTCGGAACATCAATCCGCGCTCGCGTTCGGCCGGCTCGTCGGCGATTTCGACCGCGAAGCGATAACGGCTGGCGCCAGCGGCGATGATGAGATCCTGAGGCGTATCGGCCATCGCCGGAAGCGCGGCAACCGCGAAAGCCAAGATTGCCAAGCAGAAAGCGGGAACAAAGCGGCGCATATCCCAATCTCCCCTCTCGCCTTGCCGGCGTCAAGCCGAAGCGATTGACAAGCGAGCGGGGAGATTGTCCCATGCGAGGACGATCCCGAGGGGAGCGCCCATCATGATCCTGACCGGCGAATACCGCCTGCGGCAGAACCGCGAAACCGTTTGGGCGGCCCTGAACGATCCCGCCATCCTGCGGCTGAGTATCCCGGGCTGCGAGGAATTGACCCGCGAATCTCCGACCGTTTTCGTGGCGCGGCTGATGGTCGGGATCGGCCCGGTGAAGGCGCGATTCGGCGGCCGGGTCGAGCTTAGCGATCTCGACCCGCCTCACGGCTATACCATTTCCGGCGAAGGGAGCGGCGGCATGGCCGGCTTCGCCAAGGGCGGCGCCAAAGTCCGCCTCGCCGAAGACGACGCCGGCGGCACGATACTGAATTACGAAGCGAATGGCGAAATCGGCGGCAAACTCGCTCAGATCGGCCAGCGCCTGATCGACGGGGCGGCGCGAAAACTGGCGGACGAATTTTTCGCTGCCTTCGCGGCGGCCCTGGCGGAGAAATCCGACGGCAATTCCGCGTCGATACCGAGCGCCGAAACGACCGCGCCCACCGCCCTGGACGATGCGGCGAATGTCGCGCCGGCGGCTCCGGCAGCGAAGGATTCCCCGGATTCGCGGCCATCGGCTTCCTTGCCGACCTGGGCATGGATCGGCGGACTTGCTCTCCTTGTCGCGCTTTCGCTTTGGGTGTTTGCCGGAAAATGACGCCGGCCTTCGCGATCCTGCCTTGACAGCCCTGCCCGCGCCCTCCTTTACTTGCTCTCAATCAGACTGGACAACCAGCGCTCGCGAGGGCTTCGGCCTTCGCCATCAGGGAGGATGAAATGCCCCACGTCAGCATGAACGTGAACGGGAAAGCCGTTTCCGCCGAAGTCGCGGCGAATTGCCTGCTCGTCCAATTCCTGCGCGAGCAGCTTAGCCTGACCGGAACCCATATCGGCTGCGATACCAGCCAATGCGGCGCCTGCGTCGTTCATGTGAACGGCAAATCGGTGAAATCCTGCACTTTGCTGGCCGTGCAGGCGAATGGCGCGAAGGTCACGACCATCGAAGGCTTGGCCGATGGCGATACGCTGCACCCGATGCAAGCGGCATTCCGCGAGCATCACGGATTGCAATGCGGCTTCTGCACGCCCGGCATGGTGATGAGCGCCGTCGATCTCGTCGCCGGCAAGCCCGATATCGGCGAGGCGGAAATCCGCGAGGGCCTCGAAGGCAATATCTGCCGCTGCACGGGCTATCACAATATCGTCAAGGCCGTGAAGGCCGGCGCCGCCGCCATGCGCGGCAAGTAATCGCATTCGAGCGAAGAGGGAGGATCAGCCATGACCGCCACCGGAATCGGCGCCGCCGTCAAGCGCAAGGAAGATTTCCGTTTCCTCACCGGACGCGGCACCTATACCGACGACATCAATCGTCCGGGCCAAACTCACGCCTATATCCTGCGCTCGCCCCATGCCCATGCCGAGATCGTCAAGATCGATACCAAGGCCGCGAAGGCCATGCCGGGAATCGTCGCCATCTTCACCGGCGCCGATTACGACAAGGGCGGCGTGCCTTGCGGCTGGCTGGTGAAAAGCAAGGACGGCTCGCCCATGGTCGAGCCGCCGCATATGCCGCTCGTCAAGGAGCGCGCCCGCCATGTCGGCGATCAGGTCGCGATCGTCATCGCCGAAACCTATGCCCAGGCGAAGAATGCGGCCGAAGCCATCGCCGTTACCTATAAGCCCCTGCCCGCCATCGCCGCGACCGCCGCCGCGGACAAACCCGGCGCGCCCCAGGTCTGGGAGCAGGCGAAGAACAATGTCTGCTACGATTGGGAATTGGGCGATCGCAATGCCGTCGATGCCGCCTTCGCCAAGGCCCATCACGTCACGAAGATCGATCTCGTCAATCAGCGCCTCATTCCCAATGCCATGGAACCCCGGGCGGCGATCGGCGATTACGATCGGGCGACCGGCGATTATACGCTCTATACGACCAGCCAGAATCCCCATGTCATCCGTCTGCTGATGGGCGCCTTCGTCCTGCAGATTCCCGAAAGCAAGCTGCGCGTGGTGGCGCCCGATGTCGGCGGCGGGTTCGGCTCCAAGATTTTCCATTATGCCGAAGAAGCCCTGGTCACCTGGGCCGCGGGCAAGGTCATGCGCCCGATCAAATGGACAGCGGAACGCAGCGAAAGCTTCATGACCGATGCGCAGGGCCGCGATCATGTCAGCCATGCCGAACTCGCCATGGATAAGGACGGAAAATTCCTGGCGCTCAGGGTCAGCACGATCGCCAATATGGGCGCCTATCTATCGACCTTCGCGCCCTGCATCCCGACCTATCTTCATGCGACCCTGCTGGCCGGGGTCTATACCACCCCCGCCATTTATTGCGAGGTGAAGGCCGTCTTCACGAATACCGTTCCGGTCGATGCCTATCGCGGCGCCGGCCGGCCGGAGGCGACTTATCTCCTCGAACGCCTCGTCGATAAGGCCGCGCGCGAGATGAAGATGGATCGCGTCGAAATCCGCCGCAAGAATTTCATCCCCGCCAATGCCTTCCCCTATCAGACGCCGGTCGCCCTCCAATACGATAGCGGCGATTATCAGGCGACCCTCGACATGGCCTTGAAGCTGGCCGATTGGGCCGGATTCGAGAAGCGCCGTGCGGAGGCGAAGGGACGCGGCAAGCTGCGCGGCATCGGCATTTCCACTTATATCGAGGCCTGCGGCATCGCGCCTTCGGCCGTGGTCGGGTCGCTTGGCGCCCGCGCCGGGCTCTACGAAACGGGTTCGATCCGCGTTCATCCGACGGGTTCGGTGACCGTCTTCACCGGCACCCATAGCCACGGCCAAGGCCATGAGACGACCTTCGCGCAATTGGTCAGCGACGGGCTCGGCATTCCGATCGAGAGCGTCGAAGTCGTGCATGGCGATACCAACAAAATCCCCTTCGGCATGGGAACCTATGGTTCGCGCTCGCTGGCGGTCGGCGGTTCCGCCATCGTCAAGGCGATGGATAAGATCGTCGCCAAGGCGAAGCGTATCGCCGCGCATCTGATGGAAGCCTCGGTCGCCGATGTCGAATTCAAGAACGGCAATTTCACCATTGCCGGCACCGATAAATCCGTTCCCTTCGGCCAAGTCGCGCTGACGGCCTATGTGCCGCATAATTACCCCATCACCGAGCTCGAACCCGGCCTTGAGGAAACGGCTTTCTACGATCCGCTGAATTTCACCTATCCCGGCGGCTGCCATATCTGCGAGATCGAGATCGATCCCGAAACCGGCGCCGCCAAGGTCGTGAACTTCACCGCTGTCGACGATGTCGGCCGGGTCATCAATCCCATGATCGTCGAAGGCCAGGTTCATGGCGGCGTCGCGCAAGGAATCGGTCAGGCTTTGCTCGAAGCCGCCGCCTACGATCCCCAGACGGGCCAGCTCCTGACCGGCTCCTACATGGATTACACCATGCCGCGCGCCGACGATCTGCCGAACTTCCAAGTCGCCAATCACGCGACCCTATGCACGCATAACCCCTTAGGCGCCAAGGGCGTGGGCGAAGTGGGCGCCATCGGTTCGCCGCCGGCCGTCATCAATGCCGTTCTCGACGCTCTGGCGCCGCTCGGCGTTACCGATATCGCCATGCCCGCCACGCCGGCCAAGATCTGGTCGGCGATCCGCGCCGCATCCCCCGCCAAAGCCGCCGAATAGGGAGGCCGTCATGCAGGATTTCGCCTATCACCGCCCGCAATCCCTGGCCGAAGCCGCGAAATTGCTGGCCGCTTCCGGGGACGCCAAGCTCATGGCCGGCGGACAGACCCTGATCCCGACCCTGAAGCAGCGCTTGGCGGCGCCCGCCAGCGTCATCGATCTTTCCGGCATCGCCGAGCTCAAGGGCATAAAGAGCGAGGGCCAAACCCTCGTCATCGGTGCCATGACGACCCATGCCGAAGTCGCGCAATCGCGCGAGGTCAAGGCGACGATCCCCGCCCTTGCCTATCTCGCCGAAGGGATCGGCGATCGCCAAGTCCGCCATCAGGGCACGATCGGCGGTTCGCTCGCCAATAACGATCCGGCGGCCGATTATCCGGCGGCGATCCTGGCGCTCGGCGCCACGATCAAGACCAATAAGCGGGAAATCGCCGCCGCCGATTTTTTCAAGGGCCTATTCTCGACAGCGCTCGGCGGCGACGAGATCATCCTCGCCATTCGCCTGCCCAAGCCCGAAAAGGCCGCCTATATGAAATTCCCGCAACCGGCTTCGCGTTATGCGCTGACGGGCGTCTTTCTCGCGAAGACCGGCAGTGGCGTCGCCATCGCCGTGACCGGCGCCGGCGCCAATGGCGTTTTCCGCGCCAGCGCGCTTGAAGCCGCGCTCGCGAAGAACTTCACGCCCGAAGCCGCCAAGGCCGTCGCCATCGCCCCCGCCTCTCTCGTCAGCGATCTTCACGGCTCGGCCGCCTATCGCGCTCACCTCATTTCGGTATTGACTTCCCGCGCCGTGCAATGCGCGGCGTGAAGCTTTAGGCGCCGTCAATCTTTCCCGCCCGGCTGCAGATTGGGATTCTGCGGTCGGGGTGTCGTCGGCGAAGAATCCTCGTCATCGCCGTCATCGCTGAAAAGATCGCGCAAGATTCCGGGCGTCACCGCCGATAGCGGATTGGTCGATATCTTGGGTTCGGCAAGATTGCCGGTCGCGGCATAGGTGATCGAAAAAATTCCCTCGCCCGCCCCGCCGCTGAAAATATCGCCGAGCAGGGGAATGTCGTTGAGGAGTCCGTTCAACAAATAGGCCGGCGTGATCGTGCCCTTGAGGTTGATCTTCTGCCGATCGAGGTCGATCTTGCCCTTGGCGGTGAAACCGATGGAGGGGCCGGCGCTGCGGAATTTCTTGATTTCGATGAGGCCGCGGGTTTTCGTGAATTTCGCCTTGGCGCCGCCGAATAGAAAGCCCTCGCCCGTCATCAGATCGACGATGCCGGTCACCGAAGCGAGGCTGAAAAGCCGCGCGAAGAAGGGCGCATTAAGGAGGCGATAACTCGTCATCTCCATCTTCCCGCGCAAGGGCCGGTGCGGTTCGTCATCCTTGACGATTCCCGTCGCAATCAGCTTCCCGCCCTTCACGCCATCGTAAAGATCGAAGACCCGCAGGGCTTCGCCGCCATCCTCCGCCGCGAAATTCAAGACATGGGTTCCGCCATCGCCCGGCCGATAATCGAGCGTCAGCGCCTTGCCGTTCGGCAATTGCGCTTGCAGCGCAATAAGCTCCCACCATAGGGGATCGTGGACGAGATCGAGTTTTACCTTGGCGAGCCAGCGATCCTTGCCGATGCGAATCTGATCGAGCGAGCCCGCGATCGCGAAGGGTCGTTGCGGCGTCTTTTCCTCGGCATCGAGTTCGGCATCGCTTTTCGGCGCTTTCGTCTCCGCGAGCCAGGGCTCGGCATCGAGCTTGCCGCCGCGAATTTTGACCTCGGTCTTGCCGCCGCCAAGACCGATAACAACGCCGAGAAGGTCCGAACGGCCGAATTGCGCCACCGGCAATTCGACGGTTTCGATATGGCCTTCGGGATCGAAACCGGCGCGCCCCTCGGCCTTGAGATCGGGAGCCGCCAGCGCGAAATGGGAAATCTCGGTCACTTGCTGACCCAGCATCTCGACCGCGAGATCGCCGCTTGCGGCGGCGCCCGCTTCCTTGCGCCAATGAATGAAAGGCAGATCGATTGTCGCCGCCGCGAGGTCCATCTTGCCCGTGATGGCGCTGCGGCCATTGGCGTAATTGACGACCGCGATATCGCAAGCGCAAGGTCCATCGAGCCAGGGGCGGAGATCGAAACCCAAAGCGGCGCGCTGTGCGGCATCGGCCGAGCCCGCGACATGCAGTTTCTCGGCAAACGGCGCATCGCGATCGAAATTCTGCCGCCAAGCGAAATCGAGATTCATGCCGGCGAAGACGACCGAACCCGCGATATCCATGCCGTCATTGTCCAGAGTAAGATGGAGATCGGAATCCGTCAGATCCTGGCCGAAGCGGATTTTGCGCAAGCCGACATGATCGAGATCGGCGGCGACCGCAATCTTCACGTCGTCGATATCGAGATCCTTGGCCGCCGGGAAGTCGAAGCCGATTTCCGCCGCGACCCGACCCGAAGCGTTTTGCGGAGCGATACCGAGCCCCTTCACGTAATCGAGGCGCGGATGGTCGAGCAGCGTGAGCGCGGCCACGGCCGGCGCCATCGCCGATCCCTTGACGCTGATCGTCTGATCCTTGCGATCGAGGCCGGTGATGGCGAGATGACCGCCGGTCACGGCGATTTCGCCGACCGCGCCGGAGGCGATATCCGCCTCGAAACTTTTGGCATCGAAGCGACCCGTGGCAATGCCGTCGGTGATCGGCGGCAAGGGCCGCAGGTAATGGACGGTCAACCCCTCGGTCGCCAGCGTGCCCGAAAGGCGGCGCAATTCAACCGCGGCAAAATCCCCCGGCAAGGCCAGCTCCAGTTCGAGATCGGCGGCGCTGACCATCCCCGCCGTGATATTGGGCACGACCCAGGCGCGCGCATCGACGGCGATCTGGCGCGGCCAGATTTTCGCCAAGCGATCGACCGGAAGATCGCGCAGCGACATTCGCGCATCGAGATGGGCGATACCGCCATCGGCGGCCTTGCCGGTAAAGGCGCCGTCCCAAACGCCGGTCAGCCCGATCCGCGGCCCGCCGAGATCGAGATCGAAACGATCGAGGCGGATAAGATCGAGCGAACGATCGAGCAGGCCCGATATCGCCGCCGATTTCACCGCCAGCGGTTCTTCCAACCAATCGGCCAGTTCGATCTCGCCCGCGCCGCCAATCAGCGAAAAAGCGATCGGCCCGACCGAACCGTCGAAAGCGATGCGCGTCTTCACATTCGCTTCGACGGCGATACGAAAGCCGGCAAGATCGGCCAAGACCGGTTCCAACACAGGCAATCGAGAAAGATCGAAGCCGGTGATGCGGCCATCGAGCGCCACGATTCCGGCTTCGGTATCGATCGCCATTTGCGCGGCGAATTGCGCCGGCGCGATTGTCGCCCCGAATTGCGGCAGGCTGGCCGTCAATTCGCCTTCGGGGCCACTCGCGCCGCGCCGCAGAACGACCAGGAAATCCTGCGCCTGCCAATCGCGGCCGGTGATCGCATCGGTGATGTCGAGGCGGCCCTGGCGCAAAGCAACGCTTTCCAGATAGCCGGTCGGTTTTTGCGGATCGGGCGGCTGCAAAAGATCGCCGATCATGGCCATGAGCGCCTGATCGCCCTGCGATCCCGCGTCATTGCCGGCTTCGAGAACGGTGGCACCGAAGGCAAGGCGGCCATCGACCTGGCGCTCGATCCTGAGATGCGGCGCCAGAATATCGATTCGGACCGGCGCGATCAGACCGCGCATCAAGGCGCGACCGCTGAACGCGAAACCGACTTCGGGCAGAATCGCCAATTCCCGGCCGCCGCGATCCTGGATATGGAGGCGAACCGCCCGCACCTCCAAGGCATGATCCCAACCGCCCCAGGTCAGAACCGTATCCTCGATGGCGATCCGATAAGGCTGATCGGCCTCATTGAAAGCGTTTTCGATATAGGGCGACAGAAAGGCGAGATGGATCGGCCCCTCATGCGTCAGGCGATAGGCCAGAATCGCGAACAGGATCGCAAGCCCGGCCAGACAAGCGCCGAGAATTTCGAGCCCAATTCGAAGGATCCGGCGCAGTCGCACGTCTAGAGACCGCCGGCTTGACCGCGAGGATCGGCTTCAGCACTCTTGCCCGACATGGTCGCCATCCCTCCTCGACTCGATCCCGAACGCCTGCCCGAGGCTGCCGATGCCAAGGCCGCGGCCATCGGGCTTACGCGCTATGCCGCGACCGCCCAAGGTGCAGCCGCAGCGAGGCTGGCCGAACCCGGTCCGCCCCAGCTGATCGCCGCCCTTTGCGGCAATTCGCCCTTCCTTGCCCATATCCTTGCCGCGGAAGGCGCTTTCTTCGACCAAGTTTTAGCCGATGGCGCCGATTCTGTCTTCGCCAATCTCCTGGCTGATCTCCGCCGCGCTCATCAAAGTTGCGCGAGCGAGGCCGATCTCATGCGCGATTTGCGCCGCGCCCGCCGCCGCGCCGCCTTGCTGATCGCCATGGCCGATCTCGCCGGGTGGTGGCCGCTCGAAACTGTGACTGGGGCCTTGAGCGATCTCGCCGATACCGCCTTGGAAACGGCCTTGGCCTATCTTCTCGATCAACGGCGCCAAGCGGGCGAGATCGACCTCCCCGACCCCGCATCGCCGACAGCGGATAGCGGCCTCATCGTACTCGGCCTCGGCAAGCTGGGCGCCCGGGAATTGAATTATTCCAGCGATATCGATCTCATCATCCTCTACGATCGCGACCGAATCGTCTATCGCGGTCGCCGCTCGCTCCAGGAATGCTGCGTGCGCCTCGCGCGCGATCTCGTTCGCCTGCTGCAGGAAGCGACCGCCGACGGCTATGTCTTTCGCGTCGATCTCCGCCTGCGGCCCGACCCCGGATCGACGCCGCTCGCTTTATCGACTTTGGCCGCCGAAGCCTATTACGAAGGCATGGGGCAGAATTGGGAACGCGCCGCCATGATCAAGGCGCGGGCGGTCGCGGGCGACAAGGCGGCCGGTCAGCGTTTCCTCGATCGGCTGCGGCCCTTCATCTGGCGCAAGCATCTCGACTTCGCCGCCATCGCCGACATCCATTCCATCAAGCGGCAGATTCATGCGGTCAAGGGCCATCGCCAGATCGCGGTAGCGGGACACAATATCAAGCTCGGTCGCGGCGGCATTCGCGAAATCGAATTCTTCGCGCAGACCCAGCAATTGATCTGGGGCGGGAGGCGGCCGGGCTTGCGCCAACGCGGCACGCTCCCCGCCATCGCCGCTTTGGCCGCGCATGGCCAATGCCGCCCGGAAATCGCCGAAGACTTAATCGCCGCCTATCGCTATCTTCGTCATGTCGAGCATCGCCTGCAGATGATCGACGACCATCAGACCCAGACGCTGCCCGAAGATAGCGGCGCGCTCGAAAGGCTCGCCATTTTCTGCGGCCATCGCGGCATAGCGGATTTTTCCGGTTCCTTGCGCGAGCATCTCGGCAAGGTCGAGGATCGCTATGCCGAATTGTTCGAGGAATCGCCTTCGCTCGGCAATGCCGAAGGGTCCCTGGTCTTCACCGGCACCGAGGACGATCCCGATACGATCCGCAATCTGGCGGCGATGGGCTTTCCCGATCCTTCCGCCGTCGCGGGCGCCGTCCGGGCTTGGCATCACGGCCGCTATCGGGCGACGCGCAGCGCGCGCGCGCGCGAAATCCTCACCGAATTGATGCCCCGCTTGCTTGCCGCCCTCGCCGCCAGCGCCGATCCCGATACCGCCTTTCGCCGTTTCGATGCCTTCCTGCAGGCGCTGCCGGCCGGCGTTCAGGTGTTCTCGCTGCTTCAAGCCAATCCCGATCTCCTCGGTCTCATCGCCGAGATCATGGGAACGGCGCCGTTGCTCGCCGACAATCTCGCCCGTTCGCCGGCTTTGCTGGACGGCCTATTGGCCGCCGGAAACGAATCCCGCCTGCCCGACCGCGCTAGGCTCGCCGCCGATCTCGATGCCAATCTGACGCTCGCCGCCGATTATCAGGATGCGCTCGACCTCATTCGCCGCTGGACCAAGGATCGCTTCTTTCAAATCGGCGTCGCGCTTCTGCGCGGCGCGCTCGACGGCGATGCGGCCGGTCCGATTCTCGCCGATATCGCCGATCTTGCCATCGGCGCGCTTTCCCCGCGTGTCCGCGCCGAATTCCAGGCCCAGCATGGCCGTCTGCCGGGGCGCGATCTCGCCGTCATCGCGCTCGGCAAACTCGGCAGCCGGGAAATGACGATCACCTCCGATCTCGATCTCATCTTCATTTACGATATTCCCGCCGATCGCGCCGATTGGGAAAAAATCGCCTCGGACGGCGCCAAGCCCTTGGCGCCGATCCAGTATTTCGCGCGCCTCGCGCAGCGCATCATCGCCGCCATTGCCGCCCGCACCGGCGAAGGCACACTCTTCGAAGTCGATATGCGCCTGCGCCCTAGCGGCAATTCGGGGCCGATCGCCTCCGGCCTCGATCCCTTCCTGCGCTATCAGCGGAATGAAGCCTGGACCTGGGAGCATATGGCGCTGACGCGCGCGCGCGTCATTTGCGGCGATGCCGATTTCGCCGCCGAAATCCGAAGCAAGATCGACGGATTGCTGACGATGGAGCGCGAACCTACGAAACTCGCGCAAGATTGCCGCGACATGCGCGAACGTATCCGCAGCCAGCACCGCGGCGAGGATTTCTGGGATATCAAATATCGCCCGGGCGGCATGGTCGATCTCGACTTCATCGCGCAATATCTTCTGCTCTGCCATGGTTGGGCGCATCCCGAGCTTGCGGCCGGCGAACCGGGCGCCATCCTTGCCGCCGCCCAGGCGACTGGATTGCTCGACCGCGAAACCGCCGAGGATTTGCGCGCCGCCCTTCGCCTCTGGCGGCGATTGCTGCAAATCTCGCGCCTTGCCATCGGCGGCGCGATCGTCGAAGCGGAATTGCGCCCGCAAATCCGCCGCAAGCTCGCCGAAAGCGCCGGCTGCGCCGATTTCGCCGCGCTCAAAAGCGAAATCGAAAGATGCGCCGGCCTTGTCGCCGCCGCCTTCGCTCGGCTAATCTCGGCGACATGATGGAAAGCCGCGATAGGGAGAAGACGATGAGTTTGAAGATCGGCGACAAGGCACCGAATTTCTCGCTGGCGACCGATGGCGGCGGCAAGATCGGCCTCGGCGATTTTAAGGGGCGGCCTCTCATCCTCTATTTTTACCCCAAGGACGATACCAGCGGCTGCACGGCGGAAGCCTGCGCCTTTCGCGATGCCGCACCCGATTTCCGCAAGGCGAAGGCGGCGGTGATCGGCGTTTCGCGCGATTCGGTGGCGAGCCACGACAAATTCAAGAAGAAATACGATCTCAATTTTCCGCTCGGCGCCGACGAAACCGGCAAGGTCACCGAAGCCTATGGCGTCTGGGTCGAGAAAAGCATGTATGGCCGCAAATATATGGGCATCGAACGCGCGACCTTCCTGATCGACGGCAAGGGAATCTTGCGCGGCATCTGGCGCAAGGTGAAGGTGCCGGGCCATGCGACCGAAGTGCTCGCCGCCGCCAAGGCGCTGGATTGAATCCGGCGCGAGAATTCAGCCCGTCTTCGCCCAGCCGATCAAGCGCGCCAGGAAATCCGCACCCAAGGCGAGTTGCGATTTTAGAATATATTCGTCCGGTTGATGCGCCTGGCGGATCGAACCCGGCCCGCAGACGATGGCGGAAAGCCCGGCCGCCTGGAATTGCCCGGCCTCGGTCGCGAAGGCAAGGCTGACCGTTTCGTTGGCGCCGGTGAGGCGTTTCAGCAAGGCTTCGGCAGCGCCCTCGTGTTCCTCGCGGAGCGGCGGAACGGCAACGCGGGGTTCGGTCGCGATCGCGACTTCGGGAAAGGTCTTGCGCCATTCCGCGCTCAGCCGATCCGCGAATTTCCCAAGCGGCTCTAGGATGAGATCGGGCCCCGCACCCGGTACCGGCCGAAAATCCCAGATGAGGCGGCATTCGCGGGCGATGATATTGGCAGCCGTCCCGCCTTCGATCCGACCGAGATTGAGCGAGCAATGCGGCGGATCGAAAGCCGCATCGAAAGGGCCTTGCCGTTTCAGCGCCTCATAGAGGCGAAGAATCTCGCCAACGATCGCGTTCATCAATTGAATGGCATTGGCGCCGCGCTCGGGCTGGCTGGAATGGCCGGCCGTTCCGATGGTCGTCGTCGTGAAGGAGAAGACGCCCTTATGGCGCAGGCCCAGCCGCATCTCGGTCGGTTCGCCGATGATGGCGATGCGGGGCTTCGCGAAACGCCGTCCGATCTCGGCGATCATATGCGGTGCCCCTTGGCAACCCACCTCCTCGTCATAGGAAAAGGCGAGATGGAGCGGAATGGATATCTTCGCCGCCAACATATGCGGGATGGCGGCGAGAACGAGGGCGATGAACCCCTTCATATCGCAAGTGCCGCGGCCGTAGAAACGATCGCCGCCATCGCGCAAGGCGAAGGGATCGCTCGACCAGGGCTGATCGGCGACCGGCACGACATCGGTATGACCGGAAAGCACGATGCCGCCATCCCGCTTCGGCCCGATCGTCGCCCAGAGATTGGCCTTGAAACGATCATGGCCGGCATGGCCCGGCGCCGCGACGATCTCGGCATTGATGCCGAAATCGGCGAGATAGGCGGCGATCCAATCGATGATATTGCGATTGCCGCGTTCGGAAACCGTATCGAAAGCGACGAGACGAGCGAGAATTCCGGCAGCCGCCTCGGCGATCGCGCTGGCCGTCACGATCGATCCCGGCTCAAGAGCTGATTCCGATCCCGGCATTCGGCAGGCCGATGATCGAGAAGAATTCCTTGCGCGTCGAAGGATCGTTGCGGAAGGCGCCCAACATGCGGCTCGTCACCATCGACGTGCCGGGCTTGTGCACGCCGCGGGTCGTCATGCATTGATGGCTGGCATCGATGACGACGGCGACGCCGCGCGGCTGCAGAACCTCGTTCAGCGTATTGGCGATCTGAGCCGTCATCTTTTCCTGGATTTGCAGGCGCTTCGCATAGCAATCGAGCAATCGCGCCAATTTGGAAATGCCGACCACGCGCTTCTTCGGCAGATAGGCGATATGCGCGCGGCCGATGATCGGCGCCATGTGATGCTCGCAATGGCTCTCGAAGCGCATATCCTTGAGGACGATCATTTCGTCGTAACCGTCCGTCTCCTCGAAGGTGCGCCGCAAGATTGCGGCAGGGTCCTGCGCGTAGCCTGCGAAAAATTCGCGATAGGCGCGTGCGACCCGCCCCGGCGTATCGACGAGACCCTCGCGCTCGGGATCGTCGCCCGCCCAGCGGATCAGCGTGCGGATCGCCGCTTCGGCTTTGGCTTGGTTGGGTTTCGAGGATTTGCCGCGCGCCATCGGAAGGCCCCGTTCAGTTCAGCTTTTTCGGTTGATAGGGAGAATCCAGCGAGAAAGCGGGAATCTCGATCTCGAAGCCGCGGCCATCGGCATCTTCCATCTGATAGCGGCCGACCATGATGCCGGAGGGCGTCTGCAAAGGCGTGCCGCTCGTATATTCGAAGGCCTCGCCGGGCTGCAGCACCGGCTGCTCGCCGACGACGCCGGCGCCGCGCACTTCCTGAACGCGGCCCAAGGCATCGGTGATGCGCCAATAGCGGCTGCGCAATTGCACGATTCCGGGGCTGCGATTTTCGATGCGGACGTGATATTTCCACACGTAATGCCCATCGGCCGGCGAGGATTGATCGTCGAGATAGCTAGGCTCGACGATGACCGTGATGCCGGAGGTCGTGCATTTATACATGTTCCGCTCCGCTCACGGCGCCAATTTGCCGAGCGAATCCAGCAAGGCATCCCGGCAAGCGGCGATATGGTCGGGCTGTAGATTTTCTTCCTGCTGTTCCAGCCAGCAATCGAAGCGCGCCTGAGCGCGCGCGGCCAGCGTGGGGTCGATTTCGCGCGCCGAATCGGCGAGCGCGCCCATTAGGTGGTCGCGGATACGGAAAATTTCCTGCAAGGTAGCCAACGGCAAATCGCGCCCGGTCGGATCGGCGGGAGCGAAAGCCTCGCCCTTCGCGGCGCGCAGGCCCTTGCGAGCGAAATAGCCGGCATCGTGCCAATCGTACATTTCGTCCGCCTCGAAGAGCGCGAGATCGCGATATTCGAGAGCGAGCGCGCGGGTGAAGGCCGTGCCGCCGCTCGGTTCCTTTAGCGCGCGAATGGCGGCAAGATCGGTCGTGCAGGCGCCGAGCGCCAGGACCGACAATCCCAGGATGACCGATAACCTCATGAATTTCAGGGCTTTCCTTCGCATCGTCGTGACTATAAGGGCCCCGGCGGCAATCGTCAAAAGCCGCTTCCGAGATTCAGAACTTGACCTTCCAGGGCCTCGGCATCGGCGGGGTCGTGACTGACGAGGAGGATCGGCAGCCCCCGCGCCCTCGCCTTCTCGAAGACAAGACGGCGAAACCGAGCGCGCAAGGGAAGATCGAGCTTGGCGAAGGGTTCATCCAGTAGCAGGGCCTTGGGCTCGGCCAGCAAAGCGCGCATCAGGGCGATCCGCGCCCGTTCGCCGCCCGAAAGGCCGGCAGGATCGCGATCCTCAATTCCCGGCAATTCCGCCTCATCGAGCGCCGCCGCGATCCGCGCGCGCCGTTGCTCGCGCGCAAGGCCAGGGGGAAGCGCAAAAGCGAGATTTTCCCCGACCGAAAGATGCGGGAAGAGGAGATCGTCCTGAAAGAGAATGCCGATCCGCCGTTTTTCGGGCGGAAGACCCGCAAGATCGGTGCCATCAAGATAAGCGCGGCCGGCGGAAACGAAACCCGCCGGCAAGCTGCCGATCAGCCAATCGAGCAGGCTCGATTTGCCGCTGCCCGAAGGCCCCATCAAGGCCAGCGGCCGTTCCGCCGTAACATCGCAAGAGAGCGGCGCGAAGAGAAGCCGCCCGGCAATTTCCAGCGCCGCGTCGCGGAGACTCAATCCCATCGCCAAAGGCGGGCTTTCGGTTGAAGGCGAGCTCATCCTCGGCTCCAACGCGGCCGGCCGAGGCGATGCGCGCCCAAGAGTGCGATCATGACCAATCCCATCTGCAGGCTGGCATAAACGCCGACGATGCGCCGATCGCCGCCCGAAGCAAGAGCGATGGCCTCGGTCGCCAAAGTCGGCCAGCGGCCGGCCCCGGCGATGACGCTCGGCAGATAAAGCGAGAGGCTGACTGCCATGCCGATCGCGGCGGCGAGAGCCAGATGCGGTCGCAGAAGGCCGAGGCGAATGAAGACGAGGCGCCGCCAAGGCCCGGCGCCGAGCCCGGCCGCGATGCGTTCGTAACGCGGATCGAGCGCACGCCAGGAATCGCGAAGCGCCAGGAAGACGTAAGGAAAGACGAAGAGCAGATGGCACCAAACGAGGCCGAACCAAGTGCCGTCGAGGCCAAGCCGGAAGAGCAGAATCTGCAGACCGAAGAGAAAGCAGATATCGGGCAGCAGCAGCGGCAGATAAAGCGGAAACTCGCCGCGCGCGATTTGCGCGGGCGCAAGATCGCGTTCTCGCTCCAAGCAAAAGACGGCAAGGCCGAGGGCGATCGCGGTCGCCATCGCCGCAATGCCGAGGCTGATGCCGAGCGGCTGTCCAATTCCGTCGAGCGCGCGCTGCCAAGCGGCCAGCGAAAAATCCTGCGGCAGAAAAGCGGGGAAATGCCAAGCGCCAGTCAGGGACCAGAGTCCCAGGGCCGCCGCGGAGCCCAAGGGCAGAAGCATGAGCAGAAGAAGCGCCGCATTGAGGCCCAGCCGACCGATCGCGGCGACGACAGGCGGCCAGGCGCGTCCTCCCGCCACCAGCCAGGGCCGCAGCAAGCGGGCGATCGCCCACTCCCCGCCAAGCCAGATCGATATCGCCAGAAGCACGAGGCCGAGATGCAGCAGCGCGCCCGAAGCCGCCACTGCCCGCCAGGCGAGATCGGCATCGCGCATCCAGGTCAGAATAAGGACCGGCAGGCTGGGCGGGAGATCGGGGCCGAGGATCAGGCTCATATCGACGACGGAAAGGCTATAGGCCAGCACCGCAAGGATAGGAAGGCGCAGGCGCCGATAAAGTTCGGGTAGAATGAGCTTCGTCCAGGCCATGGGGCGTCGATATCCGAGCGCGGCGCCGAGGGCGAGAAAGGACCGCACCGGCATCTGCCCCAGCGCAATCGCGCCGATGACGATGAGGAAAGGCGTTTCCTTGAGGACGAGCGCGAGGATGAGGGCGCTGCCGCTCGGGTCATGCGCGAGGCCGAAACCCGCCGGCACGATCTCCGGCCCGCCGAAAGCCGCTAGCCCGCGCGCCAGCCAGCCGCCGGGCGCCAGCAGAAAGGCAAGGCCCAAAGCGAGAGCGGCATGCGGCAAGGCGACGATCGCATTGGCGATCTGGCGCAAGAGCCGCCCGAGTTTAGTCTCGCCGCTGCCGGTCGGATCGATGGCGCCGAGCAGCGCCAAGGCGAGACCCGTCGCGAGAATCGTGGCAACGAAGCCGGGCAGCGCGGCATGGATAATGGCGCGCGGCAAGCGCGGATCGGCCATGAGCTTCCGCCAAGGGGCGAGAGAAAAATCGCCTTCCGCCAATCCCGGAACGAAGCCGAAAGCGGCAAGAGCCAAAAAAGCGAGTCCGATCGCCATCGACCCGATCAAGAGGAAAACCGCCCCGGCGGGCGCTGCGCGCGAAGGAACCATGAAAGCGCGCGAAATCAGCCCGCGTAGCGCCGAATCCAACGCGATTCGATCGCCTCGACCCAGCTCGGATGCGGTTCGGGAAGGATCGGCCCCAGCTTCTCGGGCGGCAGAGTCGCGATGCCGAGCGGCAGCGCCGCGAAGCGCGCGCGATCGGCCTCGGCCAGAAGATCGATTTCCAAAACCGTGGGATCGCCCCAGATGGCGGGGTCTTGCTTGCGCGCCTGCGCTTCGGGCGAAAGCAGGAATTCGGCGACGACAAGCGCGCCTTCCGCCGCCTTGGCGTTGAAGGGAACGGCGAGGAAATGCGTATTGCCGATGGAACCGCCGGCGAAGACGAAACTGCGCACCGTATCGGGCAGCAGATTCTGCGCGATGGCGGAACTCGCATCGCCGGGATTGAAGGCCATCGAAATATCGACCTCGCCATCGCCCAGCAATTGCCGAAGATCGGCGCTATTCGGCGGAAAGGCGCGGCCTTTTTGCCAGAGATAGGGATGCAATTCGTCGAGATAGGCCCAAAGCGGCGCCGTGAAGACATCGATATCGGTTTCGATCGCCGGCATGGCAAGACGCTTGGCATCGCCGACGATTTGGATCAGCGCCTGTTTCAGAAACGTGGTGCCGATGAAATCGGGCGGCAGCGGATAGGTGAAGCGGCCGGGCTTGGCCTTGGCCCAATCGGCTAGCGCCGCGAAGGAGCGCGGCGGTTCGGGCAAACGCAGGCTGTCGTGAAAGAAAACCAGTTGCGCCATGCCCCAGGGCACCTCGAAGCCGTCGGTCGGGACGGTGAAATCGACGATCGTGCTGGGTTTGCGGATGGGATCGACGAAAGCCATGCTGGGCAAAAGCGGCGTGATCGGCCCGAAGAGCAAATTTTGCGTCTTCATCGCTGCGAAATTTTCGCCATTGATCCAGATGAGATCGACGCTGCCGCCTTCCATCCGCCCGGCCGCCTTTTCGCCGAGCACGCGATTGACCGCCTCGGCCGTATCGGCGAGCTTCACATGGATGAGCTTGACGCCGAAGCGGCGTTCGATTTCCGCTCCCGCCCAGGCGATGTAATCGTTGATCCGCTGATCGCCGCCCCAGGCATTGAAATAGACCTCCTGACCCTTGGCCGCCGCCAAGGCTGCCGCGAAATCGGCCGGCGGGGATGAAGCCCAGGCGCCGCGAATAATGGGAAAGAGAGTAGCGGCCAGGCCCCCGGCACCGGCACGCAGAAGATCGCGCCGCGAAGAAAACGCGCTCGATATCGGCCGGGCCATGGTCTCCCCCTCTTCCCGAATCGCGGATCGCTATGATCCCGCGATCCAAGCCTAACGGGATCGATCGGCGGCAACAATCGCCGAGCGCCTCCGGCCACGCAATCGTGACCGAAAAGCCCAAGCCCGGCCGGCTTGCCGATCCGAGGACGATCGCCTATAAATTCCGTCAGGCTGACCGGGACGAAATCCTGGGCGGGTGTAGCTCAATGGCAGAGCAGAAGCTTCCCAAGCTTACGACGGGGGTTCGATTCCCCTCACCCGCTCCACGGTCGCCGCATGGCTTGAGCCTTTCGTCTACTTACTAGAAAATTTAGCTTCTCATCCGTGTCATGGCGAGCTCCATATCTGCCGCGCATATTGAGAAAGCGTCTTGCTTCGTTCTACAATCTCGTTTTCACTCCATTTTTCTTTTTTTATGAAATCCTTAGTCAGCATTAGAATAGATTGATCCTCAAACTCCTTCCGCTTTCTATCAAATGTTAAATTACCAACACTGCTATTGAAAGACTTCGTCACCAACGTAAGATTACCTAATGTGTGGATTAGCCGATCACGGTATCGGATAGCCTCAATGACAGTACCGTCTTCTGCGCTCGTATATTTTGCTTGCTGGAAATCAGAGTCTGTCGGTTGAATATTATCGATCATGGGCCAATGCTGTCGCCATTCCTGTGGCATAATATGCTCAATGGCAAGAATTTCTGGCAGGGATTTACTTTCCTGCTTACTCCCGCGCTTCGCTAATTCGATTTCTGAGAGCAGTGTACGCACGCGTGCTGATCCAAGCAATTGATACAATGGTTTTTGCACAATTGCATTCTCAAATTCTGCATCGTTTGGAAAGCGCCCGCTCTCCGCCGTCAAAGCAAGAAGATAAATACGGAGATTTTGATACATCCATCCTTTCCTGTCGAGATCAGCAATTATTGAGAGGAAAAGATTATTGTAATTTTTAGAAGTAAGGCCGCACACTGCTCTTCGAACAATTAGGGATAATAAAATATCTAATGAACGCTGCTTTTCCTCATCACTCATGTTACTAGACCAAAGCCTAAGCAGGAGAGGATTAATGGTGGTGACATCCCAAGACCGAAGGCGAGTGGAAAATATCGCGAGCGATGAACCAGATGTCCGCTCAACAATCTCTCGATAAATCTTGCCGTGAGTTTCAAGATCCTGGATCTCCTCTCGCACAGTAGTATATTTAGATTTTGTATCGTTTTGCGTTGCTTTTAAGAAAGCTTTATACTCAGAGAATAGCTTAGAGATGGTGACATCACCTGCAATTTTGCCCGCAATAAAATTGGCAAAGAAAAACTCGATTCGCTGTTTCTTATAGCGCCCTTGCTTTTCCAACTCACGCCAAAAAGAATGTTCAAAAAACTTCCAATGTTGCTCGAATAAAGCTTCGGCTTTCTCACGGCGAGCATCCGCACGTTGGAAAATATTGTTACGGATAAGATCAGCGGCTAACAGAGGTTCGCCACGATCATTCAGAGTCTCAAAGATAACTTGTGCGTCATCTCCCTCATCGAGTATAATTGATACGACTTTGAAATCTTCTAGAAGCGACTGCCAGATTGCATCAAACTTCAGTATTCTCGATGACAAATCACTACTTGCCGATGAACCGCTATCTTCGATTTCAGGCGCTTCAACGAGATCATCGCTCAGATCATCCGTTTCCACTGAATGCCTGATGCGATCGTAGAAGTAGCCATACGCCCGCAGCATTGTCGGGGTGCTGTTTTCTTTGACTTGATCACGATTAGGATTTGCGTACCAGTGATGGCTATAGGTATGTTTTAGTGTTATACGATCTTTTGACATAATAATATCCACAAATAGCTGTCTATTCGATTGAGTCGGCCAAACCTTATAGACTTCGACGCTCTTATCTTCCATGAGATGGTCGTCGCTGTTTAGAACATAGCGAGTGATGTTACCTACTGCACTTTCGTGATTTATAGATTGCGCATAATGTCGCGCTGCAGTAAGGAACAATTGGAATGTCGTTAACCGCTGCTGTCCATCCACGACTTGAAAAGAAGGTACTTGCTTGACTGAGGGCTTCCCTCGACTTTCAAGTACGATAGCTCCCATGAAATGAGAAAATCGCCGCTCACGACAAGCCAGCCTTTCTATGGCTTTAGTACGTATGTCCTGCCAAAATGGCTCCCATTGCTTCTCACGATCCCAGACGTAGTGGCGTTGATATATTGGGACGCAATAGCGATTTCGATTCTGTAATAGCGTTCCAATCTCAATAGGCGCCGCTTTCATAGATCTTCTCCACTTGGAATATGACTCCAGTTATACACTGCATAATAGCAAAGATATTTGCAATCGATTTCTTCAGCTAATAGGCAGGTTTTTGATTTAGAAAAGCCAGATCTCCTTCCCAAGCTTACGACGGGGATTCGATTCCCCTCTCCCGCCCCACTATCGCGCTTTCCGCTTTAAGTCGTCGCCGATATCCTGGCCCAGACTTTGCCGCCTGACTTATCCTGAGGCTCCTTTTTCCTTAGGACTGCGATGCAATGAGTCTCGCTATCTTTCCGCTGCGTGCTAACGATCGGCGGCCGATGGGATCGACGCTAAGTCTTGCCGCTTTCGTCATGCGCCTCGACGGCCGCGCGACCCGTTCCAAATCGGATTTGCGCTAGGGACGATCCCGGTTACGCATCGTCGTGCGGCAGCCAGGGAATGCGCGCGATCTCGATCCCCTCGTCGATAAGATCGCGGTGCTGATCGTCGCTGGCTTCGCCGTAAATGCCGCGCCGATCGCTTTCGCCGTAATGGATCTTGCGCGCTTCCTCGGCGAAATTCGGGCCTACGTAATCGCAATCGGCCTCGACCCGGCGGCGCATTTCGCGCAATTGGGCGCGCCATTCCGCCGGCGGCATGGCCATGACCGAATCGCCCGCCGCCTCTTCCTTGCGCGTCAGCGGCGCCGGCGATTCCACGGCGCGGCGATCCTCGCTAGGGCCGAGGCGCGGCGCCATGATGGCCTTCCGGATGCGCCGATCGCCGCAGACCGGGCAATCGAGGCTTTGGCGCGCCAATTGCCGGTCGGCCGTCGTCGAATCCTTGAACCAAGTTTCGAATTCGTGCGCCTTCGCGCAAATCAAGGCATAGCGGATCATAGCGGGAAAGATATAATCCGGCATTCGCGGAATTGCCAGAGGGCGCGCTTGCGGGCGATGGCCGATCTTCCCCCTTCGGATTGGATCCGACATTTCGCCGGCGCGTTCCCCGCGCCGCAGAATGCCCGGCGCATTCTCGATTTGGCGGCGGGCGGCGGGCGTCATGCGCGGCTCTTACGCCGCCTCGGCCATAACGTGTTGGCGGTCGATCGGGATATTTCGGGACTCGCCGATTTGATCGACGATCCGGGCGCCGAGATTCGCGCCATCGATCTCGAAACCGGCCCGCCTTACCCCGCGGATTGGCCGCTGACCGGCGAGCTTTTCGCCGGCATCGTCGTTACGAATTACCTGCATCGGCCGCTTCTGCCGGCCTTGCCCGGCGCCTTGGCGCCCGGCGGCGTTCTGCTCTACGAAACCTTCGCCATCGGCAACGAACGCTTCGGTCGCCCCAGCAATCCCGATTTCCTGCTGCGCCCCGGCGAATTGCCGAGCCTCGCCGCCGCGCATAATCTCGTCATCCTCGATTATTTCCACGGCGAGACGATCGCGCCCAAGCCCGCCGTGATTCAGCGCTTAGCCGCGCGCCGCCCCGATCTTAAAAGCGGTCTCGATTTCCGTTGGCCGATCCGCTGATCCGCTTTAGCGATGGCGAATCTTAAGGACGAGAACCGAGGTCACGAGGACGAAGGCGGTGCCGTTGGCGACCATCAAGGCGAGCGAATCCAGCAACACGCCATAAATCAACCAGAGCGCGGTGCCGAGACTCATCATCAGATACATGACGAAGGAAACGTCGGCGGCCGAACGCGACCGCCAGATTTTCAGCGCCTGAGGCACGAAGCTGCTGGTGGTCAAGGCCGCCGCGACCAAGCCGACGATTTCGATCGCAAAAGGATGCCCGCTCACGATGTTGCCTGCGGCGATTCGGCGACGATGCGATAGCGAATCTCGGCCTTATCGACTGTCGCCCAGGCGCGCTGCTGCCAGGCTTCCTTGGCGGCCTCGTAATCGGCGAAGGGGCCGATCCGCTCCTCCGCGCCCAGGGGTTCGCGGAAATCCCGATCGGCATAGGCGCCGCCGACCACCCAATAGATTTTCGCCGCTTGGCTCATGCCCATTCTCCCTATCCGGCGGCGGTTGACAAAGCACAAATCCCAGGCCATGCCAAGCGGTCTCGCCGAGGAGGGGATATGCCCGATTCCATGAAGCCGGAAGATTTCCGGCGCGTCTACGATGGCTTCGAGGCCGCTTTGTCGCGCTTCGATTGCGGCCGCTTCTGCTCGCCCTTGAATGGCGGCACGCCGGTCTGCTGCTCGACCGATCACGCCATCCCCATCATCGACAAGGCCGAGTTCCGCCTGCTGCGCGGGCGTTCCGACCTCTGGTCGCGCTTCCGCGCGCAAGACGCCGATTCGCGGCGCGTCGTCGCCGATCTCCATCCCGATTGCCTCGCCGTCGCTTGCAAGGGCGCAAGATTCTGCGAGCGCGAGAATCGCTCGCTCGCCTGCCGCGCCTTTCCCTTCTATCCCTATTTTACGCGCGAGGGCGAGATGGTCGGTCTCGCCACCTATTGGATTTTCGCCGATCGTTGCTGGATCATTTCCAATCTCGCCGTCGTCGAGCGGGATTTCGTGCGCGAATTCGTCGCCGCCTTCGACTATGTGTTGGCCCGCGATGCGGCGGAACGCGAAGCCATGATTCTGCAATCGGCCAATCATCGCCGCGTCTTTTCCCGCCGCAAGCGCATCATCCCTCTGATCGGGCGCGCGGGCGGTTATTTCAAGGCGATGCCCCATGGCGGCGAAATCCGCCCCGCCCGGCTCGAGGAATTCAAACCGGAAGGCCCCTATAAATCCGCCGCCGCTTATGCGCGCGCCGTGAAGAAGGCCCGCGGCGTCATGCCGGAAATCTCGCCTTTTACGAAATACGACCGCTAGACAGCGAATCGGCATCCGGCTTATAAAGCCTGCATATTCTCAGCCGTTGCGTTGAGGGTCGATTGTGCAGAGGGAGAGATGCCATGCTACTCGACACGAAAAGCATCGATAGAAATCTTATTCCCTACTCATATTTGGCTGAAATCGAGACGGCCGACAATTCGACTGAGGAAATCGTTGTCGATCCGCGCCTAATCGTCGATGGGCGTTATCTGATCGTGTCTTCCCCTCTTGATCGGCGCTCGCGCGATTCCGCCCTGCTGGTCGAACTTCCCCAGGAGACGGCACGCGGGCATTGGCGAATCTGGGTCCACAAGCGTACCTTGCACGAGAACGATCCGACATTTACCGCTGCCGCCGAATGATCCTTACAGATCGGGAGATTCGCATAGCTTTGGCGACGCAGCAGATCGTCATCGATCCTGCGCCCCAATCCAAGGCTATCGCTTCGACCGCCGTCGATTTGACCTTGGCCCGCACGATATCCCGATGGTCGAATTCATCCTCCGGAGACACCATCCTCTCGCCCGGCGAGGTCGGCTACAGTTATGCGAGCCTAGCCAAGGACTATCTTGTGCATAAGGAAATATCGCAAGAATCCGGATATGCGTTGACGCCTGACGAATTCATTCTTGCCTGGACCGAGGAACGAGTCGACCTTCATGCGCAAGCCAGATTGGCGGCACGCGTCGAAGGTAAGAGTTCTCTGGCACGACTGGGCATCGGCATTCATGTAACCGCGCCGACCATACATGCGGGATTTCGCGGCCAGATTCAACTTGAGATCAAAAATCAGGGCCCCTGGCATGTCCGCCTCCTACCTGGAATGGCGATCTGCCAATTGATCCTCGAGCAGACATTGGGAACGCCGGATGCCGGTTATCGCGGAACGTTTCTCGGGCAATCCGCCACTGATCGAGATAAAATCGGCGGATCGCGCACTTGATCCGAGCTATTGCGCATTTACGCTTAAAACTCCGCCAACTCGTCGATAAAGCCGGATATCAGGGCGAGGCCCTTGGCCCAGAACCCGGGATCGGCCGCATCGAGGCCGAAGGGCGAAAGCAATGCCTTGTGCCGTTTCGATCCCCCGGCGCGCAGCAGATCGAGATAACGTTCGGGAAAACCGGAAGGCGCCTCGCCATAGACGGCATAAAGCGAATTCACCAGGCAATCGCCGAAGGCATAGGCATAGACGTAAAACGGCACATGGATGAAATGCGGGATATAGGCCCAGTAATGCCGATAGCCGCTATCCTCGGGAAGATCGATGCCATCGCCCAAGGCGGCGCGTTGCGTTTCGAGCCAGATCGCGTCGATCCGGTCGGGCAGCAATTCGCCGGCCTGGCGTTCGGCATGCAGGCGGCGCTCGAAATCGTGCATGGCGATCTGGCGGATGACGGTGTTCAGCATATCCTCGACCTTGCCGGCGAGAAGGATGCGTCGCCGCCGGGGATCGCGCTCGGCGGCGAGTAGCGTGCGGAAGGTCAGCATCTCGCCGAAAACGGAAGCGGTTTCGGCCAAAGTCAGCGGCGTATCGGCCAGCAGCGCCCCCTGCTCCGCCGCCAGCAATTGATGCACGCCATGGCCGAGTTCGTGGGCGAGGGTCATGACGTCGCGCTGTCGGCCGCGATAATTCAGCAAGAGATAGGGATGCGCCGAAGGCACGGTCGGATGCGCGAAGGCGCCGGGATCCTTGCCGGGGCGCAAGGCCGCATCGATCCAGGGCTTGGCGAAGAAGCGCCGACCGAGATCGGCCAAAGCCGGCGAGAAATCGCGATAGGCCGCCAGCACGAGATCGCGCGCCGCGACCCAGGGAATATGGCTGTCGTCTTCGCCCGGCAAGGGCGCGTTGCGATCCCAATAGGCAAGCTTCGCCGCGCCGAACCAGCGCGCCTTCAGGCGATAATAGCGATGCGAAAGGTTGGGATAGGCCGCCATCGCCGCCGCGACCAAAGCATCGACGATTTCAGGCTCGACCTGATTGGCGAGATGGCGCGCGGCATCCGGGCGCGGGAAATGCCGCCAGCGGTCCTCGATCTCCTTATCCTTGGCGAGCGTATTCGTGATCTGGGTGAAAAGGCGCCGATGATCGGCAAGACCCTTCGCCAGAGCCGCAGCGGCGAGGCGGCGTTTTTCGCCATCCCGATCCTGTAAGAGATCGAGCGTTTCGCCGATCGTCAATTCGCGTTCGGCCAGCGGGAAACGCATATCGGCAATGGTCTCGTCGAACAAGCGCGACCAGGCTTGCCGTGCGGTCAGGGATTTTTCCAGCAACAGGCGCTCGGCCTCGTCGGATAATTGATGCGGCCGGAAGGCGCGTTGCGCCTCGATCCAGGGGCGATAGCGCGCCAAAGGTTCATGGGCGAGCTTGGCGGCGATATCGGCATCGGCAAGGCGATTGATTTCGAGCCCGAAGAAGAGACCCTCGAGCGCGATGGCGTTTAGCCGTTCGCTCACGATTTGCTGGAAGCGCGCCCGCTCGGGATCGCCCATATCCTCGGCGAAGGCTAATTGCGCATAAGCCGCCAGTTTCCCGGCCAAATCCTGCAACACCTCGTAGGCGCGGATCGCCGCCAGGAATCCGGCCCCGTCGAGCGCCGCGAGTTTGCCATCGTAAGCCGCGCGAAAAGCCTTCGCCTCCCGCGTCAGACGGTCGAAATCGGCGG
>CAYQAG010000002.1:2079-27653 GCA_964415425.1 uncultured Rhodospirillaceae bacterium | reverse complement strand
TCGTAAGCCGCGCGAAAAGCCTTCGCCTCCCGCGTCAGACGGTCGAAATCGGCGGCGATTTCGGGGGCGTCCCGATGGGCATAAAGGTCGTCGAGCCGCCAGACGGGCGGCTTTTCGGCATCCTCGATGAGGCGATCCATAACCGATACCCTCGCTTGCTTCGCACCGAACTTATATGGGAGTTTTCCAGTCAGCAAGGAAGCCCCATGGATTTCGCCGCTTTCGCCAGCCTGCCGCATCTCTTCTTCGCCCAAGCCGCGGCGCGAAGCGATCAGCCCTTCCTTTTCCGCAAGCGCGACGGCGCCTGGTCGTCTCTCTCTTACGGCGCGGTCGCGGCCGCCATCCGCCGCCTCGCGCAAATCCTGATCGATGCCGGCATCGCGCCCGGCGATCGCATCGTCATCGTTTCGGAGAACCGGCCGGAATTCCTGATCGCCGACCTTGCCGTCATGAGCATCGGCGCCATCGCCGTTCCCGCCTTCGTCACCAACACGATTGCCGATCACGCCTATATCCTCGATCACAGCGGCGCCAAGGCGGCGATCCTTTCCACTCCCGCTATCGCCAAGCGAGTCCTGCCGGCTGCCGCCGCGCAAGCCAAGCTCGCTTTCCTCATCGCCATGGAACCGATAGCGGCGCCGGCCGATTTTCCGATCCCGATCCGCGCCTGGCCGCAAGAGGAAGCCCCCGATCCTGGCACCGAGTTCGATCGTCGCCTCGCCGCCTTACGGCGCGATACGGTCTGCTGCTTCATCTATACTTCGGGAACGGGCGGTCAGCCGAAGGCGGTGATGCTGACCCATGGCTCGATCCTCCGCAATATCCGGGGCGCTTTCGATCTGCTGGCCGAAGTCGGATTGGGCCATGACGTTTTTCTGTCTTTCCTGCCTCTCTCCCATTCCTACGAGCATACGGCCGGGCAATTTTTGCCGATCGCGATGGGCGCGCAAATCTGGTATGCGGAAAGCATCGAGCGCCTGATGGAAAATATGGCCGAGGCGCGACCGACGATCATGACCGCCGTTCCTCGGCTCTACGAAGTCATCCATGCCAAGATCGAACGCAATCTGACGCGCGCGCCGCTGTGGCGGCAGCGGCTTTTCCGCCTAACCCTGCGGCTCGGTCGCCAGGCTTACGAGAACCCGGCCAGCCTCGCTTGGCATGATCGCCTGCTCAATCGGCTTTGCGATCTCTTGGTGCGGCGCGCCGTCAAAAAGCATTTCGGTGGGCGGCTCAAAGCCTTCGTCTCCGGCGGCGCCGCGCTGAATTACGAGATCGGCATTTTCTTCCTGGCCCTCGGCCTGCGGCTGCTGCAAGGCTATGGCCAAACCGAAGCCTCGCCCGTCATCAGCGCCAACCGGCCGAACCGAATCAAGATCGCGACGGTCGGCCCGGTCTTTGCCGGACTCGCTTTGCGCATCGCCGAGGATGGCGAGATTCTGGTGCGCGGCGAAGCCGTGATGAAGGGCTATTGGCGGGACGAGGCCGCGACCGCCGCCGCCTTGCGCGACGGCTGGCTGCATACGGGCGATATCGGACGGCTGGACGAGGATGGCTATCTCGTCATCACCGATCGCAAGAAGGATATCATCGTGCTGTCGGGCGGCGATAACGTGGCGCCCGCCCGGATCGAGGGTTTGCTCACCCTGCAACCCGAAATCGGCCAAGCCATGATCCATGGCGATGGGCATCCCCATCTCGTCGCGCTGATCGTGCCCGACGAGGAATTTCGTCGCCAATGGGCACGCCGCCGGCAGCGCCCCGACGACCCGGCGGCGCTTATGCGGGATTCCGATTTCCTGAAGGCGATCGGCGCTACCGTCGATCGCGTCAATGCCGGGCTTTCCAGTATCGAGAAAATCCGCCGCTTTGCCCTTCTTGGCCAGGGCTTCACCATCGAGAACGGGCAATTGACGCCTAGTCTGAAGATTCGCCGCCATAAGATTCGCGAGGCGCACCGATCCATCCTGGACGGGCTTTACGACCGCCATTGAATCTTTCGCGCAGCCGGCTTCCCGCGCAACAATCGCATCGGCCAATCCGCAGGCGGCTTAGGGAATCGATCCTACGCCCAAGCCCCTGGACAAGGGAGCGGGATCGGCCCATCCTTTCCGCCAAAAGCGTTGGGGAGGAAGCCTTGCCGCTGGCTGCCGTCGCCTTGGACGACAAATATCGCCGCGAGCGCGGCCGCATTTTCCTGACCGGCATCCAGGCGCTGGTCCGCCTGCCGATGATGCAGCGCCGCCGCGACGAAGCCGCCGGCCTCAATACGGCTGCCTATGTAACCGGCTATCGCGGCTCGCCCTTGGGCGGGATCGATCTCGCTTTCGGTCAGGCGAAAGCCTTTATCGAGCGCCATCACATCCGCTTCCATCCTGGCATCAACGAGGATTTGGCGGCAACCGCCATCTGGGGCAGCCAGCAGACCGATCTGTTCGGCGATAGCCGTTACGATGGCGTTTTCGCCATGTGGTACGGCAAGGGTCCGGGCGTCGATCGCAGCGGCGACGTTCTGCGCCATGGCAATCTTGCCGGCTCCGCCAAGCATGGCGGCGTTCTGCTCTTGGCCGGCGACGATCATACCTGCAAATCCTCGACCACGGCCCATCAGAGCGAATACGCTTTCATGGATGCGGGCATCCCAATCCTTTATCCCGCGAATATCCAGGAAATCCTCGATTACGGCCTGATCGGCTGGGCGATGTCGCGCTATTCGGGGTGCTGGGTAGCGATGAAAATCGTCGCCGATACCGCCGATTCCGCCGCTTCGGTCGATATCGCTCCCGATCGCGTCGCGCTCAAGATGCCGGAAGATTATGCCTTGCCCGAAGGCGGTCTCAATATCCGTCTGCCGGCCTCGCCCTTCGCCACGGCGCAAGCGCTGGAACAGGAATTGCGTCTCCATAAACACAAGCTCTATGCCGCGCTCGCCTTCGCCCGGGCGAACGGTCTCAATCGCGTTGTCATCGCCGGCGAAAAACCGCGCTTCGGTATCGTCACCTGCGGCAAGACTTATCTCGACGTCCTGCAGGCGCTCGACGATCTCGGGATCGACGAGACCTATGCCAAGGCGATCGGCCTCACGATCCTCAAGATCGGCATGACATGGCCGTTGGAGCGCAACATTGTGCGCCATTTCGCCGAGGGGCTGGAAGAAATCCTGGTCGTCGAGGAAAAACGCGCGCTGATCGAAAACCAACTCAAGGAGCAGCTCTATAATTGGAGCGAGAACGTCCGCCCCCGGGTGATCGGCAAATTCGACGAAAGCGGCGAATGGATTCTGCCCTCGGCCGACGAATTGACGCCGGCGCGCATCGCTCGCGTCATCGCCAAGCGCATCGCCCGCTTTCATGCCAGTCCCGAAATCGAGCGCCGGCTCGCCTTTCTCGACGCCAAGGAGAAAACCCTCGCCGCCTATAAGCCGCCCTTGCGCCGCGTCGCCTATTTCTGTTCGGGTTGCCCGCACAATACCTCGACCGTGATCCCGGCCGGCAGCCGCGCCTTGGCGGGCATCGGCTGTCATTTCATGTCGCAATGGATGGATCGCGATAACGTCACCTTCACGCAAATGGGCGGCGAAGGCGCGACCTGGATCGGTCAGGCGCCCTTCTCGACGACGCCGCATGTTTTTCAGAATCTCGGCGACGGCACCTATTACCATTCCGGCAGTCTTGCCATCCGCGCGGCCGTCGCCGCCGGCGTTAATATCACCTTCAAGATTCTCTATAACGACGCCGTCGCCATGACCGGCGGGCAAGCGATGGACGGACCGCTCGACGTCCCCATGATCGCCCGGCAATTGGCAGCGGAAAATGTCGCGCGCATCGTCGTCGTCAGCGACGATATCGAAAAATACGGCAGCGATTTTCCGGCCAATACCGATTTACGCCATCGCGACGATCTCGACCGCGTGCAGCGCGAATTGCGCGCTATTCCCGGCGTTACCGCGTTGATCTACGATCAAACCTGCGCCGCCGAGAAACGCCGCCGACGCAAGCGCGGCGAGATGCCCGATCCCCCGAAGCGCGCCTTTATCAACGAAGCGATCTGCGAAGGCTGCGGCGATTGCGGCCGGCAATCGAATTGCCTCTCGATCGCGCCCGTCGAAACCGCTTTCGGCCGCAAGCGCCAGATCGATCAATCGAGCTGCAATAAGGATTATTCCTGCCTCAAGGGCTTCTGCCCCAGCTTCGTGACCGTCCATGGCGGCCATCTTCGTAAACCGCAAGCCTTGGCGAAAACCGATTCCGCCGGCGCCGATTTGCCCGAACCCCGCCTGCCCGATCTCGCACGGCCCTATAATATTCTGGTGACGGGGATCGGCGGCACCGGCATCGTGACGATCGGCGCGCTGCTCGGCATGGCGGCGCATCTCGAAGGCAAGGGCTGCTCGACGCTCGATATGACGGGGCTCGCCCAAAAGGGCGGCGCCGTCTACAGCCATGTGCGCATCGCCGCCCGCCCCGCCGATATCCATGCCGTGCGCATCGCCGCCGGCAATGCCGACCTGCTGCTGGGCTGCGATATCGTCGTCGCCGCCAGTTTCGATTCTCTCGCCAAGCTCGATACGGCGCGATCCTTCGCCATCGTCAACGAGCATCGGGTCGCGACCGGCGATTTCACCCGCGATCCCGATTGGCAATTCCCCTTGGCCGATCTCAAGGCGGCAATCCGCCAGGCGGCGGGCGAAACGCGCGCCGATTTCCTGGATGCGACGCAAGCGGCGGAAGCCTTGCTCGGCGATTCCATCGCCGCCAATGCCTTCCTGCTTGGCTATGCCTATCAGAAGGGACGCATTCCGGTTTCGGCGGCGGCTATCCTGCGCGCCATGGAATTGAACGGCGCCGCCATCGCGCAAAATCAAGCCGCCTTCCGCTGGGGCCGCGAGGCGGCGCTCGATTCCGCCGCTCTCGCGCGAAAGATCGCGGACCGGATTCCCGCGCCGATCCTGCCTCGGACTCTTACCGAAATTCTCGCGCATCGCGCGGCGCATTTGCGCGACTATCAGAACGCCGCTCTTGCCGAACGCTATCGCCGCCTCATCGAGCGCGTCGCGGAAACCGAAACCCGGCTCCGCCCGGGCGCTGAGGATTTGGCGGCCGCGATCGCCGTCTCTTACGCGAAATTGCTGGCCTATAAGGACGAATACGAAGTCGCGCGCGCTTATACCGATGGCCGCTTCGCCGCCGCCTTGGCGCGACAATTCGCCGGCGATTATCGCCTGCATTTCCATCTCGCCCCGCCGCTCGCCGCCGCGCGCGATCCCGCCAGCGGCCATCTCGAGAAACGCGAATTCGGACCGCGCACGATCTGGCTCCTGCGCCTATTGGCTAAGCTGCGATTCCTGCGCGGCACCGCCTTCGACGTATTCGGCTATACCGAGGAACGCCGCCAGGAACGCCGGTTGATCGGCGAATACGAAAGCTTGATCGGCACCTTGCTGGCGCGGCTCACGCCCGGCAATTACCGGCTTGCCGTCGCGCTGGCGCAACTGCCGGAGGAAATTCGCGGCTTCGGCCATGTCAAGGAAGACGCGATCCGCCGCGTCAAGGAAAGGGAAGCCGAACTCCTGCGCCAATTCCTCGCCGAGCCGCCCTTGGCCCAAGCTGCCGAATAGCCGCGCGAATTATTCGCTCCCCGCCCGCCAGAGCGCGCGAGCCTGAAAGGTCGCCGCGACATCGTGAACGCGGATGATCGCCAATCCCCGATCGAAAGCGCGCTGCGCTAGCGCCAACGAACCCGCCAATCTTTCCTTCGGCGCCTCGCCGCGCGACAGGCGGCCGATCAACCCTTTCCGCGAAACGCCGAGGGCGAGCGGTCGGCCGAAAACATGGAAAGCCGGCAAATCCTCGATCAATTGCAGATTATGAAGATCGGTCTTGCCGAAGCCGATGCCGGGATCGAGCGCGATGCGATCGGCGGCAATCCCGCGCGCGGCGAGAATCGCCAGGCGTTCGGCGAAAAAATCGAGGAGATCGAGCGTCGCATCCCGGTAATGAGGCGCTTGCTGCATGGTTTGTGGATCGCCCTGCATATGCATGAGCAAAAGCGCCGCATCGCTTTCCGCGACGCAATCGACGGCAGCGGGATCGCCGGCCAGCGCCGTCACATCGTTGACGATAGAGGCGCCTGCGGCCAAGGCCGCCGCCATGACCGAGGCATGGCGCGTATCGACGGAGATTTTATGCCCGTCCCCAGCGAGCGCGGCGATGACGGGGAGAATGCGCGCCGCTTCGATCTCCGGCGTCACGGGTCTCGCACCCGGCCGCGTCGATTCGCCGCCGATATCGAGAATATCGGCGCCCTCCTCGGCCAAGCGCCGCCCGTGCCGGATGGCGGCCGCGATATCGGCATGATCGCCGCCATCGGAAAAACTGTCGGGCGTGACATTGACGACGCCCATGATGAGGGGCGCCGTCTTCGCAAGATCGAATCCCGCCCAATTCCCTCGCGGCGCCGAAAAGGCGGCGAAATCCTGCCCCACCAAACCCGCATCCCCGAGCGCCAGATAATCGCGGACAATCGTATCGGTCGAATCGCGCCTTGCTCGAATCACGCCCGTGAAGCCAATCGCAAAACCCGCGAGGCGCTTGGCCTTGCCTGCAGCCAAAGCGAGTTCAGCCACTCGATTGCGGAGAAGACCAACAGGAATGAAACTGGGAGCGGACGGAAGGGGCATAGGAATCAAATAACAAATTTCAGATATCAGGCTCTTCCGCCTCTCCCCAATGGGGAGAGGCCGGCGCGCTAGCGCCGGGTGAGGGGTGAAAGCAAGATCGGTCATTCCCGATTTCAGGCATTCCGAAATTCTCGCACCCTCACCCTAACCCTCTCCCTCGCAAAAAAGCGAGGGAGAGGGGATTCTCTGTCATCCGAAATCTGCCGCTTACCCGCTCAGCTCCCCGGCTGGGGTTTCGGTTCCAGACCGCCGAGCGGGGCGCCGCTGCTGGGAATGGCCGAACGCGGCTTCGGCGCCGCCTTGGCGCCGGCGGTATCCGACCGGTTCAGCGTTTCGCCCTTCAGGATCGCCTTGACCTCGTCGCCGGTCAGCGTTTCGAATTCGACCAGCGCCTTGGCGACGGCATGCAATCGGTCGAGATGGCGTTCCAAGATTTCCCGCGCCTTGTCGCGGCCTTCCTCGACGATGCGGCGCACTTCCTGATCGATCAGCTTCGCGGTTTCGTCGGAAAGGCTCTTGCGCTGCGTGATCTGATAGCCGAGGAAGACTTCCTCGGCATTGTCGCTGTAACGCAAGGGGCCGAGAACATCGCTCATGCCGAATTCGGTCACCATGCGTTTCGCCATCTCGGTCGCCTGCATGATATCGTTGGAGGCGCCGGAATTGAGATGCGTCTCGCCATAGATCAATTGCTCGGCGATGCGGCCGCCGAAACAGATGGCGATGCGGCTTTCGAGCCAAGATTTGGAGATGCTGTAGCGATCGCGCTCCGGCAAGGACATGGTGAGGCCGAGCGCGCGGCCGCGCGGGATGATCGTCACCTTATGCAAGGGATCGGCATCCGGCACTTCAAGATTGACGATGGCATGTCCCGCCTCGTGATAGGCGGTCGCCAGTTTTTCTTCCGCCGTCATCGCCATCGAGCGGCGCTCGCTGCCCATCAGCACCTTATCCTTGGCCGCCTCGAAATCGGCCATGGTGACGATGCGCTTGCCGAAACGCGCGGCGAGCAGCGCCGCCTCGTTGACGAGATTGGCGAGATCGGCGCCCGAGAAGCCCGGCGTCCCGCGCGCGATGACGCGCGCATCGACATCGGGCGCCAGCGGCACTTTGCGCATATGCACTTTCAGGATCTGCTCGCGCCCGTTGATATCCGGATTGGGAACGGTGATCTGCCGATCGAAGCGGCCGGGGCGCAGCAAAGCGGGGTCGAGCACGTCCGGCCGGTTGGTGGCGGCGATGATGATGACGCCTTCGTTGGAATCGAAGCCGTCCATCTCGACCAGCAATTGATTGAGCGTCTGCTCGCGCTCGTCATTGCCGCCGCCGAGACCCGCGCCGCGATGGCGGCCGACGGCGTCGATTTCGTCGATGAAGATGATGCAAGGCGCGCTTTTCTTACCTTGCTCGAACATGTCGCGCACGCGGCTGGCGCCGACGCCGACGAACATCTCGACGAAATCGGAGCCGGAAATGGTGAAGAAGGGCACGTTCGCCTCGCCGGCGATGGCGCGCGCGAGCAGCGTCTTGCCCGTGCCCGGCGGGCCGACCAGCAAACAGCCTTTCGGAATCTTGCCGCCGAGGCGCTGGAATTTCTGCGGGTCCTTGAGGAATTCGACGATCTCTTCCAATTCGCCCTTGGCTTCCTCGATACCGGCGACATCCTCGAACGTGACGCGGCCGGTGCGCTCGGTCAGCAATTTCGCGCGCGATTTGCCGAAACCCATGGCCTTGCCGCCATTGGCCTGCATCTGGCGCATGAAGAAAATCCACAGGCCGAAAATGACCAGCATCGGCCCCCAATTGATGAGGAAGGCCATCAAGGGCGAAACGCCGCTTTCCTCCGGCCCCGCCTTGATGACGACATTCTGCGCGGTCAGCCGTTCGACCAGCTTGGCATCCTCGGGCGCATAAGTGGAAAAGGTCTGGCCTTGGCTGGTCTGGCCGGTGATGGCGCGGCCCTGGATCGTGACTTCCTTGATTTCCCCGGCCTCGACCTTGCCGAGGAATTCGGAATAGGCGAATTGCACCTGTCCGACCCGGGCGCCATCGCCCTGGAACAGATTATAGACGACCAGCAGGACCACGAGGATCGCCAGCCAGATGATTGCCGTTTTGCCGATATTGCCCACGCGATTCGCTTCCTCATCCGGGGTTGGCCGCCGATCCCGTCAGGGGAAGGGGGCAGGACCTAAGGGTTAATGCCTCTTTGCTTATCTAGTGTGCGCCGCATCCTTGGCAAGAGTAAAGCCGCAACCCGTCAGGGAATCCTGCGGCCGATAGCGGCAGGAAAGCCCCGATCCGAAGCCGAAATGCGGCACGGCCAAGATTTCCCGCCCCCGGCGCAAGGCGGGCAAAGCCGCGCGGGCCGCCTCGGGGATCGCTTGCTTGACGGCATCGGCCAAGGGCCCGAGCGCGGCGAGATCGGCCAAGCCATCCTCGCCCAGGGCACCCAACGCGAGGCCTAGCCCGGAAGCCGCCACGCGAAAGGCGAAGCGGCGGTCCCAATGCCCCGCCACCCCCGCCGCAACTGGGAAAGGCGGCGAGATCGCCGCCGCCTCGCGGGCGAAGAGCCAAGCCGCGCCCTTCGCCCGAGCGAGGCGCAAGATTCGGCACCCGCCCAAGGTGCGCCCCTTGACCCCTTGCCGCAAATCCGCGGCAAGGGCCAGAAGCCGGGCTGGATTCGGCGCATAAGGCTCAGCGCCGATCAGGCGGATCAACCTGCCCAGGGCGAAAGCGAGACCCTCTTCTTCCGCCGGATTGGCGATCTCCAAGGCCGAGGGTTCGAGCCAAGCATGGCCAAGCGGCGTAAGCTCGATATGCGATCGCGCCCAGGCGGCGAAGGCGAATTCGCGCGCCCGGCGCTCTTGGCCGAGGGCGGCGATCCTTGCCGCGAGATCGGGGCGACCCTCGGCAAAGGCGCGCCAATGCGCGCGCGCGAAACGCGGCGCCCGGTTGCTGGGATCCTCGATCCAGGATTGGCCGCGCGCCGTAAGAAAAGCCGTCAGCCGCCGCCGCGAAAAACCCAGCAGCGGCCGCAACACGCGCACGCCTTCCCGGCAGAGGCTGGCGCTCATGCCCGCCTGGCCGAAATCGGTCGATCCCCGCGCCGCGCGCATGAGATGGGTTTCCGCCTGATCCTCCGCCTGATGCGCGATGGCGAGATGCAGGATATCTCGTGCCCGGCACCAATCGATCATCAACGCATAGCGCGCTTCGCGCGCGGAATCCTGGATCCGCGTTTTGGGCTTTGACCCTTCCCAGCGGAGGATTTCCGCCGCGATCGGCAAGCCCTCGGCACGCCAGCGGGCGACAATCGCCGCGACTTTCGCCGCCTCGGTCGCCGAATCCGGGCGCAAGCCGTGATCGACGATGAGCGCGAAAATTCGACCGTCCTTGGCCTTCGTCCATTCGGCGAGGAGCAGCGCGAGGGCGAGACTATCCCGACCGCCCGAAAGACCGATGGCGATTTCGGGATGGCTTTCGAAGGGACCGAAATCGGCGAGCGCCGCGGCGAATTCCGCCGCACTCAACGCCGCCTCGCCATCGGGAACGCGTACGGCGGAAGGCAACCCAGTCACGTCGCGACGTTCGGACGGCTTAGCCGCATTTATAAAGTTCGCGATACCGTTTCGCCTTTTCCTTGATCTCGGGCGCGGCTTCCGGGAATTGCTTCGCCAATTGGCGGAAGGCCGTGCAGGCATCGCGATCGCGGCCGTTCTTGCCGAGCGAGATGCCGAGCTTCAGGAGATTATCGGGCGCCTTGGAACTTTTCGGATATTTCTGATAGCCCTCGGCGAAGGCGATCTGCGCGCGCTTGAAATCGCTGCGCACGAAATAGGTTTCGCCCAGCCAGTATTGCGCATTGCCGGCCCGGCTATGAGTCGGAAAGCGGGCCAGAAAATCCTTCCAAGCGGCTTCCGCCTCGGCCCATTGTTTCTTCTGCATGAGGCCGGTGGCGCGATTGTAATAAGCCTCGGGCGAGGATTGGCTGGCCGCCGCATCGGCCGCCGCTGCGGCAGCGCCTTCCGGGGGCTGCGGCAGGGTCTGCAATTGCGCATCGGTCAAGGTGCCGAGAACGCCGCCGCTTGCGGGCGCAGCGGGCGTTGTCGGCGGCGTGCCCGCATCGGCCGGGGCCTCGCTTACGACACCGGACGCGTCCGAAGGCGCAGGCGGCGCTCCCGCCGCCGCCATCGGCGCGCCGCCGCCTTGTTCCAATTGCGTTAGGCGGAGGTCGAAATCTTCCTGCAGGCGATTGAGCTTGCCCTCGACATCGTTGAGGCGGAGCTCGACGCTCTCGATCCGCCCGGTCAGGGTCGCGATCTGCTGTTGAATCTCCTGAAACTGCACTTGCTGCTGGGCGGCGAACGATCCCCCGCCCGACCCTGATCGCGGCATCTGGTTCTGAAGATAAAGCACCTGCTGCTTCAGCTTTTCGATTTCGGCGCGCAGATCGTCGATTTCGTCGGCCCGACCCGGCCCGGCCAAGCCCGCAAAGAGCAGGCAAAGCCCAAGCAGAAAAGCGAGGCTCCGCAGGCGATGGGACGAAAAATTCAGCATGGAATTCCTCCGCGTGATCCGGTCAGATCAGACCCGCGCCGGCTCAAGGAGCTTGGCGCGGGCGCTATCCTCCGCCGCTTTCGCGGCGAAATTATGGCCGGGACCCGAAGGCGTCGGAAGGCGGCGCCTATTGATTGAGCGAGGTCACGCCGCGGCGATTCTGGCCCCAGCAGGATTCGTCGGATTCGGTGCAGTTCGGGCGTTCCTTGCCGTAGGAGATGACGCTGACCCGACCCTGATCGACGCCCAAGGCAACGAGATAATTGGCAACCGAATTCGCGCGCCTTTCGCCCAAGGCGAGATTGTATTCGCGCGTGCCGCGTTCGTCGCAATGGCCCTCGACCGTCATCGTGTATTGCGGATATTGCGCAAGCCAAGCCGCTTGGCGCTGCAACTGGCCCTGAGCCTCGGCCGTCAGATTGTAGCTATCCGTCTCGAAATAGACGGTATTGCCGATCACCTGCTCGAATTCGCTGGGCGAACCGGGAAGCGCGCCTTGGTTGACGCCGCCCGCCCCAGTCGTGTCGCCGGTACTGGCGGTCTGATCGCCGGTGCCGGTCGTATCGCCGACTTGATTGATCGGTTCGTCGGAGGCGCAGGCCGCCAGGAATGCGGCGAAGCCGAGAGCCGCCAGGAATTTCAGTCGCATCTTAACCCTCTTCTCTCTTTCGCCCCGACCTTATGGGAACCACCGAGTCGCACTCGCGAATCGGAAACGGTCGAAGCCGAAATTGTGTTGTCAATCAAGGTCTTCACGGCATGATTTCGCTCTACGAATCAGCTAGGGAAAATAACCCATTACTGATTCGTTAGCAAGGGCGACCATGCCGGGTCGGACCCGTCGAGAGGCGTCTTCAGCTCCCTTTCGTTACGCCCCGTAATATCGATGGAATGCAGCTTGGCGCGCCCCGATGGATCCTGCTTGAAGTAAGCGAGGACGCGGCCATTGGGCGCCCAGGTCGGCCCTTCGATCAACCAGCCAGTCGCCAACATACGCTCGGCCGATCCGTCGGGCTTCATGACGCCGATATAGAACGTGCCCTTATCGATGCGCGTGAAAGCGATAAGATCGCCGCGCGGCGACCAAACCGGCGTGCCGTAGCGCCCCTGCCCGCGGCTGGCGCGCTGAACGCCGGACCCATCCGCATTCATGACATAGATTTGTTGCGAACCGCCGCGATCGCTTTCGAAGGCGATGCGATTGCCGTCGGGCGAGAAGCTGCCGCCGGTATCGATGCCGGGATCGCTGGTCAGGCGCTGCGTGCGCCTTGTCCGGATATCCATGCGATAGATGTCCGTATTGCCGCCCGTCGCCATGGAAAGCACGACGCTTTGCCCGTCGGCGGAAAAGCGCGGCGCGAAGGTCATGCCGGGGAAATCGCCCAGGATTTCCTGCTGCCCGGTCGTGGTGCTGAACAGATAGACCCGAGGTTTGTTATTGAAATAGGACATATAGGTGATGTCCTGATTGGTCGGCGAGAAACGCGGCGTCAGCACGAGCGTGCGATCGTCCTGGGTCAGGAAACGATGATTCTCGCCATCCTGATCCATCACCGCCAATTTCTTGATGCGGCGGGATTTCGGGCCGGTTTCCGAGATGTAAACGATGCGGCTATCGAAATAGCCGTTTTCCCCGGTCAGCGCCTTATAGATGGCATCGGCGATCTGATGGGCGGCGCGGCGCCAATCCTGCGGCGCCGAACTCAAGGCCATGCCGGGCGAATTATAGGGGCCAACGATCATCACCTGCTCGCCCAGAATATCCCACAGGCGGAAGCTGATCTTCAGCTTGCCGCCGACATCGGGATCGATCGAGCCTGCGACCATGGCTTCGGCATTGATGAGGCGCCAATCCTGAAAGCGCGGCGGTAGATTGACCGAGACATTCTGCTGAATGAAGGCGCGCGGATCGATCGGCGCGAACAATCCCGAACGTTCGAGATCGGCGGAGACGACACGCGCGATATCGGCACCGACCTGAGCGAGATTGGGATCGGCTCCGGCGAAATTGGGAATGGCGATGGGGAAAGGCTTGGTCTCGCCGGCGCGATCGATGACGATTTTGGGCGGCGTTTGCGCGAAGGCGGGAAGCGTCGCCAAGAAGGCGCTCCCGGCGAGAAGGAAAGCGAAGACAATGAGGAGATGGCGGCGGATCATGAGCATCGTCTCTTCCTGGGCTAGACCTGGGGCAAGAACGGGCCGGCCGGGGCCGGTCTCGACTCGGCTGGCGATTCGCTAATAATTACCATAAATCGCCGCCTCCAAGTCGAATTCGAGGTCGATCACGGGAAAATCGGCGCAATCGCCCTCGGGGATCGTCAATTTCTGCAGCCGCAGCGGCGCAAGGCGCGCCGCATTGGCGACACTGCGGAAAACGGGATCGCTCATCTTTTCCGGTTCGAGAATGACGGCGCCTTTTACCGAACAATCGGGATCGAGACTGACGCGGATCAACGGCCGGTATTTTTCCGGATTGGCGATGCCGGCATCGATATTCCATTTCGGATAGATTTGATTGCGGATCGAATCCTTCTGCGAACTCGTCATGGCGACATCGCCGACACGGCTGGTTTTCGGCCCCGCCGCAGGCTTCGCCTCGGCCGCACTCGGTGCCTCGGGCGGCGCCTCTTCCGCAGCGGCGGCTTGGGCAGGCGGTTGATCCTGGGGCAAGAGATCGCTCAACAGCGAGTTGAAATCGCCCTCTTCCGGTTTTTTCTCGGGTTTCTTTTCCGGTTTCTTCTCCGGCTTTTTCTCGGGCTGTTTTTCCGGCTTCGCCTCGGGCTGAGGCGCGGGCTTCTTCTCCTCGGGCTTCTTTTCGACCGGCTTCTGCGTTTCGTCGGGCAGAATGACAGGTGCGGGCGGTTCTTCCGCTGCGAGAGCGGGAGCCGGCGGCGCCGGTGGGGCCGGCGGCGGCGTTACGATTTCGGGCTTCGCCGCCGCAACTTTCGGTTTTTCGACCTTGGCTGTCGCGGGCGTGGGCTTGGGCGCTTCGAGGGGAACCGGCGGCGCGGCGGTGATATCGCGCACCAATTCGACATTGATGGTCTCGGGCTCGACGATGGCCGGCGTTTCGAAAATGGTGATGAGGCCGAAAAGCGCCAGAACCGCCGGCAAAATGAAGATTCCGGCATGGCCCGCGATCGAGAGGAGTGCCGCATCCTCCATATCGCGACCGAATCCCAAAAGTCGGACGAGCCGGCGCATGGCCATCGATCAATTGCCGTTGGCCGGTTTCGCCGCCGGTTTATCGAGCGCATCGGTAACGAGCCCGATCTTGGTCAGACCCGCCGCCTGCAATTCGGCGAGCACGCTGGCGAAACTGCCGTAATCGGCCGCGCGATCGCCGCGCACATAGATGACGGTATCGGGTTTCGCCGCCGTGATCGCCTTGAGGCGCGGTCCCAATTGGTCGAGCGTCACCGGACTTTCCAGGATGAAGATGGCGCCATCCTTCTTGACCGTGACGACGAGCGGTTCTTCGGGCTTATCCATCGCCTCGGCCTTGGTCTGCGGCAGATCGACCTCGACGCCGACGGTGAGCAGCGGCGCCGTCACCATGAAGATGATGAGCAGCACCAGCATGACATCGACCATGGGCGTGACGTTGATTTCCGCCACCGGCGAAAATTTGCGCCGCCCGGCATAGCCGCGCGCCCAATTCGCCTTGCCGCCGAGCTTGACGGCCATCAGCGTTTTTCCTCAAGCTGGCGCGAGAGAATGGCGCCGAATTCGCCGGCGAAGGCTTCCAGCCGATTGCCGTAGCGCGCGATATCGCCGGAAAGCTTGTTATAGGCGAGAACGGCGGGAATGGCGGCGACGAGACCCAACGCGGTCGCAAAGAGCGCCTCGGCGATGCCGGGTGCGACCACGGCCAGGGTGGTGTTCTTGGTGCCGCCGATGGCGATGAAGCTCCGCATGATGCCCCAAACCGTGCCGAAGAGGCCGATGAAGGGCGCCGCCGAACCGACCGAGGCGAGATAGCCCATATAACGTTCGATCTGATCCATCTCGCGGCCGAGGGTGATATTCATCACGCGCTCGATGCGGTCCTGCAGGCTTTCGCGCAGATGCTCGGTTCCCAGCAATCCCTTGGCCGCCGAGCGGCGCCATTCGCGCATCGCCGCGACGAAGATCGAGGACATGGGATCGGTCGGGCGGTTGGAAATCCGGTCGTAGAGATCTTCGAGCGAGCCCCCGGACCAGAAGGAATCCTCGAACTGACGCGCGAGGCGGCGCAATTTGCGCAAGCGACGCAGCTTGTCGATGATGATCGCCCAACTCCAGATCGAGGCGAAGAAAAGCCCGATCATCACGATCTTGACGACGATATCGGCTTCGAGAAAAAGCCCGAGGACGGAAAAATCGTAATTAGCGCCGCCGATAGCCTGCGCCGCCGGGCCCAAGGCCGCGGCGGGGTCGAGGCCGGAACCGGCAATCGGCGGGACCGGTATCGGCGGTGGGGTCGTCGGATCCATGAGCGTCGTTCCTTTCCGAGATCGAGGATGAGAATCCTAGGCGAATGTGGCGAAAGCTTGGCGAAGATCGTCCGGCAATCGGGCGGGTCGGCCGTCCCGGCCGATTCCGGCGATATCGATGCCGATGCGGCAAAGCGCCTCGCCTTCCCGTTCGATCGCTTGATCGAGGGCGAAAGAGGCGCGGCGCAAGCCGACGAGCCGGCTGACGACGGTCAATTCGTCCTCCAGCCGGGCCGGGCGCCGGAAATCGAGATGGCAGCGGCGAACGACCAAGGCGAAACCCTCGGCGATCAAGGCGCCATGGGAAAGACCGAGATCGCGCAGCATTTCGCTCCGCGCGCGCTCGGCGAATTTCAGATAATTGGCGTAATAGACGAACCCTAAGGCATCGGTATCCTCGATATAGACCCGCAGGCGAAAGCGATGATCGCGCTTTGCGCCGGCTGGCGCCGCGCTCGATGCGGCGTTCATACCCCTTCGCCCTCTTCCGTGGCACTCGTATCGCCAGCCATGAGGTCGAGCTGCGCGGCGTTAGGCGAGGGCGCGAGGCCGAGATGCGCATAGCCCTTCAGCGTCAGCAGCCGACCGCGCGGCGATCTTTGCAGCAAGCCCTGCTGGATGAGATAGGGTTCGATCGCATCCTCGATCGTGTCGCGCTGCTCCGAAAGCGCCGCCGCCAGGGTTTCGACGCCGACCGGGCCGCCCTGATAATTTTCCGCGATGCAGGCGAGATAGCGCCGATCCATGGCATCGAGGCCGAGATGATCGACCTCCAGCCGATTGAGGGCGAGATCGGCGAGCCTAGCATCGACCGCGCCCGATTTCGCGAGGGCGGAAAAATCGCGCACGCGCCGCAACAGGCGCCCGGCGACGCGCGGCGTTCCCCGCGCGCGCCGCGCGATCTCCGCCGCGCCGCTTTCGGCAAGATCGAGGCCGACGATCCTGGCGCCGCGTTCGACGATCCGCTCCAATTCCGCGGCGGTGTAGAAATTGAGCCGCAAGGGAATGCCGAAACGCTCGCGCAACGGCGTCGTGATGAGGCCGAGCCGCGTCGTCGCGCCGACCAGCGTGAAGCGCGGCAGATCGATGCGCACGGATCGCGCCGCCGGCCCCTCGCCGATGATGAGGTCGAGCTGGAAATCCTCCATCGCCGGATAGAGAATCTCCTCGACCGCCGGCGACAGGCGATGGATTTCGTCGATGAAAAGCACGTCCTTGGGCTGAAGATTGGTGAGAAGGGCCGCGAGATCGCCGGCTCTGGCGATGACGGGACCCGAAGTCGCGCGAAACCCGACGCCAAGCTCGCGCGCGACGATCTGCGCCAGGGTCGTCTTGCCGAGACCGGGGGGCCCGTGGAAAAGGACGTGATCGAGCGCCTCGCCGCGCGCGCGCGCCGCCGCGATGAAGACGCCCAGATTGTCGCGCAATTTCTCCTGACCGACGAATTCGCTCAAGGCCAAAGGTCGCAAGCCAGGCTCCGGCGCATCCTCGCTCTGCGATGCGGGCGCGATCACGCGATCCGAGGCCTTGTCGCGCTCGGTCATTGCCCGAGTTCCTTGAGGCCGCCGAGGATGAGATCGTTGAGCGAAGCCTTGGCGCCCGCCTTTTCGAGCGCGCGCTGCGCCGCATTATAGGCTTCGGTGCGGCGATAGCCGAGATTGACGAGCGCCGAAACCGCATCCTCGATGCGCCGGTCGCCGCCAGAGGCGCCGGTTATCGTTGCCGCCGCTGCCGGGCCGAGGGCGATGCCGCTGGCCTTGTCCTTCAATTCGGAAAGGATGCGTTGCGCCAATTTGGGGCCGACGCCGTTCGCGCGCGTGATGGCGGCGCGATCCTGAGCCGCGATCGCCGTCACGAGTTCGCCGGGACCCAGCACCGACAGGATGGCGAGCGCGATCCGCGCGCCGACGCCCTGAACATTCGTCAGCAGGCGGAACCAATCGCGCTCCGCCGTATCGGCGAAGCCGTAGAGATAAAATCCATCCTCCCGCATCTGCGTCTCGATGGCGAGGCTGATCGTCTGCCCCGACGGCCCGAGCCGCGCCAGGGTCTTGGCGCTCGCTTGCACGATATAGCCGACGCCGCCGACATCGATCAGCACGCGATCGATCCCAAGATCGTCGAGGATGCCGGTGAGTTTACCGATCATCGAAGCGCCACGGGCGTTTCCCGCGCTCCCCAGGCCCGCAAGGTCGCCCGATGATGCGCATGGCAGATGGCGATAGCCAGGGCATCGGCGGCATCCGGGCCATCGATCCGCGCCATCGGCAGCAGGCGCTGCACCATCATCGCCATCTGCGCCTTTTCGGCATGGCCCGTGCCGACGATCGATTTCTTGACGAGATTGGCCGGATATTCCGCGACCGGCATCTTATAGAGCGCAGGGGTGAGCAGGACGACGCCGCGCGCCAATCCCAGTTTCAGAGTCGAGGTCGGATTCTTATTGACGAAGGTTTCCTCGACCGCCGCCTCGTCCGGCTGATGCGCGTCGATGACATCCTTCAGGCCATCGTGGATCGCGACCAATCGGCGCGCCAGCGCCTCTTTCGCATCGGTATGCACGGCGCCCGCCGCGATGAAGATCAGGCGCGATCCTTCGGCGTCGATAATCCCCCAGCCGGTATGCTGCAATCCGGGATCGAGGCCGAGGATACGCATCGCTCCGCCTGCCCCGCTCAACTCGACAATCGGGCCAGGGTTTCGGCCGAAACCCGATAATTCCCGGTGACCGATTGCACGTCGTCGTTATCCTCCAGCACTTCGACCAGCTTAAAAAGCGCCTCGGCGGTTTCGCCCGCGATCGCGATATCGCTCAAGGCGAGCCAGCCGAGCCGGGCTTCCTGGGCGGGGCCGAATTTCGCCTCCAATTCGTCGCGGAGCCGCGCGAAATCCTCCGGTGCGGAGGTGACCTCGTGCCCTTCCTCATCGCTTTCGACATTGGCGGCGCCGGCTTCGAGAGCGGCGGCGAACATATCCTCGGCACTCGCCGCCGAAGCCGCGTAGCGGATAATGCCGGCCCGGTTGAAAAGGAAACTCACCGAATTCGTTTCGCCCAGATTGCCGCCCGCCTTGGCGAAGGCCGCCCGCAATTCGGAAGCCGTGCGATTGCGGTTATCGGTCAGAGCCTCGACGATCAAGGCGATGCCGCCCGGGCCGTAGCCTTCGTAGCGCACTTCCTCATAGGCGGTCTGATCCTCGCCTCCGGCGCCGCGCTTGATCGCGCGTTCCATCGTATCCCGAGGCATATTGGCTTCGCGCGCCGCCAGCATGGCCGCCCGCAGGCGCGGATTGGCATTGGGATCGGCCGAGCCCATCTTGGCCGAGACCGTCAATTCGCGGATGATCTTGGTAAAGATCTTGGCGCGCTTCGCATCCTGCGCGCCCTTGCGATACATGATGTTCTTGAATTGGGAATGACCCGCCATCTTGCTTACGAACCCTGCCTTGCGAATCGGCCGGGCCTACTCCCGGCGCTGCGATTCCCGCCTTCTAGCAGATGTCGCGCCCAAGCGGAATCGGGCAGCGCGCCAACCGGCCAAAGGATCGCGCGTCAGACCTTTTCCGGCATGGCGGGGGCGAGCTTGCCGCCGAGGCGCAAGGGGGCGACATGCCGGGCAAGGCCCGTTTTTTCCTCGGTCGCGACATAAAGGCCGCAGATCGTCGCCTCGCCCATGGCCGGGCTTAACCGCTCGGTCGGCATTTTCTTCAAAAACCGAGCAATGGGCACGGATTTTTCCATGCCGATGACCGAATCGTAATCGCCGCACATGCCGGCATCGCTTTGATAGGCCGTGCCCTTGGCGAGGATCCGGTGATCGGCGGTCGGGACATGGGTATGCGTGCCGACGACGAGCGAGGCGCGGCCATCGACATGATGCGCGAAGGCCATTTTTTCGCTGGTCGCCTCGGCATGGAAATCGAAGACCAGGGCATCGGCATTGCCGGCGAGGCGATAGGTCGAGAGCAATGCCTCGGCCGCGCGGAAGGGATCGTCGAGCGGGTCCATGAAAAGCCGACCCATGAGATTGGCGACCAGAACGGATTTCCCGCGCGCCGTCCGGTAAAGGCCAAGCCCTCGCCCCGGCGTGCCCTCGGGAAAATTGACGGGGCGCAGCAATTTCGGATCGCCGCCGATGAACCCCGCCGTTTCCTTTTGATCCCAGACATGATTGCCCGTCGTCAGGCAATCCACGCCCGCCGCGTAAAGCTCCTGGCAGATTTTCGCCGTGATGCCGAAACCGGAGGCGGCGTTTTCGCCATTGGCGATGACGAAATCGAGATCGAGCGATCGGCGCAAAGCGGGGAGATGCGCGACCACGCCATCCCGCCCGGATCGGCCGACGATGTCGCCCAGAAACAACAGATTCATCGCCCGCTCCCCGGCTGCATTAGCCGCAAGCCCTGCTCCGTCAGGATGCCGTCGAGGGGCTGATCGAAAGCCTCGATCGGCAGATCGGCCATCTCCTGAGCCGCATAGGCCGCGCCGATCGCCCGAACCTGCCGGTTTTCGCGCGCCTTGGCGAGCGTCCGATCGTAGAACCCGCCGCCATAACCGAGGCGATAACCCCGAGGATCGAAGGCGAGCAAGGGAACGAGCAGGCAATCGGGCGCGATCTCGGGCGCTCCCGGAGGTGGGGTCATCACTCGGAAATTCCCCTGAACGAGCGGCGTATCCGGCGACCAGCGGCGAAAGACGAGCGGCGCCCCCCGCGCCAAGACGACCGGCAGGCCGATCGCATAGCCGAGATCGTGGAGCCGCCGCATCAGCGGGCGAAGATCCATCTCCTCCGGGAGCGGCCAATAGGCGGAGATGACGGCGCCCGTATCGAGACCGGCTTCTTTCAGGAAAGCCAAGAAGGGCGCGATCAGCGTCTCGCCCGAAGCTGGCGCTGCCGCAAAGGCGGCCGCACGGCGGATCGTCGCTTCTCTTCTTAATTTTGCTTTACGTTCAGATAGTTCCGAGGAATTCATGAAATCCGACATAAGGTGGGCGGCGCCGCCTGAAGCGATGGCACGGTTGTTTCCTCTGTGGCCTGCCAGTGCAGGTGGGCGCCATGTACCGAGGCCAGGGCCCCGGCAGGGACAGCTCCCGAGAGGTTAGGTATGGCCCCAGGGAATACGGATGGCCTGTCGCGTTCGGCAGCGGGACCGCCCGCTTCCCCTTTACGCTGCCGCGAGCCGGGCGGCAATAGTTTCCATGCGCTCGGCCAAACGGTCGATCGTGTCGGCGATCCGCCCCTCGCGCTCTTCGGCCGCTTGGGCTTGGCGTTGGGCGGCCTCGGTCTGGCCATGGCGCAAAGCGGCGATTTCCTTCTCCCAATCCTGCTTGGCGGCGGCGAGGCGGGCATCCTGCTCGTTGCGCAAATTCGCCATCGCCAATTCCTGCTCGCGCTTCGCTCTTTCGACCTCCCGCCCCCGCTGATCCAATTCGTCGGCCAGCAGCAAGGCCGTCAGGGCAAAAAGCTGAGTTTCCTGGATCGAGCCCGCATTCTTGGCCATGCCTTCCATGCGCCGGCGAATCTCGCCGGCCAATTCCTGAACCCTGGCCTCCTCGCCGATTCCGCAGGCGATGTCATAGGTTCGGCCGTTGAACGTGACGGTCACTTTCGGCATGGCTCAAGCTCCTTCGGCCGGAGCCGCAGCGCCGGTCTCGCCGGTCACGACGGCAAGCCGGCCGATAATATCGTCCAATCGGTCGCTCACCTGCCGGGCTTCGGTTTCGAGATGCGCATAGGCCTCGCGCAAGGCGGCAAGTTCCTCTTCCAGCAGATGGCGCGATCCCGCGCCCTTGGCTTGGCTTTCGCCGATCGCCCGATCGAGACGAATCATCGCCTCGTCCAGCCTTGCAATCGCCGCATCGGTTTTCGACATGCTGATCAATCCTATCGGAACTCAAGCTTTCGACCCGCATCAAAACCCTTTGCCCCCGGGGATTCAAGAGCCTTTTACGGAATCCGCGGGGCCGCCCGCGGAACACGCGATCCGCAGCGGAATCGATGGGTTGCTTTTGCCGGCCCATGCGGGCATCTTCACCCCCCGATCGCAACCGGGGACCGATATCGCCCATGGCCGTCTTATCGCATCGCGACCTTGCCAATGCCATCCGCGCGCTCGCCATGGATGCGGTCGAAGCCGCCAATTCCGGCCATCCCGGCATGCCGATGGGCATGGCCGATGTCGCGACCGTGCTTTTCACCCAATTCCTGAAATTCGACCCGCGCCATCCCGATTGGCCGGATCGCGACCGCTTCATCCTTTCCGCCGGCCATGGCTCGATGCTGCTTTACGCCGTGCTGCACCTCACCGGCTATGCCGATATGACGATCGAGGAATTGCGGCGCTTCCGCCAATGGGGCAGCCGCAGCGCCGGCCATCCCGAATTCGGTCATGCCGCGGGCATCGAAACGACGACCGGCCCGCTTGGCCAGGGCCTCGCCAATGCCGTCGGCATGGCGATCGCCGAACGCCTGTTGGCGCAGCGTTTCGGCCGCGAACTCGTCGATCATCATACCTATGTCATCGCCGGCGACGGCTGCCTGATGGAAGGCATCAGCCAAGAAGCGATCTCGCTCGCCGGGCATTTGCGATTGAACAAGCTCATCCTGCTCTTCGACGATAACGGCATCTCCATCGACGGATCGACTTCGCTCGCGACCAGCGACGATCAAAAGGCGCGTTTCGCAGCCAGCCAATGGGCGGTCCAATCGGTCGACGGTCACGATGCCCAAGCCATCGCCGCTGCCATCGCCAAGGCCAAGACGAGCGACCGCCCGAATCTCATCGCCTGCCGCACGATCATCGGCTATGGCGCGCCGAAAAAAGCCGGCACCGCCGCGACCCATGGCGCGCCGCTGGGGGCCGAGGAAATCGCCGGCGCTCGCGCCAAGCTGGATTGGCCGCATCCCCCCTTCGTCATTCCCGAACCCATAAGCGCCGCCTGGGCCGAAGCTGGGAAACGCAGCGAAGGCGAATTCGCCGCTTGGCAGCGGCGCCATGCGGCGCATGCCGACAGGGCCGAATTCGACCGCCGCATGGCGGGCGCCTTGCCGGAGGATTTCGCGCAGCGGATCGGCGATCTCAAATCGGCGATCGCCGCCGAAGCGCCGCAGATCGCGACCCGCCAATCCTCGCAAAAAATTCTCGATGCCCTGGTGCCGGCTCTACCGGAATTGATCGGCGGTTCGGCGGATTTGACCGGCTCGAACAATACCCGCGCCAAGACGGCAAAACCCGTGACGCCGCAGGATTTCTCCGGCAATTATCTTTTCTATGGCGTGCGCGAACACGGGATGGCGGCCGCCATGAACGGACTCGCTCTGCATGGCGGCATTATTCCCTTCGGCGGCACCTTCCTCGTCTTCACCGATTATTGCCGGCCGGCGATCCGCCTTTCCGCGCTGATGCGCCAGCGCGTCATCTATATCATGACCCATGATTCGATCGGCCTCGGCGAAGACGGCCCGACTCATCAGCCGATCGAGCATCTGGCGAGCCTGCGCGCCATTCCCGATCTGCTCGTCTTCCGGCCCTGCGATACCATGGAAACGGCCGAATGCTGGGAACTCGCCTTGAGCGCCAAGGATCGCCCCTCGGTGATCGCGCTTTCCCGCCAGGCCGTGCCGCATCTCAGAGCCGATGCGGCGAGCGCCAATCATTGCAAGCGCGGCGGCTATGTCATCCGTCCCGCCGGCGGAACGCGGCGCCTCACCATCCTGGCGACGGGAAGCGAGGTCGCGATTGCCATCGCCGCGCGCCAGCAACTCGAAGCCGAAGGCATCGGCACGGCGGTCGTCAGCCTGCCCTGTTGGCAGCTTTTCGACCAACAATCGGCCGCCTATCGCCGCGAGGTTCTGGGCGAGGCGCCGCGCCTCGCTATCGAGGCCGCCGGCGGATTCGGCTGGGAGCGTTATCTTGGCGATAAGGGCCGCTTCATCGGTATGGCGGGCTTCGGCGCCTCGGCGCCGGCCGCGGAACTCTATCGTCAATTCGGCCTGACCGCCGAGCATCTCGTTGCGGAAGCCAAGGCGGCTTTGGCGTAGGATCGGGAAGATTAGGAAAGAGGAGCGGAAAATGACGGTTCGCGTAGCCATCAACGGGTTCGGCCGCATCGGTCGCTTGGTGCTGCGGGCGATGATGGAATCCGGGCGCAAGGATATCGAAATCGTCGCCATCAACGATCTTGGCCCCGTCGCCACGAATGCGCATCTCTTCCGTCGCGATTCCGTCCACGGCGCTTTCCCGGGCATTGTCGAGACTCGCGACCAGGCGATGAATGTCGGGCGCGGCTGGATTTCGGTCTTCGCCGAGCGCGACCCGGCGAAGCTTCCCTGGGGCAAGCTCGGCATCGACGTCGTCGCCGAATGCACCGGGCTTTTCACCGATCGCGAGAAGGCGAAACTGCATCTCGATGCGGGCGCGAAGCGCGTTCTCGTCTCGGCACCGGCGACCAATGCCGATCTCACCATCGTTTACGGCATCAATCATGCTAAGCTGAAGAAGGCGCATCGCATCGTTTCCAACGCCTCCTGCACGACGAATTGCCTGGCGCCCGTCGCTTTCGTCCTCCACAAGGCCGTCGGCATCGAACACGGCTATATGACGACGATCCATTCCTATACGGGCGATCAGCCGACGCTGGATACGATGCATAAGGATCTCTATCGCGCGCGCGCGGCCGCACTCAACATGATCCCGACCACGACCGGCGCCGCCAAGGCGGTCGGTCTCGTTCTGCCGGAACTCGCCGGCAAGCTCGACGGGTCTTCCATCCGCGTGCCGACGCCCAATGTCTCGCTGGTCGATTTCAAATTCCGCAGCGCCAAGCCGACAAATCGCGAGAAGATCAACGCCGCGATCCTCAAGGCCGCCCAGGGTCCGCTCAAAGGCATTCTCGGCACCAATGCCGAGCCGCTGGTCTCGGGAGATTTCAATCATAACCCCTATAGCTCGACCTTCGATCTCTCTCAGACTCAGGTGATCGAGGACCGCTTCGTGCGCGTCCTTTCCTGGTACGACAACGAATGGGGTTTCTCCAACCGCATGTGCGATACGGCGGTGGCGCTTGGAGCCTTAGGCTAGATTCCGCTGCGAGCGAGGGCAACAAGCGACATGCTGACCGAACGATTCGATCGCGCATTGCTTTACGCGATGCATATTCATGGCGGGCAGATACGCAAAGGCACGGCGACGCCCTATGTCGCTCATCTTCTCGCTGTTGCCGCGACGGTTCTCGAATACGGGGGCGACGAAGATCTCGCCATTGCGGCTCTGCTGCATGATAGCGTTGAAGATCAAGGCGGCAAGGCGCGCCTCGACGATATCCGCAGTCGATTCGGCGATCGCGTCGCGCATATCGTCGAAGGTTGCTCGGACAGTATGGCCAATACTTCCCGCGGAGAGAAAAAGCCCGCTTGGCGGCTTCGCAAGGAAGCCTATATCGCCCATATGCGAGAAGCCGACGGCGATCTGCTTCTCGTTTCCTTGGCCGATAAAGTCCATAACGCCCGCTCTATCCTGCGCGATCTTCGCAAACCCGGGATCGGGGAAGTGATTTGGGGACGCTTCAGCCAGCCGAAGCCGGATTCCATCTGGTATTATCGCAGTCTTGCTACGGTCTTCGGCGAAACCCTGAGGGCCCGGTTCTCCGGTAAGATGGGGCATGTGCAGCAATTGTCTGACGAATTAGCCCATATCGTCGATGCCCTGGAAGGCAAGACGTCGTCCGCCTGAAGCCAAGCGCCACGCAACGGTTATTGCCAATCCTGCGCGATCTGGAGCAGCGACAGCGAGACCCGATCCCCCTCCCCCGTCGCGCCATAGACCGGGATCGCCGGCAGGCTGTTATAGATAAAGGGCGTCGA
>CAYQAG010000002.1:0-1979 GCA_964415425.1 uncultured Rhodospirillaceae bacterium | reverse complement strand
CCGTCGCGCCATAGACCGGGATCGCCGGCAGGCTGTTATAGATAAAGGGCGTCGAGAAATAATAGGCGCCGGTATCGTGGGCGAGGACGTAATCCTCCGGCTCCAGGCGCGGCAGCAATCGCCGATGCGCGATGATATCGCCGGCGAAGCAACAAGGTCCTGCAATATCCTGTTCGATGGCATCGCCGGTTTTCTCGCGTCCCTGCCGATCGAGCGCGCTGATGCGGATCGGCCAGAGATCGGGCATGAAGACGGTGCGAGTCGCGACCTGGGCGCCGGCATGGGTGATGGCGATGGCGCGCCCGCCCATGGTCTTCGTATATTCGACCCGCGCCAGGATGAAGCCCGCCTTGGCGAGCAGCGCGCGGCCGAATTCGGTGACGAGGCGGAATTCGCCCGCGAAAAGCCCGGGAACGAGGCGCGCCAGGGTTTCCGCATATTCGGCGAAACTGGGCGAGATCGCCTCGCTCGCGAAATTGACCGGCAAGCCGCCGCCAATATCGAGAATGGCGATCTGCCGCCGCCCGATCGCGGCATTGATCGCGCGCGCGAAAGCGAGCGCCTTGGCGATGCCGGCGGCGATTAATTCCAACGGGCAGCCTTGCGATCCGACATGCACATGGAGAGCCGTGAGCCAAGGGCGCGCGCGATAGGCTTCGATCAAAAGCCGGCGATGATCCCCGTCTTCGAGGCCGATGCCGAATTTCGAGGTTTGACTCGCCGTGCTCATGGCGACGATATGGCCGGCGCCGACTTGCGGATTGATGCGAATGCCGATCGGCGAGCGCGGCGCGCCGGCCTTGGCCAGATAATCGTCGATGCGCGCCAATTCCTGGAAATTGTCGATATTGAGCAAGGTGCCGGCCGCCAAAGCCTCGGCGATTTCGCCGCGCGTCTTGGCCGGGCTGTCGAAAACGATCCGCTCGGGCGTAAAACCCGCCGCCAACGCGCGGCGAAATTCGCCGGGACTGGCGACTTCGCAGGCGAGATCGCGTCCGGCAAGATGCGCGAGGATCGTCGGCATCGCATTCGCCTTCGCCGCGAAAGCATGCATCGTTCCGGCCGGGAAAGCCGCTTTCAAAGCGCGGATCGCCGCATCCAACGCATCGAGATCGATGAAGCCGGCGATCGCCGTTTCGGCATCGAGGCGGTTTTGCGCCAGAGCCAAGGCGACGATGGCGGCCTTGCGCGGCGAAAGACGGTCATCCATGGCGAACCTCGCGCTGCAAGGCGCGCATGGCTCCATGCAAGGCGGCGGCGCCATCGAGAATGACGAAGATCGGAATTTCCGCAAGATTATAAGAAAGTCGCCCCTTATCGGCGAAGCGCGGCAGGAAATCGCTTTTCGGCAGGATCGGCAGGAGGTGACGCAGAATGCCGCCGCCGAGATAAACCCCGCCTTGCGCATCGAGGAGGAGCGCCAGATCGCCGGCAAGGCTCCCCAAGGCGCCCAAGAAAAAATCGAGCGCGGCGACGGCGATGGGATCGCGGCCCGCAAGACCCAACGCGGAAATCTCCGCCGGATCGGGGCGCCGCCCCGCCTGCCCCGCCCGATCGGCGAGAAATTCGTAGATATTGGTAAGACCGGCGCCCGACAACACGCGCTCGACCGAACAGCGCCCTTTCCGCGCGATCATGAATCGCAGGAATTCGATCTCGCTATCGCGGCGCGGCGCGAATTCGATATGGCCGCCCTCGCCCGCGATTGCCACCCATCCGCCTTGCCCATCGGCCAGCAGACCGGAAACGCCGAGCCCCGTGCCAGGACCGAGCACGGCCTTGGCCGCTTTGGGCAGGATGCGGCCGGGGCGGATCGGGTGCAATCCCTCGCTCGGCAATCCGCCGATGCCGAGGGCGAGCGCCTCGAAATCGTTGATCGTCGCGAAAGACTCCCAGCCGAAGCGGGCGGCGAGATCGGATCGGCGAAATTGCCACGGCGAATTGGTGAAGGCGATATGCTCGGCCTTGGCGGGACAAGC
>CAYQAG010000001.1:75144-150401 GCA_964415425.1 uncultured Rhodospirillaceae bacterium | reverse complement strand
ATCATCAATTCGGCGGCGAAGACGCTCTACATGTCGGGCGGGCAGATGGGCTGCCCGATCGTCTTTCGCGGTCCCAATGGCGCCGCCTCCCGCGTCGCCGCCCAGCATTCGCAATGTTACGCGAGCTGGTATGCGCATTGTCCGGGCCTCAAGGTCGTGGCGCCCTATTCGGCGGCCGATGCCAAGGGTCTGCTGAAGGCCGCGATCCGCGATCCCAACCCCGTCATCTTCCTGGAAAACGAAATCCTCTACGGCCAGAGTTTCCCGGTTCCGAGCGATCCCGATTGGATCGTGCCGATCGGTCGCGCGAAAATCTTGCGCCCCGGCGCCCATGTCACCATCGTCGCCTTTTCGCGCATGGTCGGCGTGGCGCTAGCGGCGGCCGAGGAATTGGCCAAGGAAGGGATCGCGGCGGAAATCGTCGATCTCCGCAGCTTGCGGCCGCTCGACGGCGAGACCATCATCGCCTCGCTCGCCAAGACCAATCGCCTCGTCACTGTGGAAGAAGGCTGGCCCTTCGCCGGGATCGGCGCCGAAATCGCCGCTTTGGTCATGGAGCGCGCCTTCGACCATCTCGACGCGCCGGTCGAGCGCGTCCATGGCGCCGATATTCCCTTGCCCTATGCCGCCAATCTCGAACGTCTCTCTTTGCCGCAGCCCGGCGATATCGTCGCGGCGGCCAAACGCGCCTGCTATCGCTAACGGGGGAGGGAAGAATGCCGATCTCAATTCTGATGCCCGCCCTCTCGCCGACCATGACCGAGGGCAATCTTGCCCGCTGGACGAAGGCGGTCGGCGATAAGGTGAAGCCGGGCGACGTCATCGCCGAGATCGAAACCGACAAGGCGACGATGGAAGTCGAAGCCGTGGACGAAGGCCGCCTCGGGAAAATCCTGGTCCCGGAAGGAACGCAGGGCGTCAAGGTCAATGCGCCCATCGCCATCCTGCTGGAAGAGGGGGAGAGCGAAGCGGCGTTGACGGCGCCGGCCATGGCCGCGCCGCCAAAACCCGCACCGGCACCGGCGGCCGCCGCGCCGGCACAGAAAGCGCCGGCGCAACCGGCTATCGCGGCAGAATCGAAACCGGGGCAACGCATCTGGGCTTCGCCTCTGGCGCGGCGTCTGGCGAGCGCCGCCGGTATCGATCTCGCGAGGCTTACCGGCAGCGGCCCGCAGGGGCGCATCATTCGCGCCGATATCGAAAAAGCGAAAGCCGGAGGAACGCAAGCGGCCGGTCCCATGGCGCCGAAAACTCTCCCGGCGGCCGAAGCCGGCCAACCCGGATTCGGCGAGGCGGCATTCGATCTCGTGCCCCATACCAGCATGCGCAAGACCATTGCCCGCCGCCTGCTGGAATCGAAGCAGCAAGTGCCGCATTTCTATCTTTCGGTCGAATGCGATCTCGATCGCCTGCTCGCCATTCGCGAGGAAATCAATGCCGCCTTGCCGAAGGAATCTTCGATCAAGATTTCCGTCAACGATTTCATCATCGCGGCCTGCGCCAAATCGCTGATCGCGGTTCCCGCCGCCAATGCCTCGTGGAGCGAGGCCGGAACCAAATTCTATAAAAGCGCCGATATCTCGGTTGCGGTCGCCATACCGGGCGGTCTCATCACGCCGGTCTTGCGTCATGCGGAAGCGAAGACCCTGTCTCAGATTTCCGCCGAGATGCGCGATCTCGCCGGTCGCGCGCGCGCCGGGAAGCTGAAGCCCGAGGATTATACCGGCGGCACTTTTTCGCTTTCCAATCTCGGCATGTTCGGGATCAAAGCCTTCGCCGCCATCGTCAACCCGCCGCAAGGCTGCATCCTGGCGATCGGCGCCGGGATCAAGCAGCCGGTCGTTCGGAAGGATGAGATCGCCGTCGCGACGATCATGAATGCGACGCTTTCGGTCGATCACCGCGTCGTCGATGGCGCGATCGGCGCCGAATTCCTAGCGGCCTTCAAGCGGACGATCGAAAATCCCCTGACGCTGCTGATCTAGCGCGAGGAGGACCCGCATGAAAAAATTCTGGATCGCCATTGCCGTTCTGCTCGTCCTCGTTCTTGGCGGGCTTTTCGCCGTCTTTCAATGGAAGAAGGTTTCGATCGACGAAAGCGCTTTCGGCGAAGGATTCATGACGAATTTCCTCGCCTCGTTCGAGGAGGGATGCCGCGGCGAATTCGCAAAGCAATCGGGCCGGCCGCAGGCCGAGGCGCAGGAATTTTGCCATTGCGCCAGCGAAGCGACTTTCGCGGCGCTGAAAGCGAAAGGGCCGCTTTCGATTGCGGAAATGCTGGAACTTCAAGACAGCCCGGAAATCGCCGAAGCGGTGACGCCCTGCGCGCGGTTTTTGCCTCAATAAGATCAAGGAAAGGCGACGATCGGACGGATTGAGCCGCGCCGCCGATGCTGATAAGGAGACGCCATGGCGCCCCGAGTCGGCGCCTATTCAAGACCCCAACCCGAAGGAGATCACCATGAACAAAAATCTTATTGCCGTTATCGTCGTTGTCGCACTCGGCGTTGCCGGCTGGTATGTGTGGAAATCGATGCGCGGCGGCGAGGAAATGCCGGCGGCCGTCGATACCAGCGATCCGATGGTCAAGGCTTTTCTCGACGGCTTCAAGCCGAGCTGCGAGCAGAGCATGAAAACGGCGATGGCCGCCAATCCCGCCGCCGGAATCTCGGAAGATAAGATTCCCGCCATTTGCGACTGCGCCGGCGGCAAGGTCGTCGAGATGATGAAGCAAAAAGGCGAAAACATGAGCGCCGTCGATATGGTCGGCATGATGGCGAGCCCCGATTTCGCGACGTCCATGCAGGCCTGCATGGCGCAGTAAGATCGGTAACGCGCGCTCGGCCCGCCGCCTTTTGCGATCGGCGGCGGGCCGGGTGCGAGATAAGGCGGATAAGATGAACGCGCAGAAATTCGATCTGATCGTCATCGGCGGCGGTCCCGGCGGCTATGTCGCGGCCATACGCGCCGCGCAACTGGGGCTTGCCACGGCATTGGTCGAATCCCAGCATCTCGGCGGCATCTGCCTGAATTGGGGTTGCATCCCCACGAAGGCGTTGCTGCGCTCGGCGGAAATCGGCCATCTCCTCGCCCATGCCGCCGATTTCGGCTTCACCGTCAAGGAAACGAGCTTCGATCTCGCCAAGATCGTCGCGCGCTCGCGCAAGGTCGCCGGGCAATTGGCGACGGGCGTCAAGCATCTTCTGAAGAAAAACAAGGTCACGGTTTTCGACGGTCATGGCCGCTTGGCCGGTCCCGGCGCGGTTAGCGTCGGCAAGGATGGCCAGGAAATTGCGCGGCTGACCGCGCCGCATATCATTCTTGCGACCGGCGCCAGGGCGCGCGCCTTGCCAGGCTTAGAGCCCGACGGCAAGCTCATCTGGACTTATCGCGAGGCGATGGTTCCCGATCGTCTGCCGAAATCGATCCTGGTCGTGGGATCGGGCGCCATCGGCATCGAATTCGCGAGTTTCTATCGATCGCTCGGCGTCGCCGTCACCATCGTCGAGATCATGCCGCGTATCCTCCCCGTCGAGGATCACGAGATCGCCGCTTTGGCGCGCAAGGCTTTCGAAAAACAGGGCATGACAATTTTGACCGAAGCCTCGGTCAAGTCGATCGTCAAGGGCAAGGATGGCGTGACGGCGACGATCGCCCAAGGCGGCAACCAGCGCGAAATCGCCGTCGATCGCATCATCCTCGCCGCCGGTATCGTCGGCAATGTCGAGAATATCGGCCTCGAAGGCACCAAGGCCAAAATCGAGAAAACCCATGTCGTCGTCGATGGCTATGGTCGTACCGGCGAACCCGGGCTTTATGCGATCGGCGATCTCGCCGGACCGCCTTGGCTCGCGCATAAGGCGAGCCATGAGGGCGTGATCTGCGTCGAGGCCATCGCCGGGCGCAAGGATGTTCATCCCTTAGAAACCGGCAATATCCCGGGCTGCACCTATTGCCATCCGCAGATCGCCTCCGTCGGCCTGACGGAAGCGGCCGCCAAGGAAAAGGGGCATGAGGTCAGAGTGGGGCGCTTCCCGCTGATCGGCAACGGCAAGGCGATCGCGCTCGGCGATGCCGAAGGCTTGGTCAAGACCGTCTTCGATGCCAAGACCGGCGAATTGCTGGGCGCGCATATGATCGGCCCCGAAGTCACCGAAATGATTCAAGGCTATGCGATCGCGCGCCATCTGGAGACGACGGAAAGCGAATTGATGGCGACGATCTTTCCGCATCCGACCCTTTCCGAGGCGATGCACGAATCCGTGCTGGCCGCCTATGGTCGGGCGATCCATATCTGATCCGACGGCCATGCCGGAATTTCCGCCGCGCCATCCCGAAAAGGCCCATCGGCCCGACCAACCGGTCAGCCGCAAGCCCGATTGGATTCGCGTCAAGGCGCCGGCCGATCCCCGTTATGCCGAAACGCGCGCGCTGATGCGGCGCCTGCAACTCAATACCGTTTGCGAGGAGGCGGCCTGCCCCAATATCGGCGAATGCTGGGCGCAGAAGCATGCGACCGTCATGATCCTGGGTTCGGTCTGCACGCGCGCCTGCGCCTTCTGCAATGTGGCGACGGGAAAGCCGGACCGGCTCGACCCGCACGAGCCGGAGCGCGTCGCCGCCGCCATCGCCGAGCTTGGCCTTGCCCATGTCGTCATCACCTCGGTCGATCGCGACGATCTCGAAGATGGCGGCGCCGCGCATTTCGCCGCGACCATTCGGCGGATTCGCGACGCGCGCCCCGAAACCACGATCGAGGTGCTAACGCCCGATTTCCTCAACAAGCCGGGCGCGATCGAGGCGGTCGTCGCGGCCAAACCCGATGTCTACAATCACAATTTGGAAACCGTGCCGCGCCTTTATCGCAGCGTGCGGCCGGGCGCGCGTTATTTCCAATCCCTGCGCCTGTTGCAGCGGGTCAAGGAAATCGATGCCGATATGTTCACGAAATCCGGCCTGATGGTCGGGCTGGGCGAGGCGAACGAAGAAGTGCTGCAGGTCATGGACGATTTGCGCGTGGCGGGCGTCGATTTCTTGACCATCGGCCAATATCTGCAACCGACCCGCAAGCATCACGCCGTCGCGCGTTTCCTGCCGCCGGAAGAATTCGCGCAATTGCGTCAGGCGGGATTGGGCAAGGGATTCCTGCTCGTTGCCGCTTCGCCCTTGACCCGCTCGTCGCATCATGCCGGGGAGGATTTCCGCCGTCTCAAAGCCGTGCGCGCCGCCCGGAATGCCGCGGCATGAGCCGCCGCCGACACCGCGAAGAGCGCCAATTCCCTTATACGCCGCGTCAGGTTTACGACCTCGTCGCCGCCGTCGAATCCTACCCGGAATTCCTGCCCTGGTGCCGCAGCGTCCGCATTCGGGAAAAATCCGCGACGCATCTCCTCGCCGATCTGATCATCGGTTTCAAAATGGTGCGCGAACGCTTCACCAGCCGCGTTCGGCTCGATTCCGAAAATCTGCGGATCGATGTCGAATATGTCGAGGGTCCTTTTCGCCATCTCGAAAATCACTGGCGTTTCCACGCGACCGAGGATGGCGGGTGTCGCGTCGAATTCTTCCTCGAATTCGAATTCGCCTCGGCCTTCTTGAATGGGCTGATCGGCCTCGTCTTTCACGAAGCGGTGCGGCGCATGGTCGGCGCTTTCGAAACGCGGGCGCGCCGCCTCTACGGCGATAAGGCGACGTAAACTCGTCCCTCGCGGCGATCAGAGCGATCGCCGGGGCGGCGGAGATCGGCGGCTCCGGCGGCAATCGCGCCGATTACGGCATCGAGCGCGTCGCCCCCGGCATTGGCGAGAATCCGGCGCCGGAGGGGATCGGGAAGGGGCGCCAGATAGCGCCCGTCGATCAGACAATCGAGAATCCGCCGCCGCGCGCGGCGATGCGCGGGAAACCGGCCCTTATAGGCCGGATAACAATCGATCGCGATCAGGCTGGAAGCGGCGCAGACTTCGATCATGACCGGGCGCTTTGCCCGGAGCGGCATTTGCGGTCTTACCGAAATCGCCGATTGCGCGACGAGCGGCGCCAGCAATCCGGCGATCCCCCACCAGGTTTGGCGATAGAGCCGCAGATTGTAGGAATTGAACGGTGTCCGCGCCGCGCGATCGGTGCGGCGCTTGATCTCCACGCCGGAACTGGCGCGATGGCAGAGATCGTGGAAGGTTTCGGCATCGGGGAATCGCTGAGAAAATTCGAGCGCGAAGTTTTGCCAATTTTCGGCGGCGATCAAAGGCTCCGGCAGGCCGAAGGGAAAGTCGCAGCCGATGACGCTATCCGGCTCGGCGATGATGAAATCGCGCAAGGCGCCGAGCGCCGTTTCGGGATCGGCGCCGCTCCCCGGCAATTCGCTCGCGGGAAAGCAGCGGCTTATGGCGAGAGGACCGCTGCCGCGCTTGGCCTCCGCAATCCAGATTTTGCGTCCGGCATCGCGCGCGCCGGAAAAATCGATGCCGAGAATGCGCGTCATTCCGCGAGCGCCGCGCCGAGCAAAGCAAGCGCCTTATCGCGCGCGGCAAAGCGGATATCCGCGCGCCCGCCGGAAAATCGATTTTCCGAGGTTTGCGTCCGCGCGCCGCGATGGGCGAGGCCGATATAGACAAGGCCGACCGGTTTTCCGGGCGTCGCGCCGCCGGGGCCCGCGATGCCGGTGATGCCGATGGCGAGATCGGCCGCCGCCTTCCGGAGCGCGCCCTCGGCCATGGCGGCGGCGATTTCCGGGCTGACGGCGCCGTATCGGGCGAGCATGGCCTCGGCAATGCCCAATTCGCGGATTTTCGCGTCATTGGCATAGGTCACCCAGCCGCAGGAGAAGGCATCCGACGAACCGGGAATGTCCGTTAGGGCGGCGGCGAGCAAGCCGCCCGTGCAGCTTTCCGCCGTGGCGAGGCGCCAGCCGCGCCGGCGGCAGGCATCGAGGATTCCGGCAGGCGAGACGGGTTCCGGCATTTCGGCCCCGCTGGCGATCAGGCAAGGGGAAGGGCGATCGTGGCGATCGCTTGGGCGGCGATCCCTTCGTTGCGCCCGGTGAAGCCCAGTTTTTCCGTCGTCGTCGCCTTGACGCTGATCCGATCCGGGGCGAGGCGGAGAATCTCCGCAAGCCGTGCGATCATCGCCGCGCGATGCGGGCCGATCTTCGGCGCTTCGCAAATGAGCGTGAGATCGCAATGCACGATCGCGCCCTTGCGCTCGCGGACAAGTTCGCGCGCGCGATCCAAGAAACGGGCGCTATCGGCGCCGCGCCAGCGGGAATCGCTCGGCGGGAAATGCTGCCCGATATCGCCGGCGCCGAGCGCGCCCAGGATCGCATCGGTCAAGGCATGGAGCGCGACGTCGGCATCGGAATGACCTTCGAGCCTTCGGTCATGCGCGATGCGAATGCCGCATAACGTCACGCCATCGCCCGGGATCAGGCGATGCACGTCGAACCCGCTGCCGGTGCGATATTCCATTCGGTTTTCTCCCATGAGGCGGCGCTCGGCCCAGGCAAGATCGGCCGCATTCGTGATCTTGAGATTGTCGGGATCGCCGGGCACGAGGCGAATGCGCAGCCCGGCGGCGGCGGCGATGGCCGCATCGTCGCTCGCACCTTCGGCATTCGTAGGGTTGGAATCCGCGGCCCGGCGATGCGCCGCGAAGATCGCGGCAAAGCGAAAGCCCTGCGGGGTTTGCGCTCGCCAAAGGTCGCGGCGATCGACCGCCGCGTCGATATAATCGCCGGCGCCGCGTTTCAGGGAATCGACGACCGGCAAAGCGAGGATCGCGGCTTCCGCCTCGGCGAGCGCCGCCAGCAGCCGATCGATCGCGTCGCGCGCGACGAAGGGGCGCGCCGCATCGTGGATGAGGACGAGATCGGGAGCGAGAGGCGCAAGGGCGGCAAGGCCGTTGCGGACCGAATCTTGACGCGTCGCGCCGCCGGCGATGGGCGGCGGCAGATCGAGGCCGGCCAGGCTCGTTTCGTAAGCCGCGCGATGCCGGGGATCGATCACGACATGGATGCCGGCGATCGCAGGATGATCGCGGAAGGCCGACACCGAACGACGCAGCACGCTTTGCCCCGCCAAATCGAGGTATTGCTTGGGAAGCGCGGCGCCGAGACGCGTACCGCTGCCGCCGGCGACGATCAGGACATGAGCGAGGCGCATGGGCTGTCTTTAGAGCCTATTGCGCCACCTGGGAATAGGTAAGCTTCGCCATTTGCCAAGCCATGCGCCGCTCTTCATAATCGCGCGGCCATGACGGAAATCGATTCCCTGCCGATTCTTTCGCTGATCGCCCTGCTGCCGCTGACCCTGCGTTCGGTGCGGGGCGGGGCAGGGCGCGACGTCGTTTTTTGGTTGCTGCTGGCTGCGGCGGCGATCGGTCCCGTCGCCATTCTGTTTCGGGATTTGCGCCAACCCTGGTCGGGCGATCTTGCCGCCACGCTTTGGACCAGTATCGCCATCGCGCTTTTGCTGTTCGCGGGGCTGAGCCTTCTGCGCGCCGAAGCGCATCGCCTCGCCGGATTACTTCTTCCTTATTTGCTGCTGCTCGGCGGTCTTGCCTTGGCGTTCGGCCGATTCCGTCACCCCGATCTTCCCGTCACGGCCCCGGCCTGGTTCGAGATTCATCTGATTCTGGCCGGCTTTTGCTATGGGATCGTCTCTTTGGGCGCCATTGCCGGTCTTGCCGTCCTTTGTCAGGAGCGCGCGCTGAAACGGCGCCTTGTCGCTTCCTGGGCGGGCCGGGTTCTGCCGCCGCTCGCCATGGCCGAAAGCCTGCAGATCACGCTTTTGACCTGGGCGGCGATTTTTCTAGGGGCCGCCATCGCAACCGGAATTGCCCTGGAAATTTCCGCCGGCGGGCCATTTTTGCCTTTCACGCATAAGACGCTATTCACGGTTTTAGCTTTTGTTTCTATTGTATTTTTACTGATCCTGCATCACCGAACCGGTCTTCGTGGAAAACGCGCGGCGCGCTGGGTTCTCGTCGGCTATCTTTTGCTCACCTTGGCCTATCCGGGAGTAAAATTCGTTCGCGACGTTCTGATCGGCGGTTAGCCGATTCCGCTTGCCTTTTTCGGCATCTCCCGTAAATCTGCCCGGAAATTAGGCAATCCTATCTCTGCACAGAAAATGAGCATCTCTATCGGCCCTTTGCGGATCGAGGATCCGGTCATCTTGGCGCCTATGTCGGGCGTCACCGACATGCCCTTCCGCCGCCTCGTGAAGCGGGAAGGGGCGGGGCTCGTCGTCTCCGAAATGATCGCCAGCCAGGCGATGATCCGCCAAGCGCGGCAGACCCTGCGCATGGCGGCCCATAGCGACCTCGAAGCGCCGGTTGCCGTGCAATTGGCGGGCTGCGAGCCGGAGGTCATGGCCGAAGCGGCGAAACTCAACGCCGATCGCGGCGCGGCGTTGATCGATATCAATTTCGGCTGTCCGGTCAAAAAAGTGGTGAATGCCGAAGCGGGTTCCGCCTTGATGCGCGACGAGATTCTGGCCGCGCGCATTCTGGAGGCGACGGTCCGCGCCGTCGATATTCCGGTCACGCTGAAAATGCGCATGGGCTGGGACCATGCGCATCTCAATGCGCCGCGCCTGGCACGGATCGCGCAGGATTGCGGCATCCGCATGCTGACCGTGCATGGTCGGACGCGCGCGCAGATGTATAGCGGCAAGGCGGATTGGGCCTTCGTCCGGCGCGTCAAGGATTCCGTCGATATTCCCGTCATCGTCAATGGCGATATCGTCGAACTCGATCAGGCGCGAACCGCCTTGGCGGCTTCGGGCGCCGATGGCGTGATGATCGGCCGCGGCGCCTATGGCCGGCCCTGGTTCCTGCGCCAGGTCATCCATTACCTGAAGACGGGCGAGCGCATGCCAGACCCGCCGCGCCATCGTCAGCGCGATCTGCTGCTCGAACATTACGAAGCAATGCTGGCCCATTACGGTCGCGAATCGGGCCTGCGCATCGCGCGCAAGCATGTCGCCTGGTATTCGAAGGGGCTTCCGGGTTCCGCCGAATTCCGTCAGCGGATCAATACGATCGAAGACGCGACGGCCAGTTTGGCCGCGATCCGCGAGTTCTACGCGCCGTCCCTGGAATGCGAAGCCGCATGATGCGGAGCCGGCCAAGCGCCGCGATCGCGGCCATTCCGCAAAGGCTGCCCGAGCCTGAGCCCGGCAATCTGCTCGATTCCCTGCCGATTGCGATCCTGGTCATCGACGAGCGCGATCGTCTGCGCTTCGCCAATGCCGCCGCCGAAGCTTTGTTCCGGCAGGGGCGCGCGCAGATTAGCGGCCAGACGCTCTCGCAATTCACGGCGCCGGCATCGCCGCTCGCGGCGCTCGTCGAATTGGCGCGGCGCCAGAACGGCAAATTGGGCGAACACGATCTTGCCTTGTCGGGACCGCGCTTCCGCCTCGATCATGTCGCCGTCGATATCGCCCCGCTCGGCGAGCCCGAATCCTGGCTCGTGCTGCTATTCAAGGATCGCGCCTTGGAACGGCATCTCGCGCGCCAAGCGGAAAGCGTCAGCGCCGCGCGCTCGGCCGAAGGTCTCGCCGCCATGCTGGCGCACGAGGTTAAAAACCCTCTTTCGGGTATTCGCGGCGCCGCGCAATTGCTGGAATCGCGATTGACCGCCGGCGATCGCGACCTCGCGAGGCTGATCCGCGAGGAGGCCGACCGCATCGTCGATCTCGTCAACAATCTGGAAATCTTTACCGATCGCCCGCTAGCGCCGCTCGGCATGACCAATATCCACGAAGTGCTGGATCATGTGCGCCGCGTGGCCTTGGCCGGATTCGCGCGCCATATCCGTTTCGTCGAGGATTACGATCCTTCCTTGCCGGCGGTTCCCGGCAGCCGCGATGCCTTGATCCAGGTCTTCCTCAATCTGGTGAAGAATGCCGCCGAGGCCTGTCCGCTTTCGGGCGGAATCATCCGTCTCGCCACGCAATATCGACCCGGGATCGGTTTCGGCGAACGGCGGCAGGCCGGGCGCCGACGCCTCAATATGGCGGCCATCGTCGAGGATAACGGCCCCGGCATTCCCGCCCATCTGCAGGCCGATCTTTTCAAACCCTTCGTCAGCGGCCGCGAAGGCGGGAAGGGATTGGGCCTTGCCGTCGCGGCCAAGCTGGTCGCCGATCTCGACGGATCGATCGATCTCGAAACCCGGCCGGGCCGAACGGCCTTCGCCGTTCTATTGCCCCTCGCCGAAGAGGGGACGGAGGAGGGCCGATGACGGAATCGGCGACGATCCTGCTCGCCGACGACGATCGCGCGATCCGCCTCGTTCTGGCCGAGGCGCTGGCCGAGCGCGGGATGATCGTCAAGGCGGCGGCGGACGCGGCCACCTTGTGGCAATGGATCGATCGCGATCTTGGCGATTGCGTCGTCACCGATGTGCTGATGCCCGATGGCAGCGGCCTCGATCTTCTGCCGCGGATCAAGGCGCGCCGCCCCGATCTTCCCGTCATCGTCATGAGCGCGCAGAACACGATCCTGACGGCGATCCGCGCGACCGAACGCGGCGCTTTCGATTACCTGCCGAAACCCTTCGACCTCGCCGCGCTGGCGGCCAGCGTGGAACGCGCTCTCGCGGCAAGGCGCAGCGTTGCGCGGGATGGCACAACCGTCGGCGAGGAATCGCCCGGCGAAAGCCTGCCGCTGATCGGCCATTCGCCCGCCATGCAGGAAGTCTATCGCATCGTCGCGCGCCTCGTCGGCACGGATATGACGATCCTCATCCACGGCGAATCGGGAACCGGCAAGGAATTGGTGGCGCGGGTTTTGCACGATTTCGGCCGGCGTCGCCGCAAACCCTTCGTCGCCGTCAACATGGCGGCGATCCCGCGCGAATTGATCGAAAGCGAATTGTTCGGCCACGAGAAGGGCGCCTTTACCGGCGCAATCGGCAGGGGAATCGGTAAATTCGAGGCGGCTTCGGGCGGTACGCTCTTCCTCGACGAGATCGGCGACATGCCGCTCGATGCGCAGACTCGGCTGCTGCGCGTTTTGCAATCGGGCGAATTTTCGCCGATCGGCGCGCGCGAGGCCATCAAGGCCGATGTCCGCATCGTCGCCGCGACCCATCGCGACCTCGAACGCATGATCGCGCTCGGCCAATTCCGCGAGGATCTCTATTACCGCCTCAATGTCGTGCCGCTGCGGCTGCCGCCCCTGCGCGAACGGCGCGCCGATGTCGGCGATCTCGCCCGTCATTTCCTGATGAAGGCGCGCCGCGACGGTCTGCCGGCCCGGCAATTGACCCCGGCCGCGATCGCGGCTTTGCAGGGGCATGACTGGCCGGGCAATGTGCGCGAATTGGAAAATCTGATGCGCCGGCTCAGCGTTCTCCACGACGATGCCGGGATCGATGCGCCGGCCGTCATCGCCGCGCTGGCGCCCACGCCATCGCCGCCAAGCGCCGCCGTTCCGGCAGCGGGTGGCGAAGGATTCGAAGCCGCGATCAATCGGCATCTCGATACGATCTTCGCCGACCCTGCCGCCGCGACGAAAGCCGGCGATCTTCATGCCCGGATTTTACGCGAGGTCGAGCGGCCGCTGCTCGCCCGCGCGCTCGACGCCATGCGCGGCAATCAGGTGCGCGCGGCCGAATTGCTCGGCCTCAACCGCAACACCTTGCGCAAGAAATTGCGCGAACTCGATCTGGCGCCGACGCGCCGCGAGGGCGGGGCATGACGATCGCCATCGCGCGCGAACGGCCCGCTTATGCGGTTTTCGAGCGACGCGCCGGCATCGCGCTCATCCTGCTCGGCACGCTTTTCGGTCTCGCGACCTATGCGGTCAAAAGCGGCCTGCTGTTCCCGACCTCGGGCGACGCGCTGCTGTTCTGGCTCGTGGTTGGCGACCTCGCCATCGCCTTGGCTTTCGCCGCCATCATCGTCATCCGCCTCGCCATTACCTGGAGCGCGCGCCGGCGCGGCATCGCCGGATCGAAGCTCCTCGCGCGATTGCTATTGATGTTCGGCCTCATCGCCGTCATCCCGACCTTGGTCGTCTCGATCTTCTCGGCCGCCTTGCTCGATCGCGGCCTCAATCTCTGGTTCCAGGATCGCATCGCCCAGGCGATGGAAAGCTCGCGCGTCGTCGTGCAATCCTACGCCAACGAATCGCAGAAGCGCATCGGCGCCGATACGCTTTCGCTCGCCTCGGCTCTCGCTAGCCAGGGGCTTGGCGATGCGGGACGATTGAGCCAAGTTCTGGATCGCGAATTGCCGTTGCGCGATATCACGGAAGCGCTCGTTATCGATCGCAACGGGGCGGTTCTGGCGCGCGGCGGGTTTTCCAGCGCCATGGAATTCGGCCTCGCGATCGCGCCGGAGGATTTCGCGCGCGCCGATCAGGGTCAGGTCGTCGTCCGCCTGACGCCCGAACGCGATCGCCTGCGCGCGCTTATTTTGCTCGATGCCATCGCCGGCACTTATCTTTACGCCGGGCGCTTGGTCGATACCGATCTTCTGGAAGCCGTCCGCAATAACGAGAAAGCGGTCAGCGAATATCGCCGCCTCGAACAGGAGCGACCCAGCTTGCAGATCACGGTCGCGGCGACCTTTCTTGCGCTGGCCTTGCTTCTGCTGCTGGGCGCCGTCTGGTATGCGATTATCGCCGCCGGGCAGATCGTGAAACCGATTTCGCGCCTGGCAACGGCCGCGACCAAGATCGGCGCCGGCGATCTTTCGGTGCGCGTGAAAATCGGCAAGCGCGACGACGAATTGGCGGCACTCAGCCGCACGTTCAACGCCATGGTCGCGGAATTGCAGGCGCAGCGCAAGGCGACCTGGGCCGATATCGCGCGGCGCATCGCCCATGAGATCAAGAATCCGCTGACGCCGATCCAACTCTCGGCGGAGCGATTGAAGCGCAAATATCTGAAGCAGATCGCCGACGATCCCGAAACCTTCACGATCTGCATCGACACCATCATCCGCCAAGTGGGCGATATCGGTCGCCTTGTCGACGAATTCTCCGCCTTCGCGCGGATGCCGGCCCCCGTGCTGAGGCCCGAAGACCCGGTGGCGCTCGCGGGGCAAGCGCTCTTCCTGCAGCAAAGCGCCAACCCGGCGATCGCTTATAGCAGCGTCTTTCCGAATCGGCCGATCGAACTCGTCTGCGATGCCGGCCAATTCAGCCGCGCCGTCACCAATCTGCTGCAGAATGCGCGCGACGCCATCGACGGCCGCCACGAGGAAGACCGCGCCGCCAATCGACCGGCCACGCCCGGCCAGATTCGTTTGGCGATTCGCATGGCGGCCAACGCGATCGTCCTCAGCGTCGAGGATAACGGCAAGGGCCTGCCGGTCGCCGGGCGCGAACGCTTGACCGATCCCTATGTGACGACGCGGGCGAAGGGCACGGGGCTCGGCCTCGCCATCGTGCGGAAGATCATGGAAGATCACGACGGACGTCTCGAACTCGGCGATCGGCCGGGCGGGGGCGCCATCGTCAGCCTCCATTTCCGCACGGGATCCCCGCCGGCGCCGCCCGTCCTCTGACCCGGTTGGATCGGCATCGGGCTTCTGCTAAGAATGCGGCATGGCGCGCGACATACTCATCGTTGACGACGAGGCGGATATCCGCCTGCAGATCGCCGGCATTCTGGCCGACGAGGGCTATGCCACGCGCGAAGCGGCGGATAGCGATGCCGCGCTCGCGGCGCTCGCGCAACGCCAACCCAATCTCGTCATCCTGGATATCTGGCTCAATCGCTCGACGCTCGACGGCATGGGGATCTTGGCAATCGTCAAGCGCGATTACCCGACGGTTCCGGTCATCATGATCAGCGGTCACGGCACGATTCAGACCGCCGTCGCCGCGCTCAAGAACGGCGCTTACGATTTCATCGAGAAGCCGTTTCAAGCCGATCGCCTGATCGTCACGGTCGAGCGCGCGCTCGAAGCCGCGCGCCTGAAGCGCGAGGTCGAGGCGCTGAAGCAGCGCGCCGGCGGCGAAATCGAATTGATCGGCGTTTCCGCCGCGATCCATCAATTGCGCCAGGCGATCGAGAAAGTGGCGGCGACGGGAAGCCGCGTCATTTTCACCGGCCCGCCCGGCAGCGGCAAGGAAGTCGCGGCGCGCTTGCTGCATCGCCGCTCCAAGCGAGCGGAGGGGCCCTTCGTGATCGCGAATTGCGCGATTCTCGATCCCGATCGGCTGGAAGTGGAATTGTTCGGCATCGAACGCGGCGATTCCGCCGGGACAGCCAAGATCGGCCTTCTCGAACAGGCGCATGGCGGAACCTTGCTGCTCGACGAAGTCGCCGATATGCCGCTCGAAACGCAAGGCAAAATCCTGCGTGTCCTGCAAGACCAGCCGTTCCAGCGCCAGGGCGGCAAGACCAAGGTCGAGGTCGATGTCCGCATCATCGCTTCGACCGCCAAGGATTTGCAGGCCGAGATGGCGGCCGGCCGTTTCCGCCAGGATCTCTTTTATCGCCTCAACGTCGTGCCGATGCGCCTGCCGGCATTGAAGGACCATCGCGAGGATATCCGCCCCTTGATCGCCGGTTTCATGGCGATGGCGGCCGAACAAGCGGGATTGCCGACGCGGCATCTGGCCGAGGATGCCTTCGTTCTGCTCGAAGCCTATGATTGGCCGGGCAATGTGCGGCAATTGCGCAATGTCGTCGACTGGCTGCTGATCATGGCGCCGGGCGGGCCGGAAGACCCGATTTCCGCCGAGATGCTGCCGCCCGATATCGGCGCCGCATCGATCGCCGTCGGCGCCAATGCCGACGGGACGGAGGTCATGGCCTTGCCGTTGCGCGAGGCGCGCGAGATTTTCGAGCGCCGCTATCTGGAAAGCCAGGTCGCGCGGTTCGGCGGCAATATCACGCGGACGGCGAATTTCGTCGGCATGGAACGCGCCGCCTTGCATCGCAAATTGCGCAGTCTCGGCATCGGCGGCGGTCGCGGCGAAAAAGAACCGGGAGGGCAATGATGCCGCATTGGGCCTATGTCAACGGCCGCCTTCTGCCGCACGAAGCGGCGATGGTGCATATCGAGGATCGCGGCTATCAATTCGCCGATGGCGTCTATGAGGTCACGCCGGTTCACGGCGGCGTTCTGATCGACGTCGCGGCGCATTTCGACCGGCTGGGGCGATCGCTGGCGGAATTGCGTATCGCCTGGCCGATGGCGGCGCGCGTTCTTGCCCTGCGCCAAGAAGACCTCGTCCGACGCAACCGATTGGAAGAGGGCTTCGTCTATCTTCAGATCACGCGCGGCGTCGCGCGGCGCGAGCATCGCTTTCCGACAGGCGTTAAAAGCGCCCTCGTCATGACGACCCAGCGCCATCCGCCGATCGACCGCGCGACGGCCGAGGCGGGCGTCGCCGTCATCAGCCTTCCCGATATCCGCTGGAAGCGCTGCCATATCAAATCCGTTTCCTTGCTTGCCAATATCCTCGGCAAGCAGCAGGCGGCGGAAGCCGGCGCCTACGAAGCCTGGATGGTCGATTCCGCCGGCCATGTCACCGAGGGCACGTCGAGCAATGCCTGGATCGTGACCGCAGCGGGCGAAATCGTCACGCGCCCCTTGGGCCAAGACATCTTGGCCGGGATCACGCGCCAAGTGGCGCTCGAACTCGCGCGCGCCACGGGCCTTGCCTTCCGCGAGCGGCCCTTCACCTTGGCCGAAGCCAAGGCCGCTGCCGAAGCCTTCCTTACCAGCAGCGGCAACGGCACGCTGGCCATCACCCGCATCGACGGCGCGGTAATCGGCACCGGGCGCATGGGACCCGTCGTCGCGCGGCTGCGCGAATTGATCGACGCTCATGTCGCGCGAACCATCGCCGCCGCCCGCGCGCGGCGCGCGGCGCCGATCCTCGCCGCCTAGGCCATGGCCCGACCGCGCGCCATTCTCTTCGATTGGGACAATACCCTGATCGAATCCTGGGGCGTGATCCAGGCGGCGATGAACGAAACCCTGGCCGCCATGGATTGCCCGATCTGGTCGCTGGACGAGACGAAAGCCCGCGTGCGCGCGTCCCTGCGCGACAGTTTCCCGCAGCTGTTCGGCGATCGCTGGCGAAAGGCCGAGGAAATCTTCTATCGCGCCTTCGCGGCGCTGCATCTCGAACATCTGCGGCCGGCGGGCGCGGCGCGGGAATTGCTCGGTTGGGCGCAAGGCGCGGGGATTCCGCTTGCCGTCGTCAGCAATAAGCGCGGCGCCTATCTCCGCAAGGAAGCCGAGCATCTGGGTTGGAGCGGTTATTTCCGCTGCCTCGCCGGGGCGGGCGATGCCACGCGCGACAAGCCGGCGCGCGACCCGGTCGATCTCGTTCTCGCCGCCTGCGAGCGGGAGCCGGGCCCGGATATTTGGTTCGTCGGCGATGCCGATATCGACTTGGCCTGCGCGCAAGCGACGAATTGCCTGCCGATTCTGGTGCGCGCCGAAGCGCCCGAAGCGGGCGAATTCGCCGCTGCGCCCCCGGCGCTTTATTTCCCCGACCTTGCGAACCTCAATCGGCATCTCGCGGGCCTCGCCTGAGCGGGCGGAGTTTGCAAGACGCGGCCGGCATGCTAGGACATGAGGAAACCCGCCCCGCAGAATGGGAGACCGATCATGGCCAACGAGAAATCGCAGAACGTCCAGGATGTCTTCCTCAATAACATCCGCAAGAACAAGGTGCCGGTCACGGTCTTTCTGGTGAACGGGGTGAAACTGCAGGGAATCGTGACGTGGTTCGATAATTTCTCGATCCTGCTGCGCCGCGACAGCCACGTGCAATTGGTCTATAAGCACGCCGTTTCGACCATCATGCCGGGCGCGCCGCTGCAATTGTTCGAAGGCGATGCGGCTCCTGAGGATAAATGACCGCGCGAGCGCCGGGCTTTCGCGATCGCGCCGGTTCTCCTTCGCTGCGTGATCGCCGGTGACGAAGGCGATCGTTCTCCACCCGGTATTCAAGTCGGGCGCCAAGGGCGCGCGGGCCGGCGCCGGCGAAAGATCGCCTACCGCCCGGCTCGAAGAAGCGATCGGGCTTGCGCGCGCCATTGACCTCGAAATCGCCGGCGCCGAACTCGTTCCCATCGCGACGCCGAGCCCGGCCGCTCTTCTGGGAAGCGGCAGCATCGAACGCCTGGGCGCCGCGATCGCCGAGGCGGAAATCGGCTTGGTCATCCTCGATGCCGCGCTTTCGCCGGTGCAGCAGCGCAATCTCGAAAAGGCATGGAAGGTCAAGGTCATCGACCGGACCGGATTGATCCTGGAGATTTTCGGCGCGCGGGCGCGGACGCGGGAAGGGCAGATGCAGGTCGAGTTGGCGGCGCTCAGCTATCAGCGATCCCGCCTTGTGCGATCCTGGACGCATCTCGAACGTCAGCGCGGCGGCTTCGGTTTCATCGGCGGGCCGGGCGAAAGCCAGCTCGAAATCGACCGGCGCTTGATCGACGAGCGCATGGCGCGACTGCGCCGCGATCTTGATTCCGTGAAGCGGACGCGCGGCCTGCACCGCCAGGCGCGCCAGCGCGTGCCTTATCCCGTCATCGCGCTTGTCGGCTATACCAATGCCGGGAAATCCACCCTATTCAACCGCCTGACGGCGGCGCGGGTCATGGCGGCCGATCTGCTCTTCGCGACGCTCGATCCCACCTTGCGGCGGCTGCGCCTGCCGAGCGGCCGCGACGTCATTCTTTCCGACACGGTCGGGTTCATCTCCGATCTTCCCGTCGAACTCGTCGCCGCTTTTCGCGCGACCCTCGAAGAAGTGCTGGAAGCCGAACTCGTGATCCATGTCCGCGATGCCTCCCATGCCGAAAGCGAGGCCCAGGCCAAGGACGTGCTTTCGGTCCTGGCCGGGCTCGGCCTCGGCGAAGATCGGATCGCGGCCATGCTGGTCGCCATGAACAAGATCGACCGGCTCGACGCGGATTCGCGCGAACGCCTCGCCGAACAGGCGCGGCGCGATCCCAAGCTCGTGCCGATTTCGGCCGAAAGCGGCGAGGGCTGCGCGATGCTGCTGGCGGCGATCGATCGGCATCTCGCCGCCGCCAAGCGCGAATGCGCCTATCGTCTTGCCCATGCCGAAGGCGCGGCCTTGGCTTGGCTTTATCGCCATGGCGAGGTTTCCGCCCGCGAGGATCGCGAGGATCACATCGCCCTCAATGTCCGCTTGGCCCCGGCCGATATCGCGCGCTTCCAGCGTCTTTTCGGCGCGATCGCCGGCGAGGGGTGCCCGTGATCGCCAGCGCGCCGGTCGAGGCTTTGTTGCGTCGCGTCGCGGCCGCCGAAATCATGCCGCGCTTTCGTCATCTGACGGCGGCCGATCAGCGGGAGAAGGGGCCGGGCGATCTCGTCACCATCGCCGACGAAGCGGCGGAGGCGGCCCTGGCGCCAGCCTTGCTGGCCTTGCTGCCCGGATCGGCGGTGGTGGGGGAGGAGGCCTGCGCGCGCGATCCGGAGTTGCTCGCGATCCTATCGCGGCCGGAGCCCGTCTGGCTCATCGACCCCATCGACGGCACGCTGAATTTCGCCGGCGGCGACGAGAATTTCGTCAGCATGCTGGCGCTCGTCCGCGCCGATCGCGTCATTGGCAGTTGGATTTATCATCCGCCGAGCGGAATGCTGACGAGCTTCACGCCCGATGAAGGCTTGCGCCAAGGCGGCCAAGCGATCCCCGCGCGCCAGCCGAGCGCCGCTGCGACCGATGCGGCTGGGGTCAAAGGCGTTCTTGCCTATGGCGTGCGCGGCGCGCCGGACATTGCCCGCCAGGTCGAAGCGCGGCGCCATCGCCTGACTCAGGTGAAGAGCCGGCGCTGCGCCGGGCTCGATTACATTCGTCTCGCTCTGGGCGAGATCGATTTCGCCTTCTTTTCCGGCGTCATGCCTTGGGATCATGCGCCGGGCGCCGGGTTGCTGGCCGGGATGGGCGGCCATATCGCCGATATCCATAGCGATTCCTATCGCCCCAGCGCGGCGCGGCATTTGAAAGGCATTCTCGCCGCGCGCGATCGCGCGATTTGGCGACATGTTCATTCGCATCTGTTCGGAATGGAGAGCGCATCATGAAAGTCGCGTTTCTGGGTTTGGGCGTCATGGGATTCCCGATGGCGGGCCATCTTGCCAAGGCCGGGCATGAGGTGACGGTCTATAACCGCTCGCCCGAAAAAGCCGCGCGCTGGGTCGAGCGCCACCACGGGCGCGCCGCGCCCGATCCCGCCCAGGCGGCGGCCGGGGCCGAGATCGTCTTCGCCTGCGTCGGCAACGACGCGGATCTCCGCCAAGTGACGCTGGGCGAGGCGGGCGCCTTCGCCGGAATGGGGAAGGGCGCGTTATTCGTCGATCACACGACGGCCTCGGCCGATATCGCGCGCGAATTGGGAGGCGAGGCGGCCGAGCGGGGCCTCGGTTTCCTCGATGCGCCCGTATCCGGCGGCCAAGCGGGGGCGGAAAACGGCAAATTGACCGTGATGGTGGGGGGTGCGGAAGCCGATTTCGCGCGCGCCGAACCCGTCATCGCATCTTATGCGCGGGCTTGCGTGCGCCTCGGCCCAATCGGCGCCGGGCAATTGACCAAGATGGTCAATCAAATCTGCATCGCCGGCCTCGTTCAGGCGCTGGCCGAGGCGGTCAATTTCGCGAAATGCGCCGAGCTCGATATCGAGCGCGTGATCGAAGTGATCTCGAAGGGCGCGGCGCAATCCTGGCAGATGGAAAATCGCGCGCTCACCATGGCGGCCGGCAAATTCGATTTCGGCTTCGCCGTCGATTGGATGCGCAAGGACCTCGCCATCTGCCTCGCCGAGGCCAAACGGAACGGCGCGCGGCTTCCCGTGACGGCGCTCGTCGATCAATTCTATGCGCAGATTCAACAGCGCGGCGGAAAACGCTGGGACACGTCCAGCCTGATGCACCTCGTCGCCAATCCGTGAAAACTTTGTCGTATGGATAATGCGGCTCTAGACAATCTGCGACAGCACCTAGTTGCCGGGAGAGAACTCTGGCGATTTAGCCTTATGAGCCCATCAACATTTTCCAGCTATGCTAGCGACCGCAAATTGCTAGGTTTTAGTGCAGATACGATCGAACGCCTCTGGCAAGCTGGCCTTATGCGGGCGGACATTGTTGCCAACCCAGAAAAACTCGACCGAGCATATCTCGATTTTGTCGCGAAGGATGAAGAGGGATATTTTCTCTACTGCGACATGCGTCCTGTGCCCTATCATCCGCGCGGATATGGCGGAATTCTTGCGGACACGACGCCGAAGCCGAAGGGCATTCAGCTTTTCTTCCACCCCTTTCGGCTCTATCTCCTCTATCATTTTGCGAAAGCGTTTGATGTCCCAATCGCGCCCACCCAATATCTTTGGAATCCTAAGGCTTTTGCCGATCTTTCCAATCGCATCTTGGAAGGGCTTGACGGATGGACAACCACTGAGCAATGCGCAGAGATAGTCGAATCCTGGAATAGAACCGCAGAATTAGCAATCTCCCTAGAGCCGATAAGTTATCGCCGAACATTCGAGCTGGTCAGCTGGCCTCTGCCTGGCACCGAAGAGCGCATCAAGCTGCTCCAAGAAACCCATTATCAACGCAGCAAAGCGCTGCTTGATAGTTTAGCCGCCGAGGAAATAGATCGATTCCGTGACGACCTATGCCATAGCGCCGATACCATTGACGACAACAGAAGGATACATTTATTGCTTCGCATGATGTCTGGGCATGAGCGCTTGAAGCTAAAAAGCGCCTTGGGCAGCGCTATGCTGTTTATCAGCATGGCCGAAATCATTCGGCGCGCAGCGGAAATGATTAAAGGCATCCAGCTGCGCGAGGAAGACGAGTTGGGGCATGTGCAATGGATGCGGGGTGCGCGGAAGTTCCTTTACGGGTCGGAACGAATCCTTGATGCGTCGAATGAGGTTCGCCGTGATTTTCTTACAAACTTAGGGTTGGGCTATGGCGTTAAGGTAAGAATTTATGGCGAAGGTTCAACCGAGATCGCCGCTTTGGCTCTTGCGACCAAGGGAATATCGGGGGCGGAATTCATTGATTTGCGCGGCGACGGTACCGTAAAAAGAAAGGCATTTGACGATATTCTGGCTCGCGATACAAAGCTTCATATTTTCAGCATTATTTTGGTGGACGAGGATCCGCATAAAAGCGATGGCACGTCTGACGGTAAGGCTGCCGATAAAAGCGATAACAGAAGAATTATCGAGGCTGCTGCTAAGAGCGATAAAATGTTCGGCTGCTTTTTTGTTGCTAACCCTGACTTTGAGTTTGCCAATTTTACGCGCGCAGAGCTGGTTGAAATAGTCATCAGCAGTAAGCCGCCCGTGGGAAGCGAGCGGCCAGAGCGTGACTGGCTCCTTGCCTGTACGGAAGGCGCGGAAACGGGAAAAGCATTTTTCCGAAAACTTGAGGGCGCTGGCATTTCTCATGTCAGAAAGGGCAAGGAATGGGGGGAGAAATTGATGTCCTATGCGCTGAAAAATCAACTCCTACCGGCGGAGCACAAATGTGCCGGCGCAAAGCGACCCATGATCGTGGCCGCGGAGCGGATCATGCAAGCCTGCCGCTCTGGATATACGCAATCGAAAGATGATATGGCGCTCAATCATAAGACAGGTGACGTTGAGAGGCGGTAAGAAACCGAACGAACTCTAGGTATAATCACCGACCATCCTTTTCCTTCGCCTTGACTGCCTGCCAGGCGCCTTCGAGGCGGTCGAGGCCGGCCGTCGCGGGGTCGATCCCGGCTTGGCGCAAATCTTCCTCCATCGCCCGGAAGCGCCCCTCGAATTTGGCATTGGCGCGGCGGAGCGCCGTTTCGGCATCGATGTCGAGATGGCGCGCAAGATTGACGAGGGCGAAGAAAAGATCGCCGATTTCCCCTTCGGACGCTTTCTTATCGCCGCGATCGATCTCGGCCTGCAATTCGGCCGCTTCCTCGGCGATCTTGGCGACGACTTCGCGCGCCTTCGGCCAATCGAAGCCGATCCGCGCCGCGCGTTTTTGCAGCTTATCGGCGCGGACGAGGGCGGGAAGGGCGGCGATCACCCCATCGAGCGCGCTGGGAGGGCGTCCCGCCGCCTCGGCCGCCGCCGCGCGTTTCTTCGCCTTATGGGCTTCCCAGGCGATGGTCTGAGCGCCGGCAGTCGCGATCTTGGCCGCGCCGAAGACATGGGGGTGCTGCTCGATCATCTTGGCATTGAGGGCGGCGACGATCTCGTCGAGGTCGAACAGCCCGGCCTCGCGGCCGAGCTCGGCATAGAAAACGACCTGGAAGAAGAGGTCGCCGAGTTCGCCTCGCACATCCGCCCAATCGCCGCGCTCGATCGCTTCGGCGACTTCATAGGCTTCCTCGATCGTATGCTTGACGATCGTGCCGAAATCCTGCGCGCGGTCCCAGGGGCAGCCGGAAACGGGATCGCGCAAGCGCCGCATGATGGCTTGCGCTTCGCGATATGGGTCTGTTTTAGTTTCTTCGGTCATTTTCTTATCCATCTGTTTAACATAATGAAATCTATTTTATAATCCGATAATATGTATTATGGAAAATTAAAGCAATGGATGAGCTAGCCATGCTGGGCCGTCCCGGGCCGAGAATCCGGCAGATCGATCGTCAGCCCATCGTAAGCCGGAACCACCCCCGGCGGACAGAGCCCGCGGATGGTTTCGTAATCGACGGTATGGTTCATATGCGTGAGGATGGTGAGCTTGGGCTTCAAGATCGCCGCCCAGGCCAGGGCTTGGGCAAAATGGGCATGGGTCGCATGCGGCTCGAAGCGCAGGCAATCGACGATCCAGAGGTCGAGCCCGCCGAGCTTGGCGAGCGATTCCTCCGGCAGGCCGACGCAATCCGTCGAATAGGCCATATGGCCGATGCGATAGCCGAGAGTCTCCGTCCCGAATCCGTGATCCTGGGGAAAAGACGTCACGGGCAGACCGCCGATGTCGAACGGCCCGTCGATCGGGATCGCGCGCAGGAAAGGCTTATAGAGCGGCCCTGCCCCCGTCTCGCCTTGGCGGAAGGCATAATCGAAACGCCGCATCAGGCTGGCGAGGGTCGCGGCATCGCCATGGACCGGGATGCGCGCATCGCCGGGCGGCAGCGATTTTCCAGGCCGGATGAAGCGCACATCGTCGATGCCCTGGCTGTGATCGGCATGATCGTGGGTATAGAGAATGGCATCGAGATGCGTAAGCCCGGCATCCAAGGCCTGAGCGCGGAAATCGGGGCTGGTATCGATGACGATGCGCAGATCGCCTTCCGCGATCAAGACGGAGACGCGGCGGCGGCGGTTCTTCGGTTCGGCGGGATCGCATTTTCCCCAATTCGGCCCGATCAGCGGCACGCCGCCCGACCCGCCGCAACCCAGGATCGTTACCTTCATGCCGCGCCCATTTTCGCGAACAGGCGATCGAAATTGGCGCTCGTCGCGGCGGCCAGATCGGCGGGATCGAGGCCGCGCAATTCGGCGATGGCGCGCGCGGTATGGATAAGATAAGCGGGCTCGTTGCGCTTGCCGCGCATCGGCACCGGCGCCAGATACGGCGCATCGGTTTCGACCAGCAGCCGATCGAGCGGGATTTCGGCGGCGATGTCGCGCAAATCCTGCGCGTTCTTGAAGGTCACGATGCCGGAAAATGAAATATAGAAGCCGAGATCCAAGGCCGCCTCGGCGAGACGCCGCGTCGCCGTGAAGCAATGGATAACTCCGGTCAAGTCCCCTGCCCGCGCCCCTGCCCGCAGCAATTCGATCGTATCCGCCTCGGCCTCGCGGCTATGGACGATGATCGGCAAACCGCTCGCCGAGGCGGCGGCGATATGCGCCGCGAAGACCGCGCCTTGCCGGTCGCGCGGGCTCTTGTCGTAGAAATAATCGAGCCCCGTCTCGCCGATGGCGACGACCTTGGGGTGGCGGGTCAGCGCGACGAGGCGGTCGGGATCGATCGCCCCCGCCGCTTCCGCTTCATGGGGATGGATGCCGACGGAACAGGCGATCCCTCGATGCTTTTCGGCGAGAGCCAGAACGCGCGGAAAGGTATCGAGCCGCGTCGCGATGGTGAGCATGCGGCCGATACCGGCGGCCTTGGCGCGCGCGATCACATCGTCGATCTCGTCCGCGAAATCGGGAAAATCGAGATGGCAATGGCTATCGACGAAGCTCAGCCGATCGCCGCTCACGGCGCCGCCTCGACGAAGCGCGGGAAAATGCCTTCCGGTTTCGGCAAAAGACTGCCGGCGGCAAGCGCGAAAGCCGGAGCGAGATGCGCGAAATCCCGCGCCGTATCCGGCACGGCCAGTTGATCGAGCAGGCGCGCCCCCGCTTCCGGCATGAAAGGCTGGATAACGATGGCAAGATGTCGGAGGGTTTCGGCAAGGACGTAAAGCACATGCCCCATGCGCTCGGGATCGGTCTTGCGCAAGGCCCAGGGCGCCGCCTCGTCGATATAGCGATTGGCGTCGCCGACGATACGCCAGATCGCATCCAACGCCTTGTGGAATTCCTGCGCGTCGATATGCCGGCGCAGATCAGCCAATAAATTTCCCGCCGCTTGCAACAAAGCGGCATCGGCGGGCTTCCTTTCGCCCGGCGCCGGCAGGCTTCCGGCGCAATTCTTGGCGATCATGGCGAGAACGCGCTGCGCGAGATTGCCGAGATCGTTGGCGAGATCGCCGTTGATCCGCTGCACCATGGCGCGATGCGAAAAATCCCCATCCTGGCCGAAGGGCACTTCGCGCAGCAGGAAATAGCGCACGGGATCGCGGCCGTAAGTCGCCACCAATTGATGCGGGTCGATGACATTGCCGAGCGATTTGGAAATCTTCTGCCCTTCGTTCGTCCACCAGCCATGCGCGAAGACCCGGTTGGGCGGCGCAAGACCGGCCGCCATCAGAAAAGCCGGCCAATAGACGGCATGAAAGCGTAGGATGTCCTTGCCGACCATATGCAGGGAAGCCGGCCAGAAATCCCGGAAGCTTGCGGCCTCGGTATCGGGATAGCCCACGGCCGTGATGTAATTCGTGAGCGCATCCAACCAGACGTAAAGAATATGCGCGGGATCGTTCGGCACCTTGACGCCCCAGGAAAAGGTCGTGCGCGACACCGACAAATCCTTCAGCCCCGATTTCACGAAGCTGACGACTTCGTTGCGGCGGCTTTCGGGGGCGATGAAATCAGGATGCGCCGCGTAATACGCGAGCAGCCGATCGCCCCAGGTCGAAAGGCGGAAGAAATAGCTCGGCTCCTCGACCCATTCGACCTCGGCTCCGGACGCAGCGGCGACGCGCTTGCCGTCGGCGCGCGTGACGAGTTCGTCCTCGGCGTAATAGGCTTCGTCGCGCACCGCATACCAACCGGCATAGGAACCGAGATAGATCTCCCCTTTTTCCACCAAGGCCTGCCACAGCGCTTGGCAGGCGCGGATATGCCGGGGTTCGGTCGTGCGGATGAAATCGTCATGAGAATAATTCATCGCCCGGGCGAGATCGCGGAAACGCTGCGAGACTTGATCGGTGAAGGCCTGCGGGTCCTGACCGGCGAGTTGCGCCGACTTTTCGACCTTCTGCCCATGCTCGTCCGTGCCGGTCAGGAAATGCACCCGATAACCGTCGAGGCGCTTGAAGCGCGCGATGACGTCGCAAGCGAGCGTCGTATAAGCGTGACCGATATGCGGCGAATCGTTCACGTAATAGATCGGCGTCGTCAGATAATAGGTTTTCGCTGCATTCATCGGGAACTCCGCAAGGCGCCGCCCTCTCCCGCCATCGCGATCGCGAGCCAAGCAGTGACCCAAGCCTGTTTGCGATCGAGATTGACGCTCGCCACCCGAGCGAAGAGCGAAGTCACCTTCTCCCACAGGGTCAGGCAACGATCAAGGCCGACCCGATCGGCGAAACCGCGAATGACCGCCGCCTCGCCGGCGAAAAGCTCGGTTTCGGGCGCCTGCCCCAGCGCGATATGCACTTGGCAGCGTTTCAGCCAGAAATCCAGCAATTCGGCGGCATTCGGAAAATCCGCATCGCCCCCCTTCCCCGCCAGTTGATCGGCGCTTTTGTGAAGGCGCGACGTATCGAGGCGCGGCCAGTGGGCGAGCAAGGCGGCGATTTCGCGGAACCAGACGATGCCGCCATCGGCCAAGGCAAGAGCGCGACCGAGACTGCCGCCCGCCAGCGCCGCGACGAGATGGCCATCGGCCGCGTCGAGATCGGGGGCGTGACGGCGCAAGGCTTCGGCCAAAGCCGCCATCGGCAGCGGCGCGAGATCGAGACGTCGGCAGCGCGAGCGCAAGGTCGGCAGCAATCGGCCCGGCGCATGGGCGACGAGGAGGATCAGCGTATTCGCGCGCGGCTCTTCCAGAATCTTCAGCAGCGCATTCGCCGCATTGCGGTTCATCTCGTCGGCGGCATCGACGATCAGAATGCGCCAGGCCGATTCGGCCGGCGTCAGGCGCAGGAAATCGATCGCCGCGCGCACATCCTCGATGACGATCTCGCCGCGCAATTTGCCGGTGCGTTCGTTGACCTGCCGGCGTAAGGTTCGCAGATCGGAATGCGCGCCTTCGGCAATCCGGCGATAAAGGGGATGATCGGGGGCGAGGAAAAGCCCGCTCCCCGCCGGCGCCGTAGCCTTCGGGGCGCTCGGCGCTCCGAAAAGATCGGCGGCGTTATCCGGGGCCGGTCGATCTTGCGCGAGCAGAAACCGCGCGATGCGGAAAGCGAGCGTCGCCTTGCCGATGCCGCGCGGGCCCGCGATCAACCAAGCATGGGGCATCCTGCCCGCTTCATAGGCGGCGAGAAAAGCGGCCTCGGCCGCTTCGTGGCCGATCAGCTCGGGATTGGATTCGGGCGGCGGGAAACGCGAGATCGCAGGCATGGCCAAGCCAAGGTGCCAAAGAATCCGCAGGCTGACAAATGGAATACGCGGCGGGATTTAGGATCGGAGCGCAATCCCATAGCGTGCGCCGACCTGTTCGGCGATCGCGGCGGCAATCGCTTCGGGCGAATCCGTCGCATCGATCAGCCGACAGCGTTCCGGCTGGGCTTCGGCGATGGCGCGAAAACCCGCATGGAGGCGTTCGTGCAGGGCAATCCCCATGCGTTCGTAGCGCTGTTCGCGCGCGGCGCGGGCCAGCCCCGTCGCGACGGGAAGATCGAGGATCAGCGTCAATCCCGGCTCCCAGGGGCCGACGACGAGGCGGCGCAAGGCGGCGAGCCAGTCGAGATCGACGCCCATCCCGTAACCCTGATAAGCGAGGGTCGAATCGGCGAAGCGATCGCTCAAGACCCATTTCCCCGCTTCCAAGGCGGGGCGGATCAATGTCGCGATATGTTCGGCTCGGGCCGCGAAATGCAGCAGCGCCTCGCTGCGCGGCTGCCAGCGTCCGATCTCGCCCTCGACCAGAAGCTGTCGGATGGTCTCCGCCGCCGGCGTCCCGCCGGGTTCGCGCGTCAGCACGACCTCATAGCCATGCGCGCGCAGTCGTTCGGCCAAGCGACGGATCTGGGTCGATTTCCCGGCTCCCTCTCCGCCTTCGATGGTGACGAATCTTAGGGGTGCGGCGCCCGTCATGGCGTCATAGGCGCGGGGACCGCATCGGGCGACCCGGCGATGAAATTCGCGAGCACCTTGCCGATCCGGGGGAAGAAGCCGAGTTCCGGCGTGCCGCTAAGAACCGCCAAGGGCAATTCGATCGGCGGCAGATCGGGCGCCGTGACGATCAACTTGCCAACGATGGTGCCGCTTTGGACGGGGGCCGGGATCGGTCCCGCGAAAACCGCCTTCGCCTGGATGCCCGCCAGGGCCGAACGCGGCAGCGTGATATAATCGGGCGCGTCCTTCCCGATCGTCAGGGGTACGCTTTCCGCCGCGCCCAGCCAGACCGGCGCTTGCACCAATTCGACGCCCTTGGGCAATTTGTAATTCTCGAAATTGCGGAAGGCCCAATCGAGCAGATTGCCGGCCTCGTCGGCGCGTTCCTGCATGCCGGTCAGCCCCTGCACCACCATGACGAGGCGCCGCTCGCCGCGCTTCGCCGAAGCCGTCAACCCGAAGCCCGCCTCTTCCGTATGGCCGGTCTTCAAGCCGTCGACGCCCGAGCCCTCGCGATAAAGCAGCGGATTGCGATTGCCCTGCTTGATGCCGTGATAGGTGAATTCGGTTTCCGAGAAATAATGATAATGCTCGGGAAATTCGGCAATGAGATGCCAAGCGAGGATGGCAAGGTCGTGCGCCGTCATCAGATGTTCGGGATCCGGCCAGCCCGAGGCATTGACGAAATGGCTCCCCGTGAGGCCGAGTTCCTTGGCCTTCGCATTCATGCGCTGGGCGAATTCCTCCTCGCTGCCGGCCAAGCCCTCGGCGACGACGATGCAGGCATCGTTCCCGGATTGCACGACGATGCCGCGAATGAGATCCTCGATGGCGACATCGGTATCGATATCGACGAACATCTTCGATCCCTGCATCGACCAGGCTTTCTGGCTGACATGGAAAGTATCCGTCAGCTTGACCTCGCCCCGGCGCAAGGCGTCGAAGAGCATATAGATCGTCATCAGCTTACTCATCGAGGCGGGATGGATGGACTCATTCCCGCCCTTGTCGAACAACACGGCGCCCGTCGTCGTATCGACGATATAAGCATGCTGGGCGGCGGTCGCGACGGGGTCGGCCGCCAGCGGCCTTATGCCGGCGAGGATGGCAATCGCCGCCAATATCGGAACGAGGCGGAAGGCGCCGCGTCGCATCTCAATTCACCACGATCTTGGCATCGCGCTGACCGCTGGCGATGATATCGTCGAGGACGCGATCCGCCTCCTCGACCGAGGCCATGGGCCCCACCTGCACGCGATAGAAACGCTGCTGATTGAGCATGAAGGTCGTGATCCTTGAAGGGCCGAAGGAAGTCAAGGCGGCGGCCAGCTTATCGGCATTGGCGCGGCTCAGGAATGCGCCGGCCTGGATATAAATCTGCGTCGGCTTCACGGGAACGGGGATGATCGTTTCCTCCGGCATCGGCATTTCGGCCGTGCCGATGGCCGAACCGCTATCGAGCGGCGGCAAGGCTTCGGCGGATTGCGCGGCCGGCGCAACGGGCGCGCCTGCGATCGGCGGCAGGCCGCTCGCCGCGACATCGCCTGCCGGGGCGGCGCTCGGCGGAGGAACGCCCGTCTCGCCGCTATTCCCCGCGCCCGCTCTGGCGGCGGCGATCTGGCTCTCCTCGGAGAGGACCTGGACGCGGACCTTGGTCTTCCCCTGTTTCTCGAAGCCCAGCAATTGCGCGGCGCGGCGCGAAACGTCGAGCAACCGATTATGCGCGAAGGGGCCGCGATCGTTGATCCGCAGCATGATCGAGCGCCCGTTTTCGAGATTGGTCACCCGCACCATCGACGGCATGGGCAAGGTCTTATGCGCGCCCGTCAGGGCATTGGGGTCGAAGATTTCGCCATTGGCCGTCTTCTTGCCCTCGAAGCCGGGACCGTACCAGGAGGCGATCCCGGTCTCGTCGTAATCGTATTCGACCTTGGGGTAATACCAGACCCCCTCGACCTCATAGGGCTTGCCGATTTTATAGATTCCGCCCTGCTCCGGGTTTTCCGGCATCGGTTCGGCTTGCTTCGCCGTTTCCACCACCAATTTCGTCTCGGCGCAGGCCGCGATCAACCCGGCCGCCGCCAGAACGCAAAGAAGCCCCTTCCAGGGCGAGATCGTCATCGTCGGCATCATGCGCGCCATCAATCTATTGAGAATTTTTCCGAAACGAACGCTACCCCATGAGGGGGCGAGGCGCAACGATTCTGCGCCGGGATGGGCATTTGACGGCACGCTACATTCTCGTAAGCAGGATCAATTTCAGGAATCATGGCTTTGATTTTACGGCATTCATATATGTATTCGGCGGAGCAAACCGATGCCGATGCAGGATGCGCCCGCGCGCGATCTGGCCGAATGCGCCGGAACCGGCTAAACGGGAAGCGCGGGATGGGTGGCCGAGCGGTTTAAGGCACCGGTCTTGAAAACCGGCGTGGGGGCAACCCCACCGTGAGTTCGAATCTCACCCCATCCGCCAATGATGCCCAGCGCCCGTGTAGTGGAGAGAATGTACCGGCCGGCATTACGCTGCGAATAGTAAGAGAGCTTGCAGTTTACACAATCATTAGAATAAGATCATACTCAATTCTTCAAGCCTCGCTTCATATAAGAAGTTGAGCGCAAAGCTTGCAGAGGGAGGTAAAATGAAAATGCGTGAAATGCATGAGGCGCTAGTAACAATCATACAACGCCTGAACGAGGTCATCGCTCAGGTGAAATCTGCAATTCCGAACGACGTTCCGCTTGGAAATGCTACTAACAATTGGAGTTTTCCTGGACTCACACGAAATGAGTTAATTGAAGAAGCCCAATCGCTTATTGATCTGATTCAAAATCAGGGTGGCGATGAGGTAGGGAATTACGAAGCACAGCTACGCGATTACCCTCGCCGCCTTGAGCACCTCAAGCAGTACACTGTTCCCCAACTTTCCAGCCAAGCGGTAGCAGTCTCTGCATATTTGCTTACTCTTCAAGGGCTTCGCAAGGCGCTTGCCCCCGCGCTAACCGATGAGGCACGTTTGAATGCGATAAAACTAAAAAAACTAATTATCCAGATTCGAAATCTCGAAGCCCAATTAGCAGAATTAGAGCCTCGTTCTGCCTCCATTGGCGCGATGGTCGAACGTATTGAGCAAGCATACGAAGCTGCGGATCAACTTCCTACAGACTTAAAGTCGCTATCTGAAGCGCGACAGAAAATCTCCGATCTCGCCAAGGAGGCAACGCGCGATCAAAGTGATGTATCCCGCATTCGCGATGCTGCAGATGAAACTGTTATGCAGTTGAATAAGCATGCCGATGGCGCGAAGGCTGTGCTTGATCGTTGCGAGACCGCCTATTCTGCAGTAACCAGCGTTGGATTAGCTGCAGCGTTCAATGAGCGTTCAAATGCGTTATCTAAGTCCATATTACTCTGGATTTTTGGACTGGTTGCAGCACTGGCCTTCGGCAGCTATTTCGGATCGGGCCAATTGCGAAATTTAGCGGCTATCTCTCAGTCAACGGATGCACTTGCATCAGCAATCGCTGTTAATTTGCTGCTCTCGGCACTGTCGATTGGGGCTCCAGTATGGTTCGCCTGGCTTGCAACGAAACAAATTGAGCAACGATTTCGCCTTGCTGAAGACTATGCATTCAAGGCATCGATCTCGCGTGCCTATGAAGGATTCCGGCGTGAAGCAGCACGATTCGACAAAGATATGGAGGCTAAGCTGCTCACCTCCGCGCTGACCCGCCTTGATGAACTTCCGCTCCGCTTAGTAAAGACAGCCAACTATGGCAGCCCATTACATGAACTGGTCTCGTCTGATGTGGTAAAACAGGCTATGAAGCTTGTCCCTAACTTCGCAGAACAATTAAATAATCTAGCTACCGCTGCGCTTTCTGCCGTTCTGCCTGAGAAAATCCAGCAGAAGCCCAAGTCAACGTCAGAGCGCGATGAAGAGTAACTCGGTTGTACGCTGCACTTATCTAACCTTCGGCGAAGCCAATGCCTACTAAAATCGACACCCCCGCATAAATCGCGATTCCCACGGCCCCGCCTTTCGTCTAGCTTCCCGCGCATGTGGGCGAATTCGTTGAGCGTGGCTCTGGGCGGGGCTTTGGGATCGGTCTTGCGCTTCTGGCTCGGCCTTTGGCTAGGCGGGGCGGAGGGGCGCTTTCCCTGGGCGACCTTGATCGCCAATGCCAGCGGCAGTTTCGCGATCGGCCTTCTGGCGGCGCTTATCCTGCCGGGCGGCCCCTTCCCCGCTTCGCCGATCTGGCGGCACGGTTTGATGGCCGGGCTGCTCGGCGGCTATACCACCTTCTCCGCCTTTTCGCTGCAATCCTGGCAATTCGCCCTGGCGGGCGAATGGTCGCTGGCGGGGTTGAATGTCCTGGCAAGTTTCGGCCTCTGCCTCGTCGCCGTGGCGCTCGGCTACGGTCTCGGCCATATCATCCGTGCGATGATCGCCGCCTGATTACCACAGATCGGGTTTCGTCAGCATCAGCCAGAAGACGAAGCCGAGGGCGAGAAAGGCCGGCCAGCCCAAAGCAACCCACCAGCGCATCAGGCGGAAATGCCGGGGCGAAAGCCCCTCCCCCTTCGCCGCCGCCTCGCGCGCCAAAGCGGTCACGCGGATTTGGATCGCAACGACGGGAAGCCAGCAAGCCAAGGCGAGGCCGTAAAGCCCATAGACTGCCAGCAGCCAGGATTCCCGCCCCGATAACCCAAGTGCGCGGATGAGGAGATAGCCGGTCACGGGTTGCGCGAGGCCGGTCGCGCCGGTGAATAGCCAATCGGCCTTGACGACGAAACCGCCGATCGCGGCCATGACCTTAGGATCGCCGCTCCGATGCGCGGCATGGAAATAATAAGCGGAGCCGAGGCCGAAGCCGAAAAGCAACGTAGCGCCGACGACATGCAACCACAGGAGCAGCGAATAGGCCATGCTCAGCGGTCTTCCGCCGTCGCCGCGACGAAAGCGATGAGAACGAGGACGGCCAGATTCTTCAGAAGGCCGCCATAGGGATCGAGCCACAGGCCGGGCGCGGCGAGGCTGAGGCCGAGGGAATAGAGAATGACGAGACCCGCCTGCAACGCGAAGAAAAACGGCGGATAGCGACGCCGCAGAAGGCCAAGGCCGATCGCGATATCGATCAAGGCCGCCCCCCAGGCCAGATATTTCATGATCGCGCCGCCCGCGAAACTTTCGCCCGGCGCGAGCAGCGCGAGAATACCCGAAGCGAGCCAGATCGACGCCAGCGCCATCCGCGCCGGAAATCGCAAACCGTAAAGCCGCGCCTGCCAGCGTTCCTGAACATGGGAGGGCGAGCGGCGGAGCTTCTCCCCCAGGCTGCGCGGGCGAAAGCCGATCGCCGCGACGAAGGTCTCGAAATCGCCGATATTGCCGTAAACTAATTGCTTCACGGCGGTCGAGGATAACGGGCCGCCACCCGTGCGATCGGCGATCCAACTCATCGCGCGAATGATCGGCATCGGAATGGCGAGGATCGGCGCCGGCGGCAGGTCGAGCCAATTCCGCCAAGCGAGAATCACATCGCGCAGACTGAGGCGCTCCGGCCCCACGGGTTCGAGAATAATTTTCCGGCGCGTTTCGTCCTTCAACAAAATCGCGACGCAACGCGCGAGGTCCTCGACATGAATGGGATCGAAAAGCTGATCGCCTTGGCCCGGCAGTAGGATGACCCCCGGCAATCCCGCAAGGCCCCGCATCAGCGAGGTTCCGCCGAACGAACCCTCGGCATAAACGAGGGAGGGTCGTAGGATCGCCCAATCGAGATCGCGCGCCGCGAGATCGCGCTCGGCCGCCAATTTGGTGCGGGAATATTCGGTATCGGCCTCCTCGCTGACGCTGATCGCGGAAATATGGATGACCCGCCGCACGCCCATTTTTTCGCAGGCCGCGAAGAGCGCGCGCGGCGCCTCGGCATGAACCGCTTGCGCATCCGGCGAATGCAGGACGCCCGCGCAATTCACCACGGCGTCGATGCCGACCAAGCGCCTTTCCCAAATCGCGCTATCGAGATCGCGCGTCATGTCGCAAGCGATGGCGGTGATGCCGGGAAAACGCCGTTGCGCGCTGGCGGGATCGCGCTGCGCGGCGACGACTTCCATGCCGCCCGTCGTCATCAGATAAGCGGCGATATGCCGGCCGATGAACCCACCGGCCGCGATGACCATGACCCGCAAGGCGCCCTCCCCTCGTTTCCGCCGGCGATCATAAGGGGGATTCGCCGGGCAATCTTGCCTTTTGCGCGGCGGGTGGCGAAGATGCCGCATGCGCCTCGACGTCTTCGTCGATATGATCTGCCCCTGGTGCTATATCGGCAAGCGCCGGCTCGACCGCGCGCTCGCCCTTTCTCCGCAGCCGGAATTGCAAATCCGCTGGCGGGCTTTCCAACTCAACCCCGATCTGCCGGAAACCGGCATGGATCGCCGGCAATATCTCAAGGCGAAATTCGGCGCGGCGGAACGGGTGCAAAGATTGCTGGAAACCCTGATCGCCATCGGCGCCACCGAGGGTCTCGACTTCGCCTTCGACCGGATCCAGCGCGTGCCCCATACCGGCCGCGCGCATCGCCTGCTCGCCGCCGCGCCTAGAAATCGGCAAGGCGATCTCCTCGACCGTCTTTTCGCGGCCTATTTCACGGCGGGCGCCGATCTTGGCGATCGCGGAATTCTCGCCGGAATCGCCGCCTCGGCCGGATTGCGGCCGGCGACGATTGCCGGAGCGCTCGATGCCGCCGGGGATTCTACCGCAAGGGGGCGGGAGGATAGGCCGCCGCGCCGCGCCGATATCGCCGGCATCCCCTTCTTCGTTTTCAACGGCCGCTTCACCCTTTCGGGCGCGCATGAGCCGGAAGCCTTCCTGCCGCTCTTCGATCTCGCGCGGCTGGAAAGCGCTTCGCCGCGAACCGCCGCTATTTAGGCGCCGCGAGATCGGCCAAGGATTGGGCCAAGCGCCTTATGCCCGCGATGCGCGCCTTGGGCGTTTCCCAATCCTGGCGATAGACCAGTTTATGATCGGGGCGGATGGAAATCCGGTCGGCGCGGTTCTGGATGAAGGCGATCAATCGGTCGGGCGCCGCGAATTGGCGATGGCGGAAGCCGATGACCGCGCCCTTCGGCCCCGCCTCGATCCGCTCGATTCCGGCCGCGCGGCAAGCGCGCTTGATGGCGACGATGCCGAGCAGATTTTCGACCTCGTCCGGCAAGGGGCCGAAGCGGTCGATCATCTCGGCGGCGAAGGCATCGGTTTCCGCCTGATTGTCGAGATCGGCGACCCTTCGATAAAGCCCGAGCCGCAACGAGAGATCGGCGACATAGGCTTCGGGAATGAGAATGGCGACGCCGACATTGATCTGGGGCGACCATTCCTCGGCTTCGCGGCGCTTTTGCTCGCCGCGCGTTTCGGCGACGGCCTCGGCGAGCAGCGATTGATAGAGCTCGATGCCGACTTCCCGAATATGGCCGGATTGCTCGTCGCCCAGCAGATTGCCGGCGCCGCGCATATCGAGGTCGTGACTCGCGAGCGAGAACCCGGCGCCCAGATGATCGAGGCTCTGCATCACTTCCAACCGCCGCAGCGCCGATGCCGAAAGCGGCTTGTCGGCCGGATTCGTCAGATAGCAATAGCCGCGTAATTTGGCGCGGCCGATGCGACCGCGCAGCTGATAAAGCTGCGCCAGGCCGAAAAGATCGGCGCGATGCACGATCAGGGTATTGGCGCTCGGAATATCGAGGCCGGATTCGATGATATTGGTGGCGAGCAGCAAATCGGCGCGTCGCTCGTAGAAGGCCAGCATCGCATTTTCCAATTGCGCGGGCGACATGCGGCCATGCGCGACGGCGACGCGGATATCGGGGGCGAGGCGCTTCAGGCGCTCGGCGACGGGGTCGAGATCCTCGATCCGGGGACAGACATAGAAAATCTGCCCGCCGCGAAAGCGTTCGCGTTGGATCGCCTCGCGGATAACGACGGGATCGAAAGGCAGAACGAAGGTCCGCACCGCCAGCCGATCGACCGGCGCCGTCGCGATCAAGCTCATCTCGCGAATGCCGGCCAATGCCGATTGCAATGTGCGCGGAATGGGCGTCGCGGTCAGCGTCAGGACGTTGACGTCGGCGCGCATTTCCTTCAGTCGTTCCTTCTGCACGACGCCGAAATGCTGTTCCTCATCGACAATCAGGAGGCCGAGATCGGCGAATTCGACGCTTTTGGCGAGCAGCGCATGGGTGCCGATGACGATATCGACCTTCCCGGCCTTGAGATCGGCCTTGGTCTCGGTCGCGTCGCGGGCCGAAACCAAACGCGACAATTGCCGGATGCGGAGCGGCAGACCTTGGAACCTGGCGGCGAAGGTCGCGGCATGCTGGCGGCAGAGCAAGGTCGTCGGCGTCACCACGGCGACTTGCTTGCCCGCCATGGCGACGATGAAGGCGGCGCGTAGCGCGATCTCGGTCTTGCCGAAGCCGACATCGCCGCAGATCAAGCGATCCATCGGCCGGCCGGAGGCAAGATCGCTTAAGACATCGCCGATGGCGCGGCTTTGATCCTCGGTTTCCGCATAGGGGAAGCGCGCGCAGAATTCGTCGTATAGCCCGGCGGGCGGCGCCAGCGCTTCGCTTTCGCGCAAGGCGCGCGCGGCCGCGATCTTCAGCAATTGCCCGGCGATATCGCGGATGCGCTGCTTGACCTTGGCCTTGCGCGTCTGCCAGGCAATTCCGCCCAGGCGATCGAGTTCGACCGCCTGATCCTCCCCGCCGTAACGGGTGAGGACGTCGATATTCTCGACCGGCACATAAAGCTTGTCGTTGCCGGCATAGGTGAGGCGCAGGAAATCGTGCGGCGCCCCGTCGATGGCGAGCGTCTCCAAGCCTTCGTAGCGGCCGATCCCGTGATCGGCATGAACCAGATAATCGCCGATGGCGAAATGCGCGAGTTCGGCGAGCAAGGTCGCCCGCTTGCGCCGGCGCGGCGCGGCGCGCGCCAAGCGTTCGCCCAAAAGGTCCTGTTCCGTGACGATCAGCAGCGACCCGAAGCGAAACCCGCTTTCGAGGCCGAGAACGGCGCGACCGAGCGTTCCCTCCGGCAAGGCGAGCCAGGATTCCGCCCGATCGATCGCCGCCTGCTTTTTCAAGCCATGCTCGTCGAAAAGATGGGCGAGGCGTTCGCCGGCCCCGGGGCTGATCGCCGTCAACAAGACGCGCGCTCCGGCCTTCAATTCCGCCTTCAGCATCCGCGCCGCTTCGTCGTAAAGATTGGCGGCGGGATCGGTGCGGATTTCGGCGAAGCTGAGGCCGGGCCGACCCGGCGCCGCCAGCCAATTCGGCCCCTCGGCGCCGAAGGGATGGCAGAAGAGCGCAAGGCTTTGCGCAATCAAACCCTGCCAATCGACCTCGTCGAGATAGAGCGCATCGCGCGCCAAGGGCCGATAGACGGGTGCGCCGCTGCTCTTTTCGCTGCTCTGCAAATCCAGCCGCGCCTGATGGAAATCGGCGATGAGGTCGAGGCGCGCGCGCTTCGCTTCCTCCGCCTGATGATCGAAGGCGAGAATCGCCTGCGGCAGATATTCGGCCAGGGTCACGAGGTCGAGACCGAAGAGCGGCAGCCAATGTTCCATGCCGGGAAAGGGCCGGCCGGCGCTGATCGCTTCGTAAAGCGGGTCGTCGTCGAGCGCCGCGCCGAAAGCGTCGCGATAGCGCGTGCGGAATTGCGCGACGGCCGAGGCGGTCAACGTCAATTCGCTGACCGGTTTCAGACGAAAGGCAGCGAGGCGCTCGCCGCTGCGCTGGGTCAGCGGATCGAAATGCCGCAAATCCTCGACCTCGTCGCCGAAGAAATCCACCCGCAGGGGCGAAGCGGCGCCCGGCGGGAAGAGATCGACGATACTGCCGCGCTGCGCGAATTCGCCGGCCTCGTTGACCGTCGCGGCGCGGTAATAGCCGTGATCGGCGAGGAAAGCGAGCAGGCGCTCTTGCGGCAGATTCTGCCCGCGCGCGAGGTCGAAACCGATACCGGCGAAATGCGCGGGCTTCGGAACTTTCTGCAGCCAGGCGGCAATGGTCGTGACGACGATGGGCGCCGATTTTCCCGCTTTCGCCTCGGCCAGAATCGTCAGGACATCGACGCGGCGCGCCAAGATATCGCGATGCGGCGAGGCGCGATCGTAAGGAAGGCAATCCCAGGCCGGAAAGGCATGAACGGAAAGATCGGGCGCGAAGAATTGCAGCGTTTCGACGATCCGCGTCATGCGGAGATCGTCGCGGGCGATATGGAAGATCGGCCGCTCGGGGCGCGCCTTGGCGATGGCGGCGAGCAGCAGCGCCTCGGCCCCTTCCGGCACGCCGGAAACGGCGAAGCGGCCCCGTTCGGGAAGCGCGAAGGGCAGCGGCGGCAGATCGGGCATCATCGGCGGGGATCGCGGCGCGCGAAACGCAGCAACCGGCGCGTCACTTCATTATCGAGCCGAACGGGCAATTCGGCCCTTCCCGTCAGCCAATCGTAGATCGCCGTATCCGGTTCGTCGAGAAAGGCGGCGAAACTATCCAATTCCGTCGCCGAAAAGCGATCGAGATGGGATTCCGCGAAAGGGCCGAGAACGAGGTCCAATTCCTTGGTGCCGCGATGCCGGCTGCGAAACAGCAGGCGCTTGCGCGCGCTCGAAACCGCCGGATCCTCCATATCGCGCCCTTCGATTCTGCTTCCCACCCGATCCTCGCCGGGATATGGTCTTAGTTCCATTCTGATCGCGACGAGATATCCCCGTGCGGCCGCCCCTCCTTTACCCGCTCTTCGCGCCGGTGACCAGCCTGCCGGGAGTGGGGCCGCGCTTCGGTCGCCTGTTCGGCAAACTGACCGGCGAGAAGATCGTCGGTCTTATCTGGCATCTGCCGACGAGCCTTGTCGATCGCAGCGCCGAGCCGCCGATTTCCGCAATCGCCGCCGGCCAGATCGTCACCTTGCGCCTGCAAGTCGCGGCGCATCTGAAGCCGCGCCATCCCAAGCAGCCTTATCGCGTTTCCTGCGTCAATCCGACGGGATCGATCGATCTCGTTTTTTTCAGCGCCAAGGAAGATTATCTGAAATCGATTCTGCCGGTCGGCGCTTGGCGGGCGGTTTCGGGGCGCGTGGAAATTTTCCACGGCGAGCCCAATATGCCGCATCCCGATCATATCCTGCCCGTCGAGAAGATCGACGAGATCAAGGGCCAGGAAGCGACCTATGCGCTGACCGCCGGGCTTTCGCCGCGCCTGATGGCCAAGGCGGTCAAGGCCGCTCTCACGCGTCTCCCCGATCTTCCCGAATGGATCGACCCCGCCATCCTCCGGCGCCAGAATTGGCCGAGTTGGAAAAATTCCCTCCTCGCCGCGCATCGGCCGCAAGGGCCGGCCGATCTCGACCCGCAATCCCCCGCCCGACAGCGCCTCGCTTATGACGAATTGCTGGCCAATCAGATGGCGCTCGAACTCGTCCGCCGCCATAGCCGACAAGCATCCGGCCGCCCCAGCCGGGGCGACGGGCGCTTGACCGAAAAACTTCGCCGCGCCCTTCCCTATCGCCTGACCTCGGCGCAAATCCAAGCGATCGACGAAATCGCGGCCGATATGGCGGCGCCGACCCGCATGTTGCGCCTGTTGCAGGGCGATGTCGGCAGCGGCAAGACCGTGGTCGCTCTGGCGGCCATGCTGATCGCGCGCGAAGCCGGCGGCCAGGCGGCTTTGCTGGCACCGACCGACCTCCTCGCCCGTCAGCATTTCGCCAATCTCAAACCCCTGGCGGCGGCTTGCGGAATCGAAATCGCGCTTCTGACCGGGCGGGAAAAATCGAAAGCGCGCGACGCCATTCTCACTCGCCTTGCCGATGGCACGCTGCCGATGGTCGTCGGCACCCACGCCTTGGTGCAAGAGGGCGTCGCCTTCGCCGATCTGCGCCTTGCCGTGATCGACGAGCAGCATCGCTTCGGCGTCGAGCAGCGTCTTGCTTTGGCCGAAAAAGGACGCGGCGTCGATCTTCTGGTCATGACGGCGACGCCCATTCCGCGCAGCCTGATGCTGACGGCCTATGGCGATATCGACGTTTCGCGGCTTCACGAAAAACCGCCCGGAAGACAGCCGATCGCGACCCGCACCCTGCCGCTCGGCCGCTTGGACGAGGTCGTTGCGGGGCTTCGCCGCGCCATCGCCAAGGGCGCGCAGGCTTATTGGGTCTGCCCATTGATCGAGGAATCGGAAACTTCCGATCTCGCCGCCGCCGCCGACCGGCAGCGCGCCTTGGCGCGAATTTTCGGCGACCGCGTCGGCCTGCTCCATGGCCGCATGAAGGGGCCGGAACGCGATGCCGTCATGAGCCGATTCCTGGCCGGCGATCTCGATATCCTGGTCGCGACGACGGTGATCGAAGTCGGCCTCGACGTGCCGCGCGCGACGATCATGATCGTCGAACAGGCGGAGCGCTTCGGTCTCGCGCAATTGCATCAATTGCGCGGCCGCGTCGGCCGGGGCGAGGGTAAATCGAGCTGCCTGCTGCTCTATCGACCGCCGCTCGGTGCCGCCGCCAAGGCGCGCCTCGCCATCCTTCGCGAAACCGAAGACGGCTTCCGCATCGCCGAGGAAGATTTGCGCCAGCGCGGCGCCGGCGAATTGCTGGGAACGCGGCAAAGCGGCCTTCCCGATTTTCGCTTGGCCGATCTCGGCGCGCATGGCGATCTCATCGCGCTCGCCCGCAACGATGCCAAGCTCGCCCTCGAACGCGATCATAATTTGACCGGTGAACGCGGCAAGGCGCTGACGATTCTGCTTTATCTTTTCGAGCGCGACGCCGCCGTCAAGACTTTGCGGTCGGGTTGAGAATAGGCTTGGGCGCCGCCTTGCCGTTCGGCGCGACGATGCCGGTCGAAACGACCAATTTCAAGCCTTCATCGGCCGGCATGGCGAGAAAGATCACCTCCTCGCGCGGCACGAACAGCAGATAGCCGCCGGTCGGATTGGGCGTCGTCGGCACGAAGACGTTGACCAATTCGCGACCGAGCTTTTCGCGCAATTCCTCGGGCGTCGTGCCGCTGACGAAGCCGAGCGCCCAGATGCCGCGACGGGGAAATTCGACCAACACGCATTCGCGGAAAGCCTTCGACTGATTGGCCAGCACCGTCTCGACGATCTGTTTGATCGCGCCGTAGAGGCTGCGGATGACGGGCAGGCGATTCAGGATGGCGTCGAAAATCTGCCGCGTCCATTTGCCGAGCAGGCCGGCGGTCAAGGCGCCGATCGCCGTCAGCATGAGAATGCCGATGATGAGGCCGATGCCGGGAATCGAAAACGGCAAATAGTTTTCCGGGTTGTAGGCGGGCGGCAATAGCGGCAGGACCTTGGCGTCGATCCAGGCGACGAAATTCCAGGCGATATAGATCGTCAGGCTGACCGGCGCCGTGATCAAAATCCCCGCCAGAAAATAGGCGCGGAGTTTCGTCATCGGGCTCATCTTGAACCAGCGCTTGCGGCGGGCAGGCGGCGTTGGGATTTGGGGATTGGGTTCGCTCATCGCCTAGGGATTGCGCATTGCCGGAAAAAGCGCAAGGTTCTATTTTGCGGTCGCCATTCTTAGGAACCGAGACCCGATATGATCCGCCTTCTCCCGATACTGACCATCCTCCTCGCGGGATTCTTCGCCGGCCCCGCTATCGCCCAGGACGAATCTCCGCTCGATCCCGCCATCGTCGCTTTCTGGAACGGGGATTACGGCAAGGCTTACGAGGAATGGCTGAAGCGCGCCGATGCCGGCGATTCGGAAGCCATGAACAATATCGGCATCCTTTTCAACAAGGGGCTGGGCGTCAAAGCCGATAACGCCAAGGCTGCCGTCTGGTACGGCCGGGCGGCGCAGCTGGGTTACCCCAATGCGCAATTCAATCTCGCCAATCTTTATTACGATGGGGGGAACGGCATCAAACGCGATCTTGGCCTTGCCGCCGCTTGGTATCGCGCCGCGGCCGATCGCGGCCATATGCTATCCGCTTATTACCTGGGAGGGATGTATCTCGACGGCAAGGGCGTCGAAAAAGACGAATTGACGGCCATGACCTGGATCGTGAAAGCCGCCGATGGCGGCTTGGCCGAAGCGCAATTCGATATCGGCATTAGGCTGCGCGACGGCGACGGCGTGCGCGAGGACCCGGCCAAGGCGGTCGAATATCTGCTGAAAGCCGCCGAGCAAAAGCATCACCCCGCGCAATTCGCTCTTGCCAAACTCTATGCCGAAGGCGAAGGCGTCGCGGAAAGCCCGCTCGATGCCTATGTCTGGGCTTTCATCGCCGCCAAGCATCTGAAATCCGACCGCGATCGCGATGCGGCGGCCGATTTGCGGGATAAGATGGCGGCAAAACTTCCCGAGGACGGCATCGCCGCCGCCAATGCCGTGATCGCCATTCGCGATCCCGCGCCGCGCAGCGAAACCCCGGCCGAGGATGCGCTTCCGACGGCGCCCTGAACCTTTCCGACCTATCGCCAATTCGCCTTGGGATTGGCGATGACTTCGGGGCGCAAAGCGAGGCAATAGATGTTTTCCGCCCAAAGCGCCTTGCAGGCGGCCCCCGCTTTCGCCGCATCGAGGCCGGTCAGCAGCGCCGAATAGCGCTTGACCCCATCGACCTGGCGCTCGATGAGCGCGGGGCTCGACGCGCCGATGATAGGCGCGAGCTTGGCGCGCATCGTCTTCACCATGGCCAAGGCGCGCGCGCGATCGGGAAAGGCGCCAAAGATAATGCCCCAGCCCCGGAGGCGCGCGGTATCGGTGATGATTCCTTCCTCGATCTGACGCTGGCGGCATTCGGCGCCGGCGATGATCTGCGGCGGATCGACGATCATCGGCGCTGACGGCCGGTCGCCAAGCCGCAATCGATCGCCTTCCGGCGCCAGCGCAAAGGCGGCATCGAGCAATCGCGTCATCGTCGCCAGCCGTTCGGCCCGCGAGCGAGCGCCGAGAACGATGCCGATAATGCGTCGCTCGCCCCGCCGGGCCGAAGCGACGAGATTATAGCCGGAATCGCAGGTGAAGCCGGTCTTCATCCCGTCGGCGCCGGGATAGGCGCCGAGAATGCCATTGACGCTGGGGCGGATGCGTCCGCCGATCGCAGCCTGGCGCGCGGAAAAGATATCGTAGAATTGCGGAAAATCCTCGATCAAGCGCAAGGCCAGGATCGCCATGTCGCGCGCATTCGTCACCTGGCCCGGATCGGGAAGGCCGCTGGCATTGGCGAAGCGCGTATCGCGCATGCCGATTTCTCGCGCCTTGGCCGTCATCTGGGCGGCGAAAGCGCTTTCGCTGCCGGCGACGGCCTCGGCGACGGCGACGGCCGCATCGTTCGCCGAAACGACGATCATCGCCGCGATCGCTTGGCCGAGCGTGATCCGCTCGCCCGCGCTTAAACCCCAATCGACGGGCGACTGGCCGGCGGCATGAGCGGAAACGACAATCTCGTCATCGAGCGACAGAGGGCCGGATTCGATGGCGGCGAAGGCGAGATAGGCAGTCATCATCTTGGTAAGCGAGGCCGGCCGCCAAGGCGTATCCGCCAATTCGGCGGCCAGGATGCGGCCGCTACCCGCATCGACCGCAAGCAGAGCCGGCCCCGTTTCCGCCAAGGCGGGCCCGCCGGCAGAAGCGATCAGAATCGCCAGAACGATGCCGAAACGACGCCTCACTTGCGATCACCCATGGAAAATGCCGGCGGAATCTTACTAGAATGCGGCGGATTCGTCCTCACCCCCCTCGCGAGGTTTCGCTTTGAAGATCGCCCTCCCCTGCGCCCTGCTGCTCTCCGGCCTCGCTTTTTCGGCCGCTTGGGCCGATTATCAGGACGGCGTCGACGCCTATCGTCGCGGCGATTTCCTGGGCGCGCTCGACGAATGGCGGCCTTTGGCCGAAGCGGGCGACGCCATCGCCCAGAACAGCATCGGCGCGCTTTACGATCGCGGGCTCGGCGTGACCGAGAACAATGTCGAGGCCGCGCGCTGGTATCTGTCGGCGGCGGAACTCGGCCTGCCGCTCGCCATGCGCAATCTGGGCGCGCTTTATGCCGCCGGCGATGGATTGCCGCAGGATTTGACCGTCGCGCGGCGCTGGTTCGAGCGCGCCGCCGCCCAGGGCGATCAACCTTCCGCCGATTGGCTGCAGCGCATGCAAATTGCGCTGCCGCCAACGACGACGGAAACCGCGACGGCGGCCGAGCCGAAGCCAACGCCGGCCCCGGCAACTGCCGCGCCGGCCCCGGCCAATGTCGCTGCGGCGCCACCAGTTCCGGCCAATCCCACGCCGCCGCCGGCCCCCGTTGCGCCTGCCGCCCCCGAACCCAGTGCCGCCACTCCGGCATCTGCGCCGGCCCCAATCGTTTCGGCCAGCGAGAATTGGATGCTCGGCTTTTGGCAAGGTCCCAGCCTCGGCTGCCCGCCGGAAGGCGGCCTCGAATTCGCGGCCGATCGCCTGCGAAGCTGGTATGGCGGGCGCGTTTCGGCCGAACTCATGGCCGCCTATGCCATCGCCGGCGATCTCGCCACGGTGACGACGACGACCATCGACGGCGCCCGCCAAGCGATCGCCTATCGTCGCAATCCCGACGGCACGATCGCGATCGCCAGCGTGCCGCCGCAAATGCCCCAATCGATGATCGGCGTCGCCTATAAACGCTGCGGCGCCAATCCGTGATCGCTTTTATTTCAGCCAGATTTCCGCGCTCGCCGAATGGCCCGCGGCATCGATCACGGTGATGCGCTGTGCGCCCAAGCCCGAAAGCGACCATTGCGCCTGGCGGAGATAGGGCTGGGATTCGATTTCGCGTCCGTTGATCAGCCAACGCAAGGGTAAAGCGCCGCCCGTCGCCTTGACTTCGAGAGCGGCAAGGCCGGCGACCGGCAGAGTCGATCCATCGACCGGAAAGGCGATGCGAAGCGCCTTCGCATCCTCGGCCAAGGCGCCGATTGCCGGCCCGGGATCGAAGCGGCGCAGATTGGCGGGAAGTTCGCGATTGCCGATGGCAAGCGCTTCCGCCGGTCGCCGATCGGCATTGGCGCTGGCGCCGACCGGCAATTGCGCGAAGATTTCGAAGAGGATCGGCGCTGCGCTGCCGCGCCCCATGCGGCCCGGCATATAGCTGCCGTCGGGCCGCCCGATCCAAACGCCGATCGTATAATCGCGGTTATAGCCGATCGCCCAGGCATCGCGAAAACCGTAAGACGTTCCGGTCTTGAAAGCGATCGGATTGGCATGCGCAAGCTGGCTCGCGGCAAGCCAATTATCGGGCGGCGGCGTTCCCTCCAGGCATTGCGTGACGTAATAGGCGCCGAGCGGCTTCATGACGGCGCGCGCCTCGCCAAGCGCCGCATCGGCGCGATAGACGAGCGGGCGCACCTGGCCCTCATCCGCTAAGCCGGCATAGAGCATGACCAAACGTTCGAGCGAGATGCCGGCGCCGCCGAGGATGATGGGAAGTCCGGGCGGCCCCGAATCCTTCGGCAGATCGATGGGCGCGCCTACCTTGGCGAGGCGATCGGCGAAGGCGCCGGGGCCGAGCGCATCCAGAAGCGCCACGGCCGGCAGATTGAGCGACATCCGCAAGGCATCGCAGGCCGACATCTCGCCATGGAAACGATTGTCGAAATTGCTGGGCGCATAATCGCCGAAGCGCATCGGGCGATCGACCATCGTCGTCGCCGGATGCGCGATCAGCGAATCGAAGGCCATGCCATAGACGAAAGGCTTGAGGGTCGATCCGGGCGAGCGCGTCGCCTGCACCATATCGATCGGCCCGAATTGCCGATGATCGAAATAATCGGCGGCGCCGATATAAGCCAGCACATGCCGATTGCTGTTGCGGATAGCGAGGATGGCGATGGTCGCGCTAGGCTCGAAATCGCGGCGATGGCGCGCCGCTAAATCCTGCAAGCGCAATTGCAGATCGCGATCGATCGTCGATCGGATCGCCGTCGCCAGCGGCAAATCGCGGGTCAGCTTTTCGGCAAGATGCGGCGCATCGCTCGGAACCGCATGCCGCCGGTCGGGCACCGGTTCGGCGAGCGCGGCGGCATAGGCGGCGTCATCGAGCAATCCCGCGGCGTGGAGCCGCGCCAGGACTTTGTCCCGACCGGCTTTGGCGGCTGCCGGGAAGCGGTCGGGCCGCAATCGCTCGGGGCTTTGCGGCAGAGCGACGAGCAAGGCCGCCTCCGCCTCGGTCAATCGGGTCGGTTCCTTGCCGAAATAAGCGAGGCTCGCCGCGCGCACGCCTTCCAGATTGCCGCCATAGGGCGCGAGCATGAGATAGAATCCGAGGATTTCGTCCTTGCCATAGCGATATTCGAGCTGCAGCGCCCGCACGGCTTCGCGGATTTTACCGCCGAGCGAACGCGGATGCGGCTCCAGCAGTCGCGCGACCTGCATGGTCAGCGTCGAGGCGCCGGAAACGATTTTTCCGGCCGCGATCGCCTGGGTCCCAGCCCGTAGCGCCGCCAGGGGATCGATGCCGGGATGCCAGCGGAATCGCCGATCCTCGAAAGCCAAAAGATAATCGACGAGCTTCCGGTCAACGGCAGCCGGCGCCAGCGGAAAGCGCCAGCGCCCGTCATCGGCGGCAAAGGCGCGTAAGATCGCGCCGTCGGCGGCCAAGACTAAGCGCGAAGGATCGAGCGACCGGCCGGCCGTCGGCGGAAACATCCGATCCGCGATCCCCGCGAGAACGAGGCCAAGCGCGAGAAAGGCGCCGACCCAGCGAATAAGCGAACGCCAAGGCGGCAGCGAACGACGCCGCAGGGCGGCCCTGCCCTCTAATGTTTCAGACGATCGGGCCATAACCAATCGGCCCCCTCGCCTATTTCGCCGGCGCGATGGCGATCTCGCCGGATTGGCCGCGCGCGCGCGATTGCGGGTGGTACATATCCTCGATCGCGACGGCCGGCAGCTTATAGGTTCCCGGCGAGACCACCCGCACGATATAGGCGGCGGCGAATTCGTCCGCGTCGTCGCGGCGGCGATCGATCCGGATCGAGGCGACATAGCGGTCGTCGCGGAATTCGACATAATCGGCATTCGACAATTCCGGCAGCCAGGGCAGGGAATCGTCGTCCGCCGTATGGGCAAGACGTTGATTTTCGATTTCGAATCCGCCCGGCAGCAAATCGACCAGCAGCAAATGATAATCGCCCGTCGTCAGGGTTCGACCCTTGATGACGGCGACCAAGATATCGCCTTGCGTCAATTTGGTAAGATCGGCAGGCCGGCCGTCGAGATAATAATATTCGCGCGCGATCGTCAGGTCGCGATTGGCCGGCGGCGGATCGATCAAAGGCAGGCCGTCGATGGTGATGGTTGCGTAAACCGGCGCCGCGCCGCGATTGACGAATTGCGAGCCCGTGGCGATCTCGGCATCGGCCATCTGCAGAAGATAGGGCGAGGCGCTTTCGATGACGCTGCCGTCGCTGCGTGCGATATTCAGGCTGGTCGGTTCCGAGGAGAGCGCCAAGGCCGCGCGCAAGATCCAGACCTGTTCCTGAGTGCTGAAATAGGAAATACCGGATATCTGTCGAGACAATCGTTCGACATATTGCGACGGGTCGAGATCGGGTATCCGGCTTTCCGCCATCAGCGCGACGATTCCGGCAAGATCGCGCAGATCGGTGCCGTAATCCCAGATGCCGATCCGGCTCGTCACCGATTTCGCGATCGCTCGCTCGAACGCCGCGCGAGCGCGCGAAAGATCGCCGGACATGGCCAAGGCAGCACCCAGTTGCGCCTGCGCCATGCCGGTCGGCAAGGTATCCAGATAATTATCGGCAAGATAGCGGAGATCGGAAAGCGAAGCGCGTTTCGCCTTGGTCAGGACATAAAGCGCGTAAGCGCGCGCGGCGAAAGATTCCGGGCTTTCGTCGTGATAATTGAGAACGAGGGCGGCGAGATTGTCCAAGCCGTTCGCCAGCGCATAATCGGGCACGTAATGGCCGCGCGCCTTGGCCGTCAGTAGGAAATCGAGCGCATAGGCCGAGAGCCAATCCTCGCGCGGATCGTAGCCCGACCATAGGCCGAAAGCGCCGTCGTAACGCTGCATTTCGAGAACGCGGCCGATGGCACGATCGATTTGGGCCGCATCGGCAGCATTATCGCCCGCCGCGACCTTGCGGCCCCAGAGATGCGCGACTTCGTCGGCGAGCAGCAAGGGCGTCGCCGTGCTGATCGTCTGCTCCAGGCAGCCATAGGGATAATGCGAAAGATCGTTGAGGATACTCGCGACATCGAGATCGGGATGCGGCGAGAAAGTCACGCCCATTTGGGCCGTCGAGGACACGAAAACGCCCGGCTTTATGCCATCGATTGCCAAGCTCTCGCCCGGCATCAGACGGCGGCTGAGGATCGTCCGCTGATAGGCAGTCGCCGGTCTGATGGGTATCGCGATCCGCCGGTTAAGCGCGAACCCATCCGGCCCCGCGATCGCGAGATCGATCGCGCCTTCGCCCAGGCCTTCCGCCGCCAGATTGACGCGGAGATCGGCTTGCCCGCCTTTCGGCAGATCGAGCTCATAAGTTTCCGCACCGTCGAGGATAAGTCCATCATGCCCCCGCAAGCTCAACCGATAGCGGCCGGCGGCCCCGTCCAGATTCTGGATCGATAGGGAAAGCGCGCTCTTATCGCCGGGCGCGAGGACGCGCGGCGTTGAGCTCAGCACGATGACGGGATCGCGCACGATCAGAGCGCGTTCGCCGGCTCCCAGTTTTTCGCCGTTCCAGGCGACCGCCATGAGGCGCAATCGGCCATTGTAATCGGGGATATCGAGTTTGATGGTCGCTTTTCCCTCGGCATCGAGCGCGACGGTGCCGGAGAAAAGGGCCACCAGCTTGACCTCCTTGGGTGCGCCGGCCAGCCGCGCACGCTCGGCATCGCCGCCCTGACGCAGAATCCCGCGCTCGCCCTCTTGGGCTTCGATGAGCCGGCCGTAGAGATCGCGAATATCGAGACCGAGCCGCCGCTTGGCGAAGAAATAGCCGAGCGGATCGGGCGTCGCGAAATCCGTCAATTGCAGGATGCCCTCATCGACCGCCGCCAGCGTGAGATAAGCTTCGCCGCCCGCAAGACCGTCGATTTTGACCGGGATTTCGATCGATTGCCGGGGCAGCGTCATTTCCGGCACGGCGATCTCGACTGCGAGGCGTCGCGGCGCGGGATCGATCGCCAACCAGGTAACGCCGATGGCCCGGCCGGGGCCCGGCGCGGCCGCTTCCGTTACGCCGGGACGATAGGCATTGACCAGGATATAGGCGCCGGCGCCCCAAGCCGGATCGATCGCGATTTTGATCGTCTTACCCTCGGCCGGCAAGGAAACCGGGAAGGAATCGAGAATGCGGTCGGTTGCGATCGTGACCAGCGCCGTTCCGGCAAAAGGCGCTTTCAGGAAAATCTGCGCCGTTCCGTCCGCCGAATAGGTTTCGCTATCGGCGACGATCTGCATCTTGTCGGGCGTGCCCGAATCGCCGGGCTTGGCCTGCCAGCCGGCATAGAAGCGATAGGAACTCGCGACGCCGCTCGCCGCATCGTAGATTTCCAGACGATAACTGCCCCAACCGACGGGCAAGTCGAGCCGGCTCGGTTTCGCGCCGTCGAGCGTTAACGTCCCATTGCCCGCCGGCTTGTCGCGAACGGAGATCGTGTAATCCCAGCGCTGATTGCGGTAGGACCAGACATAATCCCAATCCTCTTCGATCAAGCGATATTCGACATCGCCGACGGCGCGGCTTTTGCCGTCGGCATCGAGACCGACGATCTCGAATTGCGCGGCGCTGCCATACGCGACTTCGCCATTGGCGAAGAGCGGCTTGATGCCAAGCCAGAGTTCATGATTGCGAATCGGCAGCGTCAGACTTTCCGAGACCGGTCGGCCGCCGAATTCGAGGACGTCGGCGCGAAATTCCGCGAGCAGCGGATGCGAACTTTCCGGCCATTCATCGACGGCAATATCGACGACGGCCTTGCCGGTCGCATCGGTCACCGTGTCGTCGAGCGCCGTGAGAACGGGAGAAAAATTCTCCTGCTCCAGCCCGAAACGATAATCGGCGAAATCCGCAAACGGCGCCGGATCGACATCGATGGCGAGCGAACTCGCAACCTTGGCGCCAGCGGCGGGCGCACCGAAGAGGTAATCGGCGGCGATCTCGACATAAGGCGTTTCGGTATCGTCGTCGGGATGCAATTCGGTCGGGAAAGCCTGCAATTTCGCTTCGATCCGCGCCGGAACGACGTCTTCGACCAGGATCGGCAGACTGGCGATGGGATCGGCCGCCGGATCGATATAGGCCTCGATCGTCCAGCTTCCCGTCACCGCGGTCGGCGAAATATCGATATCGAGCGCATAACCGCCCATCCGTTCCGTCGCGTCCGCATAGCGCGCCATTTCGACGCCGTCGGGCCGCAGCAGGCGGAAGATCAGCTTCTCGCCGGTAACGGCCTTGGCGGCCGCATCGCGCAGCAGCGCCATGACATGCACGGTCTCGCCGGGACGATAGACGCCGCGATCCGTATAGAAATAGAGATCGCGATCGCCCATCGGCGGGCGGCCGCCGACGCCGCGATCGGAAAGATCGAAAGCGGTTTCGGTCAAATCGAGAAAGCTGTAATCGCCGTCGCGGCGGAAAGCCATGATTGTAATCGCGGCGCGGCCGCCCTCGCCTCGAATCAAGCCGGGATCGAAATGCGCCAAGCCATCGCCATCGGTCCTGGCCTGCGCCAGCACCTCGTTATTGCGGGCGATCAATTGCAGATCGACGCGGCGAAGCGGCTTGCCGCTTGCCAGCGATCGCGCCATGATCGTCAGCCCATCGGCGCCGCTGAATGCCGTGAGGCCGATATCCGAGACGATCAGCCATTGCGTGGCCTGGCGGCCATAAGTCCATTCGTAGCGATCGCTGCCGGGCGCGAATTCGGCATTGCGCGCCATGACGATATAAACGCCGGGCTTTGCCTGCGGCACGATCTCGCCGAAGGGCAAATTGGTGACGTTGCGCTTGTTCCGCTCGTTGGCAAGATCCATGCGGCCTTCCCAGACCAGCTCGCCCGAGCTTTCGGCCATATAATCGCGATCGTATTCGTCGAGGTTGCGGAGGAATCGGCCTTGGTCGATTTCGCTAACGAGATTGCGATCATTGATGCGCAAGACGCGGATTTCCGCCGTCGCCACATTGACCGAGATCAGCGGCACTTCCCCGCCGGCGCCGCTGGGCAGGACATAAGCCGCCGTGCGGAAACCGAGCGAAGATGCGCGATCGCCGGTCGCGACATTTTGCTCGACGCCTTTTTCCAGCGAAATGCCGTCGGCGCCCGGCAAACCGGCGAGCAAGCGAATTTTATAATCAGCGCCGAAATCGAAACCGCCGACGCAGAGATCGGCATCGGTGGCGCGGAAAGTCATCGCGACTTCGGGTTCGCTGCGAACATAATCGCCGTATTCGATAGTCGCATCGGCGCTCATGGGATCGCTAAAGGTCATGCAGATTTCCGCCGTCTCGCCCGAGGTTTCGGCACGCATCGACAGAAGATGGAATCCCATACTGGCGCGCGCGTAAGCGAGGCGAGATTCGGTCGTGGCATTGGGCGCGATGCGCATCGACAATTCGAGGAAAGCCACGGCATCGTCGTAGCGCCGATCGGCGAGCAGCCATTCAGCGGCGGCATTGAGAGCCTCGCTTTGCTGGGCGACCGTTTCGGCAATGACATGGGCCCGATAAGCGGCAAGAACGGCGATTTCCCGATTGCCGGCCGAAGCCATATCCTTGGCGAGTTGCAGCCAAACGGGATAGCGATTGGGATCGATGCCGGCGATTTGCGTCATATAGGATGCGGCCAAGTAAAAATCCGATTGCTGTCGCGCCACATCCGCCGCGATCATCAGCCCAGGAATATCGCTGGCGCTTTTCCCGCTCGCCGCCGCCGCCAGCCCTTGCGCAAAAGCGGCGCTTTGGCTCTGGAAATCTTCCATCGGATCGGCGCGGGCTATGCCCGATCCGGCCGCAAGGAAGAGCAGCGCGACGAAGCTTAAGGAGCGGAGGAAAGCCGAGAGGCGGCGGAGAGAAAACGAGCGATCGGACATGGCAAAACTCGCATCGGATAAGGCGGTTATCATAACCTCCGCCGCCTGCCGTCGATAGACGAAAATCATGGCGGAATTGGGGCTGCGCGAGAACGGGTTTCCAGGATCGCGAATCGGCGCTATGAGGTCGATATGACGGCGATCCCGACATCCCTCCCTCGCTTATGGCTGGTCCTGGGCGAACGCATGGGCGACAATTCCCAGGTTCTGGCCTTGGGCGCATTGCTCGGCGAGGCTTTCGGCTGGCCGAGCGAGACCCGCCGCCTGCGTTTCGATCCCGCCTGTAGAATTCCCTATCCGCGGCGCGGGGCAACCCTAACCGGTATTGATCTTAGGGCAAGCGATCCCCTGACGCCGCCCTGGCCGGATATCCTGATCGGCATCGGCCATCGGTCGCTGCCGGCCATACGTTGGGTGCGCGATCAGGCCCGCGCGATCGGCCAGTCGCCCTTGCTGATCCAAATCGGGCGGCCGCGTATCGCGTTCGATCTTCTCGATCTGATCGTCACCACGCCGCAATACGACCTCGTGCCGGCGCCCAATATCGAATACCTCTCCCTGCCGCTCACCCTTTCCGACCCCGCCGCTTTGGCGGCGGCCGGCCAGGCTTGGCAGGCGAAATTTTCGGCCCTGCCGCGCCCCTGGAATGCCATCCTGGTCGGCGGTCCGTCTCTTCACCTTGCTTGCGGACCGGCCGAAATCGCTAGTCTTGCCGAGGAACTGAAGCGCTTTCAGGCCGCGCAAGGCGGCTCGCTGATCGTCGTCACCAGCCCGCGCTCGCCGCAGGGCGCGGCCGAGCTTCTCGCCGCGCGCTTGGCCAGAGAAACGACGACCATCTTTCCCTTCCGGCCCGATGGCGAGAATCCTTACCGAGCCTTGCTGGCGCTCGCCGACCGTTTCGTCGTTACCGGCGATAGCGCTTCGATGCTGAGCGAGGCGATCCTGACCGGAAAACCGGTCTATGTTTTCGATCTGCCCGTCATTCCCGAGGCGACTTCGGCGCGCGGCTTGGCCGGCTTTATCGTTCGCCTTTGGAATCGCTATCGGCGGCGGCGGGCGGAGAAGATCGACGACGAAGACGCCATGACCGAAAGTGCGCTGGACAGAGTCTTTGCCTGGACGACCCGGCGCGGCCTGCTGCGCCCGGCTCGCGATATCGGCCGCCTGCAGAAACTTGTTTACGAGCGCGATTGGGCGCGGCCGCTGGCGATCGCCCGGAATGGAAGCGAATTTACCGGAAATCCCGAAGCCCTTCGGCAATTGCTTGCCGAGCGGCAAAATCTGGCGGCCCGGATCGGTCGCCTATGGAATGCGCGCAGGATCGAGGATAAAGCCCGATGTTAGTCTGGATCGATGCCGCCCAATCGCCGGGCGTCAAAATTTTCGGGATGACGCTGCTGGAGCGCCATCTGCAATCTCTGGCTCTGGCCGTTCGCCTTGGCGCACCGGCTCCGCAAATTATTGTCGATCTTCCGCCCGATGCGCCGGCGCCGAAACTGCCTAAGCGATTGGCGCATGCGCTCAAGATCGCTTGGCGCCGCCCGGACGCCGTCTTTATCGAACGCCTGACAAGCTTCCTCGCCGCCGCCGGATCGGACGACGTCCTGCTGCTCGATGCCGCGACCCTCGTCGATCAGCGCCTCCATGCCTATCTGCTGCGCCAATCCGGCGATCTTGCCGTTCTCCCGCCCGATACCGAAGAAAGCGATGCAGCGGTTATCCGCGCCGCGGCCCGGCATCTGCTAATGCCCAAGCGCGACGGCGCCACGCTCGCGCCGCAAAACATTGCCGATCTCGCGCGCGATCGTTTGGCGGCGGGTTGCCTCGCGCGCCTCGGCGCGGACGCCTTCGACGGGTTCATTCGGCGCCTCCGTCGCACCTTACCCTTCTATCTTTTCCGAATCGCCGATCCCGCCGCCGCCGCCAAGGCCGAGCGATTTCTGTTTTGGTCGAATTACAAGGGATCGACGGATATCTTCACGCGCTACGTCTATCCGCCGCTGGTCTGGCTGTTGCTGCGGCCCTTAGCGCGCGCACGCATTCATCCCAATTGCGTGACGCTTCTTTCCGTCCTGTTGGCGCTTGCCGCCATTCCGCTCTGGAGCGCGGGTTGGTTCTGGACCGGCTTCGCCATGGCCTATGCGATGAGCGTCCTCGATTCCGTCGACGGCAAGCTCGCCCGCCTGACCTTTACCGATTCCCGCATCGGCAATTTTCTCGATCACGGGCTCGACCTCGTCCACCCGCCCTTCTGGTACCTCTCTTGGGCTTATGGACTGGGACTCGGCTCGGCCGAGCTCGGTTGGGAAACGCCGCTGGGCGTCGCCACGATATCGTTGTTCTGTTTCTATATCCTCGATCGGATATTCCTGGCGATCTATCCGCGCTTCTTCCAGCGCGGTTTTCACACCCATTCCAAATTCGACAGCAGGATGCGCAGCTTCATCGCCCGGCGCAATATCGCGCTCCCCGTCTTTCTGATCGGCTATGTCCTCGGCGAAGGGATCGCTGCCATTCAGCTGATCGCCCTATGGCAGATCGCCACCGCCGCCTATCACGGCATCCGCATCTTCTGGATCATCGTCATCGCCAAAGCGCATCGCCGCAATTTGCGCCCGGTCGATATCGCTCGCCAGCCGCGGCGGATCGACTGACGCGCCGCGCTCTGGCGGGTCAGTATTTATCGTCCCCTTTGGCGGAATCCTGTCCAGCGCCGTACCAAAAACGCTGCCAGCGCGAAAGTTGGACCGGCGCGAAGGCCTTGAACGGCGTCTCGGCGATGAAATTGATATAGCGGCGCGGCTGCATGGTGATACCGCGCGGGCTGACGCCATGCACCGCCAAGGGCGAATTGACGAAGCAGACATAGGTGTTGGGCGCATAGGCGACGGATTTCACGCATTCGACGTCGCGCGCAAGCGCACGATGCTTATAGAAACGCGGCGCGCGGCGCCAACGATAGATGTCGAGATCCCCGCCCTCGGCCCGATCTTCGAGATCGCGGAAATAAAGCAAGGCTGTGAAAATTTTGTCGCACAGATCGACATGCGCTGTCTTGACGCTGACCATCTCGGTCACGGGCGTGTTCATGACGAATTGGCAATCGAGGCGCAGATCGGCCGTTCCCGGAAAACCGCGCGGCAAGATGCGCCAATCGGCGAAATCGCGGCCGACCTTAGCTTCGAGATCGGGAAATTCCCGACGGAGCGCCGTGCCGAAGACGCGCACGATATCGCGCCAATAGGCGCTCGACGTGTGATAGGCGAAGAATTCCCGCCATAGCGACGGAAAGCGACGGTCGTTCAGGACCTGCTTCACCGTCAAGCGGACTGCCACATTGTTGCCGGGCGATTGTCGGCCGTTCAGAATCGTTTCCAGATCGGGGAAAAGCGCCGCCATTTCTTCGTAAAGATCGGCCGCGACGGCCTTCTCGCGAACCCAATGCGCGTAGGGTTCGACGATCACGTCTTCGGGCCGCGCTTCGGACAGCAGATGCGGAATAACGGCGGTCTCGGTTTTTGCGGCCAGCATGGGAACCCTCGTTATCGTCAGGCCGCCGCGCGGCGGCAGAGATCGAACGCATCCTGCCGGACATGGCCGGCCGCGATCTCGCGGCGCAGCAGCGCCTCGTCGATCAAGCCCTTATCCAGCATTTCGGCGAGCAAGCCGAAAAAGAAGCGTTCCTGATTAGGGTCGGGGTGAGGCTGATAGCGATCGGCCGTCTTATCGGCGGACCAATGCTTGATCGCCCGCAGCATATTGCGCGCAAGGCCGCCCGGCTTCTGCCGGATCGTGAAGCCGATCGGCAATCCGGTCTTCCACGGTTGTGTGCGGCGATAGGTATTGTGCAGAATCTTGGTGGCCGGCGTCAGGCGATCGAAATCGTTCCATTCCGGCTCCAATATGCCGACGCTTCCCTCCGGTTCCATCTCCAGCTTGACCCATTTCAGGTAATCGCGCTTGAAATCGAAAAGCTCGGCGAAGTTTCGCTCGGGATCCCAATGCCGCAGCTTGGCATTATCCAGCAGCATGACCGAACTCGCGCGATAAGGCGGCATTTCCTTCAAGGCCGGCCTGAGGCAACAAAGAACGGCATGGCCCTGCATGTCGCGCGAGAACAATTCCCAAATATCGCCGACCGCAAAACAATCCGGGTCGATGACGAGGGCGCGCCCCTCATAGCCCATCAATTTCGGCGGCAGAAAGCGGGTCGGCGTGAAGGATTGCAAATCGGCATAATGCCAAACGCGATGTTCGAGGCCGCGCAAGAATTTCTGGCCATCGCGCGCGGCCAGCCAGGGATAATCGTCGGCATGCAGGATCTCGACGTCGAAAGAATCGCCATTCCGGGAATTGCGCTTCGCGGCATAGGCCGCGACCAAGGCGCCGACATATTGATCCGCATTGGTCTGGATGAAAAGTTTATAGGCCATGGCAACCCTCGCGCCACATTCCGCCAAACGGCAACGCCGCGATCATAGGCCGGCCCCCTTGCGCCGAGCAATCGAGGGCCCAGGCAATGCGCGGTTTTGCCGCAAAGCGCCGGGAAAACCGCATCGGACGACGAATTGACAGGAACGGTAATTTTACGGTCAAACTGCCGCATGATCCCAGCGCCGCAACCGGACGAGAATATGCCGAGTCGCTCGGCCCTGCTCAATGCGTGGCGAATCTTGCGCCGGCAGGGATTGTGGCGGCAAATCGCCGCCCTCGCCAGCCTCATGCTGATCGGCGTACTCGACGGTCTGACGATTTCGGGATTGCTGCCGGCTCTGTCGCTGGTCGCCGATTCCGGCGGCGCAGCGCCTAGCCGCATCGAATCCGCAATCCAAGCAGTCTTCGGCTTCTTCGGCATTCCCATCAACCTTGGCGCCATCGTCCTGCTGCTCGCCGCCCTCACCCTCGCCAAGGCGATCTTCGCTTTCCGCGTCAATCGCTATATCGGCTATATGGTGGCCGAGATCGCCAGCGATTTGCGTTCGCGGCTGATCGAGGCCCTGCTGCGCGCGCGCTGGTCCTATTTCACGGTCAATCCCGTGGGACGCTTCGCCGCCGCGATCACCAGCGAGGCCAATTGGTCCTCGCAGATCTACCGCACCTCGCTCAATATCGTCGCCGCCTTGATCCAGGCGACGATCTGCACGGCCATGCTGCTCGCCTTCGATTGGCGCGTCGGTTTGATCGGCATCGCCATGGCCGGCATCATCGGGCTTGCCTCGCGTGGCCTCATCCGCCGATCGCGCCATTATGCGCGCGAACAAGTATTGGCCATGCGCAGCATCGTCGCCGATCTCAACGACGTCGCCGCCGGTTTCAAGCCGCTCAAAGCCATGCATCGCCATGCCGCCTTGATGAACGAATTGCGCCACGAGACCAAGAGCATGCGCCGCGCCCTGCGCGAGCTCGTGCTGCTGGAACAATTGGCCGCCAATCTGCCGGAGCTTCTGGTCACGGCGATGATCGTCGCCATCGCCGCCATCGCCTTGTTGCTGTTCGGCATGAAGCTGCCGATGATGGCGGTCGCGATCCTCTTCATCTATACCCTGTCGCGCTACGTCGCTAAAATGCAGCAGGCGCTGCGCGAATCGGCGCAAGCGGAAGCCGCTTACGAATCGTTCGCCCACCTCGTTCGCGAGACCGAAGCCGCCGCCGAGCAATTCAAGGGTCGCGCCGAGCCCAGCTTGCGCCACGCCTGCCGCTTCGAAGCGGTCGATTTTTCCTATGGCCGGGCGCCGGTTCTCCGGCAGGCCGAATTTTCGATTCCCGCCGGTCAAATCACCACGCTGGTCGGCGAATCGGGATCGGGCAAGACGACGATCGCCGATCTCCTGCTGGGCCTTTTCGTTCCCGATCGCGGCCGCATTTCCCTCGACGGCGTTCCTCTTTCCTATATCGATATCGGCAAATGGCGCGCGATGATCGGCTATGTGCCGCAAGAAACGCTGCTTTTCAACGATACGATCCTCGCCAATATCAGCCTGGGCGACCCGCGGCTAAGCGAGGCCGATGTCGTCGAAGCCCTGGAAATGGCCGATGCCATGGGTTTCGTCGCCGAATTGCCGAACGGGCTCTTCTCGCGGGTCGGCGATCGCGGCACCTTGCTTTCGGGCGGGCAACGTCAGCGCATCGCGCTCGCCCGGGCGCTGGTCACGCGGCCCTGGCTGCTGATCCTCGACGAGGCGACGAGCGCGCTCGACCCCGATGCCGAGGCGGAAATCTGCGCGACCGTCGCTCGCCAACGCGGCCGCCTGACCGTACTCGCCATCACGCATCAACCGGCCTGGGTGACCCTGGCCGACCATGTCTATAGGTTGGAGGATGGCTGCGTCCGGCGCCTGACCGCCGCCGAACGGGATTTCTATCTGCCAGCCAATGCGGCGGCCGGCCCGACGCGGCCCGAGCGAATCTCGTAAACCGAATCCGCCGCCTCGACCCATAACGGCTGATGCGTGATGGCGATGATGGTGCGCTCGCCTTTGAGCGCGCGCGCTTGCTGGCTGATGGCCCGCGCCGTATCGAGATCGAGCGCGCTCGTCGCCTCGTCGAGGATGAGCAAGCGCGGCTTGCCGATCAAGGCGCGCGCGATCGACAGGCGCTGGCGCTGCCCGCCCGAAAGCAGCGAGCCGCGAATGCCGACGACGAAATCCAGCCCGCCCGGCAAGGCCTCGACGAAGCGCCAAGCATCGGCCGCCTTCAGCGCCGCGATCGCATCCTCGCGCGCGATGGCGGGATCGCCCAAGGTCAGATTGTTGAGAATCGTATCGTTGAAAAGAATGTTTTCCTGAGGGATATACCCAAGCTGACCGCGCCAAAGCGCCATATCGATTTCGCGCAGATCGTGATCCGCCAGGCGCACGCTGCCCCGATCGGGTTCGTGCAAACCGACGATGAGATCGGCGATCGTGGTCTTGCCGGCGCCCGATGGGCCGATCAGCGCCGTCAACTCGCCCGCGCGCAAGGAAAGATCGGCACCGGCGATCACCGGGCGATTGGGATAGGCGAAAGCGACATCGGCAAAGACGAGATCGGCGCGTTCGGGCGGCGGGAGCCCGCCGCGCAAGGTTTCGGCATTGGCGCCGACCTCGCGCAGGATATCGCGGATCGCCCAGAAAGCGGGCCGATCGAACAGCAGGCGTTGATAGCTGACGCGAATCTGGAAGGCGATGGCCGCGATGCGCGCGATCAAAATAGCGGCCCCCAGCAAGGAGGCGAGATCGAGAGCGAAATAGGTATATCCGGCATAGATGCCGCTCAAGATGACGACGAACAGCAAAGGGTCCTGCACGGCGCGCACGGCAGCCGCGCTATCGGTTTCGGCCTGGGTCGCTTGGCGCAATTTTTCGACATGGGCCGTGAAGGTGCGGCCGATGAACGTATGGCGGTTCATCGCCTTCAGCGGCTTCGCATTCGTCAAAGCGTCGATGACGGCATGAAGCAGCGCGCGATTGGATTGGGATTTGCTGCGCCCGGCTTTCTTGGCAAGCCGCATGTAACGCCCCACGGATAACCACAGGATGGCAATAGTCGCCGCCGTGGCGATAAAGAACGGCCAGGAAATCAAGACCGCCATGACCAGATAACCGATCGATTGGATGAGCGTCGCCAGCGTCAGTCCTGCCGCCTTGAAAGCGGCGGCGGCGCGATCGCTTTCGACCGAGAGCGCGGCCGTGAAGCGCGAGATCGGCTGCGCGATGAAATAGCTCCAGCGCGCGCGGACCATGGCATCGATCAGCGCAAGACGCAGACCGGTCGCGAAATTGGCGACGCAGCGGCCGACGAAAACCGAGCCCAGAGTGGCGATGGCGAATTTAAGGCTGGCGGCCAGCAGGATCAAACCCAGCAGGGCCGAGATCGATACCGGCAACCCCAGCCATGCGAAAGCCTGCTGCACATAATGGGCGCCGAGATTGGGCATGGCGCCGGTATCGCCCTGAATCAGCGCGATCGCCGGCCAGAGCGAGGCGATACCGACGATCTCGACAAAACCGGCGATCAGCATGGCGAGCAGGATCAAGGCCTGCTCTTTCCACCCGCTGCCGAAGAAAATGCGCCACACTTCGATCATCGGATCATCCTGATACCGCGAGGCGGCGCAAGGCAAGTCGCAATTCCGCAAGATTGGGGCAGCGATCGAGCCAAGCGGGGTCGATATGGACGATGCGGCCCTCGACCCAGGGAAGATCCAGAATCTGCGCCGCCGCGAGGCGATGGGAACCGCGCCGCACATGCAAAATCTCGCCGTCGGCGGCGATGCCGAACGCGATTTCGTCCGGCCCGGCATAGCGATAGCCGTTCTTCGCCATGTCGCGATAGAGGTCGAGATAGCGCCGGTAATAGGCGACGATCTTCGCGTCCTCGTCATAAAGCGTGCCGCGGCTCAGCACCGGCCGACCGGCCTCCAGGCTCGCCCGGAACCAGCGATAAAGCCGGGTCGCGCCGTGATCCTCGCCATGGCGCGCGATTTCCGTCATGTCGGCATAAGTGTAATGCGCGGCGATGGCATCGCTCGGCAAGCGCCCTAAATCGGCGACGAGGAAACGCCCGCGCAAATCGCGCATAATCGCCGGCGCGAGCTTGCGCTTCACCCTTTGCGGCGCCACGCGCAGGCGGAGGTCGCGATCCAGCGCCCGGCGAAGAGCCGCCGGCCAGAGCCTGAGCAAGGTCAGGTTCGGCACTGGCTCAATAGCCCCAAAGATGCTGTAGCCCGATCGCGCCTTGCGGCGAGAGACCGATGACATGGGCCGTCAAATCGGCATCGGCGGATTTCACCTGCAAGGCGGCGATGCCGCTTTCGCCGACATGGGCAGGAAGGCCGGGCAGTCGATCGTCGAGCCAGACGATTTCCCCGCCGAAAGCCGGCAGCGTCAGAAAATGCGACAGACGCCGCCCGGCATTGTTGATGACGGCAATCTCGATCGCGGCCGCCATGTCGTAGGCCAAGCGGCCGCTGGCATTGGCGACGAATACCCCCGTGCGGTAGCCGCCCTTGGTGCGAACCCGGCCGATGACATTCGTTCGCCCCATGATTCCGATCGCGGGATGCAGCCAATGCGGCAGGCTGGGGATCGCGGTGCCGAGATTGCGCCAGGAGGATTGGAACTCGGTCGCATCCTGATCGCCGGTCGCGGCATGGCGGAGGACAAGGTCGGCGGTGGTGACGAAACGCTGCGGCGCAAGGTCGATGGCGAGGTGATCGGGCGACACCAAGGCAAGATTGGCCTGCGCGCGCAATTCGGGATCGTGCGCGGCCAAAAGCTCATCGATGAAGGCCGGGCCGATGAAATCCTTCCGCCAGGGAAAATCGTCGAGGCAATTTCCGCCGCGATCGTAAAGCCGCAGCCGATAGCGATCGAAGGGCGGGTTGGACGCATCGAAATTGAAGCCGAAGCGCAAAGCGCTCTCCGCCGGCAAGACCGGCAAGGCGCAGGGATGGATCATGAATCCGGCCGCGTGCGCCGCTTCGAGAATGGCGCGCTCGGCGGCATTGGGAACGATATCCGCGCGATTATCGACGCCGACGCGGCAGAGATGATTGCCGGCGATGCTGGCGCGCTTGCCGGGCGCGCGCGAAAAATTTTCTTCGAACGCATACCAGAAGGACGTGCCATAGCCGTGATAGCTGGCGGCGAAATAGCGCCGCTCGCGCTCGCGTTCGGATGACGGCGCGAAATGCACGGCCTCGACCGGGTTCTTCCGCGACCGGCGGCGCGTCGCCTTTTTGGCGCCGCTGCCGATGACGATCTCGTCCCTTGCGCCCATGTCGAGGTCGTAATTGGGAACGGTCATGATGACTTCGCCCGTCGCGCCCGGCCGGATGACGGTTTCGATCAAACGGAATTGCTGTTCCTTATCCGGGTTTTTGAAGAATTGATGCGACCCGTGGATGATGGTGAAACTGTCCTTCCAGAAGACATCGGCGCAAACGCGAAAGCGATAATGCCGACCGCGCGTGAGATAGGGATGCGCGACATGGACCTTGAGGCAGATCGGCTCCGCGCGATCGGGCATCAGGGAACGCAAATTGAGATTGACGGATTCGCTCGGCCCCAGCACGCGATAGAGATGCCGATTGCCGCTTTCGGCAATGATCTCGAAACGAAATTGCAGCGGGTCCTTGATACCGAAGAATTCCTCGAAATGATTGAAGACCAGCGCATCGACATCGTCGATTTCGGCCGGAATCGCCGCCGTTCCGGCGCAGAATTCCCAATTCTCGGCGACCCAATGCACTGGCAAATCGGGCCGGGCGGCGTGAACGCAGCGCAAGGCGTAGCGAAAGGCCGTCGCGATCTCCGGCCCGCCGGCGACGATGGCATCGGCGCCCGGCAACAGCGATCGCTCCAATAAAGCCGCGCCGGCTTTACCGTCCTTCAAGAGGTCGATCGTCGCCCAACGGCAATGCCGCGCCACGCCGGCGGCAGCCTGAAATTCCGCGAAGAACCCGGCATCGCCGAGGACCAGGACTTCCTTCGCGCCATCCCTTTCCAGGCGCCGCAGCACGTCGCCAACGGATTGCGCGATGCGCGTCTTGGCGCTTCCGGGTCCGGAAGCGCCGCCGGCGGCCGGGTGCGTGCCGGCCTTGAATTTTTTTCGGCGCTTGCCGAAAAGCGCGCCCCAGGGCCAAAGCCGCGCGAAGCCGCGCCCTTCGCGCTTGGCGCTCTTGGCAATACCGGTAAGATCGAGATCGGCCGTCTTCATTGCGGTCCCTCGTTCGGATCGGCTTCGGCAGGAATCCGCGAATCTTGCCGAAACAGGCGGGTTTTGCTATTGAGCCGAATCCTAAAGGATTGCCGAGCCTTATGGCAATTCGGACCCCTTGCGACGGAAGGTCTCAGAGCCGCAAAATGCCCATTTTGCCGACCGCCAATGCCGCCCTGGCGCATCGTCGCGCCGATTTCGCGACGCTGTGGCAGGCGCTCGATTACGCGGCCAAGGGCGAGACCGGCCTCGGCTTCCATGCGGCGCGCGGCGAACTCGTGGCGCAGCTCAGCTACCGCGATCTCGCCGAACGCGCGCGCGATCTCGCTTCCCGCTTGGCCGGAATGGGTCTCGCGCGCGGCGAGCGAATAGTGCTCGTCGCCGATACCGATCCCGAATTCGCCGTCGCCTTCATGGCGACGCAATATGCCGGATTGCTGCCGGTGCCGGTCGCCATTCCGACCAGTCTCGGCGGTCGCGCGGCCTATATCGATCAATTGCGCCAACAGCTTTCGGGCTGCGATGCCGCCCTCGCCTTGGCGCCCGCCCCCTTGCTGCCTTTCCTGAGCGAGGCCGCTTCCGGCCTCGATCACCTGCGCATGGTCGGCGCCTTCGCCGATTTCGCGCGTCTGCCGGCCAGCGGCGCGCTCCGCCCCTTCGCCGCCGAAGAGCCCAGCTATCTGCAATATTCTTCGGGCTCGACCCGGTTTCCCAAGGGGATCGAGATTCCCCAGCGCGTCCTGATGGCCAATGCCTATGCGATCACGCATTCCGGCCTCGATATCCGCGCCGGGGATCGTTGCGCGTCGTGGCTCCCTTTCTATCACGATATGGGCTTGGTCGGATTCCTGCTCGTGCCGGTGACGACGCAGATGTCGGTCGATTATCTCGCGACGCGGGATTTCGCCCGCCGCCCGCTGACTTGGCTGAAGCTCATCGACGAAAACGGCGCCACGCTCGCCTATTCGCCGACTTTCGGCTACGAGCTTTGCGTCAAGCGTATGCGCGACGGCAGCGAATTTTCCGGCCGGCTCGATCGCTGGCGCGGCGCCGGTATCGGCGGCGATATGGTACGCGACGAGGTGCTGACGCGCTTCGCCGAAACCTTCGCCGCGAGCGGCTTCCGCAAATCCGCCTTCGTGCCGAGTTACGGCATGGCCGAGACGACCCTGGCCATGAGCTTCGCCCCCATCAATCGGCCTTATCGGGTCGATATCATCGATCGCGCGGCCTTGGCCGAGGAACGCGCCGAACCGGCCGCACCCGGCCCGCAATCGCGCCCCTTCGTCGCTTGCGGCCCCGCCTTGGCCGGGCATCGTTTCGAAATTCGCGATGCCGGGGGAGATGTTCTTCCCGAGCGGCGGATCGGTCGTATCTTCTTTCAGGGCCCGAGCGTGATGGCCGGCTATTTTCGTCAGCCGGAATTGACGCGCGAGACATTAAGCCCCGACGGCTGGCTGGATACCGGCGACCTCGGCTATCTGCTCGACGGCGAAATCGTCATCACGGGGCGCGCCAAGGATCTCATCATCGTCAATGGCCGTAATATCTGGCCGCAGGATTTGGAATGGTCGGCGGAAGACTTGCCGGAGCTACGCCGCGGCGATACCGCCGCCTTTTCCGTCGATAGCGGCGTAGGCGAGGAAATCGTCCTTCTCGTGCAATGCCGCGTGAGCGAACCCGCCCAGCGCCTGAAATTGCAACGCGATATCGCCGCCTTGCTGCAACGTGCCCATGCGGTCGAGGTCAGGGTCGAACTCGTCCCGCCCAAGGCGCTGCCGCAAACCTCGTCCGGCAAGTTGTCGCGCGCCAAGGCCAAGGCGAATTATCTTGCCGGTCTTTATGCCGCCGGCCCCGCCTCGCTCAGCGCCTGAGATCGCCGGAGATTCATGCCGATATCATCGCCCGGCCGCATCGCCCTCACCGGCGCCAGCGGTTTTGCCGGATCGGCCATCGCCCGCGCTTTGGCGGCGCGCGGCCATAGATTGCGCCTTCTCGTCCGCCGCCTGCCGCGCGCGGCTCTTCTCCCCGATTGCGATATGGAGATCGAGATCGGCGATCTCGCCGACCGCCCGGCCCTGCGCCGGTTTCTCGACGGCGTCGATAGCATCGTGCATGTCGCCGGCGCCGTGAAAGCCAGGCAACCTTCCGGATTCCGCATCGCCAATGTCGAAGGCACGCGCCATCTGCTGCTCGCCGCGCGAGAGGCGGCGCCTATGGCTCGGCTCATCCATATCTCCTCCCTCGCGGCCCGGGAAGGCGATCTCTCGCCCTATGCGCGCAGCAAGCGCGATAGCGAGGAATCCGTGCGCAATTTCGCCGGAGATCGTCCCTGGACGATTCTGCGGCCGCCCGTCATTTACGGCCCCGGCGACCGCGAATTGCTGCCGCTCTTCCGCATGGCATCGCGGGGAATCTTTTTCTATCCGGCGGCCCGGCGGGCCAGATTGGCCTTCCTGCATGTCGACGATCTTGCCTCCGCCATCCTCGCTTTGCTCGAAACCGAAGAACCGGCCAATCGTATCCTGGAAATCGACGACGGCAGCGGCGGCCATGACTGGACGGAAATTGCCGGCGCCTTCGCTGCGGCCGTCGGCCATGACCTTCGCCCCCGGCGCCTGTCTTATCCCCTGGTCCTGCCCTTTGCGGCCGCGACCAGCCTCTTCGCCTATCTCGCCAATCGGCCGCAGGTCTTCGCCCTTTGGAAGATGCCGGAAATCTATCACCCGGATTGGGGATCGCGCAGCGACCGCGTTCCCGGCTGGCAGCCGAAATACCCTTTGGCCGAGGGAATCGCCGCCACCTATAACGCGTATCGCACGCACGGCCTCATCACATGAGTAAAGTCGTGTAACTTATTGAATTAATTGTTTTGTAATAAAGCGCAACAATTTGTCATTTCACCCCGGGTCGGAAATTCCGCACAAGCTGAGCCCGTGATCGCCGGGCTCGCGCCGGGCGGCGATTCGCGGGGGCGGAACGAAAGCTACCAACCCCGGAAATTTCCCGGTGCGACAAGCCGGTTACGGGAAAGCGCAGCGGTTCAGTCATGTCGGCCTTGGCCATGAAAAGCGACGAGGGTCTCAGCCTCGATTCCGTGATCGCGGCGATCGCGGCGGCGCTGGAGCCGTTCAAGAAATCGGCCGGCGAGATCACGGCGGCAACCGATATCGCCCGCGACCTCAACATGGATTCGCTCGCGGTCATGGACCTGCTGATGGATCTTGAGGATCGCTTCGACGTTTCGATCCCGCTCAACCTGGTGCCCGAGATCAACTCGGTCGGCGAACTGGCGGCGACGATCGTCGCCGCGAAGAAGGGAGCATAACCCATGGCCCTGCTGGATCGTTTCAAGGCGCAGCGCGATTTGCACGCAGCCGTGAAAACCTGCGGCGCCGATCCCTTCGACGTGAAGATGGATCGCATCCTCTCCTCCACCGAAGCGATGATCGAGGGCCGGCGCACCATTCTGTGCGGGTCCAACAATTATCTCGGCCTCACCTTCGATGCCGATTGCATCGCGGCGGCGCGCGATAGCCTGAGCGAACACGGCACCGGCACGACCGGATCGCGGATCGCCAACGGCTCCTACGCGGATCATCGCGCGCTCGAACGGGATATCGCCGATTTTTACGGCAAGGCCCATTGCATGGTCTTCACGACCGGCTATCAAGCCAATCTCGGGGCGATTTCGACCCTGGTCGGTCCCAACGATTTCCTCGTCATCGACGCCGATTCCCATGCCAGCATCTATGACGCCTGCAAGCTGGGCTCGGCGACGGTCATCCGCTTCAAGCATAACGATGCCGTCGATCTCGATCGTCGCCTGGGGCGCATCGCCGGCGAGGCCGGCAACAAGCTCGTCGTCGTCGAGGGCATTTATTCGATGCTCGGCGATCACGCGCCGCTCAAGGAAATCGTCGCCATCGCCAAGAAACACGGCGCCTATATCCTGGTCGACGAAGCGCATTCCATGGGCGTGATGGGCAAAGAGGGTCGCGGCGTCGTCGAGCATGACGGCGTTCTCGATCAGGTCGATTTCATCACCGGTACCTTCTCCAAGAGCATGGGCGCGATCGGCGGTTTCCTGGTCGCCGATCTGCCCGATTTCGATCTCTTGCGCGTCGCTTGCCGGCCTTACATGTTCACGGCGTCGCTGCCGCCCTCGATCGTGGCCTCGGTGCGCGCTTCGCTCGCGAAACTGCGCGCCCATCCCGAATTGATGGCGCGCCTCTGGGCCAATGTCGATACGCTCTATGACGGATTGGCGGCCGCCGGTTTCCGTCTCGGCCGACAGAAAGGCCCCGTCGTCGCCGTGCATATCAACGATCCGGCTTTGGCCGCGCAGGCTTGGCGCGCTTTGCTCCTCGCTGGCGTTTATGTCAATCTCGCCTTGCCGCCCGCGACGCCGAGCGGAACGGCGCTTTTGCGCTGCTCGGTTTCGAGCGCGCATGAGACGAGCCAACTCCGTCAGGTGGTCGAGATTCTAACGCGCATCGGCCGCGAACTCGGCCTGATCGCGAGCGCGAGACCGAAGGCCGTCGCGGCGGAGTGAGCCGCGGCTAGCGCCAAAGACCGGCGCGCCACAATTTCCACAGCAATCCCGGCAAAGCCAGCAAGGGGTGGCGGCGCTCCCATTCGCTTGCCGCGATTTTTATCCCCGAATGGCGCGCGACTTTGTAGAGCGCATAATCGACCGCGCCCTCGAAGGTAAAAATCGCCTTGACGAGACGCGCCGCATTCAACGCCTTGCCGACCCATCGCTTGCGACGCCAGAGCGCCGAAGCCGTTGCGAGATCGAGCGCGGCCGGCGCCAATCCGGGAAGCGCCAAGCGGGCGATTTCGGCATAGCGCGCAGGGTCGGCGGCGACGATTTCGTCGCTGCGCCCTTCCGCCTCGGGGCGCAATTCGGCGGCATAGGTCGCGGCGAATCCGGTTTTCCAAAGGCGTTCCGTTTCCGCCGGCGCCCTCGCCCCCAGCAAGGGCAGCGCCATGGTGAGGAAGGTCCGGCATGCCGTCGCGAGATCGGCGGCGAGGCGGCGCGCTACATCATCATCGCGCGCCCAGACGAGGCGCGTCGGCTGCGCGAAGCGCGCCCAGATGGCGATCGCCGACGCCTCGATCCGGCAACCGGCCGCAAAATCGGCCAGCGAGATCACGGCATATTTCACGCGGCGCAATTCTCCGTCGCTTTCGGTTTCGAAATAGAAGACATTCGGCGGCAATAGCCGATTGGCCCAGGCAAGCCAGCGGCGCGAATAGGCGTGCGCGTAATCATCGACCAGCACATAGAAATCGACGAGGGAATCCGCATCGCGGCGATCGCGCCAAAGACAGGCGCCGTAGAAGAGCACGCCTAGCGCCGCCGCGCCGTGACGGCGGCGGCAGGCTTCGGCCAAGGCGCGGATTTCGGGCGCGACCGGGCGCTGCAATTCCGCCGTCAGGAAATCGACCAACGCATCCGACATGCAATCCCCGCCCTTCCCTCAATATCGGTGAAAGGTCAGCTGCGGCCCGCTGGCGATTCGGATCAATCCGTCGGGCGGCGGCGCGAAGACTTCGCCATCGATGACGATCGGGCTCTTTAGGCGCAATTCCAAGCGCCGCAGGCGCTGGCTCCGATAACCCGATTCCGCCATCCAGGTTTTGGGGCGGCCGCGCAGAAGCGGCAGAAGGGCCTGGGCGAAACGGCGCGGCGGGTCGGCGATGGTGGTGAAACGGATAGCCCCTTCGCCCTCGCCCCAGAAGGGCGAAATGCGCGGCAGCAGGCTATCGAGCGATGTCGCCATCACCAACAGGCAATCCCGCCGCTCGCGCTGCCCGTCGAGATCGAGATCGACGCTTTCGCCATGGAATCCCGAAATCGCCCCGGGCCCGCAAAGCAAGAGCTTCGCCGCCGACCAGAAAATGCCGAGCTTGGCGGCGAAACTGTATTTGGCGCCGAGGCGGTGGATGTCTTTGCGGGTCAGCATGGTGCCCTGATAGAAGCCGATCGCGCCCATCAGGAAGCCATGGGCCAGTGGCCGACCCGCGCCGAGATCGATGCTGAGAACGGGACGGCGCAACGCCTCGCCGGGATCGCCGGCCTCGACCCGCGCCACCAAGCGCGTCAGTCCTGCGGCGGGAAATCCCGGCAAGCCGACTTCATGCGCCACGACATTGGTCATGCCGGCCGAAAGCAAGGAGAGCTTGGGAAGAACCGGGAAAGGCCGATCGTTGAGAAGATGCGAAAGGCCGGCGAGAACCGTCCCGTCGCCGCCGCTGATGACGAGATGCGTGACGCCCGAGGCCGCCATGAAGCGCAGGCTGTCCGGCATCTCGGCGATATCGTCGAGACCGCGATGCAGAACTTGCGGATGCGCCGCGAGGATCGCGCGGAAATCCCGCATGGCGATGCGGTTGCGCTTGCTATGCGCATTGCTGATGACGCCGATCCGGGGCGTCATGCGACCTCGCCCTTTCGCGCCGCCAGCCAGGAAACGAACGGCCGCTCCGCGCGTCGCTGCTCAGCCTCGAAGATGCGCCAGCCATGAAACGCGAAACTCGCGACCGACCACAGGCCGACGGCGAGGAAGCCGATATCGGGCCTGCCGAAAAATGCCGCCACGGTGAGCAAAGCGAGATTGGGATTGCGCCGGGCCGTGATCAGGCGGAAGCGCGAATCGATGCGCTGCCAGATATGGATTTCGATCCCGAAGCGCCAGATGAAATAGCCTTCCTGCAAGCGACCGAGCAAATAAAGCGCGACGATCGACCAGAAGAGCCAGGGCTCGGACGCACCGAGACCGACATGCCAAGCCCAATACCAGAACGGCGGATGCAGCAGGTCGATGCCGTGATCGAACGCATCGCCGAAGCGGCTCGAATTCAGTGTCACGCGCGCCAATTTGCCATCGACCGTATCCAGGAAACACATGATCCAGGCGGCGGCGAGCCCCCAGCCGAAATATCCGTGCCAAAACGCGAGACAGGCCAGAACGACGAAGATCAGGCTAACCAAGGTGACCTGATTGGGCGTGATGCCGAAATGCGCGCAAGCCCGCGTCGCGGCCAAGGCGGGATAGGGCCAGACATATTTGGTGACGAAATCGGTGACGCCCTTATAAGCGGCAAAATACATCGCGGATTCGATCTGGCGCGGCACTTGGCGCGTCAGATCGTAGATCGCCGGCGCACCGGAACGGCGCAATGCCTTGTTATAGCGCCGCGACAATCCGCCGGGATCGACGCGGCCGATCGCGGGCGGAAGACCGGCGGCATCGCCCGTCGCGACGGCCTCTTGCGCCAAAGACAGGTGATCGCTCGCGGTTAGCGAAAGCCCAACGACGCGCCCCGCATCGTCGAGCAAGGCGATATCCGAAGCCTGAGCCAAGTCGCGGATCAGAATTTCGTCATAGACCCGGTCGCCGCGCAGAATCAGGATCGGCCCCATTGCGCCCGGCGCCGGCGCGCCGGCCGTGACGCCGAACCCGGCGCGGCGCAAGCTCCGTTGGATTCGCGCCTCGGCCGTCAGGCCCCAGACGCGCGCCGGAGCAATATCGATCACGATCAGGTTTATCGGGTTAATCATCTGATATTACAGCATATAATCAAAGCCAAGGGTGGACTTCGCCATGCGATTCGAGCGGCTGCCGATAGGCATAATCCAATTCGGTCATATTTCCCATGCGCGATTTGCTTGTTCTGGTTATTTTGTCTCCGATTTCCGCCGCCGCCCCGACACTTAGCCGGTATTGCCTCCCGTGAGCGATCTTCTTTTCGCCCATCTCTCCGACCCTCATCTCGGACCCGTTCCCTGGCCGGGCTGGCGCGCCTTGGCCAATAAGCGCCTGACGGGATATCTTTCCTGGTCGCGCAAGCGCTCGCATATTCATGTCTCTCAAGTTCTCGATCGGGTACTTGAGGATATCGCCGCCGCTAGACCCGACCATGTTCTCGTTACCGGCGATCTCGTCAATATCTCGCTGCCCGCGGAATTTCGCCAAGCCCGCGACTGGCTGACGCGCCTCGGCGGGCCGGATCGCGTGACGATCGTGCCCGGCAATCACGATGCCTATGTCCCGGTCGCTTGGGAAGAGGCTCTCGGCCGATGGGCGCCTTACATGGCCGGCGCCGGCGGCCCCGAGCATTTCCCGTTCCGTCGCCTGTTCGGCGATATCGCCGTCATCGGCGTATCGAGCGCCGTGCCGATGCCCCCCTTCATCGCCGCCGGCCGGATCGGATCGGCGCAAGCGGAAAGGCTGGAACGCGAGTTGGCAATAAGCGGCGCGGAAAATCGTTTTCGTCTTGTCCTTATCCACCACCCGCCTTTCGCCGGCGGCGCTTATAAGCGCAAGGCGCTGCTCGATGCCGATCTCTTTTCCCGCGTCCTCGCGCGATCCGGCGCCGAACTCGTCCTGCACGGCCATATGCATGTCGCGAGCCTCGGCCGCATGGCAATCCCGGGCGGAACCGCGCCGGCGATCGGCGCGCCCTCGGCCTCGGCTCTTCCTCATCGCGGCAAGGATGCCGGCGGCTATTATCTGCACCGCATCAAACGCTCGGCCGCCGGCTGGGAAATCGCCAGCGAATTGCGAATTCTCGACCCCGCGACGATGCGCATCCGATCGGCCGGCCGCATGATCTTTCATCCCGGCCGCTCGCCGATCGGGGAACAGGCGCTCGCCTCATGATCCTGAAACGCATCGACACCTATATCCTGAAGCGCGTCGGCCTGCCATTGCTGGCCGCGACCGGCATCGCCATGGCCGCCTTGCTGTTGGAGCGGTTGGTGCGCCTGCTCGACCTCTTCGCCAATCGCGGCGGGCCCTTGTCGCTGATCATGGAAATGCTCGCCAATCTGGCGCCGCATTATCTGGCAATCGCGGTTCCGGCTTCGCTCTTCGTCGGCGTGCTCGTCGCTTTCATGCGGCTTTCCCTCGACAGCGAATTGGACGCGATGCGCGCCAGCGGCCTTTCGCTGCGGCGCTTGCTGCTGCCGATTCTGGCGCTCTCGCTACTCCTCGCCATTGCCAGCGCCTATCTCATCGGCTTCCTGCAGCCCTATACGCGCTTCGCCTATCGCGCCCTCGTCCATATCGTTACCGAAACCGCCTGGGACCGAGCCATCGAACGCGGCGCCTTTTTCAGCGGCTTCGGCGGCAAGACCGTCTTGATCGGCGACATTTCCGATGGCGGTCGTAAATTGAGCCGCATCTTCGTCAAGGAAGTCGACGAAAACGGCCGCGATATCGTCATCACGGCCATCGAAGGCCGGATCGAGCGCGCGCCCGATCTGTCGCTTATCCTCAATCTCAGCAACGGTCGGCGCACCGAAATGCGCCCCGGCACCACGGACGCCAAGGCGATCGAATTTTCCGAAATCCGTATCCCCATGGAACCCGAAACGCCGGAACCTTTCCGCCAGCGCGGCGAGCGGGAATCCGAATTGGATTTTCTGGAACTCGTTCGCGCCTATCTCGACCCGCCGCCTTTCCTGCAGCGTTCGGATATCGAAGCCGAAATCCATCATCGCGCGGTGCGCAGCCTCTCCGTTCTTTTCCTGCCCTTCCTCGCTTTGCCGATCGGGCTATCCTCGCGCCGCGCCGCCAAGAGTCTGCGCCTCATCGTCGGCATCGTGTTTCTGATCCTCTATTACCAGATCGTGCAATTCGGCCGCGAGATCGTGAACGGCGAAATCGCCGGGCCTTTCCTCGCCCTCTGGCTGCCTTTCCTGATCTTCGCCGCGATCAGCGTCTGGCTGTTCCATCTCGCCGATCGCCGACCCGGCGCCGATCCGCTGGCGCATGTCTTCGATCCCTTGAGCGCGGGGCTGAACTGGATCGGCCGACTCTTCCGGCGCCGCCGCAGCCGCGAGGCCCGCGCATGAGCACTTTTTCGCGCTATGTGCTGCGCCTATTCGCGCTCAATTTCGCGATCCTGCTGCTCACCTTCGTCGCCGTCCTGCAGCTTTTCGATATCTTGAGCAATGGCGCCGATCTTCTGGAGCGGCAGGGAAATTCCTTATCGGCCCTGTTGCTTTACGCCTTGCTGCGCCTGCCGGAGATCGCCTCGCAAATGACGCCTTTCGCCGTTTTGCTTTCGGCCTTGCTGACCCTGGCGAAGCTGGAACGCGACCGCGAGATTCTCGCCTTCAAGTCGGCGGGCGGCGCCTATTCCGCCGTGTTGCTCGCCTTCCTGCCGGTCGTGATCCTGATCGGGATCGGCCATTTCCTGCTGGCCGATCGCCTCGTGCCGATCGCCATCCAGGAATTGATCGCGCGCGATCTTACGCCGGAAAAGCCTGTCGATATCGCCGATATCGAACCGCTTTTCCTGCAGGACGGCGATCATGTCGTCGAAGCGCGTTTCGTCGAAGCGAGCGGCACGCATCTGATCGGCCTGCGCCTTTATGCCCGCGATGCCGCCGGCAATATCCTTGGCGAGACCTATGCGCAGCAAGCCTATTACGATCGCGCGACGGGCGATTGGCGGCTCGCCGATGTTTGGCAGGCTGATTTCCCCGACGGTCAGCCGGCCCGCGTGACGATGCGGACCGAAGCCGTTTGGCAAACGGCGCTGACGCCCGCCGAATTCTCCGATCTCATCGAGCGTCCGCAGGGCATGGCATTGGAAAAATTGTGGCGTTTCGCCGCATCGGATCAGGTCGGCGTCCGGCCGGCATATTTCTATGCGACCTGGCTCAATAAGCGCATCGCCCTGCCCATCAGCTCGATCCTGATGATCCTGCTCGCGGCACCCATCGCCTCCAGCCTGCAACGGCGCGATCGCGGCCTCGCGCTCGGCATGAGCATCGGTTTTTGCCTCGGCTTCCTTTATTTCATCGCCGACGGCCTCGTTCTGGCCTTGGGCGAATCGGGAGCGATCGCTCCGGCGCTCGCGGCTTGGCTGCCGATCCTGCTCTTTGCCGGTATCGGCGGCGCCTGGCTCATTCGCCTCGAAGGGTATTAGAGTGTCTTGCGCCTCCCTCCGGCCTAGCCTAGCTTGGCGTCATTCCGACAATTCTAGAGACTGGAATCATGAGCCTCTTCGGATTCTGGCGCGGCCGCACGCATAACCTATCGCGCATGGATATGGGCGATCTGGTGAAGGCCTTCTTTACCTATCCGGCCGTGCACGCTTATTTCGGTCTCGCCGCTATCGGCCTCTATGCCGCTTGGCGCTGGTCGGGGCCGCTCCTCCCCCTCGCCTTCAGCGCCATCGCCGCCATTCTGATCTACCCGCTCGCCTGGTATCTGCTGCATCGCTGGGTGCTGCATGGGCAATATCTCTACAAATCGCCGCTGACGGCCAAGGTTTGGAAACGCATTCATTTCGACCATCATCAGGACCCGCATAATCTGGTCGTGCTGTTTGGCGCGCTTTACACCACGATCCCGACCCTGATCCTCGTCACTTGGCCGATCGGCTGGGCGCTCGCCGGGGCGCCCGGCGCCGCCATCGCCTTTGCCGCGGGGCTGCTTTCGACCTGTTTCTACGAATTCTGCCATTGCGTTCAGCATCTCAATACGGCGCCCAAGACCGCCTTCATGAAACGGCTGAAGCAATTGCACCTCGCGCATCATTTTCATAACGAGCAAGGCAATTTCGGCATCACCAATTTTCTGTGGGATCGCCTCTTCGGCACCTATTACGCCAAACCCGGCGACGTGCCGAAAAGCGAAACCGTCTTCAATATCGGCTATACCGCCGCCATGGCGGAGAAATATCCCTGGGTCAATATCCTCTCGAATTTCTCGCGCGGCGACGGCAATCCGCGCCGCTTCCGGCAGAAGGCGGAAACCGATTCCGCAACACCGCAATCATGACTGATCTTGCCGTCGCACCGGTACGAAGCCGCGAGGATCGCCGGGATTTCATCGCTCTGCCGAAACGCCTCTATCGC
>CAYQAG010000001.1:61546-75044 GCA_964415425.1 uncultured Rhodospirillaceae bacterium | reverse complement strand
ACGAAGCCGCGAGGATCGCCGGGATTTCATCGCTCTGCCGAAACGCCTCTATCGCGGCCATGCGGGCTATGTCGCGCCGCTCGACATGGAACGCGCGGAAACCCTGTCGGCAAAGAAGAACCCCTATTTCACCCATGCCGAGGCGGAATTGTTCCTCGCCCGCCGCGCCGGCCGCGTCGTCGGCCGCATCTCGGCGCAAATCTGCCGCTTGGAACAGGAGCGCCGCCCCGGCATCGGTCATTTCGGCTGGTTGGATGCGGAGGATGATCCCGCGATTTTTCGCGCCCTACTCGATAGCGCGCGCGACTGGGCGAAAGCGCGCGGCATGACGCTGTTGCGAGGCCCCTTCAGCTTTTCCACCAACGAGGAAACCGGCCTGCTCGTCGATGGCTTTTCCGCCCGGCCGATGCTGATGATGCCTTATCATCCCGCTTATGCCGGCAATCATGTCGAAGCCGCGGGCTTCGCCAAGGTCAAGGACGTCATCGCCTATCGGATTCGCACCGACGAATATCGTTCCCTGGGCTCGGCGCGACGGTCGGAAACGCCGGACGACTTACCTTTTACCCTGCGCGCGCTCGACATGTCGCGCTTCGCTGAGGAATTGGCCAAGCTGCTCGCGATCTTCAACGATTCCTGGTCGGAGAATTGGGGCATGGTACCCTTCACCGCGCCCGAGATCGCCGCCGCCGCCCGCAGCCTGAAACCGCTGATCGATCCCGAATTGGTCGCGATCGCGGAGATCGCCGGCGAGCCCATCGCCATGCTGATCTGTCTTCCCAATCTGATGGAGGCGATCCGCGATTGCGACGGCCGCCTCTTTCCCTTCGGCCTCGTTAAATTGCTCTGGCGGTTGAAGGGACGGCGCATCCATTCGGCGCGCGTGCCCTTGGCCGGAATCAAGCGGCGCTATCACGGCACCATCCTGGGGGCGAGCCTTCTGCCCCTGATGTTCGACCGCATCCGCCGGCAATGCCGCCAGCGCGGAATCGACGAGGTCGAAATGTCTTGGATCCTCGAAGACAATCTGCCGATGCGCCGCTTGATCGAAGGCATCGGCGGCCAAGCGTATAAGACCTATCGTCTTTACGATACGCCGCTCGCCTGAACGACCGCATGGCCGGATCGCCGCAAAGCCTTCATGCCCTCATCCTCGCCGGCCGCAGACGAGGGCGCGATCCCGTCGCGGATTTCGCCGGCATCAGCCACAAGGCTTTGCTCGAATTGGCCGGCAAGACCATGCTGGCGCGCGTTTACGAGGCCGTCGCCGCCTTGCCGAATATCGCGCACATCTTTCTGGCGATTGACGAACCGGCCGCGATCGATCGCATCCCCGCCCTCGCGGTCGCGCGCGATCAAGGCCGACTAAGGCTTCTGCCGACGGCCGAATCCCCCGTCGCCAGCGTCGCGCTCGCCATCGATCGGATCGGCCTCGAAGCTCCGCTTCTCGTCACGACGGCCGATCATCCGTTGCTGAGCGCCGCCATGATCGCGCATTTTTTAGACCGGGCGCCGGCGGAAGCTGATTTTTCCTTGGCGCTCGCGCGCAAGGACGTCATCGAGCGCGTCTTCGCGGGGCGTCGCACCTATCATTATTTCGGCGGGATCGGCTATAGCGGCTGCAACCTTTTCCTCATCCGCCGCCCTCAGGCTTTGCGGTTGCTCGATTTCTGGCGCAGCCTCGAAGCGTATCGCAAGAAATCCTGGCGGTTGATCGTGCGCGCGATCGGCCTCTGGCCGCTTATTAAAATGCGCTGCGGCTGGCTCGATCTTAAGGGCGCCCTGGCGCATCTCGGCCGCCTTAGCGAAACGCGTATCGCGGCCGTCGATATGCCCTTCGCCGAAGCGGCTTTCGATGTCGATAAAATCGAGGATATCGCTCTGGTCGATGCTAGGCTGCGCGCTTTAGAAAAGATCGACGAGACGCGAAACCCGCTCTAAATCGGCGGGAAAATCGACCTCGCCCCAGCGCAAGCCCTCGATCGAGCAAGTTTCGACCCGATGCTGTTGGGCGATCTGGCCGATCGCGCGAAGATACCACCATTTCAGTCCTTCGGGCGTCTGCATGATGCGCTCCAGCGCCGCGACGAAAAGGCTAGGCCCGTCGTCGCGAAAACGCAGAAGGCCGATCGATTCTCCATCGGCCCGTTCGGGCGGCAGGGTCTTGCCGATATCGAGCAGCTGCGTGCCCTTGAGATGCACTTTCATATCGTCGGAATCGTAGGCTTCCTTCTTGTCGATGGTGACGACGATGGGGGCCGGCGGGGCGGCCAGCAGCCGCGCGAGAATGGCGGGTTCGATGACGGTATCGCCGTTGAGGATCAGGAAATCCTCGGTCATGGCGCCGCGCGCCAACCAGCAGGAGGCGAGATTGTCGGCAAGCTTGAAGAAGGGATTGAAGATCGTCTCGATGCGCAATCCCGGCCGCTCCATCCGGCGCAGCAGATGCGCGACCTCCTCGGCATGATAGCCGGTCACGACGACGATATGGTCGATGCCGTTGGCGATGAGGGCCGAAATCTGCCAAGCGATCAAGGCGCGGCTCGTCTCCGGCCGGCCGCCCAAGGGCAAGAGGCATTTCGGTCGCCCCTCGGTCAGCGGCAGGAGGCGCGACCCCTGGCCGGCGCTCAGAATGACGGCTTTCATGAAAACTCCGTAACTCGCGGGCGGAGGATGGGAAAATCGCCCCGGCCTGTCAACCAAGAAACCGCTTTGCAAAGACCGGCAAACTTGCTATAAGCCGCGCCCGATCCCCGGTAGCTCAGTCGGTAGAGCAAGTGGCTGTTAACCACTGGGTCGCTGGTTCGAGTCCGGCCCGGGGAGCCATCTTCGCCATTCTCTTTGCTCCCGACGATTTATTTGCATTTAGCGCGCCACGGTAAAATTTGCCGGCGCGAGTTCGGGCGCATAGGCCCCGCCATCGAGGAAGCGCTCGATCGCGCTTGCGAGCGGTGCTAGATCGAGGCCCTGCGCCTTCAGCCAAACGGGATCGTAATAGCTTTGCCCATAGCGATCGCCGCCGTCGCAGATCAGCGTCGCGATTACGCTGGCGCGACCGGCGGCGCGGTTCTCCGCCATCAGGGCAAGGATTCCGGCGAAATTCGTTCCGGTCGAGCCGCCGACCCGCCGACCGATGCGGCGCGAGAGCGCTTGCATCGCCGCCAGACTGACGGCATCGGGAATTTTCAGCATGCGATCGACGAGGTCGGGAATAAAACTGGGTTCGACGCGCGGTCGTCCGATGCCTTCGATCCCGGACCCCGCCTCGCTTGCTTTCTCCGGCGCCTTGCCGGAGCGATAAAATTCGAAGAAGACCGAACGCTCGGGATCGACGACGCAAAGGCGCGACCGTAATCGCCGATAGCGGATATAGCGCCCCAAAGTCGCCGACGTGCCGCCCGTCCCGGCGCCGCAGACGACCCAATCGGGTTCGGGCCGATCTTCAAGGGCCATCTGCCGAAACATGGTCTCGGCGATATTGTTATTGCCGCGCCAATCGGTCGCGCGTTCGGCATAGGTGAATTGATCGAGATAATGTCCGCCCAATGCCACCGCCAGCTTGCGGCTTTCGCGATAGACTTCGCCGGCTTCGGAAACGAAATGGCATTTTCCGCCATAAAATTCGATCTGCGCGATCTTCTCAGGCGAAGTCGAACGCGGCATCACCGCATAGAAATCGAGGCCCAAGAGGCGCGCGAAATAGGCTTCGGAAATCGCCGTCGATCCCGAAGAAGCGTCGATCACCGGCCGACCGGCGCCGATCCAACCATTGCAAAGTCCGTAGAGAAAGAGCGAGCGCGCCAAGCGATGCTTCAGGCTTCCCGTCGGATGCGTGGATTCGTCCTTGAAATAAAGCGCAAGATCGGGCCAAGCCGGCAAATCGAGGCGCTCAAGATGCGTATCGGCGGAGCGCGCGAAATCCGCCTCGATCCGGCGCATGGCCCAATCCGACCAATCGCGCGCGGCCGACGCGTTCGGCGCGGTTTCGCGATTTTCGCTCATGGCTGGACCCTAAGGCGCGGCAGCGCATCCTGCACGGCGAGATCGGCGAGGATGGCGGGATCCCCGCCATCGGCCGCGATGCGCCCCATCACGATCAGGACATAAAAGCCGCCCGCCGCGCGATCCAGGATCGTGTAATACCCGGCAAGATCGTCTTCGGAATCGCGACAGAAACTGGCGAAGCGCGCGGCAATAAGGCTTGGCCGCGATTCCGGGCGAGACGACCGCCATTCGGCCGCGAAATCGCCTCGGCAATAATGCTTATCGGCTCGCATGAATTCCTCGGCCAACGATGCCGCCAGCCGATCCGGCGACGGCGCGACGAGAATGCCGGCAATCGTCGCATTCGTCACCCAGCCGGCGTGATAGCCGGGCAAAGTGTCCTGAAGATCGTTGCCGGTCAGCAGGGAATAATCGCCGATTCCCGCCCCCGCGATGATCCGGGCGACTAGCCCGCGCGCCTCGCCGGCCAGCGCCATGCGGATGGGGTCCGGCGGCTCGGTCCAATCGATCGGCTGCACGGGCGAGGAAAAAGCATTCCGATTCTTGCCGAGCCCGCCTGCCGCCCAACGCCGCGTGCAGGCCAGCAATTCGTCGAAAGCCCGCCGCGCGCCCGTAAGATCGAAACGAAAGAGCCGATCATGCGCCGCGATCCGCAAATCCGCGCCATATTGGAAGCGGCGGAAAAGCGCCTGGTCGTCGGGGAAATCGACGGCGAGGCCCTGATGCGATAGGACCTGCGCCGCGGCGGCGGTTTCCGCATCGCCGTCCAGCGCATAAGCGAGATCGAGCCGATTGCCGGGCTGCAACGACCACTCGGCATGGCCGAGCCCCATGAACCACGTCATGTCGGCCCGAATGCCGAAGGAAATCTCCCCGCCCGCCCCGTCGCTGCGTGCGATATTGCAAAGCGCGAAGGCGCCGCCGGAATCGCGATAGGCGATCCCCTGCCAGCCGGCGATCGCGAATTCCTCGGCGATATCGGCGCCGGCCGGGCTTGCGATTGCAAGAAAGATCGCCGCCAGCAAACCGAAAGGGGATCGCCAAACGTCGCCTTTTTCCGGCATATCCTTGCCCCACTTCGCCACGACCAAACTTGTCATGGCCGCATCGCCGGCGCAATCCGGCGCCGATCGTGCACGAGATTCATATTGCTTTTCCGCCCGCTTTCTGGAATGCCATCGCCCTCACCGATCGCTTGAGGGCCGGTAGCTCAGCGGTAGAGCACTTGACTTTTAATCAAGTGGTCGCGGGTTCGATCCCCGCCCGGCTCACCAATGAATTCAAGGCGTTACTGGCTTTTGTGCTGACATTCGTCTGCATCTTAGCGCCGCACTGGCGCTCAAGCCAAGACATCGCTCCAGGGCAAACGGCCCGGGCGCCCGGCCGTGAAGCGCCAGATCGGTTCCCGATCGTGCCCGATCGCCGGCAAGGCGATAAGCGACCCGCAAACCGTGCCGAATCCCGTATTCGAAACGATGGCCATGGCATCCGATCCCGTCCCCGCGGGATCGTGATCGGTCGATGCCAGCAATTTCTCCCATTCCGACCAATCGCCGGTTCCGGGATCGGGGGGCGTCGCCTTTCGCCAGAGCGGCAGGAAATGGCGAATGCGCAAACTGGCGCGATCGTTGCGATCCGAGGCCGTGATCATCGAAAGTCCCGGCGGCAACGGCCAGGCTTCGACCGCCGCGCCGCGATTGCGCAGCCAGAAGGCTTGGCGATTATCGGCGACGACCATATTGAAAGGGCGATAGGCCGAAGCCGCGAGATCGAGCAGCATATCGCGCGCCTGATCGGCATCGGCATGGTCGAGCGCGTCGAGGACCAATTCGCCACGCGACCTTTTGCCGGGCAGCGGGCCCAGGGAATCGCGGCGATTGAGCATCCCCGCGACGAGGCCGAATTCGTTGATGCCGAGCCAGGAGCCGCCGGCCAATTCGTCCTTCCCCGCCACGATTCCCGGTCGGTCGGGCCAATGCCGCCCCGGCGGCAGCCAGGGCCGATCCAGCCTCTCGTCGCGATTGGCGGCGATTAGAACCGGCCAATCGTGATCGAGACGAATGAGAAGAACGATGCTGCACATGGCGATGCGATCCGGCGAACCCCGCTCCGGCGATGCGATCGCAGCTTACCCTTGACGATCGGCGCGGCGATACTCATTTTCTTTCTATCGCTTCGGCACCCCTTTCGGAGTCTCCCATGACCACGTTCGACGATCGCAAATCGGCCTTCGAAAACAAATTCAAGCACGATCAGGAATTGCAGTTCAAAGTGCAGAACCGGCGCAATAAATTGCTCGGCCTGTGGGCGGCCGAACAATTGGGCATCCATGGCAGCGAGGCCGAGGCCTATGCCAAGCAAGTGGTGATGGCCGATTTCGAGAAAGCCGGCGATCAGGACGTGATCGACAAGGTGCTGGCCGATTTCAAGGCGAAATCCATCGACATGACCGAGCATCGCCTGCGCCGCCATCTCGACGAATGTGCCGCCGAGGCCCGCGCGCAGATTCAGAAGGAATTCTGACGCCGGCGGATGAGCGCGCTCGTCGAGCGCGAACTTTGACGCTAGGCGAATTCGCGACGATAGGCGGGAACGGATTTTTCGATCTCGAAACCGCAGGAACGATAGAGCCGGACGGCCGGAAGGTTCCGATCGACGACGCTGAGGCGCATCGGCTTTTCCGCCATATGTCGCCGCGCTTCGTCGAGGACAAGCCGCCCCAGCCCGGCCCCGCGCCAATCGGGGTGACGCACCACGGCATTGATGTAAGCCTCGGATGGCGTGCAGCGCAGCAAGGCGATGGCTTGGCCGGGGCCGGCGGAGAGCAAGCGCGCGGCGATATCGGGATCGCGGAGATAGTTTTCGATCTCGGCGCGATCGGGCAGAAAGGCGCCCGCCATGCCGGCGAAACCGGCATGAATGAGACGGCAGTAATCCTCGACACCGTCGGGCAAAACATCGCGCCAGAGATAGCCCGGCGGCAAATCGCCATCGGGACCCCAGGCGGGATCGTGGCAGATCATATCGAGATCGATATAATCCCGCCGCCAAGCGCGCGCGGCGAGCTCTCCCTCGCTGCCCTGCCAAAGCGCATTCGCCGCAATCTCGATCCCGCGAATCCCGAGCGCTCGGCCGCGCGTTTCCGCCGCGTCCAGAAGTTCGCCAGCAAGGTCGGGGCCAAGATGCGGTCGGACGGAACCTAGTACGACCAGAGGCACGATTCCGTCCGCATTCGTCACGCCATCGAGAAAAGCGGCGAGCAATCCGCGTTCGCGCCAATCGAGGATGGCGGCCTCGTTGCGAACGAGCCGGCGCAAGAATCGCTCGGCCTGCACGTCCGGCGCGGGATGCGCGAGCGCGAAGGCTATCAGATCATCCCGATCGGCCGAAGACGCGCGCGAAGATATGATCGACATGCTTGAAGTGATAAGCGAGATCGAAACAGGCGGCAAGTTCCGCCGACGAAAGGCGCGCCGCGATTTCGGGATCGGCGGCCAGCGCCTTCTCGAAATCGCCGCCTTCCTGCCAGACTTTCATCGCTTGACGTTGGACGGCGCGATAGGCATCCTCGCGGCTCATGCCCGCTTGCGTGAGAGCGAGAAGAACGCGCTGCGAATGGACAAGGCCGCCTTGGCGATCGAGATTGGCTTGCATCGCTTCGGGATAGACGATGAGCTTTTCGATCATCCCGGCGAGCCGAGCCAGCGCGAAATCGAGCGCGATCGTCGCATCGGGCGCGAAGACGCGCTCGACCGAGGAATGGCTGATATCCCGTTCGTGCCAGAGCGCGACGTTTTCCAAGGCCGGAATGAGCGACGCGCGAACGATCCGCGCGAGGCCGGTGAGGTTTTCGGAAAGCACGGGATTGCGCTTATGCGGCATGGCGCTCGACCCCTTTTGCCCCGGCGAGAAGAATTCCTCCGCCTCGCGCAATTCCGAGCGCTGCAGATGACGAATCTCAATGGCGAAATTCTCGATCGACGAGGCGAGGATGGCGAGCGCCGCGAAGAAAGCCGCATGCCGATCGCGCGGGATGACCTGGGTCGAGATCGGTTCGATGGCGAGGCCGAGCTTGGCCGCCACATAAGCCTCGATTCGCGGATCGACATTGGCGAAAGTCCCGACCGCGCCGGAAATGGCGCAGGTCGCGATCTCAAGGCGCGCCGCCGCAAGGCGCGTCTTGGCGCGATCGAAGGCGGCGTAATGGCCGGCGAGCTTCAGACCGAAGGTCGTCGGTTCGGCATGGATGCCGTGGCTCCGCCCCATGATCGGCGTCAATTTATGCTCGAAAGCGCGGCGGCGGAGCGCCGCCAGCACGGCATCGAGATCGGCGAGCAGCAGATCGGCCGCATCGCGCAATTGCAGCGCGAGGCAGGTATCGAGCACGTCCGATGACGTCATCCCCTGATGCAGGAAACGCGCCGCCGGGCCGACATGCTCGGCGACATTGGTGAGAAAGGCGATGACGTCATGCTTGGTCTCGCGCTCGATCTCGTCGATACGCGCGATTTCCCATTGCGCGCGCGCGCGGATTTCCGCGACCGCCGCCACCGGCACGATGCCGATCTCGGCCATGGCTTCGCAGGCCGCCGCCTCGATCTCGAACCACAGGCGGTAGCGCGTCTCGGGCGCCCAGATCTTCGTCATCTCGGCCCTGGAATAGCGGGGAATCATTTTCTCCTCCCGATCTTGCGGCGTTAAAGCACCTTCTCCCTCGGCGAATGTCAACCCACCCCTTGCCGTGGGCGGCGCTTCGTTTCAGGATCGAGGCCGCCCGATCCCAGGAAGCGAGCCGCGTCATGTTCTCCCACCTCTTCCAGCCGCTGACGATCAAATCCTGCCGGATCAAGAATCGCATCCTCTCGACCGGGCACGATACCGTCCTGCCGAAGGCGTTCGTTCCCAACGACGAATTGATCGCCTATCACCAAGCGCGCGCCGCAGGCGGTTGCGGCCTGATCGTCGTTCAAGTCGCCGGCATTCACCCGACCGCGCGCTATACCGGGCATATGCTGATGGCCGATCGCGACGATTGCATCCCCGGCTATCGCCGCCTCGTCGAAGCCTGCCGGCCGTACGATTGCCGGGTTTTCGGCCAGGTCTTTCATCCCGGGCGCGAAGTCATGGAAAGCCTGGACGGCAGCGCGCCCGTCGCCTATGCCCCCTCCGCCATTCCCAACGAGCGATTCCATGTCATGCCGCGTCCGCTCTCGCGGGCGATGATCGGCGAACTCGTCGCCGGCTATGCCGAAGCCGCCGCCCGCCTCGCCGAGGCCGGCCTCGACGGGATCGAGATCGTCGCCAGCCACGGCTATCTGCCGGCGCAATTCCTCAATCCGCGCGTCAATCGACGCGAGGACGATTACGGCGGGACTCCTGAGAATCGTCGGCGCTTCCTCGGCGAAACGATTGCCGCGATCCGCGCTCGCATCGCGCCCGAAATCGTTCTCGGCCTGCGAATTTCGGGCGAGGAAAAGGATGCCGACGGCTTGACCGCGTCGGAAAGCCTGGAGACGATCGCGGCGCTTGCCACCGGTCTCGATTACGTCAGCGTCGTCGCCGGTTCCTCCGCGAGCTTCGCCGGCGCCGTGCATATCGTTCCGCCGATGGCGATCGGGACGGGTTACGTCGCGCCCTTCGCCGCCGCGGCCAAGGCGGCTGCCGGTATTCCCATCTTCGTCGCCGGTCGCATCAATCAGCCGCAAATCGCCGAACGCATCCTGGCCGAGGGTGCCGCCGACATGATCGGCATGACCCGCGCGATGATCTGCGACCCCGAGATGCCGAACAAGGCGAAGGCCGGCAAAACCGAGGATATCCGCGCCTGCATCGCCTGCAATCAGGCCTGCATCGGCCATTTCCATCTCGGCTTTCCCATTTCCTGCATCCAGCATCCCGAAACGGGCCGGGAATTGCGCTACGGGAAACTCGTTCCGGCCCGGCGGCCGAAACGCGTCCTAGTCGCGGGCGGCGGCCCGGCCGGCATGAAGGCCGCCGCCATCGCCGCTTCGCGCGGCCATGACGTCACGCTCCACGAAGCCGAAGCTCGGCTCGGCGGGCAGACGCTGCTGGCCCAAGCCCTGCCCGGCCGCGCCGAATTCGGCGGCATCGTCGGCAATCTCGCGCGAGAGATGGAATTGGCCGGCGTCAAGCTGCGATTGAAATCCCCCGTTACGCGCGCCCTCGTCGAATCCCAGGCGCCCGATACCGTCATCCTGGCGACCGGCGCCCGACCGCGCCTTGCCGCCGAGGCCGGAATCGAAAGCGGCGACGGCGCCGCGATCCTCGATCCCTGGCAGGTCTTACGCGGCGAGCGGAATATCGGCCGCCATGTCGTCATCGCCGATTGGCGCTGCGATTGGATCGGCCTTGGGCTCGCCGAAAAACTGGCGCGCGACGGTTGCCGCGTCCGGCTCTGCGTCGATGGCTACATGGCCGGCCAGCGCATCCATTCCTATGTGCGCGATCTTTGGGTCGGCGAATTGCATAAACTGGGTGTCGAGATTCATCCCTATGCTCGGCTTTACGGCATCGACGGCGATAGCGTCTATTTCCAGCATGCGACCAGTCACGAACCGATCGTCTTTTCCGGCATCGACACGCTGATCGCGTCGCTCGGCCATGCGCGGGCGGACGATCTCGAAACGGCGCTGGCCGATTGGCCGGGGGAAGTTCATGCCATCGGCGATTGCCTGACCCCGCGCACGGCCGAAGAGGCGGTGCTGGAAGGCTTGCGCATCGCCGCCGAGCTTTGAGCCTATCCTCATCCGCGCGGCGATCTGCTATCAGGAAGAGAGCGCGAGCCAAGGGGAGATAAGGCGCATGAGCGAAATCATCAAGGGCGATGGCGCGATCCGCCGACGCGGCCATCTCGGCAGCAGCATCGAAAACACCTATGGCGGGGTTCTCTCCTTCGCCAGGCGCAATTACACGCGCGATCTCACCGGAGCCGATCTCGCGGTGAGCGGTATCCCGCTCGATCTCGCGACCACGTTCCGCCCCGGCGCTAGGCTTGGCCCGGCCGCGATCCGCGCCGCTTCGGTGCAATTGGCGGAATTGAAAGCCTTTCCCTGGGGGTTCGATCCCTTCGCCGATCTCGCCGTCATCGATTGCGGCGATTGCTGGTTCGACGCCCATAACCCGATGACCATCCCCGCGACCATCGTCGATCATGCGCGCCGAATTCTCGCCACGGGCGCGCGCATGCTGACCTTCGGCGGCGATCATTACATCACCTATCCCTTGCTGAAGGCGCATGCCGAAAAATTCGGCAAGCCCCTCGCGCTCATTCATTTCGATGCGCATTGCGATACTTGGCCCGACGATTCCGTCGATTCCCTCAATCACGGCACCATGTTCTACAAGGCCGTGCGCGAGGGCCTGATCGACCCCGCCCATTCCGTGCAGATCGGCATCCGCACCTGGAACGACGATTTCATGGGGATCAATATTCTCGATGCGCCCTGGGTGCATCGCCATGGGCCCGAAGCGACCTTGGCCGAAATTCAACGTCGCGTCGGCGCGCGGCCCGCTTATCTCACTTTCGATATCGATTGCCTCGATCCCGCTTTCGCGCCGGGGACGGGAACGCCCGTCGCCGGCGGTCTGACTTCGGCCCAGGCGCTCGCGATTCTGCGCGGCCTCGGCGATATCGAGATCGTCGGCATGGATGTGGTCGAAGTCTCCCCGCCTTTCGATCAATCCGAAGTGACCGCGCTCGCGGCCGCGCATATCGCCTTCGATCTCGTCTGCCTGATGCGCAATCGCAAGCTGGCGGGCCAGATCAAAAAATGACGCCCCTTCCCCAGCGCGCCGATATCGTCGTCATCGGCGCCGGCATCCAGGGTTGCGCCAGCGCCTATTATCTCCGTCGCGCCGGTTTCTCCGTCGTGCTGCTGGATAAAAGCCGCGTCGCCGGCCAGCAATCCTCGCGCGCCTGGGGCTTCGTGCGCGTGCAAGGGCGCGATCCCGCCGAGATCCCCCTGATGCAGGCGGCAAAGGCGATCTGGCCGCAACTCGCCGCGGAATTGGGGCAGGATGTCGGCTATCGCCAGGGCGGCGCGCTTTACCTCGCCCATGATGCGGCGACTTTCGCCTATCGCGAATCCTGGCTCGCCATCGCCCGGCGCTTCGATCTCGATACGCGCATGATCGGCCCCGACGAAACCCGCGCCCTGTTGCCGGGCTTGCGCGATCCCGGCCTCGGCGCGCTTTACACGCCGAGCGACGGCCATGCCGAGCCGGAGAAAGCCGCCCCCGCTTTCGCCGCCGCCGCGGCAAGACAAGGCGTCGTCATCGGCGAAGGGATCGGCGCGCTCGCCATCGATTGCGCAGGCGGCGCCGTGACGGGGGTGGAGACGGAAGCCGGCCGCATCCTTGCGCCGCGCGTCCTGCTGGCGGCGGGGGTCGATTCCTGGCGCCTCTTGCGCGGGATCGGCATCGCCTTGCCGCAATCCTGGGTACGCTGCTCGGTCGCCCAGACCGAACCCCTCCCCCAATTCCTTAGCGCCGCTTTCATCGGCGGGGGAATCGGCCTCCGCCAGCGCCCGGACGGCAGCCTCACCTTGGCGAGCAGCCTTTCCGGCGAAATCGACATCACGCTCGATCATATTCGCCTTCTGCCCTGGTATTGGCGCGCTTTACGAAAGAACGCCAAGGGTTTGGATTTGAAGCTTAATCGGGTATTCTTGCGCGACCTTCTCCAGCGTTTGCCCGGCCGGCCGGAAAGCCGGCTTCCCGCCATCGGCGAACGCGATCCCGAAATCGCCGTCAATCATCGCCACCTTGCCGCCGCGCAGCGGAAATTTCCCGACCTCTTCCCTGGGATCGGCCCCGTCCGCCTCGCCCGCCATTGGGCGGGGCGCATCGATACCTTGCCCGACGGCATTCCCGTGATCGATGCGCCGCGCGATCCCGCCGGTCTCCTGATCGCGACCGGCTTTTGCGGTCACGGCTTCGCTCTGGGCCCGATTGTCGGTCAGGTCATGACCGAACTCGCCGATAAGGGCGCGAGCCGGCACGATCTCAAAGCCTTTCGCCTCGCGCGTTTCGCCGAAGGCGATATCCAGGACCCGGTTTCGATCTGGTAGCCTTGCTTTCGCTTGTCTGATAAGTGATTCTTATCAAGCCATAGGGTCGGAGAGCTTGATCGCCGCCGCGATCGGGCCGATCCTGGCCTAAAGCGGCATAGGGACAAGGATGGCTTGCGTCATGACGAAGCCGGCAGCTTCCTGGGATATCGCTATCGAGAACGAGATTATCGCGCGCCACCGCCCTCTCGCGGGCGCGCTTTTGCCGATCCTCCACGCCCTGCAGGATCGCTTCGGCTATGTCGCGCCGGAAGCCTTGCCGCGCCTCGCCGCCGCCCTCAATCTCAGCCGCGCCGAAGTGCATGGCGTCTTTACCTTCTATCACGATTTCCGCGACGAGCCGCCCGGCCGCCATGTGGTGAAGCTTTGCCGCGCCGAAGCCTGCCAAGCCATGGGCGGGCGCG
>CAYQAG010000001.1:55139-61446 GCA_964415425.1 uncultured Rhodospirillaceae bacterium | reverse complement strand
CGCCATGTGGTGAAGCTTTGCCGCGCCGAAGCCTGCCAAGCCATGGGCGGGCGCGAGTTGCAGCGCCATGTCGAAGCCAAATTAGCGACGCCCTGCGGTTCGACCAGTGCGGATGGCCGTTATTCGCTGGAGGCCAGCTATTGCCTCGGCCTCTGCGCCAGTGCGCCGGCGATCGCGATCGACGATCATCCGCAAGCCCGCGTTTCGCCCCAAATCTTCGATCGCCTTCTTAAGGAAGCGGAGGCGAAGCCATGAGCGCCACTCTTTATATCCCCCAGGACAGCGCCGCGATCGCTCTCGGCGCCGACTTGGTCGCCGCCGCGATCCGGGCCGAGGCGAAAACGCGCCGGATCGATATCGCCATCATCCGCACGGGATCGCGCGGCCTTTTCTGGCTGGAACCGATGGTCGAGATCGCGACGCCTTCGGGTCGCATCGCCTATGGCCCGGTCGCGCCCGAGGACGTGGCCGGGCTTTTCGATGCCGGATGGCTCGCCGGAACGACCGCGCACAAGCTTCATCTGGGCCGGCCCGAGGATATCCCCTATCTCAAGGCGCAGCAGCGCCTGACCTTTGCGCGCTGCGGCGTTATCGATCCCCTCTCGATCGCCGATTATCGCGCGCAGGGCGGTTATCGCGGGCTGCAAGCGGCGCTCTCGCTCAACGCTGCCGAAATCGTGCGCCAGGTAACGGAATCGGGGTTACGCGGTCGCGGCGGCGCCGGCTTCCCGACGGGCATCAAGTGGAAGACCGTGCTTGAGGCGCCGGCGGGACAAAAATATATCGTCTGCAATGCCGACGAAGGCGATAGCGGAACTTTCGCCGATCGTATGCTAATGGAGGGCGACCCCTTCTTGCTGATCGAAGGCATGACGATTGCCGGCCTCGCCGTCGGCGCCGATAAGGGCTTCGTCTATATCCGCAGCGAATATCCCGCCGCCTACCGCCAGATGAATGCGGCGATCGCCGCGGCGAAAGCCGCCGGCTATCTCGGCGCCGATATCGCCGGAAGCGGCCGCGCTTTCGAATTGGAATTGCGCCTGGGCGCCGGCGCTTATATCTGCGGCGAGGAAACCTCGCTGCTCGAAAGTCTCGAAGGCAAGCGCGGCATGGTCCGCGCGAAGCCGCCGCTCCCCGCGCTTTCGGGCCTTTTCGGTCGGCCGACCATCGTCAACAATGTTCTCAGCTTCGCCGCAATCCCGACCATTCTGGCGGAAGGCCCTGCCTTTTATCGTGATTTCGGTCTCGGCCGATCGCGCGGCACCATGCCCTTCCAGCTCGCCGGCAATATCAAGCGCGGCGGTCTCGTCGAACTCGCCTTCGGCGTGACACTCCGCCAGTTGGTCGAGGAATTCGGCGGCGGGACGGCGAGCGGCCGCCCCATCCGCGCCATTCAAGTGGGCGGTCCCCTGGGCGCCTATATGCCGGAAAGCCAATTCGATACGCCGCTCGATTACGAAGCCTTCGCCGCTTTGCGCGCCATGCTCGGCCATGGCGGCATCGTCGTCTTCGACGACAGCGTCGATATGCTGGAGCAAGCGCGCTTCGCCATGGAATTCTGCGCCATCGAATCCTGCGGCAAATGCACGCCCTGCCGCATCGGCTCGACGCGCGGCGTCGAGGTTATCGATCGCATCGCCGCCGGCGAGAATCCCGCCGGCCAAGAAACTTTGCTGCGCGATCTTTGCCGGACGATGGTCGACGGCTCGCTCTGCGCGCTGGGCGGGTTGACACCCTATCCGGTTTTGAGCGCGCTCGAACATTTTCCCGAGGATTTCGTCCGCCGCCGGGCGGCGGCCTGATCCGATAGAGGTGAGACCATGTCGCAATCTCTCGTCGTCGAAAAAGATTACGGAACGCCGCGGCGTCAGGCCGAAGCGAATATAACGCTGGAAATCGACGGCTTCCGCGTCACCGTCCCGGCCGGGACTTCGGTCATGCGCGCCGCCGCCGAAATCGGCTTCCAGATTCCGAAACTCTGCGCGACCGATAGTTTGGAACCCTTCGGCTCCTGCCGGCTTTGCCTCGTCGAGATCGAGGGGCGGCGCGGCACGCCGGCCTCCTGCACGACGCCGGCCGAACCCGGCATGAAGGTGACGACGCAATCGCCGCGCCTCGCGGAACTGCGCCGCAATGTGATGGAGCTTTACATCTCCGATCATCCGCTGGATTGCCTGACCTGCGCCGCCAATGGCGATTGCGAATTGCAGGACATGGCGGGGGCCGTCGGATTGCGCGAGGTGCGCTACGGCTTTGCCGGCGCCAATCATCTGACCGCGACGAAGGATGCCAGCAATCCTTATTTCACCTTCGATCCCGCGAAATGCATCGTCTGCTCGCGCTGCGTGCGCGCCTGCGAGGAAGTCCAGGGCACCTTCGCCCTCACCATCGGCGGGCGCGGCTTCGGCTCGCATGTTTCGCCCGGCCAGGACGAGGATTTTCTCGCTTCGGAATGCGTCTCCTGCGGCGCTTGCGTCCAGGCCTGCCCGACCGCGACCTTGATGGAAAATTCCGTCATCGCCGCCGGCCAGCCGGAACACAGCGTCGTCACCACCTGCGCCTATTGCGGCGTCGGCTGTTCCTTCAAGGCGGAAATGCGCGGCAGCGAAGTCGTGCGCATGACGCCCTATAAGGACGGCAAGGCCAATCGCGGCCATTCCTGCGTCAAGGGCCGTTTCGCCTGGGGCTATGCGACCCATAAGGATCGCATCCGAAAGCCGATGATCCGCGCCAAGATCACCGATTCCTGGCGCGAGGTCACCTGGGAAGAAGCGATCGCTCATACCGCCGCCGAATTCAAGCGCATTCAGGCGCGCTATGGCCGGGGCGCGATCGGCGGCATCACCTCCTCGCGCTGCACCAATGAGGAAACTTATCTGGTGCAGAAATTGATCCGCGCCGGTTTCGGCAATAACAATGTCGATACCTGCGCGCGGGTCTGCCATTCGCCGACCGGATACGGCTTGAAGACGGCTTTCGGCACCTCGGCCGGCACGCAGGATTTCGATTCCGTCGAAAAGACCGATGTCGTCATGGTGATCGGCGCCAATCCGACCGATGGCCATCCGGTTTTCGCCAGCCGCCTGAAGCGCCGCCTGCGCCAGGGCGCGAAGCTGATCGTCATCGACCCCCGGCGGATCGATCTCGTGCGCACGCCCCATATCGAAGCCCAGCATCATCTGCAATTACGGCCCGGCACGAATGTCGCCATCATCAATGCGCTGGCGCATGTCGTCGTCACCGAGGGTCTGATCGACGAGGCTTACGTTCGCGAACGCTGCGAGGATGCGAGTTTCGCCCAATGGCGCGATTTCGTCGCCGAATCCCGCAACGCGCCCGAAGCCGTCGCGGAATTGACCGGGGTGCCGGCCGCGGAGATTCGCGCGGCGGCTCGGCTCTATGCCAAGGGCGGCAATGCCGCCGTCTATTACGGCCTCGGCGTCACCGAGCATTCGCAAGGCTCGACCATGGTCATGGGCATGGCCAATCTCGCCATGGCGACCGGCAATATCGGCCGCGTCGGCGTCGGCGTCAATCCGCTGCGCGGGCAGAATAACGTGCAAGGCTCCTGCGATATGGGTTCCTTCCCGCACGAATTTTCCGGCTATCGCCATGTCGGCGATTCCGCGACGCGGGCATTATTCGAGGCGGCTTGGGGCGTTGCCTTGGATGGCGAGCCCGGCTTGCGCATTCCTAACATGCTAGATGCCGCCTTGGACGGCAGTTTCAAGGGCATTTATATCCAGGGCGAGGATATCGCCCAATCCGATCCCAATACCCAGCATGTCGCGGCCAGCCTCGCCGCGATGGAATGCGTCGTCGTCCACGACATTTTCCTGAACGAGACGGCGAATTACGCCCATGTCTTCCTGCCGGGCGCGACCTTCCTGGAAAAGGACGGCACCTTCACCAATGCCGAGCGCCGCATCAGCCGCGTGCGCCGCGCCATGCCGCCGCTTTCCGGCAAGGCCGATTGGGAAGCGACCATGATGCTCGCCGAGGCGCTCGGCTATCCCATGCGCTATGCGCATCCCAGCGAGATCATGGACGAGATCGCGCGCCTGACCCCGACCTTCGCCGGGGTAAGTTACGCGCGGCTCGACGAATTGGGATCGATCCAATGGCCTTGCAACGAGAAGGCGCCGGAAGGAACGCCGATCATGCATATCGGCGGCTTCGTGCGCGGCAAGGGCAAGTTCACGATCACCGAATTCCACCCCACGGCGGAACGCACGGGCGCCCGCTTCCCGCTGATCCTGACGACGGGGCGCATCCTTTCGCAATACAATGTCGGCGCCCAAACGCTGCGCACGGAAAACGTCGTTTGGCATGAGGAAGATTTACTCGACATCCACCCCCATGACGCCGAGCAGCGCGGCATTCGCGACGGCGATCTCGTTTCGCTCGCGAGCCGCGTCGGCGAGACGACCTTGCGCGCCAGGCTCAGCGAGCGCATGCAGCCGGGCGTCGTCTATACGACCTTCCATCACGCCGGCACCGGCGCCAATGTCGTCACCACGGAATATTCCGATTGGGCGACGAATTGCCCCGAATACAAGGTGACGGCGGTCGAGGTGCGGCTCAGCAATCGCGCCTCCGAATGGCAGGACGATTACGCGAAACTCCGCCAGGCGACGCGGCGCATCGGACAGGCGGCGGAGTGAGAGCGCCGATGGCGAAGCGCCTGGCCCCGATCGAACCTCACGGCGCCGATTCCATTCCGGCCATGCTGGAGCGCGTCACCTTGCGCCGGATCGATCGTTCCGGCGCCGCTCTCGATCCCATTCTAGGGCTGGCGGTCGAGACGCCCGTGGCCCTCGTCTATAACGGGATCAGTCATGCCGTGATGATGGCAAGCCCCAACGATCTCGAAGATTTCGCGCTTGGGTTCACGTTAAGCGAAGGCATCGCCGAAACGCCGCGCGAGATCGGCGAGATCGAAATCCGGCCGCGCGCAGCCGGCATCGAGATCGCCATCGAACTCGCGCAATCCGCCTTCTGGCGCTTGAAGGAAAGACGGCGCAATCTCGCCGGGCGCACGGGCTGCGGTCTCTGCGGCATCGAAGCGCTCGACATGGCTCTGCCCGCCTTGCCGCGCCTCGATAGCGAATGGCGCCTGCCCCTCTCCGCGCTCCATCGCGCGATCGACGATCTGCCGCAATGGCAGCGCGCCAATCGCGAGACGCATTCCCTTCACGCCGCCGCCTTCGCCGATCGCGAAGGCCGGATCGCCATGGCGCGCGAGGATGTCGGTCGCCACAACGCCCTCGATAAATTGATCGGCGCGCTGGCGGCCGTAAAAATCTCGCCCGCGACCGGCTTCCTGCTGATCACCAGCCGCTGCTCGGTCGAAATGGCGAGCAAGGCCATCCTGAGCCGCGCGCCGATCCTGGTCGCGGTTTCGGCACCGACCGCGCTCGCGCGCGATCTCGCCGAAGCGCATAATCTGACGCTCGTCGCGCTGGCGCGCCGCGATTCTTTTCTGATCGCCGCGCATGGGGAGCGCATCCTAAGCGCGCCGATTCCGCCGGAGTGAACGGGATGGATATCGAACGCCTCGCCTTCATGGCCAATCAGATCGCGGATTTCTTCGCCGCCTATCCCGAGGCCGAGGCCGTCGCCGGGACGGCCCATCATATTCGCCAATTCTGGGATCCGCGCATGCGCCGGCAGATTTTCGATCACTTGGCCAAGGGCGGCGCCGGATTGAACCCGATCGCGCGGAAGGCGCTCGAATCGCTCGCCGCCGGGACAGAAGCCGGAAGTCAGAAATCAGAAGTCAGATGACAGAAATCAAAAAAGCAATTTAGCGAAACCGACTGCCGATCCCCATGCCGTCATGGCAAGGCTTGGCCTTGCCATCCCTGAGTTTCTTTCCACCGCGCAACTGCTGGCCTCACCTAACAGAAACTCGCAAACGGTTAGCTACGGCGGACAAATATAAGTGTTTGCACTTAAGTCGGCTGACATAAGTTGGTATATTAAAGGTATAAAATCCGTATAATAATTCTCTTATTGAAAGCGCGGCGCACGCCATGACCGAAGCATCTGGGCGAAAAGAGTTAATCTATCTGGCACATGCGACAGAGAACAAGGGTATCGCAAAGCCGTTGGCAGAAGGATTGATGAGGCGTGGTATCGACGTCTGGTATGATGAATGGGAGATCGGCTATGGCGACAGCTTGCGCCGACGAATGGAAGAAGGTCTTGGCAGCTGCACTCATTTTATCGTGCTGTTGACGAAAGAGTCCATTACAAAGCCATGGGTAAATGAAGAAATCGATACCGGGTTTATGCGAGCGGTAGA
>CAYQAG010000001.1:30764-55039 GCA_964415425.1 uncultured Rhodospirillaceae bacterium | reverse complement strand
TTACAAAGCCATGGGTAAATGAAGAAATCGATACCGGGTTTATGCGAGCGGTAGACGGCACCGCAAAGTTTATTGGCCTCCGATGCGACTTGCCGCTGGAATCGTTATCGCCGTTCCTAAGGACGCGCTTTGCGCCAAAATTTAATCTTGACGAAGACAACCTAGAAGCGCTTGCCGGAGAAATTTTAGATATAAGTAAGAAACCGCCTCTTGGAGAAAAGCGCCATGCTGAGACAAATCAGGTGGCGGCTAACTGGTCACCTTCCGCTTTTGCAGTTGCCGGCTATTTCGTTCGGAATAGCCAGTTCGCCTTATCGCATGATCCCATTGTGAATTACGAGATAATCCGGCAGGCGACCGATCTTTCACTCCCGGATGTAAGGCTAGGCGCGCATGATCTTGAAAACGCTGGGCTTCTTATAGTTAAAGAGTTAGTAAACGCAACGCGTATATTCCCAAATTCTAATTTGTTCACAGAATTTGATGAATATTTTATGAGCTGGAAACCCAAAGAAGATGCTCAAGATCTCGCGAAATACCTCCTGAATCTTGGCACTGACTACGCTGATGCAAGTGATGTTAGTCGCGTACTCGGATGGGAACCGCGCCGATTCAATGCGGCCTCTGCACACCTTGTCGCTCTAAGAGTTGTAAAACCTAGAGACATTTACATGGGCAACAATCTTTCGCCATGCGGCTTTTTCATCGATGATGAACTCCTTCGCTTTGTTCGTAATATTTAGGATAGAGAGCGATGACGCCTGCCATGAGCTAGGCTGACCGCTTGGCCCTCTGGCGGAATTACCAAGCCTCTGATTATGGCAGTAGGCGCTAGATACTCTGCCCACATGCACAAGCATTGACTATCTACTCGGCCTAAACAGAGAGTCGGCTATCTGCAAGTTTCGTCCGGGTAAAGCTGGCAAGCAGCAAGAAACTCGGGGATGGCATGCCTTCGCATGCCATGACGGATTGGATGAAGGATTGCCCGAAAACTCGCTGGCGCCAATTATCAATGCCAAAGCCGCATGGATGCCGGCATGCGCCGGCATGACGAGCTTAGAATCAGCAGCCGGTAATCGTGTTCTCTATCTTTCTGGACCCTGACTTCTGGCTCCCGCTTCAAAAACTCGGCGGGGAATTGGCGGTTACGACTTCGCATTCTTCCTTGCCGATATTGCGGAAGCGATGCGGCGTGCGGCTGTCGAAATAATAGGCATCGCCGGGACCGAGCACGCGCGATTGATCGCCGATCGTGACTTCGAGACGGCCGCGAATGATAACCCCGCCCTCCTCGGCTTCGTGGCTCAGCATCTGCGCGCCCGTATCGGCGCCCGGCTGATAGCGTTCGTGAATGAGTTGGATCGCCTTGCCGGAAAGATCGCGACCAACCTGGCGATAGGAAATCGCTCCGCCCGCCAATTCCACCAATTCGGCGGCGGCAAAGAAAATCTGCGGGCGCGGCGCGAGATCGGCCGCGAAAAAGGCCGCGAGGCTGATCGGGAACCCATCCAGCAATTTCTTCAACATGCCGACCGAGGGCGAAGTGCGATTCTGCTCGATCATCGAAATGATGGCATTGGAGACGCCGGCGCGTTTGGCCAATTCGCGCTGGGAAAGGCCATGCGCCTCGCGCAGGGATTTCAGCCGGGCGCCGAGATCGAAATCCGCGCTCGCGCCGATGGCCGCCCACCCTTCCGTCGTCATAGAGCCCCTCGCCTCGTCCTTTTGCCGTAGGTGATCATTATATTGAACGGCTTTATTGAAAATCAAGGAAAAATCTGAGCCAATCTTCACAATCCGCCTGCCGCTTGTTTATTTTTTTGAGCGTGATAAGGTGCCGCGAATTCCGGCAAAACCGGATTCGAACCCCAAGCGGTTTCACTTCAGGAGAGGGCCATGAGCGCCAGCGCTGCGATGCGAAGCTTCGATGCCACGCAATTCCAACCGACGCCGAACAATCTCGAAGCGTTTTTCATGCCGTTCACGGCCAATCGCCAATTCAAGTCGAAGCCGCGTCTGCTGGTCCGCGCCGAGGGCATGTATTACACGAGCCATGACGGCCGTAAGATTCTCGACGCCACGGCCGGGTTGTGGTGCGTGAATTGCGGCCACGGTCGGCGCGAGATTTCCGAAGCGGTGGCGCGGCAGATTCAGGAACTCGATTACGCGCCCGCTTTCCAGCTTGGCCATCCCGCTTCCTTCGAACTCGCCTCCCGCATCGCCGCCCTGCTGCCGACCGGACTCGATCACGTCTTCTTCACCAATTCGGGATCGGAATCGGTCGATTCCGCCCTTAAGATGGCGATCGCCTATCACCGCGCCAAGGGCCAGGGCACGCGCCAGCGCCTGATCGGCCGCGAACGCGGCTATCACGGCGTCGGCTTTGGCGGCATTTCCGTCGGCGGCATGGTCAATAATCGCAAATTCTTCGGCTCGCTGCTGAATGGCGTCGATCATCTGCCGCATACCTATAATGCCGCGGAAATGGCGTTTTCGCGCGGCCAGCCGAAATGGGGCACGCATCTTGCCGACGATCTCGAACGCATCGTCGCGCTGCACGACGCCAGCAATATCGCCGCCGTCATCGTCGAGCCGGTCGCAGGATCGACCGGCGTTCTCGTTCCGCCCAAGGGCTATCTCGAAAAGCTGCGCGCCATCTGCACGAAGCACGGCATCCTGCTGATTTTCGACGAGGTCATCACCGGCTTCGGCCGCCTCGGCGCCAGCTTCGCCACCGAATATTTCGGCGTGACGCCCGACATGATCACCTGCGCCAAGGGTCTCACCAACGGTTCGGTGCCGATGGGCGGCGTCATCGTCTCCAAGGATATCTACGACACCTTCATGAATGCGGCGCCGGAAAACGCGATCGAGCTTTTCCACGGCTATACCTATTCGGCCCATCCCTTGGCCTGCGCGGCGGGTCTTGCCGCGCTCGATATCTACAAAAACGACGGCCTGTTCGAGCGCGTCCGCAGCCTTTCCCCTTATTGGGAAGAGGCGATCCACAGCCTCAAGGGCACGCGCCATGTGATCGATCTTAGGAATATCGGCCTTGTCGGCGCGGTCGAACTCGAATCCATCCCGGGCAAACCCGGCGCCCGCGCCTTCGATGCCTTCCTCAAAGCCTACGAAGCGGGGCTGATGCTGCGCATCACCGGCGACACCATCGCCATGTCGCCGCCGCTCATCGTCGAAAAAACCCATATCGATCAAGCGATTTCGACTCTGAAAGGCATTCTCGACCGCCTCGACTGAGCCGTCCCTCCGGCGATCCATCGGCCGATCTGGCCGGTGGATCGCTTTCGCTTTATCATCCCATCGTCGTCATAGCCGCATTTCGGGGAGATCATCATGCTGATCGGCGTTCCTAAGGAAATCAAAAATCACGAATATCGCGTCGGCCTGACGCCGAGTTCGGTGCGCGAGCTTATCCATCACGGCCACAAGGTCATGGTGGAAACCAATGCCGGGGCCGGCATCGGCTGCGAGGATCGCGATTACAAGCAAGCGGGCGCCGTCATCGCCAAATCGGCGGAAGACGTCTTCGCCAAGGCCGAGATGGTCGTGAAGGTGAAGGAACCCCAGCCGCGCGAAACCAAGATGCTGCGCAAGGGTCAGATTCTCTACACCTACCTGCATCTCGCGCCCGATCCCGTCCAAACCGAGGGCCTCATCAAATCCGGCTGCACGGCGATCGCCTATGAGACGATCACCAATGCGCGCGGCGGCTTGCCGCTGCTGGCGCCGATGTCGGAAGTCGCGGGACGCATGTCGGTTCAGGTCGGCGCGCATTATCTCGAAAAGGCGCAAGGCGGCGCCGGCATTCTGCTGGGCGGCGTACCCGGCGTCGCGCCCGCCAAGGTGACGGTGATCGGCGGCGGCGTTTCGGGCAGCAATGCGCTCCGCATGGCGATGGGCATGGAAGCTCATGTCACCGTGATCGACAAATCCTTGGATCGCCTGCGCGAAATCGACGAGCAATTCGGTTCCAAGGTCTATACGCGCTATTCGACCTTGGACGTGATCGAGGATTGCGTCGTCAATGCCGACCTCGTCATCGGCGCCGTGCTGGTGCCGGGCGCAGCCGCGCCGAAACTGGTCACGCGCCGCATGATCCGTCAAATGCGCCCGGGCTCGGTCGTCGTCGATATCGCGATCGATCAAGGCGGCTGCTTCGAGACCAGCCATGCGACGACCCATGCCGATCCCGTCTATACGGTCGACGGCGTCATCCATTATTGCGTCGCCAATATGCCGGGCGCCTTGGCCCGGACCTCGACCTTCGCCCTCAATAACGCGACCCTCCCCTTCGCGCTCGCGCTTGCCGATAAGGGCGCGAAGAAGGCGCTCGCCGACGATCCGCATCTCCTCAACGGCCTCAACGTCCATGAGGGGCAGGTCACCTATAAGGCGGTTGCCGAGGCTTTGAAGAAGAAATACGTCGCGCCCGAAAAGGCGCTCGGCCTCTGACTCGGGAAAGAAAACGCAACCTGGGGAAAGCGGGAAAGGCGGCGCTTGGCGCCGCTTTTCTTGTTTTTAGAAATATATTTTATAATCAGCATGATAGAACGGTATTGGGGCCGGCTTGAAGTCCCCTCTAGCCCGGGCTAGGGTGGACCGGAAAAGCGCAAAGAATCAGGTTTAGGCAATGAAATATCTCGACGAATGGCTGAGCGAGCGCAAGGTGGACGAGGTCGAATGCCTAGTCCCCGACATGAACGGCATTCCGCGCGGCAAGATTCTGCCCGCCAGCAAATTCATGAAAAGCGTGCGGGACGGCGCCTTGCGGCTGCCCTCCAGCGTCTTTCTGCAGACCGTGACCGGCGAATACCCGGATATCGACGATGACGGCATCGTTTCCTACGAGGATCCCGATATCTATATGAAACCGGATCCCGACACGATCCGCGTCGTTCCCTGGTATCCCGAACCCACCGCCCAAGTCATTCACGACGCCTTCGACGGCGAGGATCGGCCGATCGAGACCGCCTCGCGCTATGTGCTGAAGCGCGTGCTCGAACTCTATGACGAAAAGGGCTGGAAACCGGTCGTCGCGCCGGAACTCGAATTCTATCTCGTTCAGGTCAATACCGATCCCGATCTGCCGCTCTTGCCGCCGCTCGGCAAATCCGGCCGGCCGGAGACGGGATCGCAAGCTTACGGCATCGATGCCGCCAACGAATTCGATCAGATTTTCGAGGACGTCTACGATTACTGCGAAAAGTCGGAGATCGACGTCGACACCCTGGTCCACGAATCCGGCGCGGCGCAGATGGAGATCAATTTCAATCACGGCCATCCGCTGGCGCTCGCCGATCAGGCCTTTCTCTTCAAGCGCACGGTCCGCCAGGCCGCGCTCAAGCATAATATCTACGCGACCTTCATGGCCAAGCCGCTCGCCAATCAGCCGGGCAGCTCGATGCATATCCATCAATCGGTCGTCGATAAACGCTCCGGCAAGAATCTGTTCGCCGATTCCAAGGGCCGCGACACGGCCCTCTTCCGCAACCATGTCGCCGGGCTGCAGCGTTATCTGCCGCAGCTCATCCCCATGCTGGCGCCCAATATCAATTCCTATCGCCGCCTCCGCCCGCAATTCGACGCGCCGATTAACGTGCAATGGGGGATCGACAATCGCTCCTGCGGATTGCGCGTGCCGATTTCGGGCGCCTCCTCGCGCCGGATCGAGAACCGCCTCGCCGGGGCCGATGCCAATCCCTATCTCGCCATGGCGGGATCGCTGCTCTGCGGCTATCTCGGCATGACCGAAAGGCTGAAGCCCAGCGACCAGATCACGGGCAGCGCCTATCGCATGGCCCATACGCTTCCCAAAACGCCCTACGAAGCCCTATCGCGCTTCATCGCCTGCAAGCCGATCCGCCCCTTGATCGGCGAACGATTCATCCGCGCGCTCCATCTCGTCAAAATGGCGGAGCTTGAGGCTTACCAGAACGTGATCTCGTCCTGGGAGCGCGAGCATCTGCTGCTCAACGTCTGATATCCGAAAAGGAACATGGCCATGACTGCCGCACCCGCGCGCAATTCGACCGCCGATTGGCAGGCCCGCGATCGCCATCATTATCACCCCTTCACCGATAACGCCGCGCTTCACAAGATGGGCAGTCGCGTCATCGTCAAGGCCGATGGCGTCTATCTGCATGACAGCGAGGGCAAGAAGCTGCTCGACGGCTTCGCCGGGCTATGGTGCGTCAATGTCGGCTATGGCCGCGTCAGCATCGCCGAAGCCGCCTATCGGCAAATGCTGGAACTCCCCTATTACAACACCTTCTTCAAGACGACGACGCCGCCCGCCGCCGAACTGGCGCAAATCCTCGTCGACATGACGCCCAAACAATTCGTGCAAGTGTTCTTCGGCCAGTCGGGATCGGATGCCAACGACACGATCGTGCGCATGGTGCGAAGCTATTGGAATCTGAAGAAGCAGCCGAAAAAGAAGACCATCATCAGCCGCATCAACGGCTATCACGGTTCGACCATGGTCGCGGCTTCGCTGGGCGGCATGGATTACATGCACAAATTGGCCGATCTGCCCCTGCCCGGCCATGCCCATATACGCCAGCCTTATTGGTTCGCCGAAGGCGGCAATAGCGATCCCGAGACCTTCGGCCGCGAAACGGCGCAAGCGCTCGAGGAGAAGATCCGCGAGATCGGCCCCGAAAACGTCGCGGCCTTCATCGGCGAGCCGATCCAAGGCGCCGGCGGCGTCATCATCCCGCCGATGAGCTATTGGCCGGAAATCCAGCGCATCTGCCGCAAATACGATTTACTGCTGATCGCCGACGAAGTCATCACCGGCTTCGGCCGCACCGGGCATATGTTCGCCTCGGCCCATTTCGGCATCGAAGCGGATTTCATGACGCTGGCCAAGGGCTTGACCTCGGGCTATGCGCCGCTCTCGGCGATCATGGTCGGCGAGCGCGTGGCCGCTGTTCTGAACGAAGCCGGCGATTTCAATCACGGCTTCACCTATTCCGGCCATCCCGTCTCCTGCGCCGTCGCCATCGAGAATATCCGCCTCATCCGCGAGGAAAAATTGGTCGATCGGGTCCGGACCGAGACCGGACCTTATCTCGCGCAACGCCTACAGGAATTCAAGGATCATCCGCTGGTCGGCGAGGTGCGCAATCTCGGCCTCATGGGCGCGATCGAACTCGTCAAGGACAAGAAGACGCGCAAGACCTTCGAGCCGCTCGGCGAGACCGGCACCAAATGCCGCGACCATTGTTTCCGCATCGGCCTCGTCATGCGCGCGACGCGCGACACGATGCTGATCTCGCCGCCCTTGAACTGGACCAAGGCTCATGTCGACGAATTCATGGGCTTGGCCCGCCAAGCGCTCGATCTGACGGCGCGCGATCTCGGCCTTGTCTGAGGATAAGGCCGAAAGTCGCTCGACTGCGCTGTTCCAAAGCCGCTATCGCGCGCCGCTCGTTCTTACGTCTTTCGGCGTCGGCCTTCATGCCGTCAACTGGTATATGACGGCGACGGCGATGCCGAGCGCCATCCGCGCGCTCGGCGCCGAATCCTATGTCGGCTGGCTGAATTCGCTTTACCTGATCGCCTCGATTCTCGGCGGCGCGCTGCTCGCGCCGGCGATCGCCAGGCTGGGCGCGCGCCGCGCCTGGGCCGGGGCCGCGCTCATGATTCTGTTGGGGGCCGCTCTCGCCGGTTCGGCGCCGGACATCTTCTGGGCGCTTGGCGGGCGTTTCCTGCAGGGCTTGGCGGAGGGTTTCCTGATCGCGCTTAGCTATGCCTTGGTCCGGCGCTTCTTTCCGACCGATCTCGTGCCCAAGGTCTTTGCCGTGCTTGCTTTCGTTTGGGCGCTCGCCATCGCCATCGGTCCGCTGATCGGCGGCTATCTGACCGAAATGTGGTCCTGGCGCGCCGCCTTTTTCGCGGCCGGGGCGATGCCCGTGCCGATGCTGGCCCTCGCTTGGCGGCTGCTGCCCGATGATGGCGCGGATAGCGGCAAGACCGGCGCGCATTCGCCTTTGCCCTGCCTCATCGTCCTCGCCTGCGGCATTTCCGCCATCGCGATCGCCGATAAGGCGGAAACGCCGATCGCGGCCATCGCCGCCATCCTGCTCGGCATCCTGCTAATCGCGCTCGCCCTCGCCATCGACAAGAAGCGCCCGCCGCATGTTTTTCCCAACGAATTTCCCAGTTTCGCAAGCCCGCTCTCGCTCGGCCTCTGGGTACTCTTGCTGATGCCGCTTTCCGAGGCCGGGGTTTATGTCTATGCGCCCTATGTGCTGCAATTCCATCGCGATTTCTCGCCGATGCTGGCCGGCTATTTCGGCGCGATCCACGCCATCGCCTGGTCGGCCGCCGCCATGGCGGTCGCCGCCTTGGCGTCCCGCTGGCATAATGCGGCGATCCTGGCGGGTCCGCTGCTTCTGACTTTCGGCCTCGGCGGCCTCGCTTTCGCCCTCGAAAGCGGATCGCTCTTTATCGTCGTCGCGGCGATGGTCGCCATCGGCCTCGGTTTCGGCGTTTCCAATACCTTCCTCGCCCAACGCGTGATGGCGCTCGCCAAGCCGGGTGCCGAAGATCGCAGCGCGGCGGCGATCCCTACTTTGGAAGGATTGGGTGCGGCTTTGAGCGCCGCCTTGGCCGGAATCGCCGGCAATCATTTGGGACTCGCGGGGGAGTTGACGCCGCTCGTCGTCGCGCGCGCCGATTTGGCACTTTTCGGCGGCGGCGCGCTGATCGCGCTCTTGGCGGTTCTTCTAGCTTGGCGCATGATCCGCGCATGATCCATGACAACATCGCCGAACTGGTCGAGCGCCTCGATCCGGGGCAGCGCCTGTTCGGCCTCGATCTCGGCGCCAAGACCATCGGCATCGCCATCGGCGATCCCGGCCATCGCGTCGCCTCGCCGCTCAGCACCCTCGCGCGCGGCAAATTCCGCGCCGATGCCGCCGCCCTTTTCGGCCTCATGGCAACGCGGGCGGCGGGCGGTCTCGTCATCGGTCTGCCGCGCAACATGGACGGCAGCGAAGGACCGCGCTGCCAATCGACCCGGCAATTCGCCGCCAATCTGCTGGCCTTGCGCGACATGCCGATCCTGTTCTGGGACGAACGATTATCGACGCTGGCGGTCGAGCGCGCCATGATCGCCGCCGATCTCAGCCGCGCCAAGCGCGCGGCCCGTATCGATCAGGCGGCGGCGGCCTTCATCCTGCAAGGCGCTCTCGACAGCCTGAAGCGGCCCGCTTGATTTTCTTGCCTCCGCCATCGAGAGTATCCCAACGCCAACGAGGATGAGGTTCATCATGCCCGGTCCCCTTTCCGGCCTTCGCGTTCTCGACCTCACCCGCATTCTCGCGGGGCCGACCGCCACGCAATTGCTGGGCGATCTCGGCGCCGACATCATTAAGGTCGAGCGACCCGGCGCCGGCGACGATACCCGCAAATGGGGACCGCCTTTCGTCAAGGATGAGGCGGGTCGCGAGACGAGCGAGAGCGCCTATTACCTCTCGATCAATCGCAACAAGCGCTCGATCGCGATCGATATCGCCAAGCCCGAGGGCCAGGCGCTCCTCCGCCGCCTCGCCCAGCGTTGCGATATCTTCGTCGAGAATTTCAAGGTCGGCGACATGGCGCGCTACGGCCTTGGCTATGACGATCTCAAGACGGAAAATCCGCGCCTCGTCTATTGCTCGATCACCGGCTTCGGCCAGACCGGCCCCTATGCGCCGCGCGCCGGCTACGATTTCCTGGCGCAGGGCATGGGCGGGATCATGAGCGTCACCGGCGATCCCAGCACTCCGCCGATGAAGGTCGGCGTCGCCGTCACCGATATCGTCTGCGGCATTTATGCGGTCGTCGCCATTCTCGCCGCCTTGCAGCATCGCCAGAAGACCGGGCGCGGTCAGTATTGCGATATGAGCCTGCTCGACAGTCAGGTGGGTTGGCTCGCCAATATCGGCCTGCATTACCTGACATCGGGCGAAGTGCCGCAGCGCATGGGTAACGAGCATCCCAATATCGTGCCCTATTCCGTCGTTCCGGCCGCGGACGGCTATTTCATCCTCGCAATCGGCAACGATGCGCAATTCGCGAAATTCGCCGAATTCGCCGGCCATCCCGAATGGGCGAGCGATCCCGCTTACGCGACCAATCCTGCGCGCGTGAAGAATCGCCGCGCGATCTATGCCGCGATCAACGCAGTCACCGCGCAACGCCCGCGCGATGATTGGATCGCGGGGTTGACGGCGCAGGGCGTACCCGTCGGTCCGGTCAATACCATCGATCAGGTTTTCGCCGATCCGCAGGTGATCGCGCGCGAGATGAAAATCGCCATGCCCTATCCCTTGGCGGCGACCGGCAAGGTCGATCTCATCGGCTGCCCGATCAAGCTTTCCGAATCGCCGGTCGAATATCGCCTGGCGCCGCCGCTTTGCGGCCAGCATACGGCGGAAGTGCTCGCCGAAATGCTCGATCTCGATCGATCGGCGATCGCCGACCTCCAGGCAAAGAAGCTGATCGGATAAAGCCCGTTCGCCTAGAGAAGGCGGCGCGGAAAGGCTTCGCGCCAGTCGCGGCTGAAACTGCGCGCGCCGTTTTCGTAGATATCGAGACTGCCGGAGAGAAAGAAGGTTTCGGTGTCGGAAGTCATTTTGACTTCGACCGCAATGCGGATATCGAGACCGTCGCGCTGCATGAGGTAGGATTGCCGGCAGACATAGCTTGCCGTGCTAGGGTCATCGAGGCCGATCTCGAAATCGCGGCGAATGTCGTGGCGTTCGACGAGGCCGATTTCGTCCCAGCGGATCGTGCCTTCGCCGAAGACGCCGCCCTCGACATCGGTCACATAACGCGCGCGATTGGCGAGAAAATCGAATTCGGCGCGCCGTTCGACGCGGCCCGGGGTCAATACCGTCATCGGCGCCGGCTGCGCGCTTTCGGGCGGCGCGAAAGGCTCGGCGCCGTCCTCGGCGCACGCGCTTCGCTTGGGAAGAACGAGCCGCCCGGTGCCGAGCGCGATCGTCAGGGTCGCCGCTTCCGGCGCCGGCCAGATCAGCGGCCAATAGGAAGTCGATAAGGCGAGGCGTATGCGATGCCCGGCCGGGAAGCGATGGCCGCAAGCATTGAGTTTGAGACGAATCCGATAGACCTCGCCCGGCACGAGCGGCTGCGGGTTCGCAGGCCCGTCGCGATGCGTCAGATTGAGGATGCCGTAAGAGACCCGCAAGGATCGGCCATCGGGATCGACATCGCATAGCCGAACCGCCAATTGCGCGATCCTTTTGTCGCTGGCGATCTCGATCTCGATTTCCGGCGCGCCCAGAATCGGCAAAGCCTCGCCGAGCGGCGCACTATCGAAGACGAGCGCGCCGGCATCGTCCAGGCGCTGATCGCCGGGCGCTTCGCCGGGACAACCCGCCCCCATCCATTCGCCGGCGGCGAGGCCGAGCGAAAGCGGCGAACGGAAATCGCGGCGCGATTCCGTCCCCGGCAGCGGCGAAAGGCCCTCGGCATTGATATGCAGCGTAAGATCGGCAATGCCGGAGCTCGGCCAGCGATCCTCCGCAACCCAATGGCCGGGTTGTTCGGCCGGGCTCGATCCCGGCACGATAGGGTCCTGCAGAAAGGCGCGCAGCATCGGCGCCTTTTCGGCGCCATTCGCGACGCCCTTCAACCAGCGATCCCACCAAGCGATGGCGTGTTGCAGGAAACCGATGGCGGGACCCGGTTGACCGGAATGAGCATAAAGATGCGCCCAGGGGCCGATCACGCCCTGACGCGGAACGTCGAGATGCGCGAGCATCCGGGGAATGGCATTGGTATAGGCATCGGCCCAGCCGCCATAAAGCAGAACGGGGATATCGATCGCCGACCAATCCTCGCAAATCGAGCCCTGGCGCCAATAGGCATCGCGATCGGGATGCGCCATCCAAAGCGCCGGCCAGAACGGCATCGCCTCCAGCCGCTCCTGCCAATTCGCCCGCCAATCGGGACCGCGCAATTCGGGATCGGCGGGGCGCGCCTGATAAGCGAGCATGATCGTGCCCCACCAGAGATTGTCGTTCAGCAGGCAACCGCCCATGTAATGAATGTCGTCGGCATAACGATCGTCGGTCGAGCAGACCGAAAGCACGGCTTTGAGCGCCGGCGGGCGATGCGCGGCGACCTGCAAACAATTAAACCCGCCCCAGGATTTTCCCATCATACCGACCGATCCGTCGCACCATTTCTGGCGCGCGAGCCAAGCGATGACGGCGATCGCGTCTTCCTGTTCTTGCGGCAGATATTCGTCCATTAGCAATCCGTCGGATTCGCCCGAGCCGCGTTGATCGACGCGGATCGCCGCATAGCCGTGTCCGGCGAAATAGGCATGCATCGGCTCGTCGCGGCCGCGCGTGCCGTCGCGCTTGCGATAGGGAATGAATTCGAGAATGGCGGGAACGGGATGACGCTCGGCATCCTCGGGCAGCCAGAGGCGCGCGCTAAGCCGCGTACCGTCGGGCAAGGGAATCCAGAAATGCTCGATATTTCGGATCGGTCGCGGCAAATCTTCGCGAATGCGCATGGAATTCCCCCGGAGCCAGCGATAGCGGCCCCGATATTCCGGCCTTTAGACCGAAAGCGCAATCGCCATCATGGAGGCCGATGTCCTGACGGTCGCATTTCGACCGAACAACGAATTACAGAAGCAAAGACCTAGCCGCTGTCTCTCCCTATTCGCGGGCGTTTAACGATAAGCAATTACAAAACTGGCAAAAATTATGCTCAATATCTTCACTCTGCCCCAACTTGCTCTCAACTGAGCAGCGATTATCAAGCACTCCGATCAGTCTCATATGTAGGGACATCCTCTGGCTGTATGTATTGTTTTTTCCTAATTCCCAGCAGAGTACCAACACCTCGTTCTTGTTTCAGCCTCAATGCCATACGCTCCTCGCATTCGTCGAGCAGATTGCGAACTTCTCGTGCATTGGCAAACGGCAAGACATCAGCCATTGCAAGGCAGCCGTGGAAATATGCCTCGACTTTGGGAAAGACAAAATCGGCGATCGCGATTCCGCGCTCTGCAGCCATCAGTCGAAAAATTTCTAAAAGCTCCTGAACGTTGTAGTCAGGAAATTCCAAGAACCGACGAAACCGCGACCGTAGGCCTGGATTGCTGTCAATAAAGATATTCATCTCGCGCGTATAGCCAGCTACGATAACGGCAAGCTCATCACGATGGTCTTCCATAGCCTTCAGTAATGTACTAATGCATTCATCGCCGAAGGCATCGCCGCTCTTCGCGATTGAATATGCCTCGTCAATAAACAAGACGCCGCCGATGGCTTTATCGCACACAGCTTTCGTCTTGATCGCAGTTTGGCCAAGATATCCAGCCACTAAACCGGCGCGGTCAACCTCAATCAAGTGACCTGACTTCAAGAGCCCCATATCTTTATAGAGATCTGCGACTATCCTTGCTACCGTCGTTTTCCCTGTTCCTGGATTGCCGATGAACACCATATGCAAGGAAGGCGCCGCAACGGCATTCTGCGATTTTCTCTCCGCTTGTGCCAATAAAAGTGCTTCGAGTTTTGCAAGCTCGGTCTTTAGAGAAGCCATACCCACCAAATTCTCTAGGCGATCAATGGCCCGGCTCTTTCTTTCTGCTGGTGTTTGTTTCGCACTCCCACGGCGAAAAAATCCAAACAAGCCGCCGCGCGACGAATCGCTACTTGCAGCATCGGTCGTGTCGCTATCGGAATGTAGGTTGGCAGCTTTAAGCTCTTCTGCTTTCGCGGCAACCGCGGTCTCAAGATAACCCAGGTATTTAGAGTGAAGGGCGCATGAATGAGTTAGCTGAACAGCTTGATCCGAGCGATAACTGCAAACGGTTCTCTTAAGCAATTTCGTTACTTTCATATGGGAGCAATTTTTGCAAATCAGCTCAAGGGAATCTAGCTGCCGCATAACCATATCCGAGTGTAGGCTTTCGTGCAGTTGCAAAAGCTCCTTTTGCAATTCTACTTGTATAATAGCCATTTCTTCGGAGGCGTTACGTGCCGCGGTAAGAGCAGACAATACAACAATAACGGCCGTAAAACCTTTAAGCGAAGCGATGATAGCAACTCCAGGGGCGGCTGCAGTTGAAGCAGCCACAGTGAAACCAGCTGCTAGCAGAATACCAATGCCAATGGCAGAAAATGTAATAAAATTTCCCAAGAAGAGTCTTAGCCACATAGCCGCCTCATTTTTTGCTTGAAGAAAATACTTCAACAAGCTCTCGAACGGCTAGACTATCCTTAGGGACATTCATAGCGCCCGCGACGATAAAAACTGCCGCGATCGAATCTCGCAGCTTTAGGCCAAGTGCCGCCACTTCTTCAAGAGTCGGCGCTCGATCTAAAAACACAGCGTTTTCAATTGGCAGTCCATTTTCGGCGGCCACTTTCGCAATCGCTGCTTTTTCTTGATCCTCCAATACGCCATCGGCCCATGCTAAAGCCGCATATATGCCGCACAAAGCAAGAGGATCCTCTCGGGAAGCAGATGTGTCCGAGCGGAGTCTAAGCCATACGTTATTGAATGCGGTTCCAGCCGAATCGGCAGCCACGCTGGCCGACCGCCGCAATGAAGTTGCGGCTCTGGATAGACTACCTACTAAATTAAGAAATGCCACCGGCCCTTCTTTCGCAAGCATTTTCATGAAAGCAACGACAGGCCCAATGCCGGGAATTTTTTCCGGCAAAGCGGCAATCGTCGCGGCAGCTTGTTCAGAATAACCGCGGTAAACCTTCTCTTCCTGATTTATAGAAATTGCAAGATCGGCAAGACTGCCTGCATCAAGTTTCTCCGACAGAACGCGGAGAGCTTCTTTTCTAACCAACTCATCAGCATCGCCAAGCGCATCAATCAATATCGGCTTCGTGTCGGCAATATCCAGAGCGCTCATGGCACGAATAGCCTCGACGCGAACAGCCTTTCGCGGGTCGCGGAAGTATTCGCTCATTGCCCGAAGCACGGACTTAGAAAATAGTACCTTTAATCCCCACGAAAAAAGAGAGCGGGTTCCCAAAAGCCTGCCCAAAGCCACGCGGAAATCTTGGGGCTCGAGATTCGTCTTAAAGTTCGCCATCCCGACCATGTTTTGCAACTCGTTCCAATTTTCGGCTTTAAGCACTTCTGCCGCAACGGCATGACCAAAACCTGTTTCTTGCGACATGGCGACGAGAATCGGTAAGAACCCGGGCTGGCCGCGTATAATGGAAATTAATCGCACCTGCTCGCTAGGATCGATGGATCGATTCTCTATCATCGAAAGGATATCAGGCGGCGGTACGGATAAGATTGCCTTTCGCCCTTGGTCGTCTAAATCGGCATTCAAGAGTTTACCCAGTTCTACTGCTTCCATGCTATTTAGCTCCGCATTTTAGGAATTACCACACCCTCGGTATCGCTAATCGCATTCTGCAGATATGCGACGCAGTTGAAATTGTAGCAACAATCGCTTCGACCTGAAAGCGATTAGTCCTCACCTCCAATATCCGGGCTGGTTCAGAAGCGTGCATGGGAAAAGATATTCCCAGAAAGCCGTGCCTAGGCTAAGCCTAGGGGGAACCTGGGTTTCCCAACTATCCGACGAAACATGCCCCAGCGCGCCGCCAGCGACAGCGAATATGCGATCGGCTTCCTGTTGGTGCCGCAATTCTCGATGATGGCGTTCGTTTCCGCCATTGAACCCTTGCGCGTCGCCAATCGCTTGGCCGAGAGACGGCTCTATCGCTGGGATATCCTGAGCCGCGACGGCCAAGCGGTCGTCGCCTCGAACGGCATGGCGTTGGTCGCCGATCGCGCCATAACCCAGCATCCCCGCTACGACATGGCGATCGTCTGCGCGAGCTTTACGCCCGAGCGCTATTTCGATAAGCGTCTGGCGCAATGGCTGCGCCGGTTGAGCGTCGCCGGCATCGATCTCGGCGCCATGGATACGGGCAGTTTCTTCCTCGGCTGGGCGGGGCTGCTCGATCAGCATCGCGCGACGACGCATTGGGAAAGCCTCGATTCCTTCCGCGAGCAATTCCCCAAGATCGCCGTCGAGAACGGCCTCTTCGTCATCGACCGCAAGCGCTGGACCTCGGCCGGCGGAACGGCGACGCTCGACATGATGCTGCATCTGATCTCGCGCCAGCACGGCCATCGCCTAGCGAGCGCCGTCTCCGAGCAATTCGTCCATGCCGCCATCCGCGCGCCCGAGGACAGCCAACGCATGACCCCGGGGAAGCGCCAGGGCGTCACGCATCGCGGTCTCGCCAAGGCGATCGAATTGATGGAAGCCCATCTCGAGGACCCGATAGCCAATCAACGCATCGCCGAGCGTGTCGGCCTTTCCTTGCGGCAATTGGAGCGCCTCTTCCGACGCCATTTCCGCCTCTCGCCCCGGCGCTATTACCTCGATCTCCGCCTGCAGCGCGCGCGCTCCCTCCTCCATTACACCAACATGCCGATGGTCGAGATCGCGATTGCCTGCGGCTTCGCCTCGGCGGCGCATTTCTCCCGCTCCTTCAGCGCCTGGTCGGGCAACGCGCCGACGGCGGAGCGCCGCCGGCAGCGCCCCGATCCCGGTCCGCTCTCCTCGATCCGTTGACGTCTTGTCGAATCTCGTCACGATCTTGTCGTAAAAAGGCAAGGCCGGCGCTTCGCTCCGGCTCACCCTCCGCTTCGGCGACCCGATCCCAGGAGACCTAGGATGAATCACGAAGTCATCATCACCTGCGCCGTTACCGGCGCCGGCGATACCGTCGGCAAGCATCCCGCCATTCCCGTCACGCCCAAGGCCATCGCCGAGGCGGCGATCGAAGCCGCCAAGGCCGGCGCCGCCATCGCCCATATGCATGTGCGCGATCCCGAAACCGGCAAGCCCAGCCGCAACCCCGATCTTTATGCCGAAGTCGTCGATCGCGTACGCTCTTCGGGCACCGATGTCGTCGTCAATCTGACGGCCGGCATGGGCGGCGATCTCGATATCGGTCCCGGCGAGACGCCGCAGCAATGGGGTCCAACGACCGATCTCGTCGGGCCGATGACGCGCCTTGCCCATGTCGAGCGGCTGAAGCCCGAAATCTGCACGCTCGATTGCGGCACGCTCAATTTCGGCGACGGCGACATGATCTATGTCTCGACGCCGAGGATGCTGCGCGCCATGGCAAAGCGCGTTCAGCAATTGGGCGTGAAGCCCGAGCTCGAAGTCTTCGATACCGGCCATCTTTGGTTCGCCAAGCAATTGCTTAAGGAAGGTCTGCTCGACGCGCCGCCGCTCTTTCAATTCTGCCTCGGCATTCCCTGGGGCGCGCCCGCCGATACGGTCAGCATGAAGGCGATGAAGGACAATCTGCCCGAAGGCGCGATCTGGGCCGGCTTCGGCATCGGCCGCATGCAGATGCCGATGGTCGCCCAAGCGATCGTGCTGGGCGGCCATGTCCGCGTCGGGCTAGAGGATAATCTTTGGCTCGATAAGGGCGTCTATGCGACGAATGCTTCGCTGGTCGAGCGCGCCGCGACGATCGCGACCCTGATGGGCGCCCGCGTGCTGAGTCCGGCGGAAGCCCGCGTCAAGCTCAATCTCAAGCCCCGCAATTGAGACGAAGGAAAGCGCCATGATCAACGATATCCGCAAGGTCGCCGTCATCGGCAGCGGCGTCATCGGCAGCGGCTGGGCGTCGCGCGCCTTGGCGCGAGGGCTCGATGTCGTCGCCTGGGATCCCGGCGCCGGCGCCGAAAAGACTTTGCGCGCCAATGTCGCCAATGCTTGGCCGGCCTTGACGCGGGTCGGCCTAGCGCCCGGCGCCAGCCCCGACCGGCTCAGCTTCCATGCGCGTTTGGAAGACGCGCTCGCCGAAGCCGATTTCGTTCAGGAAAGCGCGCCCGAGCGCGAGGACTTGAAGCGGAAACTCCATGCGGCGGCGAGCCGCGCCGCGAAGCCCGGCGCCCTCATCGCCTCCTCGACTTCGGGCCTGATGCCCTCCGACTTCTATGCCGAGGCCGAGCATCCCGAACGCTGCCTTGTCGGCCATCCCTTCAATCCCGTCTATCTCCTGCCCTTGGTCGAAGTCTGCGGCAGCCGTTGGACTTCGCCCGAGGCGATCGTGACGGCGATCGGCTTCTATAAATCGCTCGGCATGCGGCCCTTGCATGTCAGGAAGGAAGTGCCCGGCTTTCTCGCCGACCGGCTGCTGGAAGCGGTCTGGCGCGAAGGCATGCACATGGTCAACGACGATTATTGCACGACCGGCGAACTCGACGACGCGATCCGCTTCGGTTTCGGCATCCGCTGGTCCTTCTTCGGCATGTATATGATCTATCATATGGCCGGCGGCGATGCCGGCATGCGGCATTTCATCGATCAATTCGGCCCCGCCCTCGATCTTCCCTGGACGCATCTCAAAGGACCGAAACTGACCGAGGATTTGAAGCGCAAGATCGTCGACGGCACGGAAGCTCAGGCGGGAACCCATAGCGTGAAGGAACTGGAACGGCTGCGCGACGATTGCATCATCGGCGTCATCGAGGCAATCACCGCCGCCAAGGCGCGCCATGGCTGGGCCTATTCGGATTGAAGCCGCGATGTCCGGCCTTCTTGCCTTGCATCGGGAAAGCGTGCCCGCCGCCTGGGTCGATTATAACGGCCATCTCAATGACGGCTTCTACATGGTCATTTTCAGCCATGCGACCGATGCGCTGATGGATCATCTCGGCCTCGATGCATCGCGGCGCCGGCGCAACCGGATTTCCCTCTTCACGCTGGAAGCGCATATCAATTATCAACGCGAGGTGAAGGAAGGCGCGTTGGCGCGCGTCAAAACGCGCATTCTCGGTCACGATGCGAAGCGCCTGCATATCTTTCACTGGCTTCACGCCGACGATAGCGAAAGCCCGGACGAAGCCGCCGCCACCAATGAGCAGATTCTGCTGCATGTCGATATGCGCGGCCCCAAGGCAGCGCCCTTCCCGGAAGATATCCTGGCCCGCATTGCCGCCATCGCCGAAGGCCAAGCCGGATCGCCGCCGCCCGCCAATGCCGGCCGCGCCATTCGTCTCGCGCGCAAAGCTTGAGGGGAGCGAACATGGATTTCGCGCTGACGACCGAGCATGATCTGCTGATCGAAACGGTGCGCGCCTTCGTCGCGGCCGAACTCGAACCCCATGAGAACGAGGTCGAGAAAACCGATCGCGTCAGCCCCGAATTGATGCGTCAAATTCGTCAGCGCGCCATGGCGGCCGGCCTTTATGCCGCCAACATGCCGGTCGAACTCGGCGGCGGCGGCCTCGATCATTTTTCCCTGACGCTGATGGAGCGGGAATTGGGGCGGAGCAGCTTTGCCCTGCAATATGCCGTGCATCGTCCGAGCAATATCTTGCGCGCCTGCAACGACGAGCAGAAGGAACGCTATCTGCTGCCCACGATCCGGGGCGAGCGCATCGAATGCCTCGGCATTACCGAGCCCAATGCCGGTTCCGATATCCGCTCGATGCAGATGCGGGCGCAGGCCGATGGCGAGGATTTCCTCCTTACCGGCACCAAGCATTTCATTTCCTATGCCGATGTCGCCGATTTCATCATTCTGTTCGCCGCATCGGGCGAAGAGGAAACGCCGCGCGGCCGCAAGAAATTGATCACCAGCTTCCTCGTCGACAAGGATAGTCCCGGACTGACCGTGCGCCTCGGATCGCGCGCCGTCAGCCATCGCGGCTTCCATCATTGCGAACTCGCTTTCGATAATGTCCGCATCCATCGCCGCCAAATCCTGGGCGAATTGCACAGGGGCTTCGATGTCGCGAATACTTGGCTGGGCGCCACGCGCCTGACGGTCGCCGCGCAATGCGTCGGCCGCGCCCAACGCGCGCTCGAAATGGCGAGCGCCTGGGCGGCGACGCGTAAGCAATTCGGCCAGACGATCGGCAAATTTCAGGGCGTTGCCTTCAAGCTCGCCGATATGGCGACCGAGATCGCCGCCGCCGACCTTCTCGCCCTGCAAGCCGCCTGGAAAACCGATCGCGGCCAAGCCACGGATAGCGATTATGCCATGGCCAAGCTCTTCGCCAGCGAAATGCTGGGCCGCGTGACCGATCAGGCCGTGCAAATCTTCGGCGGCATGGGATTGATGGAGGAAACCGGGATCGAGCGCTTCTGGCGCGATGCGCGGGTCGAGCGCATTTGGGACGGAACTTCGGAAATCCAGCGCCATATCATTTCGCGTGGCCTTTTGCGCCAGCACGAGGCTTAATTAAGGCTCCGCCTGGCCGCTTAACCCCTTGGCAAGGGGGCGGGATTTCGCAAAGATCGCGCCTGTTCCGGCGATTCGGCGAAATCGAGATTTCCCATGACAATCCCCTGGTTTTCCCTGCCGCGATTCTGGGCGCCTCTCCTCCTCGCCCTGATCCTCGTCTTTAGCGCCGGCCTGCCGGCTTCCGCGCAATCCTTGCCCGGAACGACGCCCGCCCCCGCTCCCGCCAAGGTGCAATTGCTGCTCGACCTCCTCGCCGATCCCGAAATCGCCGGCTGGATCAAGAAACAAGCGAGCGCCACCGGCGCCCGCGACGAGGCGGTCGAAGTTGCCGGCCATCTGGTGCAGAACTGGATCGCCACCGCCCGCAAGAAAGCGGCGAAGCTCCCCGACGCCATCGCGCGCCTGCCCGAGGAAAGCATCGATTCCGTCGCCCGGTTCCTGGACCGTCTTCCGGGCCATGAAATTTGGCAAGCGCCCGCCGTTTTCGCCATCGCTTTGACGGCGGCTTTCGCCGTCGAATGGTTGTTCTGGCGCCTGACGCGGCGTTTCCGCCGCCGCCTGATCGAAGCGCCGCAACGCGGACTCGGCGATCGTTTGCGCATCCTTCTCGTCCGCGTCGTCGCGGCGGCTTTCGCGCTGACGCTCTTCGCGCTGGTCGGTATCCCGACCTTCGCCAGTTTCGGCTGGTCGGAGATCGCGACCGCGATCGGCAGTCTGACTTTGATCGCCATCGTCATCCTGCGCGCGCTCAACCTCGTGGCGCGGATCGTGCTCTCGCCGCGACTGCCGCGACTGCGCCTCGTTCCGCTCAACGATCAAGCCGCTAGCTTCATCTATCGCGGCCTGACGGCCCTCTTCTCCATCAACATCGCCGCCGGCATGATCAGCGCGATCCTCGAAGGCGAGGAATTGATGAGCCGGACCGGCATTGCCGGGTTCGACGCCCTGACGGGCGGCGCGGCGATGATTCTCGGCCTCATCCTCGTCTGGGTCGGGCGGCGGCAAGTCCTGCGCTCCTTCGCGGCGGCCGGTTTGCCGCGCCCTAGTTTTTTGATGATCGATGCTTGGCCGGTTCTCGCCAGCCTGCTTCTGCCCCTGATCTGGATGCTGAAAAATTCCGATGCGACATCGCTTGCCGATTCTCTGGATACGCTGCTTTTCGTGCCGATCATTCTGGTCGTCTTACGCCTGACCTTGAAGAAACTGATCTGCGCACCGCCCGAAACCGCCGCCGGCGAAGATACGCCCCTGGCCGAAACGCGGCCCTATCCCGTGGCGCTCGACCGCTTGGTGCGCGCCGTCATCGTCATCGGCATGTTGTTCAGCATCGCCGCCGATTGGAAGGTCGATCCGCTGACGCTCGCCGACAAGGACGATCTCGCCGCCCGCGCGGTCAATGCGCTCTTCCTTGTCGTCGCCGCTCTGCTGATCGCCGATTTCATCTGGCAGATGCTGAAAGCCGCCATCGATCGGCGCATCCCCGAGATCGTCATCGGCGATAGCGACGATCCCGGCAATGCCGCCCAGGCGACGCGGCTGCAGACCTTGCTGCCCTTGCTGCGCCATTTCATCATGATCGTGGTTTGGATGATCGCGGCGCTGATCTGCCTTTCCAGTCTCGGCATCGATATCGGTCCGCTGCTGGCCGGCGCCGGTATCGCCGGTATCGCCATCGGCTTCGGCACGCAAGCTCTGGTACGCGACGTCATCGCCGGCGTCTTCTTCCTGGTCGACGATGCCTTCCGCATTGGCGAATATATCGAAAGCGGCGAAATTCGCGGAACCGTCGAGGGATTCTCCCTGCGCTCGGTTAGGCTGCGCCATCATCGCGGCCATCTGCATACCGTTCCCTTCGGCGATCTCAAGGCGATCACCAATTACAGCCGCGATTGGGTGATCGAGAAGCTGGAATTCGGCGTCGTCTACGACACCGATCTCGACCTCGTGCGCAAGGTGATCAAGAAGGTCGGCCAGGAGATGCTGCAGGATCCCGAACTCGCCAAGGTCATCCTGGAGCCCTTGAAATCCCAAGGCGTTCTCAGCATGGGCGAATATGCGATCAACATGCGCGCCAAGATCAAAACCAAGCCCGGCGAACAATTCGTCGTCCGCCGCGAGGCTTATAAGCGCATCAAACTTGCTTTCGATGGCGCCGGAATCAAATTCGCCTTCCCGACCGTCGCCGTCCAGGGCGGCAACGATGCCGCGGCGGCCCAGGCCGCCCTCGCCAAGGCGCAGGCGGCAAAAGCTTAGGCGATCACTCGCCCTTGAAGCCGGCCTTGCGTTTCTCGGCGAAAGCCTGAACGCCTTCCTTCGCGTCCTTGGAAAGCAGCGAAGCCTCGTAGGTTTTAAGTGCGCCGCTGCGGATGAGCGCGAAGGAATCGCGGATCGATCGGCCGTCCATGGCGCGCAGGCATTCCTTCAGCGCTTGAACGGTGAGCGGCGCGCCGGTCGCGATCAAATCCGCCCATTGCCTGGCCGTCGCCATGAGGTCTTCCTTCGGCACGACCTTATTGACCATGCCGTAATGATGCGCTTCCTGGGCCGACATGCGCCGCCCGATCAGCAGCATTTCCATGGCGATGTTGTAAGGCAGGCGCTTCGGCACGCGCTGCACGCCGCCCGAATCCGGCACGATGCCGAGCGGCAATTCCGGCAAGGCGAATTCGACATGCTCGGCGGCAATGATGAGATCGGCGGCGATCGCCAATTCCCAACCGCCGCCGACGCAAAGGCCGTTGACGGCAGCGATCACCGGCTTGTTGAGATCCCAAAGCTCGGTCAAGCCGGCGAAGCTGCCGGGGCCGTAATCCTGTTCCCACCATTTGCCGACCAGATTTTGGGCCGCCGCTTCCTTCAAATCCCAGCCGGCGGAAAAGATTTTCTCTCCCGCCGCCGTGACGATGCCGACGCGCAATTCGGGATCGTCGCGCAAGGTTACGAAAGCCTCGCCCAGCAAGCGCGACGTCGCCATGTTGATGGCATTGACCTTGGGCCGGTCGAGCGTGATTTCGAGAACGTGACCCCGGCGTTCGATGCGGACAGGCGACGACATGCTTCCCCCTCTTTTCCTTGGATTTTCCCCACGATTTAAGCCGCGCCATGTTCCCGCGCTTGTCTCTTTGCGGCAAGAGCGATGCCTGATCCGACCTGATACAACACTTTATTATTGTCATATAATATCTAACAGCTCGGTGAATTAATTTCTCTTTGACGATCAGCAGGATCGTCGTAAATAACAGTTACGAATGATAAAGCACAAAATAGGTGTTATATGATTCGAACCGATCCGACTCACTTCCCGATCCAAGCGGCGCCGCTATCCCCGGCCCCGACGACAGGCGAGGACATCCTCGCTTGGCAGGCGGCGCTCGAAGGCCAAAGCGCCGCCGCGATCCTGGCCGCGACGATCGAGCGTTTCCGGGGCCGTATCGCCCTCGTCTCCTCCTTCGGCGCGGAAGCAGCCGTTCTGCTCCATCTCGCGGCCGAGATCGACCGCCATCTGCCGATCCTCTTCCTCGATACGGAGAAGCATTTCGATGCGACCCATACCTATCGCGACATTCTGACCGACCGCTTCGGCTTCACCGATCTGAGGATCCTGCGCCCGGGCGCCGAGGACATCGCCGCCCACGACCCCACGGGCGATCTTCATGCCCGCAATCCCGATCTCTGCTGCCATATCCGCAAGGTGCTGCCGCTGGAGCGGGCGCTGCTTCCCTTGGCCGCCTGGATATCGGGCCGCAAGCGATTCCAAAGCGCCGGGCGCCGTCAATTGCCGATTATCGAGAGCGAGAACGGGCGGCTTAAGATCAATCCCCTCGCCGCTTGGTCGGCCAGCGATATCGATGCCGCCTTCAAGACCTTCGCCCTGCCGCGCCATCCGCTCTTCGCCGACGGCTATGCCTCGATCGGCTGCGCGCCTTGCACGCGTCCCTTGGATGCGGGCGAGGATTACCGCGCCGGCCGCTGGTCGGGCCACGACAAGAACGAATGCGGCATCCACCTCGC
>CAYQAG010000001.1:0-30664 GCA_964415425.1 uncultured Rhodospirillaceae bacterium | reverse complement strand
GCGAAGGCGAGCAGACCGGCAAGGATCGCCAGCCCGAAGGCCGAAATCCACACCCAATCGTAAGTCTGCGACCAGTCGAAAATCCGCCCCGCCAGGAAATTGGCGGAGGCGCCGCCCAGCGCATGGCCGGCGGAGAGCAATCCCATGGCGAGCCCCATGACGCGAATCCCGAGATGGCTGGCGACGAGGCTTGCCGTCGGCGGCACGGTCGAATAATCGAAAACGCCGAAAACAACGGCGAAACCGAACAGCAGATTGATATCCTCGGCCGCATAGATCAGCAGGATGAAGCTGAAACCGCGCAGGATATAGATCGCGCCCAAAAGCAGCGGCCGATTCATGCGGTCGGTGAGCCAGCCCGAAAGAATCATGCCGCCGAGATTGATCGCCATCAGCAAGCCATAGGCGGTGGAGCTTTCCTGCGGCAGGAATCCGCAAAAGGCGGCATAGGGAATGAAATGCGTTTCGATCACGCCCGTCGTCGTGAAGCCGCAGATGAAGAAGCTCCAGAACAGGCAATGGAAAACCGGGCTTAGGAAAAGCAGGCGCAACCGAGTCGTGAGCGAATCGCCCGCCGGGCGTTGCGCGCTGACGGCGGCGGTCGCGCGCCTTTGCCCCCGCAAGAGGACGAGGACCAGCGGCAGCAAGACCAAGGCGGCGATCGCGAGGGCGAGGAAGCTCGCCCGCCAGCCATAGGCCGTCAGCACCAGGGAAACCAGCGGCACGACGAGGAATTGCCCCGCCGTCGATCCCGATGTGGCGATGCCGACGGCAAGACCGCGATGGGTCGAAAACCGCTGGCTGACGGCGGTCGAGACGACGTGATGCGCGACCATGCCGAAACCGATCGCCGTCAGGCCGCCGAAGGCCAAATAAAATTGCCAGAGTCGATCGGTCAGACTGGTCAGCAACATGCCGCCGGCGATGATGACGATGCCCCCGGCCAGGATGAAGCGCGGGCTGGCGCGATCGACCAGATTGCCGGCGATCGGCGCCATGATCGCCGTGACGATCAGCGCCCAGGCCATGGCATCGGAGACCATGGTCTTCGACCAGCCGAGATCCTTCTCGATCGCATCCATGCTGAGACCGAGAATCGCGCGCGAGGAAAACGAAACGGCCAGCGCGATGAAGCCGATGGCGACCAAGCCCCAAGCGAGCCACCGATCGCGATCCGAGACCGAAGAGGAAGAGGACGTCATGGAACCCTATCTTTCTTGAATCCGCGCGACTATCCCAGCGCGCCGACGATATGCACGATGCCCGAACTGACACGCCGCGCCAAGCGGTAAAGCCCGGCGATCGGTATGAAGATATCGCGATGCTCGCGTTCGTAGGATTGCCGCCAATCGCCGACATAGGTCGCCTTCTCGCCGAAATCGCCGGCAATGCTGGCCGCTTCGACCTTGGGGAAGATCGCCGTCAGCTTTTCCATCGCGGCATCGATTTCGAGATGGAAAATCTTGGCGATCAATTGCTCGCGCGAAATGTCGTGCTGATCGGAAAAATCGGGAATCCGCGCCGTCAGCAGGAAAAGACGCATCAGCAGAGCAACGCGCAAGCCATGCAGCAGGCGCAAATCCTGGCGAACGGCATCGGGAATTTTGTCATGCGGCAGGCCGACCACGGCGAGGCCGTTGCGAAGATCGAGCAGATCGCGCTGGAAGACGCGATAGATGCGCGCCAGCTTTTCGTAGATCGCTTCCGCTTCCAGATGCTCGGCGACATGGCGCAATTCGCGCGCTCGGGTTTCGTCCTTCGCCTGATAGGCCCGCGACAGCCATTGGCCGGGATCGTAAAGGTCGATATAGCATTTCAAGGCTTCGAGATCGGTGAAGGCGAGCGCCCATTCGACCATCTCGATCAACCGACGCAATCGCGGCGAAGCGCGATAAAGTTGTCGGAAGCGATCCGGATCCTTGGCGATGGCCTGCCCCACCCCGCCGAGCGTATTGGCGAAATAGCCCAATTGCTGAAGAATGCCGTTATGCGGAATGGCGCGCATGTCGCTGGGATGGGCGAGCTGCACGCGCTGCGCCAAGCCTTCCTGCTGGCGACGCTGCGGTCGCGAGCCGCTGACGAACAGCAGATGCCCGCCGAACATGTCGAGCAAGGCGGCATAGGCGGGATCGCTCATAACCTGCTCGTTGAAGCGGCGCACGGCGATGAAGAATTCCTTGGTCGAATCCTCCGCCGCGACATAAAGCGGATCGGTATCGAGAACGTTCGCCGGTTCGGGCAAGAGGGTTTCGAGAATCCGCGTCAGGCAGGCGAAGGCCGAATCCTTGGTGAGAAACGGCAGATAGCCGTCGCCGCCTTGGAAACTCGTCTCCTCGATGACGGCGATGCCGCAGCGGCGGAAGAGATAGCGGCTGGCCGGCGAGGCGACGTAATCGAGGCGCGCGCGAAGGTTTTCCGGGTGCCCGCCGCGACCGATCGATTCGCCATGGGTATTGAAGAAGACGATCTCGATATCGCCGAAGCCGCGATCGCGCAGCAATTCGGCAAGCCGCAGGCGCAGCCATTCCGCCGAAATCGCCGCGACGCTCTGCCCGAGATGGCGCCCGGCATCGGAGAACCCGGTTTGAATCGCGAGACGCCCGCGCGCGCGGATATAAGCGGCGTAAGCCGGATTTTGCAGGCATTCGTCGATGACGCGGATACCGCGCTCGAAGGCCTTGACCGTTTCGAACAGGGGCGAAATGTCGAGCCGATCGGCGATGCCGAACAGCTTAGCGAAATAGAGCGCGGCAAGCAGCGTCAGCGGCGTTTCGGTTTCCGCGATCAGGAAGCGCACGGGCTGCGACCGATCGACATATTTCAGCATCTGCGCCACGATCATGAAAAGGCGCTTCGCCGAAGTGCGTTCGGCCAGGATCGAGGCGAAATTGATTTCGACCGGCTCGACATGCGAAAGCAGCTTAGCAATCGCCGCCATATAGCTGCGCTTATGCGCGGGATCGTCGGGGGCCTCCGCCATGCCGATCGATTTGCGGATCGCATTGTGAATCTGCACGGCATTGAGGCGGACATGAGTCCGCGCCAGCCCCAGGCCATGAGTGGCGATCGCCGCGCGCAGCGCCAGCAAGGGCCGCGCGAGATCGGGAGCCTCGGCCAGCGGCAAGGCGCGATCGATCTCGTTCAGCAATTGCCCGGCGCCGAGGAGGCGCAAGGACCGGCCGCGATGCATGGCGCGGGCCGTGCGCCGCAAGGTTTCCGTCCAATCGGGATCGTTGCCGCCGGAAAAGACGGCGATCTCGGAATCGGCGAGCGCGATGGCGCGTTCCAGGCGGCGCTGTAGGGCGCCGAGCGCCAGCGCCAGATCGGGCTTGGCCTTGGCCGCGAGCGCCGCGATATCGTCGCGATAAATCGCCAATTGCGCCGCCTGAACCTTCAGCCGCTTGACGAGCGAATCGCTCCATTTGATATCGGCGCGGCCGTCGAGGTCGTAGCCGACCCAACTCGCGACGTTCAGCAAGGCCGGCGATAAAGTCCGCCATTCCTTAGGGTAAAGCTTTTCCGCCGCGGCGAGCGCGATCTCGACGATATCGCGCCAAGCCTTTTGAATATGAGTCAGCGCCACCAAGGAAAATTCGTGTTCGAAGGCAAGATCGAGATTTTCCGGCGGACGATGCTCGACATGGCGCAGGCGCGCCGCGATTCCGCGGCGGCGCGGCCCCTCCGGCTTCATGGCCAGAGCGGTCAGCGCCTCCGACATCTCCCGCGGCAGGCCGAAAGTCGGATGCGCCGTGACGACGAGGCCGAAATAAGTCCGCTCGACCGCCGCCTTGAATTCGGCGAAGGGTTTCGCGGGCCGGCCATCGACGCCAGCACCGGCCAGGCGATAAATCAACTGCCAAAGAATTCGGCGATTCTGACGGCGATCGCGCTCGCCCAAGAAAGCGGCGAGACGCCGCGCGCGATGGTGGAAAGCGTCCCCGGTCAATTCCTGAATGAGATCTTCGACCCCACCGAGGTCGAGCGCGCCGGAATCCAGCCGCTTGCCGATATCGAGCGCCAGCAACTTCACCGAATTGCCGAAAGGATTGCGCTCGCGCAAGGCGGCGAGGCCGCCGAAGGTCGCGATCAGATCGCGCTTCAACGCGGCGGGAACGAGATTCCGCGGTGCCGGAAATTGACGGATCAGCCTGCGCGCCATGCTCGCCCCCTGCTCCGTCGGACTTTCCCGCGCCGGCGCCGCAAAATCAATAAGCCGGAACCTGCGAATCGGTTATAGTTACTGCCATGATTCGGCATGGCTGGCGCTCCATCCTTCCTCTTCTGGCCGTTTTCATGCTCTCGGCCTGCACCTTCGGATTGTTCGAGGAAACGCCGCCCCCGCCCCCCGTCACGACCGCCTTGCCGTCCGACGGGGCTTATCCGCCGCAAAGCGAGGCGGCGACCGACCTGCAATGCGTGCCTTTCGCCCGCCTGATCAGCGGCATGCCGATCCAGGGCGATGCCTGGACTTGGTGGGAAAGCGCCGAGGATCGCTTCGCGCGCGGCCATCGCCCGAAACCCGGCGCCATTCTGGTCCTCGCCAAGACCGACCGCCTGCGCTTCGGCCATCTCGCCGTCGTGCGCGATATCGTCGACCGGCGCATGATCCTGGTCGATCATGCGAATTGGGTGAAGGGCTACGTTTCCAATGCGATGCGCGTCGCCGACGTTTCGCCGGATAACGATTGGTCGGAATTGCGTTTCTTCAACCTCGCGACGCGCGCTTTCGGCGCCGTCTATCCCGCTTATGGTTTCATCTATCGCGAGCCGCTCTCGGGCGCGCCGCTGATTAGCGCCTTGCCGGCCGATCTACGCTTCGCGCGCCCTCCGCCATAGGCCGCGCGCCGCAAGATCGGCGATCGCCGCCTTGAGGGAATCGTCGAGATCGCGCGGCTGCCAGCCGAGTTCTTGCTTGGCTTTCCGGCAATCGAAAGCGAGCGATGTGCGTGCCAATCTCACCCCCGTCAAGGGCGCGGCCGGCGGTCGCTTGGTGAGATAAGCGAGGCCCTCGCTGACAAGGGCAGCCATATAGGCAAGGCCATAGGGAATGCGACGGCGTGGCATGGAGCAACCGCTCAAGGCTTCGAGCCGTGCGAGCAAGCCCCCAAGTGTCACGTTCGCGCCGCCCAGGATATAGCGTTCACCTAGGCGGCCCTTTTCGGCGGCGAGGATATGCCCCCAGGCCGCATCGCGCACATCGACGAGATTGAGACCACAATCGAGATAAGCCGGTATCTTGCCATTGAGAAAATCCCGCAGCATTCGCGTCGGCGGCGTCAGCGTGAGATCGCCCGGGCCGATCGGCATGGTCGGATTGACAATCACGACCGGCAGCCCGGCGGCGGCGGCTTCGCGCGCTGCCCATTCGGCGCGGAGTTTCGATCGGCAATAAGGGCCGGGCACGTCGTCGATGCCGATCTCGGCGGCTTCGTCGATCGGCGCCGCGCTTTCGGGCGCTCGACTGTTCTTGAGGATGGATTCGGTCGAACAATGGACGAAACGCTCGATCCCCGTCCGCGCGGCCGCCTCAAGAACGCGGCGCGTGCCCTGGTGGTTGAGGCGATCGAAATGATCGGGATCGGCCGACCACAGATTGGGATCGGCGGCCAGATGGAAAACCCATCGCACGCCCGCCATGGCTTTCGCGAGGGCGTCGGGATCGAGAATCGACCCCAGGCGGAAATCGAGCCCCGGCGGGATCGGCCCCGGCCAAGATTGAGGGTCGAGCACGCGCACGGCATCGCCCCGGGCCAGCAGCGCCGCGACAAGATGCCGCCCGATGAACCCGCAACCGCCGGTGACGAGGCATATCCTTGGCATGGGGCGAAAATAGTTGATTTCCTGGCGCCTGGGAATTCTGCTAGAACCGCCGCCGTAAATCGGAGATACGTAATCATGCGGTCGCGACGATCCTTGCTCGCTGCCCTGGCGGGTCTGGGCGCCGGTCTCGGCGGAATACGCGGCGCTTCGGCTCATGCGGTCGTCGCCGCTTCCCATCCGGAGCCGGGTGCCGTCCTCGCCCCCGGCCCCCTCGACGTCTGGGTCAGTTTCAATACGCGCATCGATGCGGAACGATCGCGACTGACCCTGATCGCAGCCGATGACGGCATGCGGAAGATTGCTCGCGTCGACACGACCGATGCCAATCGGCTCGCCGGCCATATCGACGATATCCGTCCCGGCGATTATCGCCTGCGCTGGCAGGTCCTCAGCCTCGACGGTCACATCACGCGCGGCGATATCGCTTTTCGCGTGGCGTCGTAATCCCATACGCAGAGCGGCGCATGGATCTTCTGCTCGATATTTTCGGCTTCGTCAGCGTCATCCTGTCCGGATTGGTGCGCGCCGGCGAGACCGTTAGCCTCGGCACCCTCCTCTTCCTCGCTTTGATCGCCGGCCGCGACCTTCCCGCTTCCGTTGAGACTGACCTGCGTCGAATGGGGCGCCTCGCATTCCTGATTTTCAGCCTCTTCCTTCTTGCTCATCTTGCGCTTCATGTCGCCATTCTGGCCGGTACGCTCGACGGCGATCTCGATCTCGCCTTGAGCGATGCCTTCGCGATCGGACAAGGATTGCGCCTTGTCGCCGCGATCGCCGGCTTGCTGTTGCTCCGGACCGACAATCTCCGATCCCGATGGCTCCTGCTGTTGCCCGTCCTTCTCGGTCTTGCCGCCGCCGTCGGTATCAGCCATGCCGCCGCTAGGCTCGAAGATCGCTCTCTGCTGGCGGGTGCTACCTTCCTGCATTATCTCGCTGCCGCGCTCTGGATCGGCGGCCTGCCGGGTTTTCTTGTCGCCCTTACCCGTCTTCAGGATCAGGAAGCCTTGACCCGGATCGCCCATCGCTATTCGCGCGCCGCGATGCTGGCGGTTCTCCTGCTGCTCATCTCGGCCATTCCATTCCTGGTCTTCTATATCGGCGCGCCTTCGGGCCTATATGGAACGGCCTATGGCATGATGCTGGCGACCAAGATCGTCCTTTTCCTGACCGTGCTCGGTCTCGGCGCCGGCAATTTTCTGGCGCTGCGGCGATTGACGAAGCCGAACCGGCCTACTGTTTTCCTGCGTCTGCGCCGCTTCGTCGAGGTCGAGCTCGGCATCGGCCTTACCATCCTTTTCGTAGCGGCGGCGATGACGTCCCTGCCGCCGGCCATCGATCTCGTCCGAGATCGCGCCAGCCTCGGCGAGATCGCGGCACGCCTGGAACCGCGCTGGCCAAGCCTCGTCAGCCCGGATCGCGATAGCCTCGCCATCAATCAACTGGAAAAAACGCTGGCCGAGCAGCGCGCCAGGCCGGGCCTCCCCACGGCCACAGCCTATGTGCCGGGATCGGGAACGCCGCTGCCGCGCAATGCCGAGGATATCGCCTGGTCGGAATATAATCATCACTGGTCGGGCGTGATCGTGCTGCTTGCCGGCCTGCTCGCTTTGCTCGAACGCGCGTCTTGGGGCTGGCTGTCGCGTCAGGCGCGGCATTGGCCGCTGCTTTTCGCGCTCCTCGCCTTTTTCCTATTCCGCCGTTCGGAAGCCGAATCCTGGCCCTTCGGCCCGCTCAGCCTCGGCGCCAGTTTGCGCGATCCCGAATTCGTGCAGCATAAAGTCTTCATGGCCCTCATCCTCGGCTTCGCCGGCTTCGAATGGAGCCAGCGCATGGGCTATCTTCGGCGACAATGGGTCAGTTATGTCCTGCCGTTGTTGGCGGCCTTGGGCGGAGCGATGCTGCTGACCCATTCCCATAGCCTCGCCAATGTGAAGGAATTGCTCCTGGTCGAGATGACGCATATGCCGCTTGCCGTCTTCGGCATCTGGGCCGGTTGGGCGCGATGGCTGGAATTGCGCCTCGCCGACGGGCCGATGCGGCGCTTTTGCGGTTGGACCTGGCCAATCTGCTTCGCTTTGGTTGGAATTCTGTTGCTGCTTTATCGCGAGATCTGACCCCGTGATCGAACGCGCCATTAGCCGCCTTGTCGCCTTTGCCGCCCGACGCGCTTGGGCAACGACTATCGTTATCCTCGCATTGGCCGCGGCTGCCGGTTTTTATGCAACGCGCCATCTCGGCATGGATACCGATACCAGCCGCATGATCGCGAGTTCCGCACCCTGGCGAACCGAGCTCGATCGCGTCGAACGCCTATTCCCCCAGAATAGCGGCCTGCTCGTCATCGTGATCGATGCCGCCGATTCCGGCAGCGCCGACGCAGCCGCGGATCGCCTCTTCGCCGAGATGCAGGCGCGGCCCGATCTTTTCCGCGAATTGCGCCGCCCCGATGGCGGGGATTTCTGGACGCGCAACGGGATTCTCTTTCTACCCGTCGCGGATGTGCAAGCGATCGCCGATTCGACCCTGCGCGCGCAGCCCTTCATCGCCGCCTTGCAACAGGATCCCAGTTTGCGCGGGCTTTTCGCGACGCTTACGCTGACCCTCGAAGGCGTCGCGCAAGGCGCTGCCGACCCGCAGAGCCTTGAACGTCCCTTGGCGCTGATCGCCGATAGCCTCGCCGGCGACCTTGCGGGCAAACCTCAGCCGCTCGCCTGGTCGACATTGTTGAGCGACGGCACGCCGCGACCCGGCGAAACCCGCCGCCTGATCCTCGCGCAACCCAATCGCGATTTCGCCGATCTTCAACCCGGTCGCGCGGCCATCGCCTTCGTTCGGCAAACCGCCGGTAAGATCGCCGCCGATCCGCAATCGGGCTTGCGCATTCGTTTGACCGGTCCGGTCGCCCTCAACGACGAGGAATTCGCGACCGTCGCCGACGGCATGGGAATCGCGCTAGCCGTTTCGATCGCGCTCGTCCTCGGCTTGCTCTTCCTCGCCTTGCGCTCGTTCAAGCTGATTTTCGCCAGCTTCCTGACCCTGATGACCGGGTTAATTCTGACCGCCGCCTTTGCCGCTTTGGCCATCGGCACGCTCAATCTCGTCTCCGTCGCTTTCGCCGTTATCTTCATCGGCATCGCCATCGATTTCAGCATCCAATTCGGCGTGCGTTATCGAGCAAGCGAAAAGTCGGCCGACATGCCGGCGCGGCTCGCGGCGACGGGGCGTTTCCTAGCGCGGCCGCTCGCCTTGGCCGCGCTCGCCATCGCCTGCGGCTTCGCGGCTTTCATCCCCACCGATTATCGCGGCGTTTCCGAACTCGGCATCATCGCCTGCGCCGGCATGGGGATTTCGCTTCTGCTCAACCTCACGCTTCTGCCGGCGCTGATCGCCATCCTGCGGCCGACCGCCGCGAGTGCCAGCGAACCCGGCCTCGGCTGGCTATGGCCCTGGGAATCCCGCCTCTATCGGCATCGTCGCTGGGTTCTGGCGGCAAGCGGTCTCGCTTTCCTGCTGGGCCTTGCCAGCCTGCCCTATATCCGTTTCGATTTTCATCCGCTGCACCTCAAGGACCCGAAGTCGGAATCGGTCGCGACGCTCGTCGATCTGATGCGCGATCCCTATCGCTCGCCTTATTACGCCGAAATTCTGGCGCCCGATCCGGCGAGCGCGCAGCTTTTGGCCGAACAGATTCGCGCCCTTCCCGAAGTCGCGCGGGTCGTCGATATCGAGAGCTTCGTGCCCAAGGATCAAGAGGAAAAGCTCGCCATTCTCGCCGATCTTGCCGGGCTGATGGAATTGAGTTTCGCGCCCGCGATCCGGGCCGATCCGCCCAGCGATGCCGATATCCGCCGCGCCTTTGCCGATTGCGCCGCCAAATTGCGCCGTGTCCTGCCGCAATCGCCGGCGGCGATACGGCTTGCCGATCTGCTTGATCGCGCGGAAGCGGCCAATCCCGCGCTTTACCCGCAATGGCAGGCCGATCTCGTCGGCGGCTTGGCGCCCATGATCGCGCGCTTGCGCTTGGCGCTGGCAGCCGCGCCGATCGCGCGCGCCGATCTGCCGGATACGATCGCCCGGGATTGGGTCGCCGCCGACGGCACCTATCGGCTGGCCGTTTTCCCGGCCGGCGACAGCAATGACAGCGCGATTCTTGCCCGTTTCGTCGATATTGTGACGAAGCTGGCGCCGATGGCGACGGGACCCGCCATCCAAATTTATCGCTCGGGCGAGGCCGTCGCCGCTTCCTTCCGCTTCGCGCTCTTGGCCGCGCTGATCGCCGTTGGCCTGCTGCTCGTCGCAACCTTGCGGAAGGCCCGGGATATCGCCCATGCCTTGGCGCCGCTACTGCTTGCTGGAAGCCTCGTCATCCTTTATTGCGCGGCGACCGATCTTGCCTTCGATTTCGCCAATGTCATCGCGCTGCCGCTGCTGCTCGGCATCGGTATCGCCTTCGATATCTATTTCGCGATCTATTGGCGGCGCGGCGAGGCGAAGCTCTTTTCCGGCGCCATCGCCCATGCCGTTCTCTATAGCGCGCTGACGACGGCGGCTTCCTTCGGCGCGCTCGCCCTCTCCAGCCATCCGGGGACGGCGCGCATGGGCGAATTGCTGCTGGCGGCCCTGGCGATCGAACTCGCCGCGATTTTCGTCTTCATGCCGGCCCTGATGGGGCCGCCGCGCCGCGAATAGCGCGTCAGGCTTGCGGCCGCGCGGAATTCGTCACCGTGCGGCGCTTGAGAACGTCCTCGATCCAGCCGATGCGCATTTCCGGCACCGAGGAGAGCAGCTTTTCCGTATAGGGATGGAAAGGCGGCGCGAAGATTTGCGCCGTCGGTCCCTCGGCCACGATTTCGCCGCGCAGCATGACCGCCGTGCGATGCGAGATGCGCCGCACGATGCCAAGATCGTGGGTAATGAAAAGATAGGCGACGCCCAATTCCTTTTGCAGGCGGTCGAGCAATTTCAGGATATCGTCGGCCACCAATTGATCGAGTGCCGAGGTCGGCTCGTCGCAGATGATGAGATCGGGCTCGGCGGCAAGCGCGCGAGCGATGCAGATACGCTGCTTCTGTCCGCCAGAAAGCGCCGTCGAGAGACGACCGGCATAATCGCCCGGCAAGCCGACCTGCGCCAGCAATTCCTGCACCCGCGCCGCGACCTCGGCCGAACTGCGATTGAAATAGAATTTCACCGGCCGACCGATGATCTCGCCGATCGTCTGACGCGGATTGAGGGCGACATCGGGCTGCTGATAGATGAGCTGAATACGCCGGAGATCGTCCTTCGCCCGCCCTTTCAAGGTCGGCAGCATTTCCTTGCCGTTGAAAAGCACCGCGCCCGAGGTTCGCGGCAGCAAGCCGACGATAAGCCGCGCCAGCGAGCTTTTGCCGGAACCCGATTCGCCGACGACGGCGACGGTTTCGCCCTTGGCGATGGAGATCGAGACGTTCTTGACGGCGACGAAGGAATCATAGGCGCCGATCGCCGATTTGACTTCGAGCAATGTCGCGCCGCGCGCCGGTCCGGAGGATTGGGCGAGCTTATCGGCCGCCTTGCGTTCGGCGACAAGGGCGCTCGCATATTCGGTCTTGGGCGCCAACAAAATCTGCTCGGTCGTCCCCAATTCCACCATCTTGCCGCGGCGCAGAACCATGATGCGATCGGCGACTTGAGCGACGACGGCGAGGTCGTGGCTGATATAAAGCGCCGCCGTGTTGTATTCGCGGATCAGTTTCTTGATGAGCGCCAGGACCTCGATCTGGGTGGTGACGTCGAGCGCCGTCGTCGGCTCGTCGAAGACCAGGATCTTGGGGCGGCAGGAAATCGCCATCGCCGCCATGGCGCGCTGCAATTGTCCGCCCGATACCTGATGCGGATAGCGGAAGCCGAAATTATCGGGGTCGGGAAGATCGAGCGCGCGGAAAAGCTCGATCGCCCAGGCCTGCGCCTCGGCCTTTTTCATGAGGCCGTGCTGGATCGGCATCTCGCAAACTTGGTCGATGATGCGATGCGCGGGATTGAAGGAAGCGGCAGCGCTTTGCGCGACATAGGCGATACGCTGACCGCGCAGCGACCGGCGCCCCTCGCTCGAAAGATCGCGCAGGCTTTCGCCTTCGATCTCGATCGTGCCGCCGGTGATGCGGCAGCCGGCGCGGGCATAAACCATGGACGCCAAACCGATGGTCGATTTGCCGGCACCGCTTTCGCCGATCAGCCCCATGACTTCGCCGGGATTGAGATCGAGCGAAACGTCGTCGACCAAAACCAAACCGGAAATGGATTCGATGCGCAGATTGCGGATTTTGAGAATGGCTTCGGTCATCGTCTCACATCTCCGCCGAGGCGCCGGAGGGCCGCGCATTGATGGAGAGAATCCAATCGACGATCAGATTGACGCCGACCGTCATCAGGGCGATGGCCATGGCCGGCCAAAGCGGCGCCGGCAGGCCGAAGCTGATGGCGCGGCCGCTGTCGCGGACCATGCCGCCCCAATCGGCGAGCGGCGGTTGAATGCCGAGGCCGAGGAAGCTTAGCCCCGCCACGAACAGGAAATTGAAGCAGAAGCGCAGGCCGAATTCCGAGATCATCGGCGGCAAGGCATTGGGCAGGATTTCGCGCCGCATGATCCAGGCGAGCCCTTCGCCGCGCAGCCGCGCCGCTTCGACATATTCGAGGACGACGAGATTGAGGCCGATCGATCGCGCCAAACGGAAAACGCGGGTCGAATCGAGAACGGCAATGGTGAGGATCAATGTCGTCAGCGAAGACCCGAACATCGAAAGAATGATCAGCGCGAAGACCAGCAGCGGGATGGAGAGCATGATATCGACAAGGCGCGATAGGGTCTGATCGATCACCACGCCGCCGACCGCCGCCCACAGACCGAGCGTCGCGCCGATCAGGAAAGAGAGAATGGTCGTCACGAAGGCAACGCCGATCGTGGTGCGCGCGCCGTAGAAGATGCGCGAAAGCATGTCGCGGCCGATATTGTCGGCGCCGAGCCAGAAATCGGCCGAAGGCGGGCTCCAGGTCTTGGTGACGGTTTCGGATTCGCCATAGGGCGCGAGCCAGGGCGCGAAAACGGCAATGACGACGAAGGTGCCGACGATCGCCATGCCGATCCAAGCGGTGAGGGTCGGCTTATGTCCGAAAAGGCGCATGGTCTTCGCTCCCCCAGCGATCGCTTAGCGCGGTTTGCGCAAACGCGGATTGACGAGGATCGCCAGCACGTCGGCGATGGTGTTCAAGGCGACGAAAGCGCCGGCGAAGACAAGGCCGCAGGCCTGCACCACCGGCAAATCGCGCTTGGTCACGCCGTCGACCATGAATTGACCGATCCCGGGATAGACGAAGACGACTTCGATGACGACGACGCCGACGATGAGATAAGCGAGATTGAGCGCGATCACGGTGATGATCGGCGCCGCCGCATTGGGCAAGGCATGGACGAAGACCACCCGCGCGCGCGTCATGCCCTTGAGGAAGGCCATTTCGATATAGGGTTGGGACATGATCGAGAGAACCGAAGATCGCGTCATGCGCAGCATATGCGCGGCGACCAACATGGTGAGCGTCACGGCGGGAAGCGCCGTCACGGAAAGCCGATCGCCTAAGCCCATATCCTCGAACACGGTCGAGAGCGAGGGGAACCAAGCGAGTTTCACGGCGAAGACGAGGATGAGAACATAGGCGATGAAGAATTCGGGCACCGAAATCGCCGCCAAGGACAGGATATTGGCGAGGCGATCGATCCATTTCCCTTCGTTGATCGCCGCCAGGATGCCAAGCCCGACCGAAAGCGGGACGGCGATCAAAGCCGCATAGCCGGCAAGAAACATGGTATTTTCGAAACGCGGCGCCAGCGAAGTCAGGATATCGCGTTTATTGGTGAGCGCCGTGCCGAGATCGCCTTGCAAGGCGTTGAACAGCCATTCGAGGTAACGCTGATAGGCCGGGCGGTCGAGGCCGAGTTCGGCGCGGAAAGCGGCCAGGGTTTCCGGCGTCGCCCCCTGGCCGAGAACGGCGCTCGCCACGTCGCCGGGCAGGATTTCCGTGGCGATGAAGATCAGCAGGCTGACGGCAAGCAGAGTGAGCAGGCCGAGGGCGACCCGCGTCAGGATGATCCTAACCATTCGAGTCGCCCCCCTGCCCTTGCTATCCCCTTGCCGTCACCCCCGGCTTAGGCAAACCAGCCTTTCTCCGCGACCCGATTGTCGTTGAGGTCGTAGCGGGCATGGGGTTCGTTGCCCATGACCTTCTTGCTGTAGCCGTCGAGATAATCGGTGATGGCGAAGCAGATCATGCCGCCATCCTCGGCGATCATCTCCTGGCACTGGAAGTACATTTCCTTGCGCTTCTCGCCGTCGAGTTCGACGCGCGCCGCCTCGACCAGCTTGTCGAATTCGGGGATGCGCCAATCGCTGTCGTTCCAATCCGAATTGGAATGATAGACCTGCGAGAAGGTCTGATCGGCGGAAAGACGGCGACCCCAATAGACGGCGCAGAACGGCGCTTTCAGCCACACATTGTCCCAATAGCCGTCGGCCGAGACTTTGGTGACGGTAAGATCGATGCCCGCCTTCTTGATGGATTCCTGATAAAGAACCGCGCAATCGACGGCCGTGCCCCAAGCGCCTTCGGAAGTTTGCAATTCGACCTTGGTACCGGCAGCCAGCCCCGCCTTCTTGAAATGGAAGGCCGCCTTGTCGGGATCGTAGGGACGCTGCGGCATGCGGGTGTTGTAGAAAGGATTGAGCGCATCCAGCGTATGATCGTTACCCGGCACGGCATAACCGCTATAAACGGAATCGATAATCTTCTGACGATCAATGCCGAATTTGAGGGCGAGACGCAGATCCTTGTTGTCGAAGGGCGCTTGCGTGACGCGCGAAACGAAGCAGAAGCGATTGCCCGTTCCCTTGGTGCGGACGATATTGAGATTGGGATCCTGCATCAGGAGATCGACGGTGCGCGCATCCATGCGGTTGGCGGCGTCGATTTCGCCCGATTGCAGGGCCGCCGTGCGGGCCGCCACGTCTTGAATGTTGCGGATTTCGACGGTGTCGAAATTGCCGCGCCCCGGCTTCCAGTAATCGCCGCGATTCTTGAAGACCAAGCGCACGCCCGGCTCGAAGCTTTCCAGCGTATAGGCGCCGGTGCCGATCGGCTTCTGCCAATCGGTGAAATCCTTCGGCACGACGACCAAGTGATAATCGCCGAGAATAACCGGGAAGTCGGCATTGCCGCTGGAAAGCGTGATGCCGACTTGGGTCGGCGACAGCGCCTTGATTTCCTTGATCTGTTCGAGAATGCCCTTGGCCGGGGATTTCGTTTCGCCGCGATGGATTTGGATCGAATAGATGCAGTCATCGGCATCGAGCGTCTTGCCGTTGGAGAATTTGACGCCCTGACGGACGTTGAACACCCATTCGACGGCGCCGGGCTTGGCTTCCCAGCTTTCGAACAATTCGCCGGTCGGATTGCCGGCGCTATCGAATTCGACGAGGCCGTTCATGACGCAGAGCGAAGCCGCGATCATGACGGAATCGGCGTAGGTGCGGGGATCGAGCGAATCGCTCGCCGAACCGCCTTCCATGCCGATGCGGAAATTGCCGCCCTTCTTCGGTTCGTCCGCATAACCGGCCTTCACCAGCAAACCGCTGGCCAAGGCTGTCGTAATGCCCAGCGCCGAGGCCCGGCGCAGGAAGTCGCGTCGACCGATGCGGCCCGCCAAGGCGGCCTGTTGCAATTGCTCCCACTGATTCATGGTCTTTCTCCCTGTTGACCCATTTACCGGCCGGTTCTCATGCCGCGCATGCAGAGCCGCGCCGGCAGGTTTTGGTAGCGATCCGGGACGTCCGTTGGGGGCGTCGTTTGAGACTATTGCAGAAAAAACCGAAGCCCTGCAATAGGCAGACGAATGATAAGGATAAGATCAGATCGGCGCGGAAGATCGTCGGTTGCGTTCGGGACGGCCTCGTCCCCTATTCCGTCCGTCTTCATGCCCCGAAATCATGCGGCCATGACTTTTCGTGCGCAAGGCGGTTTCGGGCAATCGCCGAAAGGCGCCTAATGCGCGGCCATCTCCGCGATCTTGGCTTCGAGCGCCTGGGCCAGAGCCGGAAGACCACCCGAACGTAGGGTGGAGGCGAAATCCGAGCGCAGACGCACGATTTCGGAAACGCTGCCGGCCAGATAAATATCGATGATCCGCCATGTCCCGGATGGATCGACGCGGCACAGGTAATTGAGTTCGACGGGATCGCCGCTCGCCGGCTTCAGGGTTGTCCGGACGAGGACGTCCATCGAAGCGAGGGGATGGGCCCCGCCAATGGCGAAGCTTTGGCCGTCGAAACGATCGAAATGGGCGGCATAGGTCGCGATCATGTAGCGCGCGAAAACGTCGATCATTTGGGCTTGCTGATCGGCCCCGGCCTTAATCCAACTCGGCCCGATGGCGCGGCGCGTCATTTCCGGGATATCGAACCCTTCGCGCAAGGCAGGCTCGATCGCGGCATAGCGCCCCTTGAAGCCCATTTCCGCTCCGCCCTTCATGGCCTTGAGAAGCGCATCGTAAAGGAGAGCGACGGGCTTGGCGGCGGGTCCGGCGGTATTATCGGCCAAGGCGGGCATCGCGCCCGAGCCTAGCATGACGAGCCCGGCTATCCCCAGGAGAAATTGCCGCCGCGTGGGGATCATCAGGCGCCCTTGCGGATGGCGGCGCGATCTTGCCCCAGAGCCGCGAGCGCCTGACCCGCGATCGACTTCGCATCAAGGCCGGCGATCTCGTATTGCCGCTGCGGCGTATCGTGATCGATGAAGATATCGGGCAGGATCAGGGGGCGGATTTTCAATCCGCGATCGAGCCTGCCGCTCATCGCCAGATGCTGCAGCACATGGGCGGCGAAACCGCCAATCGCGCCTTCCTCGACCGTCAGCAGGATTTCGTGCTCGTCGGCCAAGCGATCGACCAATTCGGTATCGAGCGGCTTGCAGAAGCGCGCATCGGCGATCGTCGTGGCGAGGCCCATGGCAGCGAGTTCGTCGGCCGCCTTCAGGCATTCGCCGAGGCGCGTGCCGAAATTGAGAATGGCGATGCGATTGCCTTCGCGCAGGATGCGCCCCTTGCCGATGGGAAGAATCTCGCCCCGCTCGGGGAGCGCCAGCCCCATCCCCTCGCCGCGCGGATAGCGCAGCGCGCTCGGCCGGTCGTCGATCGCCGCCGCCGTCGCCACCATATGCATGAGTTCGACCTCGTCCGCCGGCGCCATCAGCACGAAATTCGGCAGGCAGCCGAGATAAGCGATATCGAAACTGCCGGCATGGGTTTGCCCATCGGCGCCGACCAGCCCGGCGCGATCCATGGCGAAGCGCACCGGCAGGGATTGGATGGCGACGTCGTGCACGACTTGGTCGTAGCTGCGCTGCAGAAAGGTCGAATAGATGGCGACGAAAGGCTTCATACCCTCGCTGGCGAGGCCGGCGGCGAAGGTCACGCCATGCTGCTCGGCGATGCCGACATCGAAACAGCGTTTGGGAAATTCCTTGGCGAAAAGATCGAGCCCGGTTCCCGAAGGCATGGCGGCGGTGATGGCCAGCACCCGTTCATCCGCCTTCGCTTCGGCGATCAGGGCCTTGGCGAAGACGCCGGTATAGCTCGGCGCCTTGGGCGCGGATTTCTGCTGCGCGCCCGTCGCCACATCGAATTTGACGACGCCGTGATATTTGTCGGCGGCCTTTTCGGCGGGCGCATAGCCCTTGCCCTTTTGCGTCACGACATGGATGAGGACCGGCCCCGCTTCCTCGGATTTCTGCACGTTCTGCAGGATGGGCAAGAGGTGATCCAGATTATGCCCGTCGATAGGCCCCACGTAATAGAAACCGAGTTCCTCGAAGAGCGTGCCGCCGCCGGAGAGGAACCCGCGCGCGTATTCCTCGGCTCGCGCCGCCATCTTCTGCAAGCGCGCCGGCAATAGCCGCGTCACGTCCTTGGCGAAATGGCGAAGCGAGCGATAAGAGGCCGAGGAAAGCGAACGCGAAAGATAGGCCGAAAGCGCGCCGACCGGCGGCGCGATCGACATGTCGTTATCGTTCAGAATGACGATGAGGCGCGCATCCATGGCCCCCGCATTGTTCATCGCCTCATAGGCCATGCCGGCCGACATGGCCCCATCGCCGATGACGGCGATGACATGGCGGGGCTTGCCGAGAAGCTCGCTCGCGACCGCCATGCCGAGACCGGCCGAGATCGAGGTCGAACTATGCGCGGCGCCGAAGGGATCGTATTCGGATTCCGAACGCTTGGTGAAGCCGCTCAATCCCCCGCCCTGGCGCAGGCTGCGAATGCGATCGCGCCGGCCGGTCAGAATCTTATGCGGATAGGATTGATGGCCGACATCCCAGATCAGCCGGTCGTAAGGCGTATCGAAAACGTAATGGAGCGCGACCGTCAGCTCGACGACGCCCAGCCCCGCCCCCAGATGGCCGCCGGTCCGAGAGACGGCATCGATCGTCTCGGCTCGCAATTCGTCGGCGAGTTGCCGAAGATCGGCCGGGTCGAGCTGGCGCAATTGCGCCGGTTCGCGAATGCGGTCGAGAAGCGGGTAAGGGCCAGCCAAGATATCCTCTTTGCCTCTCCCTAGCCGTCGCCAGAAAGAGGCCGGCCGGGGGTTGCGTCTTCCTCAGCGGCTTATAGGGAAATCCGGCCCATCCCGCCAGCGCTTTTGCCGGGCTAGGACACGCAGTGCCGGATCGTTATCTAATACGCTGGATATAAAAGATTTATTTTCTAAGGCAATCGGACGAAATCGCACCCATTTTCGGGGGATAGGCAGAATCCGCGATTCTGTGTAAAGAAACGGCAAGCTATTCCCGATTCCCCTTCTCAAGATTGGATTTCCTTGTGGCCGTTCCTCTCGATCAAGCCCTGAGCGTCGGCGCCTATGTGGCGAAGCAGCATCTCTTCGGCCAGAAGCGCTATCCCCTCGTCCTCATGCTGGAGCCGCTCTTCCGCTGCAATCTCGCTTGCGCCGGCTGCGGCAAGATCGATTACCCGGACGATATCCTCAATCAACGGCTTTCGGTCGCGGAATGCCTGGACGCCGCTGCGGAATGCGGCGCGCCGATCGTCTCGATCGCCGGGGGCGAGCCTTTGCTCCATCGCGAAATGCCGGAGATCGCCGCCGGCCTCGTCGCGCAGAAACGCTATGTCTATCTTTGCACCAATGCGCTGCTGCTCGAAAAGAAGATCGATCTCTATAAGCCCTCGCGCTATTTCACTTGGTCGATCCATCTCGACGGCAGCCGCGCGGAGCACGACAAATCCGTCTGTCAGCAGGGCGTTTACGAGAAGGCCGTGGCCGCGATCGCGCTCGCTCGCGCCAAGGGTTTCCGCGTCAACATCAATTGCACCTTCTTCGACGGCACCTCGCCCGAGATGGCGGCGCGTTTCTTCGACGACGTGATGGCGATGGGCGTCGACGGCATCACCGTCTCGCCCGGCTATGCCTATGAGCGCGCGCCCGATCAGCAGCATTTCCTCAATCGCCGCAAGACCAAGGATCTGTTCCGGGCGATCTTCCGCCGCGGCAAAGGCGGCCGCGCCTGGAATTTCAGCCAATCCAGCCTCTTCCTCGACTTTCTCGCCGGCAATCAGAGCTATCATTGCACGCCCTGGGCCAATCCGACGCGCAACGTCTTCGGCTGGCAGCGGCCTTGCTATCTCCTCGGCGAAGGCTATGCGCCGAGCTTCCGCGCCCTCATGGAAGAGACCGATTGGGATCGCTACGGCACCGGCAATTACGAGAAATGCGCCGATTGCATGGTCCATTCCGGCTATGAGGGATCGGCGGTGAAGGATGCCGTGCGCCGCCCCTGGAAGGCGCTGGGTCTCGCCTTTCGCGGCATCGCGACCGAGGGCGAAATGGCGCCCGAAATCCCGCTCGATCGCCAGCGCCCGGCGGAATACGTCTTCTCGCGCCATGTCGAGGATGCGATGGCGAAAATCGAGACCGACCGCCAAGCCGCCGAATCCCGCCGCGCGGCGGCGGAGTAATTTCTTCAAAGTCAGGAGGCTACATTGATATTCGAGCCATTCGGGCCATACGACATTCAACTAAGAGCACCTATTATACAGAAAGAACTTCAAGCTGAGGTTTATGCGAAGCTTGGCGATGATGTCGCATCTGGTTGTGGGTGCTATATTTATGGGCTGTCTTCTAGCGGCGGGTCGCGGATTACTCCCTGGTATGTTGGGAAAGCCCGTCAGAGCCATATCGGCGATGAGTGCTCCACTGCCGATAAAGCCGACAAGATCAACTCAGTAATTAAGAATTTTAATTATGTGCGATATGAAATTAAGCTGTTCATTCTTGCTCGCATGACAAGCACCGGCAGAATATCCAAGCCCACCAAAGCCGATGGCATGACGGAAATCGACGAGCTTGAATCTCTGCTCATCGGTATGGCGTTAAGACGGAATAGCGATCTTATCAATGTGCAGGGAACGAAAATCTACAGACAGATGATTGTTCCTGGACTTATCAATTCGCCACGCGGTCGTCAGACCGATCCAGTAAAGGCTTTAGTTGATCTGTTCGGATCGTGACTTCGGACTAAGCATCTCAAACAGGAATCACTCGGCAGCCGGGTTGCTTCGCGGGCGGCCGCCGAGGCGGCCGTTGCGGCGCGCGGCTTCGCTCTTCGCCGAAGATTTCGACCTCCCGCCTTCCTGACCCAGCTTAGCCGCCATCCAGCGGCGCGATCCGAAATGGCTTTCCAGCAATCCCGGAATATAAAGATCGGCATCGATCTTGGGAAAATGCAGGCCGAGCCCGGTCGGCGAGAGGCGAATGACGGCAAGCTCCGCCGGTTTCGCCGTTTCCAGCCCTTCCGCGTCTTGCGGTCGAAACATGATTTCAAGACCGGTATCCAAGCGAACGATAATGCGATCGCGACGGCGATCGTAACGCGCGGCAATCGCGCGCGGCGTTTTTTCCAGAAGCGCCGCGCCCTGCCGATTGGCGCGCGCGAAGTCTTCGCGATCAATCATGCCATTTCCTCCAAGCCTGCCATCGTTTTCTAAACCGTCATGGCATGGCTTGGCCATGCCATCCACGACCTCCTGCCGGGCCTCGCCCGGCAAAATTGCCGCATAGCAAAAACTCGTGGAAGCTCGGGCCAAGCCCGAGCTTGACGAATTGGGGCAGGATCGATCCCTCGCCTGTCAACAATCTGCCCGCCAATACCGCCGCGCGGAACCTGGTAGGTTCGCCGGGATTCATATCGCTAAAATATCGACAATCTTCGCCAAGGCTTCGCGGAGGCGGCGGAGCGCTTGGCGCGTGCGCCAAGCCGCGCGCAAGGTCGCGGGGATGTCGCTGGGGCTGCGTAAAAGAGCGGCAAGAACCGCGCCGGTTCGCGCTCGCCCTTGCGCATCGAGGCCGTTGAGGATCGCCGCCGGCAGAGCCTCCCTCGCTCCATCGGCAATCGCGCGCAGCGCGAGGAAAGGCTTCCCGCTCGCCGCCGCATATTGGCTTTCCTGATCGACGGCAACGCAGGAAGTTTGTTGAAAAATCAGCGCTTTATCCTTGGGTGTGGCGATAATGCGGGAGCTTCCCAGGATATGGCCGATCCGGAAATCGGATTGCCCTTCGGTTAAGCGGCGGAGACGATCGCGGTCGGCCCAGCGGGCATCGCCTTCCGGCATCATGACGGCATCGGCGATGAGGATCGTGCCGGGGGCGAGATCGGGGGCGAGCGCGCCGGCAATCCCGAAACTGACCAGAAGATCGGCGCCCGCGGCGATGAGATCGGCGATCGCGCGCTCGGCCGAAGCTTTTTGCCCGCCGCAGGCGATGGCGGGAAAGCCGAAATCCCGCGCGATCCGGGCTTCGGCTCCAAGGCCGCAGAGAAAGCCGACCCGCCGCGCCTTCGGCTCAGAATCCGAAGGCGACATGGCGCGAATTGCCGGCGCTGAGATTGCGATAGCGCGCCAGCGCGAAGAGCGGAAAGAACGCCGCATAGCCGTGATAGCGGAGATAGAAGACGCGCGGGAAACCGACCGCCGTATATTCCTTCTCCTCCCAAAGCCCCTGCGGCGCCTGCTCGGCGATCAGATACTCGATGCCGCGCGCCGTCGCGGGATGATCGACCTCGCCGGCCGCCATCAGGCCGAGAAGAGCCCAGGCGGTCTGCGAGGGGGTCGAGGCTGGCCCCTCGCCCTTCGGCCGGTCGGCCCAATAGCTGGCCCCGCTTTCGCCCCAGCCGCCATCCGCGCGCTGCTTGGCGAGCAGCCAAGCGACCGCCCGGCGGATCGCCGGATGCTCGCGCGGCAGGCCCACGGCATTCAAGGCCGCGAGAACCGACCAAGTGCCGTAAATGTAATTCGTGCCCCAGCGGCCGAACCAGCAGCCTTCGGGTTCCTGCTCGCGCAAGAGGTAATCGAGAGCGCGCCGGATTGCGGGATGTTCCATGCCGAAACCGAGCTGCGCCAGCATCGAGAGGCAGCGCGCCGAAACGTCCGCCGTCGGCGGATCGAGCAAGGCGCCGTGATCGGCGAAGGGAATGTGATTGAGGTAGTGATGATCGTTATCGGCATCGAAGGCGCCCCAGCCGCCATTGCGGCTTTGCAGGCCGAGAATCCAATCGCGGCCGCGCGCGATCGCCGCTTCATGCGCGACGGGATCGGCGCGATGCAGCGCCATGACGACGAGCGCCGTATCGTCGACATCGGGATAATGGGGATTGTTGTATTGAAAGGCCCAGCCGCCCGGCGCGACATCGGCGGCGCGCGCGGCCCAATCGCCCTTGACGTCGAGAATCTGGCGCGCTTTCAGCCAATCATTGGCGCGCGCGAGGCCGGGATCGTCGCGACCGCCGGCCTCCGCCAAGGCATGAGCGGCAAGCCCCGTATCCCAAACCGGCGAAAGGCAAGGTTGGCAATAGGCGCGGGTCTCCTCGACGATCAGCAATTTTTCGATCGAACGCCGCGCAATCGCATAGGCCGGATGATCGGGCGCATAGCCCAAGGCATCGAACATCATCACGCTATTGGCCATGGCGGGATAGATGGCGCCGAGCCCGTCCTCGCCGTTCAGCCGTTCCTCGACCCAGGCGATTGCCTTGGCGATCGCCGCTTGGCGCAGGCGCTGGGGAAAGATGGGCTCGACGAGGCGCAAACCGCGATCGATCTGCCGGAAGAAGGCCGCCCAAAAGCCGCGCCGGTCGGGATTGTACCAATTGCGGATCGTCGCGGGCGGCGTCCGGAACAATTCGCCGATGGTAATGCCCCTGGGATTGCGCGCGCGGGGCTTCAACGCCATCAGCACCAGAAGGGGCACGATGACCGTCCGCGACCAATAGCTGACCTTGTCGAGATGGAAGGGAAACCAGCGCGGCAGATGCATGATCTCGACCGGCATGACGGGAACGCCGCGCCAGGGAATCTCGCCGAACAGCGCCAGTTGGATCAGCGTGAAGACATTGCTGCGCTCGGCCCCGCCCCGGGCGAGCACGGCTTCCCGCGCGCGGCGCATATGCGGCGCCTCGCGATCCTCGCCGCAAGCGCGGAGCGCGAAATAGGCCTTGACCGTCGCCGACAGGTTGAAATCGCCGCCATGGAACAAGGGCCAGCCGCCGTGATCGCCCTGAATTTCGCGGAGATAGCGGGCGATCTTGCTCTCGATTTCGGGTTCGGGCGTGCCCAGGAAATGCCGCAGCAGCACATATTCGGCTGGGATCGTGGCATCGGCTTCGAGGGGGAAGGCGAAATGCCCGTCCGCCCGCTGCTGCGCGGCCAAGGCACCGGAAGCCGCAGCGATGCGGGCATCGAGGTCGATCGCGAGCCTAGTCATGGGGCGCTGATCTAACGAGAGAATCTCCCGCCCGCAAGCCCCGACCGCGAGCGCAGCCCTAAGCCCTGGGCGCAGGGGCGGCATGCGCTTTGGCGGATTCCCAGGCAAGGCTTCCTGATCTAAAACCGGTTCCCCAGCGATTGAGGCCGTCCCCATGACCGAAACCCAGACCGTTCCGCCGATCCTGCGCCTGATGCGCTATCACGCCGCCTATCGCCGGCGGATGATCCTCGGCACGATTTTTTCGATGCTGAACAAGCTCTTCGACATCGCGCCGGAAATCCTGATCGGTGGCGCGGTCGATATCGTCACGCGGCGCGAAAACTCCTTCCTCGGGCAATATTTGGCGCTCGGCTTGATGGAGCAGATCGTGGCGCTCGCCCTTCTCACCATCGTCATCTGGGGCTTGGAATCGCTGTTCGAATATCTCTACCAATTGCAATGGCGCAACCTCGCCCAATCGGTGCAGCACGATCTCCGGCTCGATGCTTATACCCATGTGCAGGATCTCAATATCGGCTATTTCGAAAACAAATCGACCGGCGGGCTGATCGCCATCCTGAACGACGACATCAATCAGCTCGAACGCTTCCTGAACGGCGGCGCGAATACGATCATCCAAATCGTGACCGCGATTATCCTGATCGGCGCCGTCTTCTTTTATCTGGCGCCGCTCGTCGCGCTCTTCGCCATGCTGCCGATCCCGATCATCCTGCTCGGCACCTTTTATTATCAGAAGAAGGCGGAGCCCGTTTACGCCGAAGTTCGCGAACAGGCCGGCCTGCTCGCCGGACGGCTCAACAACAATCTGCTCGGCATCGCCACGATCAAGAGCTACGTGACCGAGACGCGCGAGATCGCCAATCTCGCCGCCGATAGCGCGGCCTATTGCGCCGTCAACGCCCGGGCGATCCGGTTAAGCTCGGCCTTCATCCCGGTCATCCGCATGGCCGTCCTGGCGGGTTTCGTGGGGACGCTCATCCTCGGCGGCTGGCTGACCCTTTCCGGCCATCTCGTCGCCGGCGCCTATAGCGTGCTCGTCTTTCTGACGCAGCGTTTGCTCTGGCCGCTGACGACGCTCGGCGAAACCGCCGATCTCTATCAACGCGCCATGGCTTCGACCCGGCGCGTGCTCGACCTCCTCGCGACGCCGGGCGGCGATCATCGCCGGGGCCTCGCCGTCGATAAGGCCAAGGTCGCCGGCAAAATCGTCTTCGAGCGCGTCGGCTTCGCCTATGCCGGTCGCGACAAGGTGCTGGACGATATTTCGCTGACGATCCCGGCCGGCAGCAGCGCCGCCTTCATCGGCACGACGGGTTCGGGCAAAAGCACGCTCGCCAAACTCATCATGCGCTTCTACGAGCCGCAAAGCGGCCGCATCCTCATCGACGATCGCGAGCTTTCCGCGCTGGCCGTCGACGATCTCCGGCGCGCCATCGCCTATGTCAGCCAGGACGTCTATCTTTTCGACGGCACGGTTCTCGAAAACATCGCCTATGGCTCGCCGGGCGCAAGCCTTTCCGATATCGAACGCGCAGCCCGCCTTGCCGAGGCCGAGGATTTCATCCTGGCCTTGCCGCAAGGCTATGCGACGCGGGTCGGCGAGCGCGGCGTCAAGCTTTCCGGCGGCCAGCGCCAGCGCCTTTCCCTAGCACGCGCCATCCTCAAGGATGCGCCGATCCTGATTCTGGACGAGGCGACCTCGGCCGTCGATAACGAGACCGAAGCGGCGATCCAGCGTTCCCTGGAACAGGTGGCGATCGGCCGGACGACGATCATCATCGCCCATCGCCTGACCACGATCCGCAATGCCGATCAGATCTTCTCGCTTGAGGATGGTCGACTAGCCGCCGTCGAAAAGCGCGCCGCCTTAGGGAAAAAGTAGGCGCCAGGCCAAGGCGAATAATAGAACGGCATTGGCGAGCGCGATCGCGGGCATGGCGCGTTCCGCTCCTTTCCGCCAGCGCCTCGCGATCCTCTCGCCGAGATAGGCAATGGCCCAAAGCATGGGCATGGTGCCGAGGGCGAAGGCCGCCATGCCGAAAGCCGCCGCGCCGGGATCGGCGGTCGCCGCGGCCGCGGTCAAAGCGGCATAAAGCAGACCGCAGGGCAGGAAGCCCAGCATCAGGCCGAGCGCATAGCCGCGCCAGCCCGCGGGATCGGCGAAAAACGGGCGCGCGCGATCGGCAAGCCGTTCGGCGAGATTCCCAAGGGGCAAGGCCGTTCCCGTGCCGGATGGCGGCACTCCTATCCAAGCGCGCATGCCTCGCAAACCGAAACCCGCAAAAACGAGGCCCGCCGCGATCAGGGCTAGGGCCGGCAGCCAGGGGGAAGCCGAAAGCGCGCCCAATCCCGCGACCGGCATCGCCAGGGCGGCCCCCAGGGCGACATAAATCGTCATTCGGCCGAAATGATAGGGGAGCAGCGCCGCCCCGGCGAGGCGTCGCCATTCGCCCTGCCCAGGTTTCAAGGTCGCTAAGCGCGCCGTCTGTTGCGCCAGGACGAAGGGTCCGCACATGAAGGCGCAATGGCTGGCCGAGCCGACGAGGCCGGCCAGGAAGAGACCGAGCCAAAGCGGCCCCGAAACCGCCGCGAGATCGGCGCAATGCGCCAGGAATGCCGAAACATCGAAGCCGTTCATAAGCGCTTATCGACCGCCTTCCCGGATTTCCGATTGATCTAGATCAAAGTCCGATCCTATCCTTTATCGCTAGCTTAGGGGCGATTCGGGAGGGGGATCAGGATGAGCACCGAAACTTCGCGGACCGAAAGCGGCGGCGGCGAATGGCAAGGTCTGTTTTTGCCGGTCAACCGCGTCGATATCGATCTGACCTGGAGCTGGCTGCGGCGCGGCTGGCGCGATTTCACCCGCGCGCTTCCCGTCAGCCTCGCCTTCGGCATCGTCATCGCGCTCCTCTCGCTGCTCATTCTTTACATGATGTGGCAGACGCGTCTCTTCCCCTATGCGTGGCCGCTGGCGGCGGGCTTCATGTTCGTCGCGCCCTTGCTCGGCCTCTGTTTCTACGAAATTAGCCGCCGGCTGGAGCAGAACCGACCCGTCAATCTGCTCGAAATCGCCTTCGCCTGGAAAGCGCGCGCCGGGTCGATTTTCGCCCTCGGCCTTGTCATGATGCTTTTCCAAATCGCTTGGTTCTATCTCGCGATCCTGCTTTACGCGCTCTTCTTCGGCGATCGGACGGCGAGCTGGAACGACTTCGTCATCCAGATGCTGCTGTCGCAGGATGCCCTTCCCTTTCTCGCCATCGGCACCCTGATCGGCGCCGCGCTTGCCGTCATCGCCTTCGCGCTTTCCGTCATTTCCTTTCCCATTCTGCTCGATCGCGATATCGGCGCGGCGCAAGCCATCGCAACGTCGATCTCGGCCTTTCTCAACAATTGGCGGGTGCTATTGGGCTGGGGCGCGCTGATCGTGCTCTTTACCGGCGCCGGCATCCTGACCGCTTGCATCGGACTTGCCGTCACCATGCCGCTGCTCGGCCATGCCAGCTGGCATGCCTATCGCGATTTGGTCGGCGGGCGACCGCAATGACCGCGCCAAAAGGGGAGACACGCCAATGATCTTCATGCTGCGCGGATTGGGCGTTCTGGCGCTGATCCTGATCGGGCTCGGCGCCTTGGCTCTGGCGGCTCACGCGCATGACGCCGGATTGAGCATCTTCGGCTTCGGGCTGATCGGCTTCGTCCTCGTCATGCTCTTTCGTCTCATCGCCAGGATCGATTTCGACAGCAAGGAGAACAGGCCGTCATGACCGGCATCGCCGCTTCGCCGATCGATTACAACGAATCCGTAATCCGGCAATTCACGCTCGCCTGCCTGTTCTGGGGCATCGTCGCCTTTCTCGTCGGCGTCGTCATCGCCTTGCAGCTTGCCTTCCCCGCGCTCAATCTCGGCCTCGAATGGATAAGTTTCAGCCGATTGCGCCCCGTCCATACCTCGGCGGCGATCTTCGCCTTCGGCGGCAATGCGCTCTTCGCGACCAGCCTTTACGTCGTGCAGCGCACTTGCCGGACGCGGCTTTTCGGCGGCGACGGCCTCGCCGAATTCCTGTTCTGGGGCTATCAATTCTTCATCGTCATGGCCGCCTTGGGCTATGTGCTCGGCATCACCCAGGGGCGCGAATACGCCGAGCCGGAATGGTATGTCGATCTCTGGATCACGATCGTCTGGGTCGTCTATCTTGTCATCTTCCTCGGCACGCTAATGAAGCGCAAGGAACCGCATATCTATGTCGCGAACTGGTTCTATCTCGCCTTCATCGTCACCGTCGCCATTCTGCATCTCGGCAACAACCTCGCCCTTCCCGTCTCCTTCCTCGGCACGAAGAGCTATTCGCTCTTCGCCGGCGTTCAGGATGCGATGCTGCAATGGTGGTACGGCCATAACGCCGTCGGTTTCTTCCTCACCGCCGGCTTCCTCGGCATCATGTATTATTTCGTGCCCAAGCAGGCCGAGCGGCCGGTCTATTCCTACCGCCTGTCGATCGTGCATTTCTGGTCGCTGATCTTCCTCTATATCTGGGCGGGTCCCCATCATCTGCATTACACCGCTCTGCCCGATTGGGCGCAGACGCTCGGCATGACCTTCTCGATCATGCTGTGGATGCCGAGTTGGGGCGGCATGATCAACGGCGTCATGACCTTGGCCGGCGCCTGGGACAAGCTGCGCACCGATCCCGTCTTGCGTTTCCTCGTCACCTCGGTCGGCTTCTACGGCATGTCGACCTTCGAAGGGCCGATGATGTCGATCAAGGCCGTCAATTCGCTGAGCCATTATACCGATTGGACCATCGGCCATGTGCATTCGGGCGCCTTGGGCTGGGTCGCCTTCGTCAGCTTCGGCGCGCTCTACTTCCTGGTGCCGCGACTGTGGAAGCGCAAGCGGCTCTATTCGATCCGGCTTATCGAATGGCATTTCTGGCTGGCGACGATCGGCATCCTGCTTTACATCACCTCGCTCTGGATCACCGGCATCATGCAGGGGCTGATGTGGCGTTCCTACGATGCCTTGGGCTTCCTGCAATTCAGCTTCGCCGAGACGGTCGCCCAATTGCACCCCTATTACCTCGTGCGGGCGCTCGGCGGCATTCTCTTCCTGCTCGGCGCGCTGATCATGGCCTATAACCTCGTGCGCACGCTGCGCGGCGACGAGCGGTCGGAAGCGCGCCTCGGCGCCGCCCTCGGAATCGGAGCCTGACATGATCCGCCACGAAAGATTGGAAACCAATTCCATCCTGCTGCTGATCGGCATCATCCTGACGGTGGCGATCGGCGGTCTGGTCGAGATCGTGCCCCTTTTCCTCGTCAAATCGACGATCGAACCGGTCGCCGGGATGCGACCCTATGCGCCGCTCGAATTGATAGGGCGGAATATCTATATCCGCGAAGGCTGCTATGTCTGCCATAGCCAGCAGATTCGCCCCTTCCGCGACGAGGTCGAGCGCTACGGTCCTTACAGCCTCGCGGCGGAAAGCCTTTACGATCACCCCTTCCAATGGGGATCGAAGCGCACCGGCCCCGATCTCGCGCGGATCGGCGGCAAATATTCCAACGATTGGCATGTCGCGCATTTGCTCGATCCCCGCGCCGTGGTGCCGGAATCGATCATGCCGAGCTATGCGCATCTCCTGCGCCACGATCTCGATGGCGCCGATATCGCCGATCATCTGCGCACCCTGGCGACACTCGGCGTCCCCTATGACGCGGCGATGATCGAAGCGGCCCCCGCCGATCTCGCGGCCCAAGCGCAGCCCGATGCCGATGTCGAGGCATTCCTGAACCGCTATCCCAAGGCCGCGACCGGCGATTTCGACGGCCAGCCCGATCGCCTGACCGAAATGGATGCCTTGATCGCCTATCTGCAAATCCTCGGCCGCATGGTGGATTTCACCACCTATCGCCCGGATTTCGCGCAAGGCATGGTCGGCGGAGAGAGCGCGCCATGAGCCTTCCCGATCTGTTGCATTGGGCGCGGAGCCTCTGGCCGTTATGGCTGATGCTGATTTTCTTCGGCATCGTTTTTCATGCCTATCGGCCCAAGAATCGGCGCCGCTTCGAGGACCTCGCCAACCTTCCCCTTCGTGATGATCGCCCGGAGTAATCGCGCATGACCGAGATCGATCGTGACCCCGTAACCGGCAAGCCCACGACCGGCCATGAATGGGACGGCATCAAGGAATTGAATTCGCCTTTGCCGCGCTGGTGGCTGTTCGTGCTTTACGCGACCATCGTGTGGGCGATCGGCTATTGGGTCGTCTATCCGACCCTGCCCTTCTGGGGCGGCGTGCTCGGCTTCAATTCGCGGGCGCGGTTGGAAACGGCGATGACCGATGCCAAGGCCGCGCAGGCGACTTGGCTCGACAAGCTGCAACCGGCGAGCCTCGCTGCGATCGAGCAGGATCCCGACCTCCTCAATTTCGCCATGGCCGGCGGCAAGGCGAGCTTCAACGAAAATTGCGCGCCCTGCCATGCGGCGGGCGGCGCGGGCCGGCCCGGCTTCCCCAATCTCGCCGATGACGATTGGCTCTGGGGCGGGCGGCTCGAAGATATCGAGACGACGATTCGCCACGGCATCCGCTTTGCCGGCGATGAGGCGACGCGGCAGAACGCCATGCCGCGCTTCGGCCTCGATCAATTGCTTCCCCCCGATCAGATCGACGATGTCACGCAATTCGTGCTGTCGCTCTCGGGAAGCCCCAGCGATGCCGTCGCGGCCGAACGCGGACGCGCCGTCTTCGCCGCGCAATGCGTCGCCTGCCACGGCGAAACGGGCGCCGGCCGCACCGATCTCGGCGCGCCCGATCTCACCGATTCCATCTGGCTCTATGGCAGCGATGCGGCGGCGATCCGCGCGCAGATCGTCAATCCGCGCCAGGGCGTGATGCCGGCCTGGATCGATCGGCTCGGCGAGACGCGCATCAAGATGATCAGCGTCTATGTGCATTCCCTGGGCGGCGGCCAGGAGTGAACGCCGC